>JAJYUL010000025.1 GCA_021792555.1 Pseudomonadota bacterium
CTGGCGGAGAGGGTGGGATTCGAACCCACGAACACCCGTGAAGATGTTACTGGAATTCCAGTCCAGCGCCTTCGACCGCTCGGCCACCTCTCCGCATCCTGATCGCCTCCGCCCGCGCGGGCCACATCGGCCCGGCGGTCCACTCCGAGGCACTCGCCCGCCGCAGCGGACGGGGCGCGCATGATACTACGGTCGGCGGCGGGGAACAGGCCTGCGGCGCGCCCCCCCTGCGCTCAGGCCTTCGGGGCCGGCCGGACCTGGGGCACCGTATAGGAAGGCGGCGAATCCAGGCACGGCTCAGTGGCCGTCGGCGGCGGCGGCGTCGGGCCCTTCAGCGCCGGGACCACCAGCGCATCGGCGGTGTTCGGGGCGCTGAGCCCCGTGGGAACCTTCAGCGGTCGGATGCTTCCGGCCTTCATGTAGGCCTGCGGCTTGTGGCAGGACTCCGCAGTCACCGCGTGCAGCGCATGGCAGCCGGACAGCACCGGCAGGACGGCGGCAAGCGCCCAGGCGGCTCGCAACTTCATCAACGACTCTCCTCGCTCACGATCAATTGAACTCGCCATTCGGGGGCGGATCAGGCCATCTGCCCTGCTGCGCGCAGCGCAGCGAGCACCCCGGGCCGGTGCGACTCGGACAGTTCGGTCAGTGGCAGACGGATCCCCGGGCCGATGCGCCCGAGCTGTGCCAGAGCCCATTTGACCGGAATGGGATTGGCCTCGAGAAACAGCGCGCGATGCAGGCCCTGCAGCGGCGCGTCCAGCCGCACGGCCTCCGAGGCGTCCCCGCGCAACGCCGCCGCCACCATGTCCGCCATCGCTCTCGGCGCCACATTGGCGCTCACAGAGATCACGCCCCGCGCCCCGGCGAGGATCGCCTCGCGCGCCGTCGCGTCATCCCCGCTCACGACCGCAAAGCCGCTTCGGCTCGCCGCGAGGATCTGGCGCACCCGGTCCGACCCGGGAACCGCCTCTTTGACCGCGACGATACCCGGAAGTTGCGACAGCCGCCCGGTGGTGGCCGGCAACATGTCGACCGCGGTCCGGGTCGGGACATTGTAGAGAATCAAAGGCTTGGCGCTGGCTTCTGCGACTTGCGCAAAATGCCGGTACAGCCCTTCCTGGGTCGGCCGATTGTAGGCCGGCGTCACCACCAGGAGCGCATCGACCGGCAGATGCGAGAGGCTCCGGGCGCGCGCCGCCGTGGCGGCCGTGCTGCTCGAGCCGGCGCCGACGATGATGCCGATCCGGCCCATCGCGCGCTCGCAGGTGCGCTCGGCTAGCTGGTGCAGCTCGGCCTCCGACAGCGTGGCCGACTCCCCGGTGGTCCCTCCGATGACCAGGGCGCGCGTGCCGCTGTCGATGTGCCACTCGACCAGGCGGTCCCAGGCGTCGAAATCGATCGCCCCCTCGCCCGTCATGGGCGTGACGATGGCCACGAGACTTCCCGTGACGACTTCGGCGATGCCGCGACCATTTGCCGCGGTGGATGCGAGCGGACTCAAGGATGTGCTCAATCGTTGGGGTTGCGCGCACGGGCAGGACCAGAGGGAAGTATATCCGCTATCGGTCCGCCTGCGGGCGCCGGTGCTCCCCTGGCCGGGCCATCGCCAGCGCCCCGCCGTCCCGGTACACTGTGGCGCCAAGGACAATGACGCCCGCACCGACAGATACGATGAAGCAGCACCTGGCCGTTTGCGCGATCGGCAGCGACAGAACCGGGATGGTCCACGAGCTGACCCGCGTGATCAGCGAGTGCGGCGGGAACATCACCGAGAGCCGCATGGTCGCCCTTGGAGCGGAGTTCGCCATGCTGCTGCTCATCTCGGGCAACTGGCACGCGCTCGCGAAGCTCGAGTCCGAATTCACGCGCCTCGCCGGAACCGGCGCTTTCAGCGTGCACATGAAGCGCACCGAGCCGCGCCCCTCGCGCACCGACATGCTGCCCTACTCGATCGATGTGGTCAGCCTCGATCAGGGCGGCATCGTCGCGGGCCTGTCCGGCTTCTTCGCGAGCCGCGGCATCGACATCGCGGAGGTCTCCACCCGCAGCTATCCCGCGGCGCACACCGGCGCGCCGATGTTTTCCGTGCAGATGATCGTGAACGTGCCGAGCCGCATTCCGGTGGCGCACCTGCGCGAGGAGTTCATGGACTACTGCGATTCGCTCAATCTCGACGCCATTCTCGAGCCCGTGAAGTCCTGACCGATGCCCAAGATCGAACTCGGAGCCAAGGTTCCCGACTTCTCCCTGCCCGCCACCGGCGGGGAGACCTTCACGCTGAAGGGCGCGGCCGGCAAGGCGCTCGTGGTGTACTTCTATCCGAAGGACATGACCTCCGGGTGCACGCGCGAGTCGCAGGACTTCCGCGATCTGCACGCCGCCTTCCTCAAGGCCGGCGCACAGGTGGTCGGAATCTCGCGCGACAGCCTCGCCTCGCACGAGAAGTTCAAGAGCAAGGAGCGGCTTCCCTTCGCCCTGCTGTCCGATGCGGACGAGCGGGTGTGCAAACTCTTTGACGTCATCCGCGAAAAGAGCCTCTACGGGCGCAAGTACCTCGGCATCGAGCGCAGCACTTTTCTCATCGACAAGCGCGGCGTGCTGCGCCGCGAGTGGCGCAAGGTGAAAGTCCCGGGGCACGCGGAGGAAGTGCTTGAAGCGGCGCGATCCCTCTGAGGAGGCGGCGGGCGGCGCGAGCCGCGGCGCCGCGCAGGGCAAAGCCAGAACCCGGGGCGCGCGGCGCATCTTTGTGCTCGACACCAACGTGTTGATGCACGACCCGACCTGCATCTTCCGCTTCGAGGAGCATGACGTCTATCTGCCGATGGTCGTGCTCGAGGAGCTCGATGCGCACAAGAAGGGGCTGTCCGAGGCCTCGCGCAACGTGCGTCAGGTGAGCCGTTTCCTCGATGAGCTGATACGCGGGGCGAGCAAGGAGCAGATCGACCGGGGATTGGCGCTGCCGGCCGGCTACAGCGGCAATCACGGCAAGAAGCCCAGCTCGGGACGGCTGTATTTCCAGACCCGGCCGGCATCGGCCGCCCCGCCGGCCCTGCAGGTCGCCGGCAACGACAACGCCATCCTCGCGCAGACCCTGGCGCTGCAGCACGAGCTGCCGGACTCGACCGTCATCCTCGTCTCCAAGGACATCAACCTGCGCATCAAGGCCGCCGTGCTCGGCGTGCACGTGGAGGATTACTACAGCGACAAGACGCTGGAGGACAGCGATGTCCTCTACGGCGGCATGAGCGAGCTGCCGGCGGACTTCTGGGAGCGCCACGGCCGGGACATGCGCTCCTGGAAGGAAGGCGAGCGCACGTTCTACGAGATCACCGGCCCCGCAGTGCGCCAATGGCAGGCGAACCAGGGCCTGTACGAGGCCGGCGAGCAGGGCATCGAGGGCATCGTGCGGCGTATCGAGGGGCAGCGCGCGGTGATCGAGCTGCTGCGCGATCACCGCAGCGAGCGGCACGGCGTGTGGGGCATCACCGCGCGCAACCGCGAGCAGAACTTCGCTCTGAACCTGCTGATGGATCCGCAGATCGATTTCGTCAGCGTGCTCGGGCCCGCCGGTACCGGCAAGACGCTGCTCACGCTCGCCGCCGGGCTGATGCAGACCCTCGAGAGCAACCGCTTCGCCGAGATCATCATGACCCGCGTGACCATCCCGCTCGGGGAGGACATCGGCTTCCTGCCCGGCACCGAGGAGGAGAAGATGGAGCCGTGGATGGGCGCACTCATGGACAACCTCGAGGTGCTCACCGGCAGCCAGGAAGGCGGCAACTGGGGCCGGGCGGCCACCCAGGACCTGCTGCGCAACCGCATCAAGATCCGCTCGCTCAATTTCATGCGCGGCCGCACCTTCCTCAACCGCTTCGTGATCCTCGATGAGGCGCAGAACCTCACCCCGAAGCAGATGAAGGCGCTCGTCACCCGTGCAGGCCCCGGCACCAAGCTCGCCTGCCTCGGCAACGTGGCGCAGATCGACACCCCGTACCTCACCGAGACGACCTCGGGGCTCACCTATGCCGTCAACCGCTTCCGCGGCTGGCCGCATTCGGGGCACGTCACGCTGGTGCGCGGCGAGCGCTCCCGGCTGGCGGACTTCGCCTCGGACATGTTGTAAGCTGCCAGCCGAACCGGCGTGCCCGAGCGCGGCTGAAGAATTGTAAGCTTCTGTTTGTAAAAGGAAACTGATGGCCGCCGGGCGAGGTCCAAGGTACATGCGCACGCTCGTGTGGATTCTGCTGGGCGCCTTCCTGAACGCCACGGCGGCCGCCGCGGCGGTCCCGCCTCCGCTGCCGCCCATTCCCCTCACCACCGATCTGCCCACGGCCATCGACTCGCAGCTGCCGGCGCTCGGCAGCGCCGCCTCGGTGGCCCTGCCTAAGCGCGAGCAGTTCCAGATCGGCTACTCGATGATGCTGCAGATGCGCGCTGCGCATCAGCTGATCGAAGACCCGGAGGTCGAGGAGTACCTCAACAGCATCGGCAAGCGCCTCGCCGCGCAGAGCGACAAGGGCGCGGCAAATTTTCACTACTATTGCGTCGACACGCCGGTGGTGAACTCCTTCGCCGCACCGGGCGATTTCGTATTCATCAACTCCGGACTCATTCTCTTCACGAAGACCGAGTCGGAGCTCGCGGCGGTGATGGCCCACGAAACGGCGCACGAGGTCCAGAACCACATCGCCCGCAAGCTCCTCAACGCCCACAAGGCAAGCATCGAGTCGCTCGCCTCCATGCTCGCCACCATCCTGCTCGGGGCGGCAAGCGGCAGCGGCCAGGCCGTCGAGGGCGGCATCGTCGCCTCGCAAGGGCTCGCCGCCCAGGAGCAGATCGACTACAGCCGCAGCGTGGAAGAGGAGGCCGACCGCGTCGGCATCGAGCTGCTGGCGGCCGCCGGTTTCGATCCCGAAGGCATGCCCGACATCTTCCAGAGACTGATGAACATGGAGGGGATCCAGGACAGCTGGGTCCCGGCCGTGCTGATCGGCCACCCGATCACCGTCGACCGCGTCGCCTACTCCCGCGCACGCGCCGCCCAGTTCCCGCCGGTCCCCGACACCAGCTCTCCGGATTACTACATCATCAAGGAGCGCGTGCGGGTGCTCACCGCGCCCTCCTCGGAGAATCTGGTGCGCTACTACGCCAATCGCATGGCGCGCGGCCATCGCGGCATCGGGGTCGAGTACGGCTACGCGCTTGCGCTGATGCGCGCCGGCCATGCCCGAGCGGCGGTGACGCTGTTCGCGAAGCTCCTCGCCGCGCACCCGGAGCTGCATCTGCTCTATATCGCTCTCGGCCAGGCGCAGGCGAAAGCCGGCGAGATGGAGCAGTCGCTCGCCACCTTCGCCGAGGCCAAGCGCCTCTTTCCGCTCAACGTGCCCGTCACCGTTCGTTACGCCCAGACGCTCATGCTGGACGGCAAGGACGCCGAGGCGCACCGGATCCTGCTCGATCTGTTCAACCTCGTCGATCCCACACCGAACGAGATCGAGCTCACCGCGCGCGCCGCGAGCGCCGCAGGCGACCTGGGCGATGCCTATTACTACATGGGGGAATACCAGCTGACGCAGGGCGATCTGCCGCTCGCGATCAAGCAGTATGAGATCGCCCTCAGCATGCCAAACCTGAACTACGTGCAGCGCCAGCGCATCAGCGCCCGGCTGAAGGAGGTCAAGGACTACTTGATGCGCCTGCGGGCGCGTCACAGCAGCTGACCGGCCGGCAAGCCGTGTCACACGCCGGCGGCGCTGTGCAGGCGCCGCCGATACCGCACCATTGGGCTGATACAATGCGCACCCGGATTGCGCACGGACACGTCATGGCACATTACGGCAAGAAACTCGCGCTCATCGGGCTCACCCTCCTCTCGCTCACGCTGTTCGGCTGCGCGGCCGTGCCGCGCGCGGAACGCGACCCGCGGGACCCGTGGCAGCGCATGAACCGGGTGACGTTCCGCTTCGACATGGACTTCTACAACCATGTCGCGACCCCCGTGGCGCGGACCTATGTGCGCGTCGTGCCGCACCCGATCCGCCTCGGCATCAGCAACTTCTTCGATAATCTCGACTATCCGACCGTGATCGTGAACGACCTGCTGCAGGGCAGGATCAAGGACTTCGCCCGCGATACGGGCCGGCTGCTCGTCAACACGACGCTCGGGATCGGCGGGCTGTTCGACCCGGCGGTGCACCTCGGCATGCCGAGCGAGAACCGCGATTTCGGCCAGACCTTCGGCAAGTGGGGCATTCCGACGGGCCCCTATCTGGTGCTGCCGTTCCTCGGCCCGTCCGATGTGCGCGACGCGATCGGGCTCGTGCCCGAGGAGTACACGACCCCGATGCATTACGTGCAGAACACCTGGGCGGACTGGGGCACGCGCGGGGTCGGCCTGCTGAACACCGACACGCAGCTGCAGCCGACCATCCGCCTGATCCGGCGCGCCTTCGATCCGTACACCTTCGCGCGCCACGCCTACCTCGCGCAGCGCAAGTTCATGGTCGAAGGCATGGGGCACGAGAACAGCGCCGAGCAGGAGCTGAAGCAGCTGCAGGGCGGCGGCAACTAGCCCCGGTCGGCAGGCGGTGTGCGCCGGGCAGCCCCGGCGCGCGCCTCACACGCCCTGTTGCAGCAGAGTGTCGGCGGCACTGATGCGCGCCAGGCGCAGCAGCTCCTCCGGCAGATGCTCGAAGCGCAGATGCCGCCCCGCGCGGCGCGCCTCGGCCAGCCAATCGAGCAGCACGGCGAGCCCGGCGCTGTCCGCCTTGCCGAGCGACGCGCAGTCGATCACCAGCGATGCCGCCGCGCTGCGCAGCGCCTTCACCCCCGCCTCGCGCGCGCGCCGCGCCGTGGCGAACACGAGCGGCCCTTTCACCTCGGCCTGCTCCGGTGAGCGGACGGTGAATTCGAAGGCTCCGCCCGGCGCCGTGCTGGAATTGCCCGCCATGGCCGCTCTCAGTGCTTGTTGAGTGCGCTCGGCTTCTCGCCGTGCTCGAGCCGCTTGATCACGGCGTCGATTCCGTACTGCTCGAACTGCGGCGCGAGGTCGGCGCGGTAGCTGGTGACGTAGCTGACGCCCTCGACGTTCAGGTCGAACACCTTCCAGCCCTGCGGGGTCATGTAGACCTGGAAGAGAACCGGCACCTTCGAGCCGTCGGCGCGCGTGAAGAACGTGCGCACGCTCGCCGCCTGCGTTCCGGGCTTCACGTGAGTCGGGTACACGGTCAGCATGTTCGAGTGGAAGTCGACGATGAACTCGCCGTAGTTCTTGATCAGCGAGTCCTTGAACGCATGGATGAAGCGCTGCTTCTGCGCCGGGGTCGCCTGGCGCGCGAAGCGTCCGAGCACCAGATCGGCGGCGAGCGAGGAATCGAAATGCGGCATCAGGTACTCATCGACGATCGCGCGGATCTGCTGCGGATCACGCCGCAGCTGCGCGCGGTGCCCGTCGAGGGCCTTGAGGATCTCGTTGGCCACCGACTGCACCATCTGCGAGGGCTGCTCGAACGAGGCAGCGCTCTGCTCGCTCGGGGCGGCCGCGTAGGCCACGGGTTGCAGAACCAGCGCCGCGGCGAGCGTGGCGGCGGCGATCGCGGTAGCGAACTTCATCACTTGTGCTCCTTTGCGCCCGCGGCCGAGCTCTGCGCGCTGCTCTTGTTGGCGAAGTTGGCGAAGAACTTGTTGATCAGATTCTCAAGCACGAGCGCCGACTGGGTCTGAATGATCTGGCTGCCGTTCTTGAGGTAAGTCGGCATGCCCCCGGGGCTGATGCTGACGTACTGCGCCCCGAGGATCCCCTCGGTGTCGATGCTGGCGGAGCTGTCCATCGGGATCTGATTGAACTGCGCGTCGATGCGCAGCCAGACCTTCGCCCGCTCGGTATTGGTGTCGAAGCCGATCCGGGTCACCTGCCCGATGCGCACGCCGGCCATGCGCACCGGCGCACCGACCTTCAGGCCGCCGATGTTGTCGAATTGCGCGGTGACCTGGTAGCCCACCGGCTTGCTGAAGCTGAATTTCAGGCCGTTGGCCGGCAGCTGCATGCTGAGAAACAGCAGCGCCGCGAGCCCGAGCAGCACGAACAGGCCCGTTCCGATTTCTAATGAGCGATTGGCGCGCATGGCGAAAAAAACCTCTTACATGAATGCAGCGGTCAGCACGTAATCGAGCAGCAGCGTCATCACCGAGGAGGCCACCACGGTGCGGGTGGTGGCGAGTCCGACGCCCTCGGCGGTCGGCTCGGCATGGTAACCCTCGTTGACCGCGATCAGGCTGACGACCGCGCCGAACACGACGCTCTTGACGATCCCCTCGGTCACGTCCTTCAGGGCGAGCGCGCTCTGCGTCTGCGCCCAGAATATGCCGTGATCGACGCCCATCAGCTGCACGCCGATCAGCTGCGCTCCGTACAGGCCGATGACGTTGAACACCGCCGTGAGCAGCGGCACGGCGATCAGCCCGCCGAGAAAGCGCGGCGCAGCCACGTAGCGCATCGGGTCGACCGCCATCACCTCCATGGCGGTGAGCTGATCGGTGGCGCGCATCAGGCCGATTTCCGAGGTGAGCGCCGTACCGGCCCGCCCGGCGAACAGCAGCGCCGTCAGCACCGGACCGAGCTCCTTCAGCAGCGCGAGCGCCGCGGCCGTGCCGAGCGCCTCGGTGGCGCCGAAGCGGTTGAGCAGATCATATCCCTGCAGGCCGAGCACCATCCCGGTGAACAGCCCCGAGAGCATGATGATGATGAGCGAGCGGGCCCCGGCGTTGTAGATCTGCGCGATGATCAGGCGTGGGCGCGCGAGCGCCGGAATGCACGCTCTCAGCAGCCGCAGGAAGAACAGGCCCGTCAAGCCGGTCTTGCGCACCAGCTCCATCACGCCGGCCTTGGACGCGGCGCTCATCGGGAAGCCTCCAGCAGCTCAGCGGCGTAGTCGGCCGCCGGATAATGAAAGCGCACCGGTCCGTCGGCCGCGCCGGTCATGAACTGGCGCACCGTCGCGGAGTCGCTGCGCGCGAGCTCCGCGGGCGTGCCGGCGGCGACCACGCGTCCCTCGGAGAGCAGATAGCTGTAGTCGGCGATGCTCGAGATCTCCTGCACGTCGTGCGAGACGACGACGCTCGTGATCTTCAGCGCGTCGTTCATCTGCTTGACGAGGCGCAGGATGACCCCGAGGGAGATCGGGTCGAGCCCGACGAACGGCTCGTCGTAGATCAGCACCTCCGGGTCCATCACAATGGCCCGCGCGAGCGCCACGCGCCGCGCCATGCCGCCGGAGAGCTCCCCGGGCATCAGATGCGCCGCGCCCCGCAAACCCACCGCCTCGAGCTTGGTGAGCACCAGCTTGCGGATCAGCGGTTCGGGCAGATCCGTATGCTCGCGCACCGGGAATGCCACGTTCTCAAAGACGTCGATATCGGTGAGCAGCGCGCCGTTCTGAAAGAGCATGCCCATGCGCTGGCGCATGGCGTAGAGCTCGGTGCCGCCGAGCGTGCCGACGTCGCGGCCGAACACGGACACCAGCCCCCGATCGGCGTAGATCTGACCGGTGATCAGCCGCAGCAGCGTGGTCTTGCCCGTGCCGCTCGGCCCCATGACGGCGGTGATGAGGCCGCGGCGCGCTTGGATGTCCAGCCCGCTGAAGATCGGCCGGCCATCGACGGCGTAGTGCACGTCGCGCACGTCGATCACGGCATCGCCCGCCCCCGCCGGGGCGGAGGCAGTTTGTGAGTCGCTCACGCGGCGTCCTTCCTCTGCGATCCCTGCGCGTCCATCAGGCCGCCCGCTCCATATCGGGCGCGTAGCGGCCCTGGCTCGCCAGTCCGTTCAGGCGCGCGCGGCGCGCGAACTCCTGCTGGCCGGCCTTGAAGTCTGCGCTGCGGCCGCCCCAGGCCTGCAGCGCCGTCTCCTGCAGCGCCCGGCCGTAGCTGAAGGTGACCGACCAGGGCAGCGGCCCGGCACGGTTGATCAGCGACAGATGCAGCGTCGCCTCCGTGGGCGACTGCCCGCCGGAGAGAAAGGCGATGCCGGGTACCGCCGGCGGCACATGGCGCTTCAGGCAGCGCACCGTGGCCTGGGCCACCGCCTCGGGGGCGGCGCGCTCGGGCGCCTTCTTGCCCGAGATGACCATATTGGGCTTGAGCACCATGCCCTCGAGATAGATGCGATGATCCTGCAGGCGCTTGAACACGCAGCTCAGCGTCGCGTCCGTCACCTCTTCGCAGCGCTCGATGGAATGATCCCCGTCCATCAGCACCTCCGGCTCGACGATCGGCACGATGTCGTTTTCCTGGCAGAGTGCCGCGTAGCGTGCGAGCGCATGCGCGTTCGCATCGATCGCAAACGCCGTGGGGATGCTCGCGGCGATATCGATCACGGCGCGCCACTTGGCGAAGCGCGCCCCGAGCTTGTGGTATTCCACGAGCCGCTCGCGCAGCCCGTCGAGCCCTTCGGTCACCGTCTCCCCGGGAAAGCCGGCGAGCGGCTTGGCGCCACGGTCGACCTTGATGCCGGGAATGATGCCGTGATCGGCAAGGTACTGCGGGAACGGCGTGCCGTCGGCGGTCTTCTGGCGCAGCGTCTCATCGAACAGGATCACCCCGCTGATCGCCTCGCTCGCCCCCGGCGCGGTGAACAGCAGCTCGCGGTAGGCGCGCCGGTGCTCCTCGGTCGACTCGAGCCGGATGGCATCGAAGCGCTTACGAATGGTTCCGGTGCTCTCGTCTGCGGCCAGGATCCCTTTGCCCTTGGCGACCATCGCCTGGGCAGTTCGAGCAAGCTCACTGCGATTCATGACGTTTCTCCGCGACAGAATGGTTCGGCCGCACGCGCCGGTGGGTCGGCATCGCTTTAGCTGTGCGCCACGAGGCCCGGAAGGATACCAAATGACCCGACACGGCGGCGCTTGGTTCCCGGTGCAATTAGTACTAAACTAGTCCTAGTTCCAGAGGAAGCCCCCATGGTCCGCATCAGCCGCCTCACTGACTACGCCACGGTGCTGCTCGCCGTGCTCGCCGCGCAACCGGAGCTCGTGCAGACGGCCGCCGCGCTCGCCGAGCAGACGCACATCGCCGCGCCCACCGTGAGCAAGCTGCTGAAGCAGCTGCAGCGCGCCGGACTCGTCAGCTCGACGCGCGGCCTGCACGGCGGGTATCAGCTCGCGCGTCCGGCGACGCAGATCAGCGCCGCGGCCATCCTCGATGCGCTCGAGGGTCCGGTGGCGCTCACCGACTGCTCGGTGGCGCACGGGCAGTGCGAGATCGAGCAGAACTGCCGCGTCGGACACGTGTGGCAGCGGCTGAATCTGGCCATCCGGCGCTCGCTGTTCGACGTGAGCCTGGCGCAGCTCGCCGGCATCGACCCCATCCAGACACGCCTGCCGGTGCTCGAGCGCGACCTGAAGGCGGCCGTCGCCTCCACCTCGCTGCGCATTCCGGGCGCCTGATCGATTCCATCGGTTAACCGCACATGAACGAAACCACCGCAGAACTTGAGAACCTGGTCGGCCGCGGCTACCGGCACGGCTTCATGACCGACATCGACGCCGACACCGTGCCGCCGGGGCTCGATGAGGACGTGGTGCGCCTGATCTCGCGCAAGAAGGGCGAGCCGGCGTTTCTCACCGAGTGGCGCCTGAAGGCGCTCAGGCACTGGCTGACGATGCGCGAGCCGCACTGGCCGCATGCGCATTACCCGCCGATCGACTATCAGGCGATCTCCTATTATTCGGCGCCGAAGAACAAGACCGACGGGCCGAAGAGCCTCGCGGAGGTCGACCCGAAGCTGCTCGAGACCTACGAGAAGCTCGGCGTGCCGCTGCACGAGCGCGCGCGGCTCGCCGGCGTCGCGGTGGACGCGGTGTTCGACAGCGTATCGGTCGCGACCACCTTCAAGGAGCGCCTGCACGAGGCCGGCGTGATCTTCTGCCCGTTCTCCGAGGCGGTGCAGCAGTACCCGCAGCTCATCGAGCGCTACCTCGGCAGCGTCGTGCCCTACGCCGACAATTTCTTCGCGGCGCTGAACTCCGCGGTGTTCTCCGACGGCTCGTTCGTCTACGTGCCGAAGGGCGTGCGCTGCCCGATGGAGCTGTCGACCTACTTCCGCATCAATGCGGCGAAGACCGGCCAGTTCGAGCGCACCCTGATCATCGCCGATGAGGGCGCGCACGTGAGCTATCTGGAGGGCTGCTCGGCCCCCCAGCGCGACGAGAACCAGCTGCATGCCGCGGTGGTGGAGCTCATCGCGCTCGATGATGCGTTCATCAAGTACTCGACGGTGCAGAACTGGTACCCGGGCGATGCCGAGGGCGTCGGCGGCATCTACAACTTCGTCACCAAGCGCGGGGAGTGCCGCGGCCGCAATTCGCACATCTCCTGGACGCAGGTCGAGACCGGCTCGGCGATCACCTGGAAGTACCCGAGCTGCGTGCTGCGCGGGGAAGGCTCGGTGGGCGAGTTCTACTCGGTCGCCACCGTCAACAACCGCCAGCAGGCCGACACGGGCACGAAGATGATCCACATCGGCCGCAATACGCGCAGCACCATCATCTCCAAGGGCATCTCCGCCGGGCGCGGCCAGAACACCTACCGGGGGCTGGTGAAGATCCTGCCGAGCGCGGCCGGGGCGCGCAATTTCACGCAATGCGACTCGCTGCTGATGGGCGCGCAGTGCGGCGCGCACACCTTCCCCTACGTCGAGGTGAAGAACGAGTCGGCCACCGTCGAGCACGAGGCGAGCACCTCGAAAATCAGCGAGGACGAACTTTTCTACTGTCTCGCCCGCGGCATCGGCGCCGAGGACGCCGTCAACCTGATCGTCAGCGGCTTCTGCAAGTCGGTGTTCAAGGAACTGCCGATGGAGTTCGCGGTCGAGGCGCAAAACCTGCTCGCCGTGAGCCTCGAAGGCGCGGTCGGCTAACCCCAGGATCACACGCATGCTCACCATCAAGAATCTGCACGCCGCGGTCGACGGCAAGGAAATCCTCAAGGGGCTCGATCTGGAGGTGCCCGAGGGCGAAGTGCACGCCGTCATGGGCCCGAACGGCTCGGGCAAGAGCACCCTCGCGCACGTGCTCGCCGGCCGCCCCGGCTACAGCATCACCGCCGGCACGGTCCTGTTCAAAGGACGCGATCTGCTCGCGCTCAGCCCCGAGGAGCGCGCGCGCGAGGGCGTGTTCCTCGGCTTCCAGTACCCGGTGGAAATCCCCGGCGTGAACAACGTGTATCTGCTGAAGGCGGCGGTGAACGCCGCGCGCAAGCACCGCGGCCTGCCCGAGGTCGATGCGTTCGAATTCCTCACCCTGGTGCGCGAGAAGATGCGCCTGATGCGCATGGACGAGAGCATGCTCTCGCGTGGCGTCAACGAGGGATTCTCCGGGGGCGAGAAGAAGCGCAACGAGATCCTGCAGATGCTCGTGCTCGAGCCCGCCCTGGCATTGCTCGATGAGACCGACTCGGGGCTCGACATCGATGCGCTCAAGGTGGTCGCGAGCGGCGTCAACACGCTGCGCGCCCCCAACCGATCGATGGTGCTGGTCACGCACTATCAGCGGCTGCTCGAGCACATCGTTCCCGACCGCGTGCATGTGCTGGTCAAGGGCCGCATCGTGCGCAGCGGCGACCGCACCCTCGCGCTCGAGCTCGAGCGGCGCGGGTACGACTGGCTGATGGGCGAGGCGGCATGAGCGCGGCGCTGCTGACCCGCCTGCAGGAGGAGTACGGCGCGGTGCGCGCGGCGCTGCCGGAGAGCGTGACGGCAGCCGGCCGGCGGCGCGAGGCGCTCGAGACGCTCTGCGCGCAGGGGCTGCCCGCCACGCGCGAGGAGAACTGGCGCTATACGAACCTGCGCGTCCTCGAGCGGGCCCGATTCGCGCCCGTGCAGGATCCCGCCGGGACGCTGCCGGCGCTTCCCGAGCCGCTCGAGGGCTTCGCGCGCTACGTGTTCGTCGATGGGCAGCTGCGCTCGAGCGCGGCTGCGCCGCACGGCGTGACGGTGCGCAGCCTGCGCTCGCAGGGCGCGGCCGGAGCCGGATGGGAGTTCGCCGCGGAGCTGCCCGAGGCGCGCCTCGCCCTGCTCAACGAGGCGTTCGCCACGGATGCCGTCTCGATCGAAGTTCCCGCCGAGAGCGCCGCCTGCGGCATCGAGCTGGTGTTCGTAGCCGCCGCCGCGGCGCAGCACGGCGCCTCCTACCCGCGCGTGCGGCTCGCTCTTCAGTCCGGCGCGCGCCTGAGCGTCGTGGAGCGGCACATTGGCGCGGCCGATTGCGCGAGCCTGGTCAACAGCGCGGTGCGGGTGGAGCTCGCCGCCAATGCCCACCTCACCCACTACCGCCTGCAGCACTGCGGCGCACGCGCGGCCTGGTTCGATACGCTCGCCGCGCAGCTCGGCGCCGAGGCCCACTACGAGCTGCTCGCCGTCGGCACCGGCGCGCTCACCGCCCGCTCGAGCGTCCATGCGCGCCTCGCCGGTGCGGGCGCGCAGTTCACTCTGTCGGCCGCTGCGCTCGGTGAAGGACCGCAGAGCCAGGACATGTATGCCCTCAGCGAGCATCTCGCCGCGCGCACGCGTACTCTCGAGACGTTCCGCGGCATCGCCTCGGGCCGCTCCCGCGTGGCCTTCAACGGCAAGATCGCGGTGAGAGAGAGCGCGCGCGGCACCGATTCGCGTCAGTCGCTGCGCGGGCTGCTCGATGGCCCCGAGGCCGAGATCGACCTGCGGCCGCAGCTGGAGATCTACACCGATGAGGTGCGCTGCAGCCATGGGGCGACCGCCGGCAAGCTCGATGAGAACATGCTCTTTTATCTGCTCTCGCGCGGCCTCGCCCCCGAAGTGGCCGGGCACCTGCTGAAGTGGGCGTTCCTCGAGGACGTGATCGCTCGCATCGGTCTTGCGGATCTGCGCCGGCAGATCGAGCTCGGACTCGCCGGCCAGCTGAGCGAGGCGGCCACGCTGAAGGAGCTCTTGTGAACGCCGTCAGCGCCGCCGCCGCGCCGTTCGACGCCGAGCGCGTCCGGGCCGACTTCCCCATCCTGGCGCAGCAGGTCAACGGCCGGCCGCTCGTCTATCTCGACAGCGCCGCCTCCGGCCAGCGCCCGCTCGCGGTGCTGCGGGCGGTGGAGCGCTACGAGACCCATTGCCACTCGAACGTGCACCGCGGCGTGCACGCCCTCAGCCAGGCGGCGACCGAAGCCTTCGAGGGCGCACGCGAGCGGGCTCGGCGCTTTCTCAACGCCCGCTCGACGCGCGAGATCGTGTTCGTGCGCGGCACGACCGAGGCCATCAACCTCGTCGCGCAGTCATTCGCCCGCCCGCGCCTCGGGCCGGGCGATGAGATCCTGATCACCGGGCTCGAGCACCACGCCAACATCGTGCCCTGGCAGATGGTCTGCGCGCAGAGCGGCTGCGCGCTCAAGGTGGCGCCGATCGACCGGCGCGGAGAAGTCGAGCTCGAGCGGCTGCTCGAGCTGCTCACCGCGCGCACGCGCCTCGTGGCGGTGGCGCACGTCTCCAATGCGCTCGGCACGATCCTCCCGGTCAAGCGCATCGTGGAGGCGGCTCACTCCTGCGGCGCGCTGGTGCTGCTCGACGGGGCGCAGGCCGTGCCGCACACCGCCGTCGACGTGCGCGCGCTCGGCTGCGATTTCTACGCCTTCTCGGGCCACAAGCTCTACGGCCCGACCGGCATCGGCGTGCTCTACGGGCGCGAGGAGCTGCTCGAGGAGATGCCCCCGTGGCAGGGCGGCGGGGACATGATCCGCACCGTCACGTTCGAGAAGAGCACCTACAACGAGCTGCCCTGGAAGTTCGAAGCCGGCACGCCGAACATCTCCGGCGCGGTGGGGCTCGCAGCCGCCATGGACTACCTCGAGAGCCTCGGCATCGAGGCCGTGGCCGCGCACGAGCAGCGCCTGCTCGCGCTCGCCACCGGGGAGCTCGAGCGCATCCCGGGCCTTGAGATCATCGGCACCGCCGCGCACAAAGCCTCGGTGCTCTCCTTCACCCTGCGCGGCTGCCATCCGCACGACCTCGGCACGATCCTCGACACCGAGGGCGTGGCGATCCGCACCGGCCATCACTGCGCGATGCCGGTGATGAGCTTCTTCGACATTCCAGCGACCGCCCGCGCCTCCTTCGGCTGCTACAACACCGAGGCCGATGTGCGCGCTCTGGTGGCGGCGCTCGGCAAAGCCCGCGAGGTATTCGGCTGATGGACCTGAAGGACCTCTATCGCGACGTGATCCTCGATCACAACCGCCAGCCGCGCAATTTCGGCGCCCTGACCGGCGCCGATGCGCAGGCCGACGGGCACAATCCGCTCTGCGGCGACCGCCTGACCGTCTGGGTGCAGCTCGACGGCGATCGCGTCACGGACATCCGTTTCGAGGGCAAGGGCTGCGCCATCTCGACCGCATCGGCCTCGCTGATGACCGAGGCGGTCAAGGGCAAGGACAAGGCCGCCATCCAGGCCCTCTACGAGCAGGTGCACGCCCTGCTCACCCAACACAACGCCGAGGCGGATGCCTCGCTCGGCAAGCTCGCCGCACTCGGGGGCGTCAGCGAATTTCCCTCGCGCGTCAAGTGCGCGACGCTGTGCTGGCACACCCTCAATGCCGCACTCGAGCGCAGCGCCGCTGCCGTCACGACGGAGTGACCCGCGATCATGCCTGGTTTCGACAGCGAACCGTTCGTCGTGCAGCGCGAAGTGCGCGCCGTCATCGTGCCGGCCGGCACCGAGGTGACTCTGCAGCCCGGCCAGTCCGGCTACATCACCCAGGCGCTCGGCGGCAGCTTCACCGTGTACATCGAGGGCAATCTGCTGCGCATCAGCGGCGAGGACGCCGAGGCCATCGGCCGCGAGCCGGTCAAGCCGCCGGAGCTGCCGCCGAACGCCACCGAGGAGGACGTCCGCCAGCTCGCCTGGGAGCAGATGCGCACCTGCTACGACCCGGAGATTCCGATCAACATCGTCGAGCTCGGCCTGGTCTACGACTGCCAGGTGCTGGCCAACGAGGATGGCACGCGCAGCGTCGAGGTGAAACTGACCCTCACCGCGCCCGGCTGCGGGATGGGCGAGATTCTGGTCGATGACGTGCGTGACAAGATCGAACGAATCCCGACGGTGCGCGAAGCGCGCGTCGAGCTCACCTTCGATCCGCCGTGGAACCACAGCATGATGTCCGAAGCGGCGCGCCTGCAGACGGGGATGTTCTGATGAGCTGGTTCGACGTGGGAGCGCAGGGAAGCCTCGCGCAGGACAAGCCGCTCGCGGCGGATCTGGACGGCCAGGCGGTGCTCGTGGTGCGCTGCGGCGAAGAGCTGCACGCGGTGGATGACCTGTGCACCCACGACGGCGAGCCGCTCGAGGGCGCCGAGGTCGAGTCCTGTCAGATCATCTGCCCGCGGCACGGGGCGCGCTTTTGCCTGCGCACCGGGGAGGCGCTCACGCCCCCGGCCTACGAGCCGCTGCGCACCTATGCGGTGCGCATCGAGAACGGCCGCATCCTGGTCGAACGCCCCGACTGAACCTGCGCGCGGCGGCGGCCCGATTGCCTCGGCGCCACCTGCCCGCAAGATCGTCCCGGCCGGCGCCGGAGACCGGCGGGGCGGCCGGGCGCAGCAATCGGCTGCTGCGCGCTCCTGGGGAGCCGTACAATATTCTGATGCGTCTCTCCCGTCTGCTGGCGCTTGGCGCCCTCCTTTGCCTGTCCCTGCACCCGGCCGCCCGGGCCGGCGTCGCGCCGTTCGATCTGGCGGGACCGGACCTCGAGGTCACGGTCACCCGAGGACACGAAACGCTGCCGATTGCCGCGGTGCCGAACCTGGCGGTCGGCGATCAGCTGTGGATCCGCGCCGATCTGCCGCGCACCCAGTCAGAGCACTACCTGCTGATCGTGGCGTTCCTGCGCGGCGCCACGAACCCGCCCCCGGAGAGCTGGTTCCACAGCTGCGCGACCTGGGAGCGGGGATGCGCGCGCAAGGGCATGCTGCTGCGGGTGCCCCGGGGAGCCGGGCAGGTGCTCGTGTTTCTCGCTCCCGAGACCAACGGGGACCTCAGGACGCTGATCGGCGCCGTGCGCGGGCGGCCGGGCGCCTTCGTGCGCACCTCCCAGGACCTGAACCAGGCGACTCTCGACATCTCGCGCCTCGACCGCTATCTGCGCGTGGTGCAAACGCTCGGTGAGCACGCGCCGCAGAGCCTGCCCGATGCCGCGCCGAAACTCGCCCGCAGCCTTGCGATCAAGGTGAACGCGAAGTGTCTGCAGCGCATTCCGCAGCTGCAGGCTCCCTGCCTCATGCGCGGCGGCCAGTCGCTCATCCTCAACGACGGCCACAGCACCTCGATCGTCGAGGCGCTCACCTCCGGCCCGGCCGCCGCCCTGGCGATGGAGGCGAGCTACACCCCGCAGCTGAGCTACGGCTACTACAGCCCGTACATCGCTTCCGTGCTCGACATCGCGCACATCTTCAGCTCCTTCACCACCGCGCATTATCAATACATTCCGGCGCTCGCGGCCCAGAGCGGAGACGTGCTGTCGCTGACGCTGAACACGCCGCCCTCGTTCCACGACCCGAAGTCGGTGCTGGTGACCGCCTTGCCGGCGATCGAGGCTTCGCAGCTGCCGCCGCTGCACGCCGTGCACCTGAAGGAGCGCCTCTGCGTGCGCAGAAGGCCGCTCGTGCTGCCGGTGGAAGGAGCGCCACTGGTCTTTTCAACGAACTACGCGCACAGCATGACGCTGCGGCTGACCGGCAGCAACGGCAGGACGATCACGCTGCCCACACGGGCGAACGCGCAGCTCGGCGGCTTCGTCGTCGACACCGGGCCCATCGCGCGGATGCACTTCGGCAAGAGCGTAGTCGGCGTGCTGCGCGGCGACTGGGGCTTTACCCCGTACGTCGGCCCGCGCTTCCAACTGGAGAATGCTCGCACCGCAGGGTGGTCGCTCACGCCGCCCGATGACGACGCGGTGATCGTGGGCAGGCAGGACACGATCGATCTCACCGCCCCCGGGGTGAGCTGTATCGAGGGCATCGAGCTGCGCGATGCGGCCGGCACGGTGATCAACACGCAATGGAAACCCACGCATCCGAACGAGGTGCAGGTTCAGCTGCCGTTGCAGCATGCGCAGCCCGGACCGCTGACGGTGATCGTGCGCCAGTTCGGACGGCGCGCGCGCGTGAGCGTGCCGCTCGAGGCGTACTCGGAGCCTGCAAGCCTCGATCGTTTCGTGCTGCACGCCGGCGACAGCCAGGGTGTCCTCAAAGGCAGCCGCCTCGATGAGGTGGCGGGCCTCACAGTCGATGGTGTCGCCTTCCTCCCCGGAGCGCTCTCGACGCAACAGGGCGTCGATCAGCTCACCGTGACGGCCGCGAACCCGCAGGCGGCGGCGCAGCTGAAGCAGGGCGAGGCGGGTCTGGCCTCGGTCAGGCTCAAAGATGGCCGCGTCCTGATGCTGCACAGCGTCATCGCCGCTGCCCGCCCCAGCGTGACGCTCATCGCCATGAGCGTGTACCCGTCACCGTCGGGCACGCCCAGCCACATCGAGCTGGTGAGCGGCAACGAGCTGCCCCAGCACGCGCAGCTGACGTTTTCCGTACGCGCCAAGTGGCCCGCCGCCTTCGGGCGCAATGAGTCGCTCGAGGTCGCCACGGCGGACGGCTCGTACTCGAGCATCCTCAGCCTGAGCAATGGCGGCATCACACTCGAGAACCAGCGGGTCGCCATCGCGACGCTCGATCCCGCCCGGGCGTTCGGGCCCTCGGCCTTCGGGCCGCTGCGGTTTCGGGTGATCGATCATGGCGTGGCGGGCAGCTGGCAGCCGCTCGCCACGCTGGTGCGTCTGCCGCGGCTGAGAAAGCTCGTGTGCCCGGCGACACCCAAGCTCGCCTGCAAGCTCTCCGGGTCGGACCTCTTCCTGCTCGATGAGATCGCCAGCGACCCCGCCTTGCGGCACGCGGTGCAGGTTCCCGACGGCTTCCCGGGATATGCGCTGCCGGTGCCGCACCCGCGAGACGGGATGCTCTACGTGAAGCTCAGGGACGATCCCTCGGTGATCAATCTGGCAACCCTTGTCGTGCGGCAGCTGCGCTCGCCTCACAAAGCGCCTGCGCACGCGAGCGCCCGCCACGTGGCCGCCGCGAAGCGGAACGTCAAAGCAGGCAAGAGGCCCCCGTCGATGACAGCGGCCGCAGCGGCGGCCGAGCCCGCAACGCGCGCGCCGCTCAAGACGCCGCGGACTGCCTCCTTGGGGGCATCACCGAAGCCGCCGCCCGCAGGGCTCGCGCCACCGCAGACGGCTTCCGCGCGCAAAGCCGCCGCGGCGAGCGCCAACTCGGGCGCCCGGCACGCCGCGGCGATGAAGCCGGGAGCCAACAGGGGCACAGCAACCACGCAACCGCACACAGCGAGCGCGGCGGCCCCTCCTGCAACCAGCGCTCCGGTCAAGACTCCGAGGAGCGCATCGGCCTCGGGGACATCGCCCGCGCGCGCACCGTCCGGCCCCGCATCGACCCAGAAGCGCTCCCCGAGCGGACCTGCCTCCCGGGCGACACCCAAGGCCGCACCGTCTCAACCGAGCTGATGGCCTACGACCGCTCTGCGCGCCGCTGCGCATCGCGCACCGATACTGCTCGACGGTTCGGGCCGACGGAATCGAGAGCATCCTGCCTCTCTCCATCGTGCGCACAGGCCGCCGAGCGCCGCACCAACCTGCCGCCGGCGGCAAAGCCGTGCAGACCGCCCGCCTGCGCCCGCAGTATCCTTCACGAAACCAACCACCCGCCGGCTCATGAATCTCCTTTTTGATCTGGATGGAACGCTCACCGATCCGGAAACCGGGATCACGCGATGCCTGGTGCACGCCCTCGAGCAGCTCGGAATCGCCGCACCGGACCGCACGCACCTTCGGCGCTACATCGGACCGCCGCTGCGCTCGGCCTTCGCAGAGTTGCTCGGCAGCGCAGACAGCGCGCTCATCGAGCGCGCGGTGGCGCTCTATCGGGAGCGCTTCGGGCAGGTGGGGATGTTCGAGAACGAACTGTACCCGCAGGCGGCCGAAAGCCTCGCGGAACTCACCGCATCCGGACACCGGCTGTTCGTAGCGACGGGAAAAGCCGAAGTCTACGCGCAACGCATCGTGGAGCACTTCGGGCTCTCAGAGTACTTCGTGAAGGTGTATGGCGCGGCGCTCTCGGGCGAGGGCTCGCACAAGAGGGAGCTGCTCGCGCGCCTCGTGGCCGCTGAACGGATCGAACCGGCCCGCTCGCTCATGATCGGGGACCGGGACATTGACGTCACCGGGGCGCGAGCCAACGGAATGAGAAGTATCGGCGTGCTGTGGGGATTTGGGACGGCAGAGGAGCTCTCCGGCGCGAACCGCCTAGTGCGGACGTGGCCGGAGCTGCTGCGCGCGGTTGCGGGAATGGCCCAACCGGCTCTCTGATGAGCGAGCGCACCGACACAGCCGCCCGGGCGATGCGCGCGGACAGTCCCGCTCCTCGTTGATGCCGCTACGCGCCGGGGGCAAGAGGCATGCGGATCCGCAAGCGCGCACCGCCAGCGGCACTCTTCTTGCACTCCAGGCGACCTCCACGGGCGCTCAGGATCGAGTGACTCACCGGCAATCCCAGTCCCGTGCCGCGTGCCTTCGCAGAGTAACGCGGCGCAAACATCCCGCTACGCCGCCCCTCCCCGGAGCCCGGCCCGTTCCCGCTCACTCGATGCGCCGCAGCACCCCACGCAGCCGCTCGATCATCTGCCGCACTTCATCCTCGGTGCTGACGAACGGCGGCGCGACAGCGAGGGTGTCCCCGGTAAAGCGCAGCAGCAGCCCCGCCTCGATCCCCTGCTCAAACGCTGCGCGCGCCCGTGCGCCGGGCGCACCCTGCCGCGGTGTCAGATCGATTGCGGCGGCAAGACCGATGTTGCGGATGTCCGCCACGTGCGGCTCATCGCGCAGCGCATGCACCTCCTGCTCGAGAACCGGCGCAAGATCGCGCGCCCGCCCGATCAGACCCTCGCGCTCCATGACATCGAGGGTGGCGAGCCCGGCGGCGCAGGCCACCGGGTGACCCGAGTAGGTATAGCCGTGAAACAGCTCGATCATCTGCTCAGGGCCCTGCATCAGTGCATCGTGAAGGCGCTGCTCGACGATCACCCCGCCCAGGGGAACGCAGCCGTTGGTGACCGCCTTGGCGAATACGATCATGTCGGGCGTCACGTTCAGCTGCTGCGCGGCGAAGTTCGCCCCGAGCCGGCCGAACCCGGTGATGACCTCATCGAAGATGAGCACAATGCCGTGCCGGGTGCAGATCTCGCGCAGCCGCTCGAGGTAGCCGACCGGCGGCACGATCACGCCGGTCGAGCCCTGCATCGGCTCGACGATGACCGCCGCGATGGTCGAGGCATCGTGCAGCGCCACCAGGCGCTCGAGCACATCGGCCAGATGCGCGCCCCAGGCGGGCTGACCGCGGCTGAAGCGCATCTGCGCCGGATCATGCGTATGCGGCAGATGATCGACGAAGGGCGAGGCCAGCGCCCCGAAGGTGCGGCGGTTGACCGCTATGCCACCGGCGGAGATGCCGCCGATGCCCACACCGTGATAGGCCCGCTCACGGCCGATGATGCGCACCCGGCGCGCCTCGCCGCGCGCCTGATGATAGGCGAGCGCGATCTTCAGGGCACTGTCGACCGCCTCGGAACCGGAGTTGGCGAAGAACACGCGGTTCAGCCCTGGCGGCGCCCAACGCGCGATCCGGCCTGCGAGCTCGAATGCCTTCGGATGCCCGACCTGGAAGGTGGGCGCGAAATCGAGCTCCGCGAGCTGCGCGCTCACCGCCGAGGCGATCTCGGCGCGCCCGTGCCCGAGCGGCGTGCACCACAGCCCCGAGAGACAGTCGAACACCCGGCGGCCGTCCTGCAGGGTGTAGTAGGCGCCCTCCCCCCTGACGATCAGGTGCGGGTGGTGCTTGAAGTGCCGATTGGCCGTAAAGGGCATCCAAAAGGCGCTGAGGTCTGGCGTGCCGGTGGTGTTCATGCGCGCCACTATACCAATGGCGGGCCCGGCCGGCGTCCCGGCCCGCGCAGACCCGCCGCGGCCCGGCTTGCGCCGCGGCCGCAATGCCCGATAATGGGTCAACGATAATTCGGTGGGGGGAATGGGCATGCGAGGCAAATTTGCGCTCGGCGCCGGCGCGCTGTGTTGTATGGCTTTCGCTCCGGCATTCGCGGTGAATCTGCGCTGCGCCTCGGTGGGAACGCTCTCGGCCGATCTGGCCGCTCACCGCATTACCTCGCAGTGGCTGGTGCGCGCCTACGAGGCGCGCATCGCGCGGATCAACCCCAAGATCCACGCCGTCATCGCGCTCAACCCCCGCGCCATGGCCGAGGCGCGCGCCTCCGATGCGCGCCGCGCGGCCGGCCACCCGCTCGGCCCGCTCGACGGGCTGCCGATTCTGGTCAAGGACAACATCGACATCGCCGGATTGCCGACCACCGCCGGCTCGCTCGCGCTCGCCAAGAACGTGCGCGCGGTCAGCGCCACGGTGATCCGCAATCTGCGCCGCGCCGGTGTCGTCATCCTCGGCCGCGCCAATCTCTCCGAATGGGCCAACATCCGCTCCGAGCACTCCACGAGCGGGTGGAGCGCGGTCGGCGGGCTGACCCGCAACCCCTACATGCTCGACCGCACCGCCTGCGGCTCGAGTTCCGGATCGGCCGCCGGCGTGGCCGCTGGCCTCGCAGCCGCGGCCATCGGCACCGAGACGGACGGCTCGATCACCTGCCCGTCCGCGATGAACGGGGTGGTGGGCCTGAAGCCGACCGTGGGGCTCGTCTCGCGCACGGGCATCGTGCCGATCAGCCGCACCCAGGACACCGCCGGGCCGATCGCGCGCACCGTGCGCGGAGCGGCGATGCTGCTCACCGCGATGGCGGGCAGCGACCCGGCCGACCCGGCGACGGTCCATGCCAACGCGCACCGCACCAACTATGCCGCCGCGCTCAATCCCGATGCGCTGAAGGGCGTGCGGCTCGGCATCGCCGAGTTTCTGCTGAAGAACTACACGCCGAAGACGCTCGCGGTGTTCGATCACGCGCTGAAGCTGCTGAAGGCCGAGGGCGCGGTACTCGTCAAGGTGGACGACTACCACATGGCTCCGCTCGAGAAGAACGAGAACCTGGTGCTGCTCACGGAGCTGAAGGTCGACATGAAGGCCTACCTCGCCGGCTCGCCGCCTGCGGTCAAGAGCCGCACTCTTGCCGACCTGATCGCCTTCGACAACACGCACCCGCGCGAGATGCGCTGGTTCGGCCAGAGTCTGTTCCTTCAAGCCGAGCGCACCAAGGGCCTGAGCGATCCGGCCTACATCCGTGCGCACGAGACGAATCTGCGCCTCGCCGGGCCCGACGGCATCGACCGGCTGCTGCAGGAGCATCGCGTCGTGGCGCTGATCGCCCCCACCCAGAACCCCGCCTCGGTGATCGATCTGATCAACGGTGATGCCGGCATCGGCGGGGGCGACAGCACGCTGCCCGCGGTCGCCGGCTACCCCTACATCACCGTACCCATGGGCCAGGTGCAGGGGCTTCCCGTGGGCCTCTCGTTCATCGGGCCGAAGTGGTCCGAGGCGCGGCTGCTCGGCCTGGGCTATGCATTCGAGCGCGTGGCGCGCGCCTTCCAGCCGCCGACATACGCACGCGACGTGCAGCACTGGCATCCGAGCAAAGCGGTCTGCCGGTACTGAGGCCGCAGCGGGCGACCGCGCAGCTTACGTGACGGGCGCGCGGTGCCCGTGGTGGGTGATCCAGGCCTGCAGGCGCTGCGCATCCATGGGCATTGCGAGCAGATATCCCTGATACTCGTCGCATCCGGCCGCGGCGAGCAGGTCGCGCTGCTGGACGTTCTCGACGCCCTCGGCCACGACGCGCGCTCCCAGAGTTCGCGCGATATCGACGATGGCCCGCATGATCGCCGCGTCGCGCGCGTGCGTCGCGATGCCGGCGATCAGCGATTTGTCGATCTTGATCGCCGCCAGCGGCAGCCGCATGAGCTGACTGAGGTTCGAGTACCCGGTGCCGAAATCGTCGATCGCCACGCGCACGCCGAGCCGGCCGAGCTCGCTCAGGCAGCGCAGCGCCGCGCCGGCATCGCGCATCAGCGCCGACTCGGTGATCTCCACCTCCAGCCTCTGCGCCGGCACCTCGTGTCGCTGCAGAGCGCGGCCGATCCGCTCGTGCGTCTGCCGTGAGCACAGCTGGACGGCGGACAGATTGATCGCCGTCGGCACCTCGAGCGCGCACTCGCGCCGCCAGAGCGCGATCTGCCGGCAGACCGCATCGAGCACCCAATCCCCGAGCGGGATGATCAGGCCGCTCTCCTCGGCCATCGGGATGAATTGCGCAGGGGGAATATACCGCTGCGCGCCGCAGGGCCAGCGGATCAGCGCCTCGAGTCCGCACAGCCGGCCGGTGCGCAGCGTGAGCTTCGGCTGATAATGCAGCTCGAAGCCGCCCCGCTCGATCGCCGTGCGCAGCCGCGCCTCGAGGCTGACTCTGCGCAGCGCCGCGTGGCGCATGTGCGGCGCGAAGAACTGACTCGTATGCAGTCTGCGCGCCCGGGCGTCATGCAGCGCGGCGTCGGCGTTGGCGAGCAGGTCCGCCGCACTGTCCCCGTGCTGCCCGGCCACCGCCAGGCCGATCCGCGCCGTGACGGAAACCAGATGGCCGCCGAGCCTGCGGCTGCGGCCGATGATCTCGACCAGCCGCGCAGCCTCCTCGCTGAGCTCGAGCGCGCTGAGGCCGGTCCGCACGACGACGAAATGGTCTGTGCCCAGCCGTGCGACCACCTCGCCGCAAGGCACAGCGCAGATCAGCGCGCGCGCGGCGTTCGCCACGACCGCCGTGGCGACCTGCGGCCCGAGGGAATCGAGGATGTCCTCGACACCCCCGATCCCGATGGCCATGACTGCGACGGACAGATGAGATGCGCCGGCTGCGGTCAGCATCTCCTGCAGCCTCGCGCGCAGCGCATCCCTGTCGAACAGCCCCGTCAGCCCGTCGTGTCCGCCCGCATTCGGCGCAGCGCCGACGTTGCGAATGAGTTCCGTGGCCTCCTCGACCACGCCCTGAAGCAGCTGATTGCGCTCCCAACGGCCGGCGGCCGGATCCGGCTCTGCCCCGAGCGCCTCCACCAGCGCTGCCGCGGCCCGCATGTCGGTCGGATCATCGAGATAGCGCCCGCAGTGCGCTGCCACGCAGCTGAACTGCTCGAGATCCCGCGGCGCGAACGCGCCGGCGCGCAGGCAAGGCTCGAGCCGCTCGGCGAGGCGAAGCACGATGGACGCGAAGCTCGCCAGGCCGCCCTTGCGCGCAACGCGCGCCAGCCGGTGCAGCTTGGCGCGCGCAGCGGGCGCATCGACGGGCCCACCCTCGTGCCGCCCGCCGTGCTGCACAGGCCCGCAGAGCTCCCCGACGAGCGCGCTGAGCAGCTGACTCGCCTCGGCGTGCACCGCCGGCCAGCCGGTTTCCGCTGTCATGCGCATCGCTGCCACCCGTGGGCGGCCGTCGAGACGAAGGTCCTCACGCGCACGAGATCGCCGGCCTCGTCGTACTCCTTGAGCTGAATGACCGGCTTGCCGCGCTCACGCGACAGCGCGAGCGAGAGCAGCGCCTCGAAGAACCACACTCGCGCTCCATCCGTCCAGGCGCGCCAGGCACCATCGCGCCGCTCGATGCACCGGCTGAGCAGGCGCAGCGGCGCCGGCAGCAGTGAGGCCGACACCACGCGAATGAGGCCGGGGGGAATCATCTGCTGCGTTCCGAGCAGCGAGTCGAGCAGATCGCCGACGCGCGCCGGATGTTGAACGGTCCGCAATCGCTGGGTTTCCATGATCACGCACGCCTCCGTCGGCGCGTCAAGCATCGCTTGACGCGCATGCGCATTGGAACGGGCGAAGAGGGGCCCGGGGGAGAGCCGTGGCGCGGGAATCAGGCGGCCGTCGACAGCGCTGAGCGTGTCCTGAGGCGGATGCACGAGAATAAGGTGCATCCCGAGGTCGTTATGTTATCTGTTTTTCGGCACAAAACTGCGAAGCCGGTCACAGTGCGGCTCGGCTCCGCTGACAGGGTACGCATCGCCGAGCTCATTGATCGCCTCCAGCGCCGCCAGCATGCCCGCGGCGCTGTCGAGCACGCGCATGCGGCGGGCGCGGGCCGCAGAGCGCAGCCGCTCGAACGCCTCACGGCGGTTCACGTGCAGCCGCTCCATCAGTACCCCGCACGCCGCGCTGATGGTTCGTGAGTGCTGCAGGGCCTCCTCCAGGCGCACGACGCGCCGCTCGAACCCGCGCAGCGCCGCATGCCGCTCCAGGGCCGCCATGATCGCCGGCACGCAGTGGTGCAGTTGCGGATAGCGGCTCGCGAGGAACGCCAGCGCACCGTTCTTTGCCGCAGCGCTGGCGCCGATCTCATCCCACACCGCGGCCAGAACGATGTACGGGACTGCGAACACGCCGCAGAGCGCCACGCCGAGCGAGTAGTTCGGCTCGAGCCCTGCCGGCACGCACAGGATGACGAGGTCCGGCGCCTGTGCGCTGACGGCCGCCATCAGGTCGGCCGGATCGCGATGCGCCGCCGCCTCGCAGCCGCGCTCGAGGAGCAAGTCCGCGACACGGGATGCGACGGAAGTGTCCTCCGCGAGGATGAGGATCCTTGTTTGTTTTGCGCTTTGCGTCGTCACCTTCTATGCGCCTTTCCGTTGCCCTACGCATTGCACCCCTGAGCCTCGCGCGCCGTCCGGACAGGCGCCGAGCGGGACTCGCTCGCAGCGCGCGCAGCACGCCCCATGCGCCCGCTGCGACTCGTCATGGCTGATGACCGCCGTGCGCAGAGTGGCCAATCCGCGCTGAATCAAGCCTGAATGCCCGGCCTGCGTCGCCAGAGCGAGACGGATCGGAGGACCCCGCTGATTGTGACGCTCACGCCGGTGCGGCACGGCGCCTTTTGCCATAAGAGCGCTGCGGCAATCGACCGGCGCACGCTGCGGCGAGGGCCGCCGCCGCATCACGGCGGCAGCGCACCCGGCGGAGCGGCCGTCCGGGCGCCGAGCAGACTCGCCCAGACCCCCGGGGAAACTCACCACGGCTTTGGCCTCACCCCGCGCCCAGGCGATGCGGGTCAGGCCGCCCGGCTCTGCCCCCGACGGCTGCGCACCCACTCGTGCAGGTGTGCCGCGCTCATGGGCTTGGCGATCAGGTAACCCTGGCACTCGTCACAGCCCGCGACACGCAGCGCCTCGAGCTGCTCGCGAGTCTCCACGCCCTCAGCCACCACGCGCATCCCGAGCGCGTGCCCGATGCCGATGATCGCGCCAAGGACGGTCGCCGCACGCGCATGCGTTGCGACTCGCAAGACCACCGACTTGTCGAGCTTGAGCGCGGCGAGCGGCAAACGCCCGAGTTGGGCCAGGTTCGAGTAGCCGGTGCCGAAGTCATCGAGCGCCAGAGCCACTCCGAGGCGCGCAAGGCTCGCCAGCTGATCGGCGATCTGCCCGGGATCGCCCATGACGGCCGTTTCGGTGATTTCGAGCTCCAGCAGCCGCGCCGGGACGGCATGCCGCTCGAGCGCCTCGAGGATCCGCTCGACGGTGCGGCGCGCGCCGAGCTGAACCGCCGAGAGATTCACCGCGACGGCGACAGCCGGGCCGCCCTCCTCCTGCCAGCGCCGCAATTGCCGGCACGCCGCATCGATCACCCACTCCCCGAGCGGCACGATCAGGCCGGTCTGCTCCGCGATCGGAATGAACTCTGCCGGCAGGATGAGCCGGTGCTCATCCTGGCGCCAGCGCAGCAGCGCCTCCACGCCGCACAGCTCTCCGCTGCGCACGGCGATCTTCGGTTGATAGTGCAGCTCGAAGCTCTCGGTCTCGATCGCCCGGCGCAAGTGCGTCTCCATGCTGACCCGCCGCAAGGCGGCCTGGCGCATGTGCATGGCAAAGAACTGCACCGGCTGACGCCCGCTCATGCTGGCCTGATGCAGCGCCACCTCCGAGCTGCCGAGCAGTTCCTGCGCTTCACGGCCATCTTCGGGACACACCGCGACGCCGACACGCGCACTCACCGCCACCGGCTGGCCTGCAATCTCGTGGCTGCGCTCGATCGCCGCGATTAGCCGCGCGGCCTCCCCGGACAGCCCCGCGGGCGGGCGGCCCGCAATCACCACGACGAATTGATGATCGCCCGAGCGCGCCACCCAGCCACCCGGCACGACGCGTTCGGCGAGCAGGCCCGCGACATGGCCGAGCACGGCATTGCCGACGTCGCGGCCGAAGCTGTCGATGATGTTTTCGATGCCCTGCAACCCGATCGAAAGCACGCCGATCGGCTCATCTGGCGCGCCGTCGAGCATGGCAGCGAGACGCTGTTCGAGCGTCTTGCGTTCGGCAGTCTCGCACGGAGCGACGACGCTCGCGTTCTCGGGCCCGGACACATCAGGCTCTGCCTGCTTCTCGCGCCCGGATGGTCCGGCATCCCGGAACAGATGCCGCTGCGCACTGTGCGGGCGCGTTTGCGTCGTCTCGGTCAGCAGACCGCGCAGCAGCTCGATACGCTCCTCGGTTGCGAGCGCGGGCATCGATCCGCCGCCGAGCATGTCCACCAGGGCCGCGGCATGCCTGAAATCCTCCCGCGCCTCCAGATAGCGCAAGGAGGTGCGCGCCCAGCGGCGCAGGAAGAGCGCCTGCGCCTCGGTGAACTCTCCGCTGCGCTCCGCCGGCGCGAGCTGCTCGCAGACGCGCAGCACGACCGAGGAGTAGGTCGCAAGTCCGGCCAGGCGCGCCGCACGGGCTACGCTCTGCAGATCCGAGAGCGTCGCATGCACGTCGATCGACGGTGCCGCAGCGGCGTGCACGCGCCCCTCGAGCTGTTGCATTTCCGGCATGAGCGTCGCGAGCGACACGGTGGGCCCGGCAGCATGCCCGGGCGTCCCGTAGTGGCCGTTCATTCGCATTTCTGCCACCCGTGATCCGAGGTCAACACGAACATGCGCGCTCGCAGCAGATCGCCCACTCGGTCATATTCGCGCAGGTTCAGCACCGGCTTGCCCCGCTCCCGGGACAGCTCGAGCGAGAACACGCCCTCGAAGAACCAGATCCGCGGCCCGTCGGTCCAGGAGCGCCACACCGAGTCCTGTCGGTCGATGAGCCTGCTCAGACGGCGCAGCGGCGCCGGCAGCGCCGCCGCCGAGTTGACTCGCGTCGCATGGCTTGTCACGAGCCGCTCGGAATCAAGCAGGGAATCGAGCAATCTGCCCACGCGGCCGGGTTGCTGTACCGACCGCAGTCGTTGAGTTTCCACGTTCTCGTGTACACCAAAAGCCACCCACGCCCGATCGGGCCCTGGGTCGCAGTAATGGGCTGGGGTATGGGCCCGTCAGGAGTTGGCCGCGAGATTTCGGCGGCTGAGCGTGACGCGACGAGGCGTCTTCGCGGTGCACACGGGTATCTGAGTATGCGAATTTATAATACTATTCTGACGACGCCCTGCCGTGAGCCGGTTCACGTTTCCAGCGTGCGTGCGGACTGCTCGAGGATTGATGAAGGGCGTTCAGCGACTCGAGCGACAGCAGCAGCGCGCCTGCGAACTCGCTCAGTCGGCAGCGCTGCGCGCGCGCCGCGGCGCGCAGTGCCTCGAACGCCTGCTGTTGGTTGAGCCGCATCCGTTCCATGAGCACCCCGGTGGCGGCGCTGATGGCGCGCGCCCGCTGCAGTGCCGCGCTCAGCAGCTCGGTGCGGTGGCGCAACTGGCGAAGCTCGAGATGCCGTTCGAGGGCCGCGCAAATCGCCGGCACACAGTGCGGCAGGTTGGCGTAGCTGCTGGCGAGGACTGCGAGCGCACCGCCCTCGGCGCCCGCGCACGCATCGGCCTCGGCCCAGTTCGTGGTCAGCAGAACGAACGGGATGGCCGACGTATTGAAGAGGCGTGCGGCCGATGTCAGGCCCGATTCGCCGCTCGCCCCGGCGGCGACGCAGACGATGATGAGGTCGGGCTCCTGTGCGGCCAGCGCGGCCTTGAGCTCTCCACGGCTGTGAAATGCCATGGCGTCGTGCCCCCGCTCGGCAAGCAGGTCTGCGAGGCGAGCCGACACCGACGTGTCCTCGCCGAGCAGCAGGATCCGTCGACCCTTGCAGCCTTTCATGCTGACCTCCCCGAGGCGCTACCATACTCCCAGTGCCGCGGCGCAGCAAAACCCGGCGCCACCGCCGGCCCTGCAGGCGCCCGGGCGCGCCGATCGGTACGGACGCGGCGCGGCGGATTTCGGCTCAGCGCGTCCCGACAGCTGCCGGCACCGCGCCGATGTGCCGGGCCGCCGGGCTTAAGAGCATCCCGGCGCCCGTCCGGGCGAGCGCGATTGTCACGTTCAAGTCAACGCAGTGCGCCGCGCGGCCTTGCGCGCCGTGCCGGGCTGCGCGGATGCCGCCGTGATGAGCGCCAACACCTCCCCGACCAGCGAGCGCATCGCGAGCGCGGCACGCTCGGCATCGCCCGCGGCAATCGCATCGAGCACTTCCTCGTGGTGCGCGATGCCGGCCGCCCGGCCCTTGATGCGGTTGGTGAAGCGGATCGAGATCCTCAGCGCGGTGTTGATCAGCGGATCGAGTTGGGCGAAGAAGCGGTTGCCGGTGGCGGCGAGCACCGCCGTGTGAAAGGCGATATCGGCGGCCACCGGCTCATCCTCGCCCTGTCCGGCGGCCTTCATGCGCTCAAGTCCCTCGCGGATCCGTCCGATGGCCTCGCGGTCGGCCCGCTTCGCGGCAAGCGCCGCGGCCGCCGGCTCGATCGCGAGGCGCATCTCGGTGAACTCCGCGAGCAGCTGCAGTGAGAACTTGCGCTCGAGCAGCCAGCGCAGCACGTCCGGATCGAGCAGATTCCACTGCGCCTCGGGAGTGACGCTCGTGCCCTGGCGCGGCCGCGCCTGCAGCAGCCCCTTGGCGGTGAGCATCTTCACCGCCTCACGGGTGACCGAGCGGCTGGTGCCGTGCTGGCGGGACAGTTCCCCTTCGGTCGGAAACGGCTGCACGTCGTACGCGCCGGTGACGATCAGCTGACCCACAGACTCGACCAGACCGTAAGTCAGGCTGCGTTCGCGCGGAATTCTCGGTAGGGCCACGGAGGGGTCTTTCAGTTCGGCATCGTGACGGCTGACGAAATTATATCGTGCGCTCAGCGGCCACCGGCGGCCTGTTCGCTGCTGTGTCAAGGGCTTGCGATTGCCCGCACATATTATATGATTATTAATCTCAAAGTGGCGATTTGACGGGACAGCCATGGCCGCATCCAACCGGGACAAAGACTCCAAGCCCAAACTGCGCTCACGCGCGTGGTTCGACGATCCGGCCGATCCGGGCATGACCGCGCTGCACATCGAGCGCTACCTCAACTACGGCCTGACCCTCGAGGAGCTGCAGTCCGGCAAGCCCATCATCGGCATCGCCCAGACGGGCTCGGACCTCTCGCCCTGCAACCGCCACCACCTCGTGCTCGCCGAGCGCGTGGCGGCCGGCATCCGCGCCGCCGGCGGCGTGCCGATCGAATTCCCGGTGCATCCCATCCAGGAGACCAGTCGCCGGCCGACCGCCGCGCTCGATCGCAACCTCGCCTACCTCGGGCTGGTCGAGGTGCTGCACGGCTATCCGCTCGACGGCGTGGTGCTCACCATCGGCTGCGACAAGACCACCCCGGCGTGCCTGATGGCCGCCGCCACCATGGACATTCCGGCCATTGCGCTGTCGGTCGGGCCGATGACCAACGGCTGGTACGAAGGCAAGCGCGTCGGCTCGGGCACGATCGTGTGGCACGCCCGGCAGCTGCTCGCCGCCGGAAAGATCGACTACGCGGGCTTCATGGAGCGGGTGGCCGCCTCCACGCCCTCGACCGGCTACTGCAACACCATGGGCACGGCGAGCACCATGAACTCGATCGCCGAGGCGCTCGGCATGCAGCTGCCGGGCGCGGGCAACATTCCCGCCCCGTATCGCGAGCGCGCCCAGATCGCCTACGAGACCGGCACTCGCATCGTCGAGATGGTGCGCGCGGATCTGCGGCCGTCGGCCATCATGACGCGCGAGGCGTTCCTCAATGCCATCGTGGTGAGCTCGGCCATCGGGGGCTCGACCAACGCGCCGATCCACCTTGCGGCGATCGCCCGGCATATGGGCGTCGAGGTGAGCCTGGAGGACTGGCAGACCTACGGCTACGAGGTCCCGCTGCTGGTGAACCTGCAGCCGGCCGGGGAGTACCTGGCCGAGGACTTCCACCGCGCCGGCGCGGTGCCGGCCGTGGTCAATCAGCTGATGCAGCGCGGCCTGATCCGCGAGCAGGCCCTGACCGTCAACGGCCGCACGCTCGGGGAGAACTGCCGCGGCCGCCCCATCCTCGATGCAGAGGTGATCCGCCCGATCGATCGCCCGCTGAAGCCAAACGCCGGCTTCCTCGTGATGCGCGGCAACCTGTTCGACTCGGCCATCATGAAAACCAGCGTGATCTCCGAGGAGTTCCGCGAGCGCCATCTGAGCAATCCCGCCGACCCGGACGCGTTCGAGGCTCCGGTCGCCGTGTTCGACGGGCCCGAGGATTATCACGCGCGCATCGACGACCCGGCGCTCGGCATCGATGCGCACACCGTGCTCGTGATGCGCGGCACCGGCCCGATCGGCTACCCGGGCTCGGCCGAGGTGGTCAACATGCGCCCGCCGAGTTATCTGATCAAACAGGGCGTCACCGTGCTGCCGTGCATCGGGGATGGCCGCCAGTCGGGCACCTCCGGCTCTCCCTCGATCCTCAACGCCTCGCCGGAAGCGGCCGCCGGCGGCGGGCTCGCGCTGCTCAAAAACGGCGATCGGATCCGCGTCGATCTGCGCAAGCGCGAGGTCAACGTGCTCATCGATGAGCGCGAGCTCGCCGCGCGCCGCGCGGCGCTCGAGGCGGCCGGCGGCTACAAGCCGCCGCCCTCGCAGACCCCCTGGCAGCAGATCCAGCGCGCCATGGTGGGCCAGCTCGGGGAAGGCATGATCTTAAACGGCGCGGAGCGCTTTCAGCGGGTCGAGGCGCGCTTCGGCGTACCGCGCGACAATCACTGATCGGCCGCGGCGCGGCGCTTGACCGCCCGCGCCGCGCTCCGTACCGTTGGCGCCGACCGTGGCGATCGAGGAGAAGGCCATGTCCAGCCGCCCACCGCTGCCGCCCTTTACCGCCGAGAGCGCCGCCGCCAAGGCCCGCGCGGCGGAGGATGCGTGGAACACCCGCGACCCCGAGCGCGTCGCGCTCGCTTACACCGAGGACAGCCGCTGGCGCAACCGCTCGGAATTCCTCACCGGCCGGGCCGAAATCATCGCGTTCCTGAAGCGCAAGTGGGCGAGCGAGCTCGATTACCGGCTGATCAAGGAAGTCTGGGCCTTCACCGGCAACCGCATCGCCGTGCGCTTCGCGTACGAATGGCACGACGCGGGCGGCGCCTGGTTCCGCTCCTACGGCAACGAGAACTGGGAGTTCGACGAGCGCGGCCTGATGCGCCGCCGCTTCGCAAGCATCAACGACGTGCCGATCACCGAGGCGCAACGCCTCTATCACTGGCCGCTCGGGCGCCGGCCGGACGATCATCCCGGGCTGAGCGAATTGGGTCTGTAGGATTCCGCTGCGCCTCCTGGCCCGCGCGTGAGCGCAAGAGCCGCGCGGCGTCTGGGCCGACATCCCGTGCGCGGCTGTGCAGCGACGCAGCAGCTCGCGCCACGGGACTGCGCTCGCGGCCACCAGGGCGAGTCGCGCACCGGCCGGGCCACGACGGCCCGCCCCCACCGCCCATCGGCGCCGACCATTGGCGGCCCGAACTGCTCGTCATGACACCGGCGCAGCGCCGGGCAAGCAAACGCCGGCGCGGACAGTACACGCCGCCGGCGCCAGTGAGTCATGGCGTCGCTTCATCCGATGTCCGGCAAGGTCATCCGACGGTGTCAATGCCCCCTGCGCACGGAATACCACGAGGACAAAGGCGCACTGCAGCGCTGCAGCTTCCCAGACAACAGCAGCCCGAACCGATGCTCACAGTGGTCACTGAATCGCCGCTCTGATCGGCTCGCCCGCCCACCTCAACGCAACAGCCGCGCAGCTGCGCGCGTCATGGACGCGACTCCTCGATCGCACCTGACACACGGCAGATGACTTCTGCAGCATCATCTCATTCGCACTGACAAGCGAACCTAACGACCTCTCGTAAATCCGGCGTTCAGCTTCAGCGCAAGTGCACAAGACAATGCATGTTGGCAATCTGCGACATGCTCGATACAGCCCGGATCGGTGGTAATGTTCAAAACGCAGTCGACTCACGGCATCGGCATGCCGCAAGTCCGAACGGGCCCACTCTCGCAGGAGGAGAACATGTTGCACGTCAGCGCGATGGAGCGACCGAAGCAAATTGGCCGGTACACCCTGATCGAGCGCCTCGGAGTCGGTGGGCAAGGCGAAGTCTGGCGGGCGCGCGATGAGGCCGCGGATGTTTGGCTCGCGCTCAAGATCCTCGCGCCGGGCGCAGCGCGCTCTCCGCGTGCCTGGGCTGCGCTCGAGCGCGAGTATGCGGTGTGCGCGCAGCTGAGGCATCCCGGCATTCTCCGCGTCCTGCCTCCGGAGCGTGCCGACGGCTGCGCGGTGCTGCCGATGGAGCTCGCCGACGGAGGAGATCTTTCCAGGCTGCGCGGCAAGGGCTACATGGAGATCGTGCCGGTTCTGCTGCAGGTCGCAAACGCGCTCCAGTACGCGCACGAGCACGGGGTCGTGCATCGGGATCTCAAGCCAGCCAATGTGCTTTTTGACAGCAGCGGCGAGTCGAAGCTCGCGGATTTTGGGGCGGCCGCCGTGCTGAGCGATGTCGCGACTGAACAAGCCGGCGTGCGCACCGCCGCGGGCTCACCCTTCACGGCGAGCCCCGGTCAGCTTCGCGGTGAGCCCGCGACTGTCGCCGATGATATCTATGGATTTGGCGCATTGGCCTACGAGTTGCTGACCGGACACCCTCCTTATTTTCCGAACTTCGACGCCACGCAGATCCAAAGCGGTCCTGTGCCGCAACTCGAGCCGGTCCGGGCTGCCCCGGCACAACTCGTCGAGCTCGTCATGCGGATGCTGTCCGCTTGGCCCGGCGAGCGCCCGCCATCCATGCATCAGGTCGCCGCAGAACTCGAGGCTTCGCTGAGCGCGACGCTGGCGCTCGATCTGACTGAGCTGGCCGATCTCTCGGCGGGCAGGACCATGGTGTCGTCTCGCGCCTGCGCGCGACCTTCGACGCCACAGTGCTGCACCTCGGCCAGAGCGGCACCGGGAGGCGCCGCCGCAGCCATTGCACCGCCGGCCACCGCCGCGACGCCCGAGGCCGGGACGCTTCCACTGAGAGGCGCGGCTGCGCCGCCGGCGCAGAATGCGCCTGAGCCGCTGCCTGAATGCAGTTCGCTGCAACCGCCGGTCGAGGATATGCCGCGGATCCACGCAGTCCGCTCTCCTCGCTCCGGCGATCCGCTGGCGTCTGCCGCAAGGTCCGCAAAGCGACCGCGCCTGATACGCAACGTGCTGCTTGGGTTCACCGCGGGTGCAATGATCACCCTCGGAGGGCTCCAGCTGCTGCCGCGGCCGCAGCTGCGCAGCAACCCGTTGAAACTCATCTCGACAATCGCTTCGCGAATTCATGCGGACGACCTGATGCAATGGGTGCATCCGATGCACTCCAAGGCTCTCGCTCCGGGCTCCGCGATTGCTGCGCCGGAATCGGTGCCGGCGGCCAGACTCCGGGGGCAGCAGGCTCAATTCGGCCGGCGACTGCAGGCGCTCGCCGTACGCGGCGCAGCGGTCTGGGACTCGAGCCAATTTTTGGGCGCGATGCGCCAGGCGCGCAAGGCACGCCAAGCCGAGCGGGACGGGGAATTCGAGGCCGCACGCCGGCGCTGGCAGCGGGCGCAGGGGCTGCTCGCGGCCGTTGCAGCCGGCGCACCGCTCGCGCTGACCGCGCAGCTGGTGGCAGGACAGGATGCGCTCGCGGCCGGGCGCCAGAACTCGGCGATCCGGGCATTCACGCTGGCCCGGCGCATCGATCCGCAGAGCCGCCGGGCCGCGCTCGGGCAGCGGCAAGCGCGCTCGCTCAATGCCGCACGGTCCCTGCTGTCCGAGGGGCGGCAGGCGGAACGTCTCGGCAGCTACTCGCGCGCGGTCTACTATTTCAGACAGGCGGTCGCACGTGACCCAGGCTACGAGCAGGCAAGGGTTGCCTTGGCGCGCGTCAGTACCGCCTTCGGCGAGATCGGCTACAAACGGGCGATGCGCTCAGGTTTCACGGCCTTTGAGGGCGGGAGACTGTTTCATGCCCAGGCGGATTTCCAGCAGGCCCTGGTCTTTCGCCCGCAAGGCATCGAGGCCGCGCAGGCTCTCGCTGCGGTCAATGCTGCGCTCCGACGCAGAGCCGTCGAGGCAATGCGTTCAGGCACCTAGGCGACGCAGATCCGCACCCTTCACCGGGCGCCCAGTGCCCGACCCGGTCCCAGGTCATGACAGGCGCCAGGACTCAGAGGCGCACGCCGCGTGCGGGGATGAATTCAGCCGCGCGGGCGCTTGGGGGGCGAGGGACTTGGGGTGGCGCGGCAGAGAATCGCGGCCCCTCCCGGCTGTCCCCACTTGGCGTATCCCGCTCAGTCCGGAATCCCCTACCTCGCGCAGCAGCTCGTCCGGCGACTCACGCCGCCATTGCCCATGGAATAGGCGCTCGCGGTACCGAGCAGCATGTGCTGCCGCGCCCGCGGCCCTTTGCTCCGCGAACTCGGCTCAGTGCCGCCTGCGCGCCCGCCACGCCAGCAGCAGCATCGATGCGCCGAAGGCGAGCAGCAGCAGGCCCCACCACAGATCGATGTTGATGCCGAGCGAGCGGCGCGCGAGCGCCTGTCCGCCGATCAGGCCGTAACCGGCGAGCAGCGCCCCGAGCAGACTGAACAGCGCGCCCATCGGAATGCGGATGTCGAGTCCCATGAGTCCTCACCAGAACATGACGTTGAGCGCCACCGCCGCGGCGAGCACACAGGCCCCGAGCACCGCCGGACGGCGGTACCAGCGGCGCGCCGTCGAGCGTTCGCGCGGCGTGAGCGAATACACCAGCCCGACCAGATCCTGCTCGGGACGCGGCTGGGTCAGCAGACTCACCAATACGGTCACGATGAAACAGACGGCGAAGGCGTAGATCGCCGTCCAAAAATTCTGCGCCATCTGACTCGGGTACAGATGCAGCACGGCGATCCAGCCGCCCTTGATCCCCGTGGTGCGCCCCACTGGCAGCGTCAGACCATGATGCACCGCGGCCGCAAGGGTGCCGGCGAGCAGTCCGGCAAAGGCGCCGTGACCGCTCGCGCGCTTCCAGAACATCCCGAGCAGGAACGTCGCGAACAGCGGCGCATTGACGAACGCGAACAGCAGCTGCAGCAGATCCATGATGTTGCTGAAGCGGTTGGCGAGGTATGCGGCCGCCACTGACAGCGCGATGCCCACCACGGTGGCAAGGCGCCCGACCGTCAGATAATGCGCATCCGAGGCGTCGCGGCGGATGTACGCCTGGTAGATGTCGTAGGTCCACACGGTGTTGAACGCCGTGACGTTGCCGGCCATGCCGGTCATGAAGCTCGCCATCAGCGCCGTCAGCCCTAGCCCGAGCATGCCGTTCGGAAAGTACCGGCCGAGCATCAGCGGGACCACCATGTCGTAGTTGAGCTGCCCGTCGGCCTTGCGCGGCAGGGCAAGGCCGCTCGCCCCGCCGTGCACCGTGGCGGCGATGGCGATCATCCCCGGCAGGATCACCAGGAACGGAAAGAGCATCTTCGGCACCGCGGCAATGAGCGGCGTGCGGCGCGCCGAGTCCATCGAGTCGGCCGCGAGCGCGCGCTGCACGACCAGAAAATCGGTGCACCAGTACCCGAACGACAGCACGAACCCGAGCCCCATGGCCATGCTGAACCAGTCGACCCCCATGGGATTGTCGCGCGGGCTGCCCATCACGCCCCAGGTGCTCAGCCACGCGTTCGGCTCGAAGCCGCGCGAGCGCGCCACGGTGTGCAGGCCGGCGATGAGCCCCTGCCAGCCGCCGACGTCCTTCAGGCCGATCAGCACCAGCGGCGCGAACCCGAACACGATGAGAAAGAACTGCAGCACCTCGTTGTAGATCGCCGAGGTCAGGCCGCCGAGGAAGATGTACACGAGCACGATCAGCGCCGAGAGGGCCACGCTGGTGTTGAAGTCCCAGCCGAGCAGCAGCCGCAGCAGCAGCGCGAGCGCGTAGAGCGAGATGCCCGAGGAGAACACCGTCATCACCGCAAACGTGATGGCATTCAGGCCCCGGGTCTTCTCATCGAAGCGCAGCTTCAGGTACTCCGGCACCGAGCGGGCGCGCGAGCCGTAGTAAAACGGCATCATGAATACCCCGAGGAACACCATCGCCGGGATCGCCCCCACCCAGTAGAACTGGCTGGTGACCATGCCGTACTTGGCGCCCGAGGCGGCCATGCCGATCACCTCCTGCGCGCCGAGGTTCGCCGAGATGAACGCCAGCCCCGCGATCCACGCCGGCATGGCGCGCCCGGAGAGGAAGAAATCCGTGCTGGTGCGCATGGAACGCTTCAGCGCCGCGCCGATGCCGAGCACGAACGCGAAATACGTTCCCATGATGATCCAGTCGATCGCCTTCGGATGCATGCGCGGGCCCCTCAGCCCTGCGCGGCGCTGCGCGCGCGCCGAGCTGTCCAGGCGGCATGCAGCGCCTGCGCGCGCTCGCGCACGAGCTGCGCAGCGTCGCCCGGCTTGTAGAGCGCGCCTCCGACCCCGATCCCGGCGGCGCCGGCATCGAGCCACGCGGCCAGATCGTGCGCCCCGGTGCCGCCGACCGCCCAGACGCCCGCCGCGCGCGGCAACACATCGCGCAACGCCTTCAAATAGCCCGCCCCGAGGCTCGCGGCGGGAAAGAGCTTCAGCTGCTGCGCGCCGGCGCCGAGCGCGCTGAACGCCTCGGTCGCCGTGAGAAAGCCGGGCAGACACTCAAGACCGAGCGCGACGGCGCGGTCGATCACCGCGGTGTCCGTGTGCGGCGAGACCACGAGCCGCGCCCCCGCCGCGGCGACCTCGGTCACCTCCTGCGCCGACATCACGGTGCCGGCGCCAACCAGCGCTTCGTGGCCGAACGCGCCCGTGAGCCGCGCGATGCTCTCGAGCGGCCGGGGTGAATTCAGCGGCACCTCCATCATGCGGATCCCGCCCTCGAGCAGCGCCCGGCCGATCGGCAGCGCTTCGGCGGGATTGACCCCGCGCAGGATGGCCACGACCGGCGGGGTGTTCTCGCCGGCGAACGCTTGTATCGTCATGTCAGGACTCCTGCAAACCTTCCGACGCGGCGCGCAACCCCGCGAGCACGCAGCGCTCGCCGTCGAGCTCGCGCGCCTCGGCGCCGTAGCTGCCGAGCGCACGCAGGTAGCGCGCCGTCAGCGCCGGGTCGCCGATGAGGGTCAACGGCCCGGACGGCCCATCGCGCCGCGCGAGCATGCTGTGCACCTCCGCGCCGATCAGCAGCCCCGAGAGCAGCGAGCGGGCCCAGCCGGCCGAGCGCCCCTCGATCAGCTGCGCGCTGCGCGTCTCGAACAGGTTGGCCGCCAGATCGAAGCGGGCCGCGTTGCGCAGTCCGACCTCGAACGCCTCCTCGTCCGCCTCGGCCGCCCCGCCGACGCGCAGCAGCGAGGAGCGCGTGCTCAGCAGCTCGAACAGTTCCCCGGTGAAATAGGTCTGCAGGCGCGCGATGCGCCCGTCGCGCACCTCGACCCACTTGCTGTGCGTACCGGGCAGCACCATCATCTGCCGCCCGTCCGCGAGCGGCGGCTCGAGCGCGAGCGCCCCGAAGATCTGCGTCTCCTCGCCGCGCATCACGTCGGCTACGTCGCGGAAGTTCTGCGCCTGGATGCCCGCAAGCACGATCAGCGTGTCCGCTCCACTGCGCACCAGGCCGGCCGCGGCCCGCCACTGCGCGAGTGTGGCCGGAGCGCGCACGTACGGCACTTCCACCAGCCCGTTGCGCGAGCCGGCCATGCCGCACAGCACGATGCGCCCGATGCGCCTGTGCGCGCGCCACGGCGCGAGCACGCGCGCGAGCACCTCGGCCGGTGAGTCCTGCTCGAGCTGCCCGATGCCCGGCCCGCTGCGCCGCTCGGTAATCACTCCGCCGGTCTCGAGAAACGCGCGCAGACGGCTGCTGCCCCAGTCGCACAGCACCCGCGCGGCAGCGGCATCTGCGCCCGCCACCTGGTGCGGCGAGGCCGCCTCGTCGGTGTGCTCGATGCGTTGACTCATCGGTCCGCCCCGCTCAGCCGCACGCGACAGTGGCCTGAGGCTGCGGCAGCCCTGCAGCGGGCGCGCTGAAACAAAATACGTCGCCGGCGAGCGGCTGCGCGGCGCGCTCGGCGGGCGAGAGACCCTGGCGAGCCGTGGTGACGTACGCGGTGCGCAGATCCGCCCCGCCGAAGGCCACTTTGGTGACCTGCGAGCACGGCAGCCGCACCGTGGCGAGCAGCCGTCCGTCCGGCGAATAGCGGCGCACGGCCCAGCCGGACCACAGTGCGATCCACAGACAGCCCTCCGCATCCACCGCCGTGCCATCGGGATAGCCCGCCGCCGCTTCGATCCGGATCAGCACCCGCTTGCCGGTGAGCACGTGCGGTTCAGGCCGGTCGAAGGCGTACACGGTGCGCGCAGGGCTGTCGGTGTGATAGAAGGTGCGCCCGTCGGGACTGAACGCCGGACCGTTGGTGACGATGTAGCCGGCATCGAGCCTCACGCAGCGCCCCTCGGCATCCAGCCGGTACAGCGTGCCGCTCGGGCGGATCTGCGGATCGTGCATCGAGCCGAACCACAGCGCCCCCTCGGGGCTGACGCAGCCGTCATTGAGGCGATTCTCCGGCAGATGCGGCTCAACGGGCACCAATGCCGTGAACTGTCCGCTCGCGGGGTCGAAGCGGTGGATCGCCCCCTTCAGGCCGACCACGAGGCCGCCCGCGGCGCGCGGCGCCAGAAATCCGGGTGGCGCCGGCGTCGGCCAGCTGCGCTGCTCGCCGGTGCCGGGTCGCAGCCGATGCAGCCGGCAGCCCTTGATGTCGACCAGCCAGAGCGCCGACTCGTGCGCGAACCATACCGGTCCCTCGCCGAGCTCGGCGCCGACCGCGAACGCGTGCTCGGCGCGCATGGTCAGTGCCTCACCGCCCGGCACCCGCCGGCGCCCGCGGCGCTCGGGCAGCAGGTGAATGAACTCAAGGCACCCCTCCGAGGCGTCTGCGGCCGACGGGCCGCGATATATCTGATTAGTCTGATTATTAGCCAGCCCGCCGTCAAGCTGGGCCGGCGGCGCCCCCGGAAGCCCAGGCTCAGCGCCGGTAGCCGTAGTACTCGCAGAACCACTCGACGAAGCGGCGCACGCCCTCCTCGACCGGGGTCGCCGGCCGGTAGCCGACCTCTCGGGCCAGATCCTCCACGTCCGCGCACGTATCGGGCACATCGCCGGGCTGCATCGGCAGGAAGCGCTTCTCGGCCTTGCGCCCCAGGCACTCCTCGAGCACCTCGATATAGCGCATCAGCTCCACCGACTGGTGGTTGCCGATGTTGTAGAGCCGGTACGGCGCGCGGCTCGTGGCCGGATCGTGCGTCGCGCCGCTCCAGTTCGGATCGGGCGCGGCGATGCGCTCGCAGGCGCGCACCACGCCCTCGGCGATATCCTCCACGTAGGTGAAATCACGCTTGTGGTGCCCATTGTTGTAGACGTCGATCGGCTTGCCTTCGAGGATGTTGCGCGCAAACAGGAACAACGCCATGTCGGGTCGGCCCCAGGGGCCGTAGACGGTGAAGAAGCGCAGGCCCGTCGTCGGCAGGCCGAACAGCGCCGAGTAGCTGTGCGCCATCGCCTCGTTGGCCTTCTTGGTGGCCGCATAGATCGACAGCGGATGATCCGCGCCGCGGTGCGGGGAGAACGGCATGTCGGTGTTGGCGCCGTAGACGGAACTCGTCGAGGCGTACACCAGATGCTCCACGGCATTGTGCCGGCAGCCCTCGAGCACCGTCAGCGTACCGGTGACGTTGCTGCGCACGTAGCTGTGCGGGTCCTTCAGCGAGTGGCGCACGCCGGCCTGCGCGGCAAGGTGAATCACCCGGGCGAAGCGCTCCGCGGCGAACAGCTTCGCCATGGCCGGCTCGTCGGCGAGGTCGAGGCGCACGAAGCGAAAGCCGCTCTCGGCACGCAGCATCTGCAGGCGCGCCTCCTTGAGCGACACGTCGTAATAGTCGTTGAGGTTGTCGAGCCCGACCACCTCATGCCCGCGGGCGAGGAGCTTGCGGGAGGTATGAAAGCCGATGAACCCGGCCGCGCCGGTGACTAGAATTTTCATGGATCCTCGATTGTCTCCACGGCCGCGCGCAGCGCCGCTGCGCCATTCGGCCTCATTCTACCCGCCGGCCCGCGCGACACCGTGCAGTGCGTCGCACCGAGCCGCACGGCCGCTCAGGACTGCTCGACCCCGAGTTCCGACTCGAGCGGCACGGGGACGGCCGCTTTGCGTGTCTTGCCGGTGATGATGATGACGACGCTCGCGATCACCAGTACGGTCCCGAGCACGGTGCGCGCATCGAGCGGCTCGCCGCCGAACAGGTACCCGATGCTCACCGCGATGAGCGGATTGACATATGCATAGGTGCCGACCTTGGTGGGCGACTCGTGCTGAATCAGCCAGGTGTAGGCGCAGAACCCGAGCAACGAGCCGGCCACGATGAGGTAGGCGAGCGCGAGCCACGCGGCGGTGGAGACCGCCGCCGGATCGAAGCCGTGCTCCTCGCCGCAGAGCACCGTGGCGAGCCCGAGCAGCACTCCGCCGATGAGCATCTGCGTGCCGGCGCTCATGGTCTTCGAGGCCGGCAGCGGCAGCAGCCGCACCAGAATGGAGGCGACCGACCAGCTCATCGCGGCCACGATCAGCGCCACCGCCGCGAGCCAGTACACCGGTGCGCCGGCCACCCCGAGCGAGGGATCGACCAGCACCACCACGCCGCCGAGGCCAACGAGCAGGGCCACCGCGAGGCGCGGCGTCAGCCGCTGCGTGCGCAGCCAGATGATCTCCGCGACCGCGGTGAAGGCCGGGATGGTGGCCAGAATCACCGCCGCCATGCCCGAGTGGATCCGCTCCTCGGCGGTAAAGAGCAGCCCGTAGTCCATCACGAAAATCAGAAAGGCGAGCAGCGCGATCGAGCCCCATTGCCGGCGGCTCGGCAGGCGCTGGCCCCGCGCGAGCGCCCAGGCGCACACGACCAGGCCGGCGAGCGTGAAGCGGATCGAGGCCAACAGCAGCGGCGCGATCTCGAGCACGCCGATCCGGATGGCGAAATACGTCGAGCCCCAGACCAGATAGATGGTCCCGAAGGCGGCGAGGGTCTTGAACTTGTGGGGCACGGCGCGCTCCGGGGCGTCGATGGCGAAGGGGCGAGGGAGCTCGGTGGATGATACCCGGGGCGCGAGCGGGCGTCCCCGCTCGCCGCTGGCGCCGCGACGCCCGAGCGCACGCGCCCCGGGCAGGCGGCGAGTCATGCTCCTCGTTCCCCGGGGGCGGATCGCAGCGTGCAGTCAGTCACAAATCGGCGCTTCCGTGGCGGAGTTTTCCCCTGTCCTGCCGAAAAAGGGGACGGATCACGGAGCGTTCGTCTGCTTCCCGGGGGATGCTGCAATCCATGGGATTCTGGCTGTTATCGCCGCTGCTGCTCGCTGCCGCCGCCGTCCTGATGCGCCCGGCGCTGCGCCGGGCCTTGGGCTCGGCCGCAGCTCGACCCGCGCTCGGCCCCGAGCCCCCCTCGGGCTGCTCCGCCCCTGGGGCCGGCCCGGCGAGCGAGCCGGTGGCCGAGCCCGTCCCTGAGCCGGCGCCGCAGCCCGCTCCGCCGAAGAGCATCGCCCAGGTGCTCGAGCCGGGGGAGATCCTCGGGCGGCTGCGTGCGCTGCAACTCGGCATGGCCGAACCGGCCGCGGCGGCCGCCGCGCAAGAGCAGCGGGTCGCGCAGGCGCTCGCCAAGATCGGTGATCCGGCGAGCGAGCGGCGCCACTTTCCCCGCCGCCCGAATCTCCTTCCCCAGCTGATGCATGCCATCAACGACGAAACGGTCGCGCGGCGGCAGCTGGTGGCCATCATCGCGCGCGACCCGGCGCTGGTGGACAGCCTGCTGCGCATGGCGAACAGCTCCTTCTACCGCATCAGCCCGCAATCGGTCGAATCGATCGAGCGGGCGGTGGCCATTCTCGGCAGCGACGGCCTGCGCTCGGTGATCGCCACCGCGCTGATGCAGCCGATCTTCAACACCGCCACGGCGAAGGACTTTCCGCACTTCGCGCAGCTGGTCTGGGAGCATGCGCTGCGCTCGGCGCAGGCGGCCGTGGTGCACGCTGCGGTGGCCGAGCGGATCGAGCCGTTCACCGCCGAGCTGCTGAGCCTGATCAGCGGACTGGCGGAGATCGTGCTGTTCCGCGCCGCGCGCGAGCGCTGCGCGGCGGCCGCGCGTGGCGCCTCGGCCGCGGCCCTGATCAGCGCGCTCATGGATGCGCGCGCCGGCGCCCTGGCGCAGCGGATCGGCGCGGACTGGCAGCTGTCCGAACCGGCGCTGGCCGCGCTCGCCGAGCAGCACAGCCCGGCTGCCCCCGAGAGCCCGCTCGGCCGCTCCCTGCGCTTCGGGCGCCTCGCCGGTGCGCTCGCCGTGCTGCACAGCAACCGCCGGATCGACCGGGTCACCGTTTGCCTGTCGCTGCCGCGCAGTGCGCTGCCCGAGGCGCACAACGACACGCTGCTCGCGAAACTGCTGCAGCCGTTCCAGGACCCGCGCACCACCTCGGCACGCGCGCCCGCACGACGCTGAGCGCAACGGCCGGGCCGCCCCGGGGCTTGCCCCGGTGGACTGCGCGCGGGAACGGGCCGATGATGGCCCGGGGCCCTCACCCCGCCGCGGAACGCATCGCATGAACCAGGTACTGCCCACTCTCGTGTCCACGCTGGCCGGCACCGTGCTCGGCGCGCTGATCGCCTGGCTGCTCACCCATCTCTACGCGCGCCTCGCGCTACGCGATCTGCGCAGGCAGCGCGAGCAGCTGGAGCGCTACAACAGAACCCTCACGACGCTGCTGAAGTCCTGGGAGGATCAGGGACACGTGGAGCTCTCGCGCAACGCCCGCGGTGAGATCACGAGCGGCCGGCTGACCCCGCCCGGCGCGCCGGCACTGACGGATCAGTCCGACCCGAGCGGCGCGCCGCGCCGGCCCTGAGGCGCCGGCCGCCCCGGCGGGCGCGCCGCGCAGGCGCAATCCGCCCGCTACCGCTTGCCGGCCGAGAGTCTCTCGAAGCCCGCGCGCAGATCCGCCTTCAGATCATCGAGATCCTCCAGTCCGATCTGCAGCCGCAGGGTCAGTCCGCCCGGATTCCACGCAGTCGCCGTACGATAGCTGCGGCAGTCGAAGGGAATGATGAGGCTCTCGAAGCCGCCCCAGGAATAGCCCATGGCGAAGATCGAGAGCGGGTCGAGCATGCGGGCGAGGTCCTCGCGGGTGAAGAGGGGCCGCAGAACGATGGAAAAGACCCCCGTCGAGCCGGTGAAATCGCGCCGCCAGAACGCATGCCCCGGACAGGACTCGAACGCCGGATGCAGCACCGTCATGACCTCGGGCCGGCCGCGCAGCCAGGCGGCCATCTCGAGCCCGCGCCGCTCGGCCTCCTGCAGGCGGATGTGCAGCGTGCGCATGCCCCGCAGGGCAAGCGCGCAGTCCTCCGCGCCGGGCAGCATGGCCATGCTCTGATAGGTGCGCTTCAGCGCCGGCCACAGCCGGGCATTGGCGCTGACCAGCCCGAGCAGGATGTCGGAGTGGCCGCCGAGGTACTTCGTGCCGGCCTCCACCGCCAGATCGCACCCGTGCCCGTGGGCATGGAAGAAAAGCGGGGTGGCCCAGGTGTTGTCGATGATGGTGGTCAGCTCATGCCTGCGCGCCAGCGCGGTGATGGCCGGCACGTCCTGGACCTCGAAGGTCTGCGACCCCGGGGATTCGAGAAAGATCGTCGAGGTGTTCGGCCGGATCAGCGCCTCGAGCCCCGCGCCGAGCAGCGGGTCGTAGTAGCTCGTTTCGATCCCGAATCGCTCGAGCAGATTGGCGCACAGGTGGCGCGTCGGCAGATACACGCTGTCCGGCACGAGCAGGTGATCGCCGCTTTTCAGCGCGCTCAACAGCGCGAGCGCGACTGCGCCGAGTCCCGATGGACTGAGCGCGGTGCCGGCCGCTGCGGTAAGGGCCGTCCATGCGCTCTCCAGGCTCTCGATGGTCGGCGTGCCGGCGGTGCCGTAGGTATAGCGCGCCCGGTGATTCTCCAGGTCATCGAGAGTCTTGAACAGAACCGTCGAGCCGCGGTAGACGGGCGTGTTGACGAAACCATAATGCGCATCGGAGGTCCTGCCGAGCTGAGCGAGCTGCGTGCCGATGCCGATGGGGTGTCCAGTGTGTTTCATGATCCTGTCTGCCGCCGAGGCGAACGAAATGCCGCTCTGTATACGCCCCTCATGGCGTGCACGCATCATCCGCGCCGACCGATTGCGCCGGCTCGCCGCCCGGCCGGGCCGGCCGGCGGCGCTGCTGCACCGCTGCAGGCAGACCCCGGCGGGACCCGCCCGGCACCGCCGCATCGCCATGCGCTGACAAGCGAAGATCTCTGCTACAGTTGGCCTTTCGAGCCACGAACAACCAGAGACGGGTTGGGCGTGCCCGAGCGCCCCGGGGGGGCATGAGGGTATGCCGGTAGGCACGGGGGGTCGGCGGAGGCATCCGCGAAGGTGCCGGCCGTCTCTTGGGGCGACCGCTCCTGCTGCACGCAGCCCGCACGGTCCATGCACGACGCGTCGGCCGCAGCCGTCGATGGTGGGCACGGACTCCGGCGAGCGCCGGAGCCCGCGATTGAGAGTAAGAGCGCGGCCGCACCCCATGCGTCCGGCCGGATTAGTACATATGAGTGACACCGCCCGCCGCTTCACCGGCGCCGTGAGCCCGCGCTGGCTGCGACTGCTCGCGCCGCGCTACTGGCCCACCTGGATCGCGCTCGGCGCGCTGCGGCTGCTCGCCCTGCTGCCCTTCCGCGTGCAGCTTGCGCTCGGACGGGCGCTCGGGGCGGCGCTGCGGCACCTGCCGGTGCGTTTCGTGGACATCGCCCGTCGCAACATCAGGCTGTGCCTGCCGGAACTGCAGAGCGAGGAGCGCGAAGAGCTGCTTGGGCGGCATTTCGAGAGCCTCGGCATCGCGCTGCTCGAGATCGCCCAGGCCTGGTGGAGCCCGCCGCAGCGGCTCGCGAAGCTGGCGCAGGTCGAGGGCTGCGAACACGTGCGCGCTGCGCTCAGCCGCGGCCGCGGGGTCATATTGCTGACCGCGCACTTCACGCCGCTCGAGATCGGTGGCCGGATTCTCTCCGGGATGTTCCCGATCAACGTTCTGTACCGCCCGACCAAGAACGAGGCACTGGCGTACATGCAAAGTCAGTGCCGCTGCCGCAACGGCGGACGGGCCATACGCCGCGACGACATCCGCTCCATGGTCGCGGCGCTGAAGAACAACGAGTGCGTATGGTTCGCACCCGACCAGAGCTACCGGAAAAAAGGCGCCGAGATGGTGCCGCTGTTCGGCATCCCCGCCGCGACCAACACCGCCACGTCGCGCATCGCGCGCATGACCGGCGCGGCCGTGCTGCCGTACTTCGTCGAACGGTTGCCCGGCGCGGGCGGCTACCGGCTGCGCATCCTGCCGCCGCTCGAGAACTTCCCGAGCGACTCCCCGTGCGAGGACGCCGAGCGGTTCCATCGGCTGATCGAGGCACAGGTACGGGCCGTGCCTGAGCAGTACCTGTGGATTCATCGGCGCTTCAAGGGCCTGGGCGCGGATTACCCCGACTACTATCGCAAGGCGAGCCCCGCATCGTGACCGCGACGGTGGCCGGGCGGGCGCGCCGGCCCTTGCGCGCGCGAGCGCAGCTGGATTTGGGCGCACGCCTGAGCGATGCTAACCGCGCTTCGCCATCCGGCGTGCGCCACGCGCCTGCCTGAGAGAAGAACATGACCGCCATCCTGCTCACGAACGCCCGCATCTTCGACGGCGAGAGCGCCGAGTGCGCCGAGGGCATGCACCTGCTCATCGAGCAAGGGCAGATCCGGGAGGTCTCATCAGCTGCGATCAAGGCGGGCAACGCCACCGTCATCGATGTCGGCGGACGCACCCTGATGCCCGGCCTCATCGATGCGCACGTCCACGCCTACGGCTGCGACGTCAACGTGCAGAAGATCGAACTGGCGGGCGATGCCTACCGCACGGCGCATGCCGCCCGGATGCTCGGCCATGCGCTCGACTGCGGCTTCACGACCGTGCGCGACATCGGTGGCGGGGACTACAGCCTCGCCCGCGCCATCGGAGACCGGCTCATCCGCGCGCCGCGCTTTTTCTATGCCGGCAAGATGCTCTCGATGACCGGCGGGCACGGCGACCTGCGGCCAATGGGGGAGGCCGAGCACGAGTACTGCCAGTGCGGACGGAGCAACTCGCTGTGCGTCATCGCCGACGGCGTGGATGCCTGCATCCAGGCGGCGCGCGAGCAGCTGCGCCGGGGCGCGCACTGCATCAAGATCATGGGCTCCGGCGGCGTCGCCTCCCCCACCGATCCGATCTGGATGAATCAGTTCCGCGAGGACGAGATCCGCGCGATCGTCAACGAAACGGCCGAGCGGCGCAGCTACACGGCCGCCCACTGCCATCCGGCAAGCGCCGTGCGGCGCTGCGTCGAATTCGGGGTGCGCAGCATCG
>JAJYUL010000026.1 GCA_021792555.1 Pseudomonadota bacterium
GGCGCTAACGTTCAGCCTCCGGCGTGGGTCAGAGTGTTCAGCGACTTCCGGCGGCCCCTGAGGCAGGAGCGGATCACTGGAGGCGGGCATCCAGGGTGTCAAATGGTGTCAATATGTGTGTAACGCCGTGATTGTAGAAGGCATGAACGGCCTGCAAAGCCGTCTACGCCGGTTCGATTCCGACCCTAGCCTCCAGAACTCTGTTGCGTGCGTTTTCCTCACTGGGACGTTAGCCACAAAGAAACGCCGATAAGCCCTTGGAAACGTGCCGATTGGCACTCCGGTCAGGTTGTCAAAATGAGCGTGCCATAGTCCCAGTCTGACGGCGGCCGCTGCACGACGCTTCGCGGTCAGGCAGAGGGCCGGATAGCAGTTCAGTTGCCTTCGGGTCGGATGGCTGGAAACTCGGCCCGTTCTCGTTTGACTTCGTCTTCGCCCTGAAGCAGAGCAAGTCGGGGAGAAACCGAGATCAAGCTTCCCCGTGCTCAGAGAGCCATGCACTGGGTGTCACGGCGTTCGCCCGTCGAAGGAGCTCCTCATCCCATGAGATGATGAGTCCGTCTTCATCTGTGGCGACTGCCGCATAAAACGCGTCGCCAGCGCGTAGAAAGGACTCGGTTCCCAGCGTCAGCGCCGTTCCCAGCAACGATCCGAGATCGATTTCGGTGATGAGCGGAGAGAGCAGGAGGCGGTCCGCCAGGTCGCGACCCTGCCGGGCATCGCGCAGCCGGCGCGAGAGCGCGCAGGCGACCTCGAGCCTCGCGATGGCGGGAAGGGCGATAGGATCACGCTGGCGCATGACCGTGCGAAGAAACGTTCGGCTTGGGGCTGACAGTTTGTCGGCGGCGTCGGCTGCGGAGACCCAGACACTGGCGTCTACCACCAGTGCCGTCACTTCGGCGTCCTTCGGTGATCCTGTCGGTTGCGGTCAGCCATCAGAATCTCGCGCGCGGAAGGTCCGCGAGGAGCGGCTCGCACGGCTTCGTCGGCCGCAGCGAGCCAGGAGTCCAGCCAAGGCTCGGCGGGAGGGGCCTCCGAATGCGGAGCTTCTTTTTCTCCCAGCCAGTGCTGGTACAGCTCCACGGTGATCTCGCGCACCGGCTTGCCGAGCAGGGCGCTCTTGGCCTTGACCTTGCGGTACAGAGCATCTGGGATATCGATGGTTGCTTTCATAACAGCATGGTAGCTGTATTGCCATATTCCTGTCAATCCGGCTCTTGCGGGACTCTCGCCCAAGTCCTACCCAAGCGACGAACTGGAGTTCCCAGGGTTTCGTGGACACGTGACTATTTCCGTTTGACAGCATCCTCGTACGTCTCTGGGCTGACACCGTTCAGATAGCTGTGTCGGCGCGTTCGATTATAAAAGCATTCGATATAGTCTGAAACATCCGCCGTGGCCAATGCTCTGGTCTTGTAAATTTGCTTCTTGATTCGCTCCTTCTTGAGGCTACCAAAGAACGACTCGGCAACTGCATTGTCCCAGCAGTTTCCTCGCCGGCTCATACTTGGTTCCAGGCGGTTTGCGCGGCAAAATCGACGCCAATCGTCGCTCCCGTACTGGCATCCTTGATCTGAGTGGATCATCGTTCCACGCGGTCGGCGTTTGCGTACGGCCATCATTACGGCGTCCAACACCAACAGCCTGTGAATAGTTGGTCGAGTGGACCAGCCGACAATCTTCCGGGAGAATAGGTCCATCACCACCGCCAGGTACAGCCAGCCTTCCCACGTGCGGATATAGGTAATATCCGTTACCCAGATCATGTTCGGTCGTGGTACGTCGAATCTCCGCTTTACGAGGTTCGGAATGAGGACTGAGGGCTTTCCAACCGAGTAATGACGCGTCCGGTATCCGTGCAGCGCCATGATCTTGTTGACGCGCATTATGCGTTCGACGCGATGTTTGCTGCACGTCTCACCTGCTTCACGCAGATCGAGAAGGATTCGGGGTGCGCCATAGATACCGTGACTGGCTTTGTACGACGCACGGATTAGACGAAGCAGCCGCGCATCCTCGAGGGCGCGGTCGGATACCGGCTTGTGCAGCCACTCGTAATACCCGCTCGGAGCTACACCCAAGATTCGGCACATCGTCTGAACCGGGTATTCTCGCGCATGCGCCTTGATGAACTCGTAGGCACGTCGAGCGCGTGGATTTCGAGATGGCGTGGTCATTTTGACCCCTCCGGCGAACAGTTTCACCAGCTATAGGGTGTCCACGAAACCCTGGGAACTCCAGTGCCTGAGCTGCTGGCCGCGCGTCCGGAGATGAAGAACAGCAGATCAGGTGCCAGCTCTGCGCAATCAGATCCGGTCATCAACGGCGACGACAAACACCTGCTGGCGCTCCGTGCTACGTGACAAATCTCACGTAGCACGGAGAAAGACGCCGCGCATGCGGGCTGTGTTGCGGCATCGCGGCGCGAATTGCGACGCCGTTCGTGCTCTCAGCGGGGCGCAGCGTGCAACGCTGTAGAAGAGAATTTCGGACATCTCCGGGATGCAGACACAGAAATCAGGTTTGGGAGAGGCACATGGACTCGAAACAACTGAATGTCGGCGCACTCATTGGCTCTGCCGCGATTTTTTTTGCGGCATTTCTCAGCTCGGCGGTAAACGGGCCGTTTTATGTTTCGGCCGTGGGAGTCGGCGGCATCTGGTATCTGCTGCCGTTTGCGGGCGCTGCGGGGGTCGTGTCGGCGGCGCTGGCGTTGGGCGGAAAGCTCGACATGAAAGTTCCGTCGCTCCTCATCGGGGGCGCCGTCTTCATTCTGGGCTCTTTGTTCGCTGCGCACTCGAAGGCGGCACTCGACCAATATGTGGCGATGCAGGCGGATTTCTCGAAAGGATTCGATTCCTCGTTCTTTACCGGCAAGCCGCTCGATACGAGTCATATCTCGCATTCGTCCTTCGGGCTGGGATTCTACGTCGACCTATTCGGCTCGCTGATGCTGATCGGGGCAGGCGTGTTGCTCAGCGGAAAAGCCAAGGGCCAGCTGGCCGATCCTGTCGGATAGCCGCCGGGCGAGCGCTCCTGGACCCGTCGCTGCAGGGTGAGGCGGCGCAGCTACCGCCCCCCGGCGTTCGTCGCGGAAGCCGCCCGCAGGCTGCGAAGTCTGCGGGCGATACCGTTTGTGCGCGGGTCGACTGTGATTGATGGCCGCTCGGCCCGGGGCGAGGTGCGGCCGCGGGGTGCTTTGCGACCGTGCCGCAGAGCGGTGTCTGACCAGGCGGGGGCACCGACGCGGATAGACCGCCAGCCGCTCCGCAAGCATTTTGTTTTTTCAACGACTTGCAGTGATATCTCAAAGCAGAGCGTGCTGCGGTCCGGCGCGATCGGGCGCCCGTTTGCGCAGGGCGTCTCTTGTGCAGTGGGCCGCTCAGCTCGCGGGGCGCGGGTGAGGCTCTTGGTGCGGTCCGCTCATGGCGTGTTCAACAGGCGGAACAGTTTCGGGTCAATGCCGATCGAAATCTGTGCTCAGCTTGCCGGCGACGTTCACCGTTGCGAGCATGGCCGGTCCCAGGGGTCCGCGGTTACGCGGCTAACGAGAACTCTGGTCCCGCCCCGAACTCGACGAACGCGTGCGCAGGCCAGCCCCGGTGCAACCCGATCATCCGCGTATCCGCTTCACTGCCAGCCGGGCTCGGGCTGCTGAGCCCGACGCATCAAGGCATTGCAGCCAGGGCGGTTCGATGAAGCGGGCAGTGCTATCAAACGTGACGCGCTCGCGGCAGCGCCGGTGCGACGTACGGCTGACCCGCCGGGGTCCTCGCCGGGCCAAGGGGCGGTCAGTTCAATCGCTCGACGATGACACAACCGTAGAACTCGAACATTCAACGAGGGGAGTCAATGATGGGCGCTCAATTGATCCAACTTCCGGCCTCGATCTTCGTGCCGCTCGGTCTGGCATTCTTCGGCCTGGGCACCGGATATCTCATATTCGGCCCGCAGGAGCTGCTCGGGTTTCCCGCGCGCGATGCGAACGTCGATCTTGCGAACGGGGTGTGGGGCTTCTGGATGCCGGGATTCTGCCAGTTCGTCAACGGAATGCTTCTGCTGATCGGACTGAGCTGGTTTCCGGTCTTCAAAGGCTCGCCGCTCTATGCTGCCGGCATTATCACCTCGGTCTTCGGCATTCACTGGTTCGCAATGGGCTATATCCGCATGCGCGGTGGCGATCCACGTCCGGGCGGATTCATGGCGATCGCCTTTTTCCTGGTCTCGCTGCTCGGCTTCATCGTGTTCCTGCGCGCGGGCGACTGGCCGGTGTGGCTGCTGTTCATCGGTCTGATGGCGATCTATGTGGCGGACTTCTTCGTGAGCTTCGGGCGTGGATTGCCCGGCAGTCTCAAGACGATGGGATTGCTGCACACCGTCACCGGACTGTGGCTGATGTACCTCACCTTCGCGATCGTGCTCAACCTCGCGAGCGGCATGCATTTGCCGTTGTGATGCGCTGGAGTGGCGCCCCGGGGATGGATCGGGGCGCTGTCCCTCGCGCTGCGCGGCTATATCACGACGACGACGATGATCTTCTCCCCGGGAAACGCGCACGTCTCATTCGCGCGGAGCACTTTGCCGTGCGGAACCTCGGTGTAGAGGATGCGGCCGAAGCGGCCGAGCGCAATGCCGGTCATGGTCTGTCGTGTGGGCATGAGAGTTCTCCGATGAGTGAACGCAGAGTGGAGCTCGGGAAATCTGACTCTTGCGGTGCGGCCGGAGGTGATGTGGCCACGACCGGTTGCCGGGTGCGACGGGCAGGGGACGCCGGGTGGGATTTGCGGGCCATGTGCGTCCCTCTCAGGCGGGGGCGCTGCCGTGGGGCGAGGGAGATCCCGTCACCCAGCCGGGTTTTTCCGGATGAGTGAGGCCATAGGCCTGGCCGGGAATGCGGCCGCTGCCCTGGCGACGCGAGAGCGACAGGTCCGTCAGGCGCACGCCGAGCAGTTCGGCCCGGTACGGGTCTGGGTCGGCGCGCATCGCGGGCGGGATGTACAGGGTGCTCAGCGCATTGATGTCCTGGCGCGCCAGCTCGCAGAGCGGAAACACATGGATGACCGGGGCCACGTTCTCGTATGCGGAGGCCTGGTACACGACCGCATCGTGATCCGACGGGTAAGTCTGCAGCAGCGTATCGGTGAGGGCTTCAAGGTTTTTGCGTGAAGGCGTCGGTTCGGGGGTGAGAAGCCCGACGACGCCGATTTGCCAGAGAATCAAGGGAATCCGCGCATCGATGGCAGGTTTCAGCAGCACAAAGCCGGTTGCTTCGTAGGTCTGCAGGCCGGGCAGCGCCGGATCGAAGCCGAGGTCGGCGAACAGCATGTCCTCGGCGGAGATGCCCGGCAGCATCTTCGCCTCATGTCCCTCCCGGCGGGCCTGGACGACGGCCTCGTGAGACGGATACACGAACACGCCGGGATGGCCGTAAAAGGCGGCGCATACGCTCAATCCCTTGCGCACCGGCGCGAGTATCGCCTCGACCATATCCTGGTACGCCCAGAGACGCGGCTTGCCGGTTCCCGGTTCGTAGTGGCGCTTGAGACACTCGGCGGACGCGTTGAGCTGCTTCAGGAACGTCTCGGTATGCGCGTCCGTCACGAGGTAGTACACCTTGTCCGCGGTGAAGAGGCAATGTTCGGCCTCACGCGTCAGCTGGCTGATGGCGGTCATCCCGGTGCCGACCACGGTCAGTTTTCCGTTCATGGCGACCTCGTGTTTTTTCGGTGGCGGGCAGGCAATCGAAGGTGCGTTCGACGATCGTTTCAGCGTCGGGTCTGCCGGAGCAGGTGCGACGGAGCCTCGGTCGCCCTCAGGGCGGCGCCAGTGTTCTGTGCGCAGTCACCCTCTGCGCTCCGGAACATCCGGTCTGCGGTCTTGTCAGCGTAGGGCGCATGTCTGAGTTCGTGCTCGGGTGGCGGCGGTTCGGCGGATCGTCATGACGGGTGCACGGAAGGGTTGGATCGCGTGCGATGTTGCCGATGGCCCGATCCGCTCCTACACTGGAGTCGGAAACATTTCAGCGTCGAGGGGACAGATTCGCGCCGGTCGTCTTGACGGCTTGGGGGAGCAGGGGATGTCGCGCTGCACGGTGATCGCGTGGCGCCGCGGGCAGCAATTATTGTAGCGACAGACGAGACCATGGAGCTATGAAACGCTCGCGGCCGTAGGACGGGAAGAGGGGAACAACGAATTCGTCCCTCTCTTCAGCGGTTTCGTCCCAGCAGGGGCGCAGTGGCGTGGCCGAAGCGCAAGAATGAGCGTATCGCGAGGCGGTGTGGCCGGGTTGATGCGTCGCAGTGCGCTCCCGAAGCCGCCGGATGGAAGGGGGAAGCGGTATGAACAGCCGTATGCGCGTGCCGGTGCTCATCGTGACGGCCTTCTGGGCATATGTCTCGGCGTCCGCCATTCTGTATGCCAAAAGCGTGCAGGATCTGCTCGGCGCGCTGCACGCGGCGGACTTCCTGGCGCCCTGGAAGGCGCAGGCGTTGCAGCACGCTTTGCTCTATCCGGTGCTGCTCGGCTGCGCATGGGTGTCACGACGCATCGGATGGCAGCCGTTCGCACGGCGCTTCGCGCTGCAGACCCTGCTCGGGCTCGCGTTTGCCGGCATCGCCGTGCCGTGTCTGGCGCTGGCCGATGCGATCACCGGGAATCTGGCTGCGGCGCCGCATGTGCCGGTCTCCTCGGTCGGACAGGCGATCGCAGTGGAGGCGCCGGCGCTGCTTTCGAGCGTGATGCGGTTCCTGCTCAGCTACGCCTTTGCGATGGCGCTGGTGACCGGCTTCGAGCTGTATCGCAAGCTGCGCGATTCGGAGATGCATTCCGCCTCGCTCGCCCGTGAGCTGGCCACCGCAAGGCTCGCCACGCTGCGGATGCAGCTCTCGCCGCATTCACTCTTCAATCTCCTGCACACGATCCACGGGCAGATCGAGTGGGATCCGGAGGCGGCGCGCGCCCTCGTGATCCGGTTCGGGGATTTTCTGCGCCGCCTGCTCAAGGCCAGCGAGCGGGAGTTCTGGCGGCTGGCCGAGGAGATCGAGTTCGCCCGTCTGTACCTCGAGCTGCAGCAGAAGCGCTTCGCCGACCGCCTGACGGTCAGTGTGCGCGAGGAGGAGGCCTCCGCGGCGGTGTGGGTGCCGAGCCTGATCCTCCAGCCGCTGGTGGAGAACGCCGTCGTGCACGGCCTCGCGGGCCACCATGGGCCGGTGTCCGTGAGCGTTGCGGCGGTGAGCGCCGGTGGCGTTCTGACGCTGCGGGTCAGCAACACCATGAGCGGGAACGGCCGGCGCGCAGCCGACGGCATTGGATTGAAGAACGTGCGCGACCGGCTCGAGATTCACTTCGGCGCGGCGGCATCCGTGCGCGCGGCGCCCGGCGCCTCGGGAGAATGGGTCGGTGAGATCCGCCTTCCCCGGCTGCCCGACGTGCGGGTTCCCTCGGTCAGTTAGGGAGGTCAGAGGATGCTCGAGGTGGTTCTGGTAGACGATGAGGCGGCTGCGCGCCGTGTTCTGCGCGAGTATTGCGCGCTGGAGCCGGATCTGAAGGTCGTGGGCGAGTACGGCGACGGGCGGACGGCCTTGGAGGCAATCCGCACACACGTGCCGCACGTGCTGCTGCTTGACGTCAAGATGGAATCGCTGGACGGGATCGAGCTCGTTCGCTCGCTCGATGTGCGCACGCTGCCGTTGATCGTGTTTGTCACCGCCTATGATCATTATGCGCTCGAGGCGTTCGAGCTGAGCGCAGTGGATTATCTGCTCAAGCCGTTCGATCGGGAGCGGTTCCGGCACACCATCGATCGTGTGCGACGACGGGTGGCGGCCGAGACGGCTGCGCAGCGGCGTGAGGTGCTGGAGGCACTGCTCGAGCGCATCGAGCGGGCGCAGCACGCGCGTATCGATGCGATACCGCGCATTCTGGTGGGAACGGGCAGCGAACAAAGCATGCTGGACGTCGAACTGATTGAGCTCGCGACGGCAGAGCGCAATTACGTCCAGCTGACGGTGGGCCGCAAGACGTTTCCGGTGCGCGGCACGCTTCAGCAGACCGAGAAGACCCTGCAGGTGCTGCCGATTCTGCGCATCAGCCGCTCGCGTCTGGTGAACATGAACCATGTGCGCAGCGTCAGCCGCACGCCGCGGGGCGATTTCATTCTGGTGCTGGCGGGCGGCACGACCGTCACGAGCAGCGAGGGTTTCCGCGAGTCGGTCCGCCGGCACCTCGATCGCTTCCGCCTGCCGCCGGGCTGAGCGGGCACGGGATCGGCCGTTGCTGTGGCGTTCTGCGGGTTCAGCCGAGCGCGGCGGGATTGGCTCGCCAGATCGACCAGCTGAGGACCGTGGCAAAAGCCACCCAGCCGAGATAGGGCGCGAGGAGCAGCGCGGCGGGACGCTCGATGCGCCAGAACGCCACCAGTGTCGCGCCGATCAGCACCAGCAGCAGGACGATCCATGCGAAGGCCGGCCCGCCGAGATGCCAGCGGAAGAACAGCCAGGACCACAGGGCGTTGGCCACGAGCTGCGCGAGGAACAGGCCGATGGCTGCGGCGCGCGGGGGTGAACTGCGCCATACGCGCCAGAGCGCGAGGCCCATCAGGGAGTACAGCAGCGTCCAGACCGGACCGAAGAGCCACGAGGGCGGTGCCCAGGAGGGCTGAACGAGCCGCGCGTAGAACGCCGCCGCATCGACCGAGGCGATTGCGCCGATCGCCTCCGTCAGGTACGCGAGCAGCAGGCTCGCCAGGAGCAAGGCGAGATCGCGCTGCAGCGAGCGGGCTCCTGGGGCGGTGTGCGACGCACGGGGCGGCATCGGCGCAGCCTGCGCCAGGGCCGCCCTCCGGTCAAGGCGGATGCGTCGGCGAGCCCGCTGTTTCCGGGGCGGATTCGGTGGAACCGCCGGGCCGTTGAGCGGCGCGCCGGGCCGCCTCGGCGTCGAAGTGCTGCTCGAACCAGCGCGCGGCGAGCCCCGCGACCTGCTCGAGGGCGCCGGGTTCGGCAAACAGGTGGGTTGCCCCCGGCACGACCTCGAGCTCTGCTTCACAACGCAGACGGGCGAGCGCGCTACGGTTCAGATCCAGCACCTCGGGGTCATGACCGCCGACGATCAGCAGCGTGGGTGCGCGGACCTGTTCGAGCGCCTCGGCTGCGAGGTCTGGCCGGCCGCCGCGCGAGACGACGGCGGTGATCTGCGGCACCCGGGCCGCGGCGGCAAGCGCGGCGGCGGCGCCCGTGCTGGCACCAAAATAGCCGATCGGCAGGGTGTGAAGCTGTGCATGACGCTCGACCCAGGTGGTCACGGCGAGCAGGCGGTCCGTCAGCAGCGCAATATCGAAGCGCAGCCGCGCGGTCAGGACGTCGATCTCTTCTTCCTGCGCCGTGAGCAGATCGGCCAGGAGGGTTGCAACTGCATGGCGCGCGAATTGTTCCGCGACGTAGTTGTTGCGCGGGCTGAGCCGTCCGCTACCGCTGCCGTGGGCGAAGAGCACGATGCCGCGCGCGTCCTGCGGGACGCGCAATATGGCGCGCAGCGTCACGCTGGGAAGCTCAAGGGTAACTTCACGGCTCGGCATGGAGCGCGGCGACGGGGATGCGAACGGACGGTGAGTGCGCACGGGGTGCATCAGCCTCGGCGGCTACCGATGGCGGCGGGGTCCGCCCGCGCGCGCCCGCTCCTGGGCTTCATTGACGCGCAACGGGCGTCCGCCGAGGTTCTTGCCGTTGAGCCCATCGATCGCGCGGGCGGCCTCGAAGCTCGGCATCTCGACGAACGCGAATCCGCGGGACTGGCCGGTCTGCTGGTCGGTGACGATCTTGATGGACTGCACGGTGCCATATTGCGCGAACAGCTCGCGAAGCGACTGCTCGGTGGCCGAGAACGGCAGATTGCCGACATAAATCTTGGTCATGCTGATTACTCCAGAAGACTCATCGGGACGCCCGAACGGTATTCAGTCCCGTGCGCGACGGTGCATCCGAGAGGCCGTCGGGTCTGGCCTTTCACCTAAGAGCCGGCTTTGCCCGAGCACCCCCATCGTTGCGACGCACGGCACCGCAGGCGGACCGCGAGGGTGCGGCGGCGCCCATGGGCACTGCGCCTGCCGATATCCTCATCCGCCGCGACGGCGCGCGTTATCGTTATTTGTACCGATGATGCGTCGGTGCGTAGTGTTCCGGATGCACTGCGCCGGAGCATTTGCTCATGATTGCGCTCGAGGGCCAGCGAGCGACTCGCCCGACGAGATGCCATGAGCGCGCATTGGGAGCACTTCGCGCACGAAGCCGATGTGGGCGTGCGCGGGATCGGGCCGAGCAAGCCGGAGGCCTTCGAGCAGGCTGCGCTCGCGATGACCGCCATCGTGGCCGATCCGGCGGCGGTGCGGCCCGCCGAGCGGGTGCACATCGAGTGCGAGGCGCCCGACGATGAGCTGCTGCTTGCGGAGTGGCTGAACCGTCTGATCTACGAAATGGCGACGCGCCACATGCTGTTCGGCCGCTTCGCGATCGAGCTCGGACCGGGATGGCTGCGCGGCACGGCCTGGGGCGAGCGCCTCGATCCGAAGCGGCATGACCCGGCGGTGGAGGTCAAGGGCGCCACGTACACCGCGCTGCGCGTGGGGCAGGAAAACGGTGCCTGGATCGCCCAGACCGTGGTGGATGTGTGAGGTCATGGAGCTCTCGCTTCTCACCCGCCGGACCGAATACGAATGGGAGATCCCCCGGCGGGGCGCGATGCGCGTGCCGGCGGTGATCTTCGCCAGCGAGGCGCTGGTTGAGCGCATGGACCGCAAGGTCTACGAGCAGGCGGTGAATGTGGCGATGCTGCCGGGCATCGTGGGGGCCTCGTACGTGATGCCGGATGCGCACTGGGGCTACGGATTCCCGATCGGCGGTGTCGCGGCGTTCGATGCGGACGAGGGCGGGGTGATCTCCGCCGGCGGGGTCGGCTTCGATATCTCCTGCGGCGTGCGCTGCCTGCTCACCGGGGTGAAGAGCGCCGAGGTGCGGGCGGTGCAGCACGAGCTCGCCGATGCGCTCTATGGGCAAATCCCCGCCGGCGTCGGCAGCACGGGGAGCATTCAGCTCGGGGTGTCCGAGACCGACGCTATGCTCGCCGGCGGGGCACGGTGGGCTGTGCAGAGCGGCTGGGGCGAGGCGCGCGATCTGGAGCGAATCGAGGAGGGCGGACAGATGGCCGGCGCCGAGCCCGCGGCGGTTTCCGCACGCGCCAAGCAGCGGCAGATGGATGAGATGGGCACGCTCGGCAGCGGCAATCACTACCTGGAGGTGCAGCGTGTGTCGGCAATCTTCGACGCTGCGCTCGCGCAGCAGTTCGGTCTCCAGACCGACGACGTCGTGGTGATGATCCACTGCGGATCGCGCGGTCTCGGCCATCAGATCGGCACGGAGTTCCTCAAGCGGATGGCCGAGACCGCAGCGGAGCACGGGATCGTGCTTGCTGACCGGGAGCTCGCCTGCGCACCCATCCGCAGCGAGCTCGGACAGCGTTACCTCGGGGCCATGCGCGCGGCGATCAACTGTGCGCTCGCCAATCGGCAGATTCTGACCCATCTGGTGCGCAGGGTATTCGCCGAGCTTCTGCCGCAGGCGGCGCTGGCGCTGCTCTACGACGTGTCGCACAACACGTGCAAGCTCGAGCGGCACGGGGCGCGCACCCTGTATGTTCACCGCAAGGGCGCCACGCGCGCATTCGGCCCGGGCCATCCGCAGCTGCCGGCGGCGCTGCAAGCGGCCGGGCAGCCGGTGTTGATCGGCGGTTCGATGGGCACGGGATCGTACATTCTGGCGGGGACGTCGGAGTCGGAAGAGCGCGCCTTCAGCTCGGCCTGTCACGGGGCGGGTCGCGCGATGAGCCGTCATCAGGCGTCGCGCACGTGGCGAGGCCGGGAGGTGATCGAGGCGCTCGCGGCACGCGGCATCATCGTCCGGAGCCCCTCCATGCGGGGCGTCGCGGAGGAGGCCCCCGAGGCGTACAAGGACGTCGCAGAGGTGGTGGATGCGGCCGATGCCGCGGGGCTCGCGCGCAAGGTGGCGCGCGTGGAGCCGCTGATCTGCATCAAGGGGTAGGGAAATGCCGGTCCCCGACGATGCAATGCGCGGCTCGGCGGCGCGGGCGGTGACGCCCAGCCCGAGCGAGGCGCCTGACCCGGCCGCGGCCGCGAGCGCAGGCGTGAGCGAGCCGCTCGCCCGCCTGTTTCTCTGCGGCGATGTGATGAGCGGCCGGGGTATCGACCAGATTCTTCCCAGGCCGAGCGAACCGAGGCTGTTCGAGCCGTTCGTACGCTCAGCGGTGGAGTACGTGCAGCTCGCCGAGAGCGTTTCCGGCCCGCTGCCGCGGCGGGTCGAGAGCGGGTACATCTGGGGGGCGGCGCTCGGAGTGCTGAGCGAGTTTGATCCGCACGTGCGTATCGTCAACCTCGAGACGGCCGTCACGCGCAGCACGCGAGCGTGTCCGGGCAAGCAGATCCATTACCGAATGCACCCGGCCAACATCAGCGCACTCGCGGCGGCGCGCATAGATTGCTGCGTGCTCGCCAACAATCACGTGCTCGACTGGGGCGAGGAGGGTCTGCAGGAGACGCTGACGGTGCTGCATCATGCGGGCATAGCCACCGCCGGCGCCGGAGCCGATGAGGATGCGGCCGGGCAGCCGGCGGTTCTGCCCTGCGCCGCGGGCACTCGCGTGCTGGTGTTCGGCGTGGCCGTGGCGAGCAGCGGCGTGCCGCGCAACTGGCGGGCCGGTGAGGACCGGCCGGGGGTCAACTGGCTGGCGCGCCCGTCCGTGGAGGCCGCGGAGCGGCTCGCCCGGCGGATTGCCGTGCACCGACGGCCCGGGGACCAGGTGGTCGTGTCCATCCACTGGGGCGGTAACTGGGGCTACCCGGTGCAGCGGCAGGAGCGGCGCTTTGCCCACTGGCTCATCGATCATGCCGCGGTCGATCTGGTGCACGGGCACTCCTCGCACCATCCGAGGGGCCTGGAGGTGCACCGGGACCGGCTGATCCTGTATGGATGCGGTGACTTCCTCAACGACTACGAGGGCATCGGCGGCTACGATTCGTTCCGGCCCGAACTGACCCTGATGTACCTGCCGGTGCTCGACTCGGCCTCGGGGACGCTGCGGCGTGCGAGGCTCGTGCCGCTGCGCATCCGGCGCTTTCAGCTGCAGAGCGCCGCGCCGCAGGAGGCCGAGTGGCTCACGGACACCCTGGATCGGGAGAGCCGCGGCTGGGGCACGCGGGTGCGCCTCGAGCCCGACGGCACCCTGGCGGTGCAATGGTGAGCGGCGCGCCCGTCTGAGCAGTCCTTTACAGGCGCTCGAATCTTGCCTGGAAGAAGCGCAGATAGCGCGGCTCGTAGACCATCTTCAGGCCCTTGGCGCTCGCGCGGCGCTCGTAGACGTCGATCACGGACTCCGCCGTGAGATCCATGTGCGCCTGTGTATAGACACGCCGCGGTATGGTCAGCCGCACCAGCTCGAGCGCCGGGTGGTGGTTCTCGCCGGTTTCCCGGTCGCGTCCGGCCGAGACGATGCCCCGTTCCATGGCGCGTACCCCGCAGTCCTCGTAGAGGTAGGCGGCGAGCGCCTGCGCCGGGAACTGCTCCTGGTCCAGGTGCGGGTAGAACGCCTTGGCATCGAGGTACACCGCGTGCCCGCCGATGGGACGGACCACCGGCACCCCGGCTTCGATGAGCTTGTGACCCAGGTATTCCACCTGTCCGACACGCGCACGGATGTGCTCATCGCCCACCGACTCGACAATGCCGCGGGCCATGGCCTCCATGTCCCGGCCGGCCATCCCGCCGTAGGTGTGCAGGCCCTCGTAGACGACGACGAGATTGCTCGCCTCCTCGTACAGGTCCTGCTCGTTCAGCGCGAGCCATCCGCCGATGTTGACCAGCGCATCCTTCTTGCCGCTCATGGTGCAGCCGTCGGTGTAGGAGCAGAACTCCTTGAGAATCTGCGCGATGCTCTTCGCTGCGTAACCGTCCTCGCGCTGCTGGATGAAGTAGGCGTTCTCGACCGCGCGGGTCGCATCCAGCATCACCCGGATGCCGTGCCGACGGGCCAACTCGTGCACCGCGCGCGCGTTCGCCATGGATACCGGCTGTCCGCCCGCCATGTTGACCGTGGCGGCGAGGCTGATGTACGGGATGTGCTCCGCCCCCACCCGCGCGATGAGATTCGACAGGGCGGTGAGGTCCACGTTGCCCTTGAACGGCAGCTCGCAGCGCGGGTCGTGCGCTTCGGGAACGATGATGTCGACGAACGTTGCCCCGGAGAGCTCCTGGTGCATGCGGGTCGTCGTGAAGTACATGTTGCCGGGGACGGTATCGCCCGGATTGATCAACATCTTCGAGAGAATGTGCTCGGCGCCGCGGCCCTGGTGGGTGGGCACGATGTAGCGGTAGCCGTAGTACTCCTGGATCGCCTCCTGCAGATGATAGAAATTGCGGCTGCCCGCGTACGCCTCATCGCCGAGCATCATGCCGGCCCACTGATAATCGCTCATCGCGCTGGTGCCGCTGTCGGTCAGCAGATCGATGTACACATCCTCGCTGCGCAGCAGAAAGGTGTTGTAGCCGGCGGCGCCGATCGCCTGGGCGCGCTCGGACGGGGAGGTCATGCGGATGGGCTCGACGACCTTGACTTTCCAGGGCTCGGCCCAGGAGCGGCGTCGGGTCTGCGCAGGCTGTTGTGGCGAGTGGTTCATCGTGGCGCATTCTATGCAATGCCGAGTGCCGGGACAGCCGGGCACGTGCCGTTCTTGACATTTGTCGCGCGGTCCCGCGCAACGCTCGACGCTGCGCAGCAAACCCGAAGAATCCTCGTACGGGCGGATCGCGAACATCCGCATTTTCCACAACTACGGGTGCTCACGCTCGCGCTGGACTGGGCCGCGGCTACTGGTTACCGTACTCGGCGTCTCTCGAGGCATGCGAGTGGCGAGTGACGGCACTGGAAGCGACTGTAGAGCAGCCTGCAGGGCATCCTGGGCACGGGCCCATGCGCCGCTGCCGACCGAGTAAACGTCCTGCGGCGGGTGCTTATGGATGAGCGCAGTCTCGGTGAGTCTTTCGAGCGGCATCTGCAGTTCGACCAGCTTTCCACGCCCACAGCCGCGAGCGACCGGGAACGCTTCGAGGCGATCGCCGCGGCGCTGCGCGAGCAGATTGCCGCCCGCTGGCTCGAGACCAAACGCACCTATGAGGCGCGTCAGCCCAAGCGCGTTTATTACCTCTCACTCGAATATCTGCTCGGGCGCTCGCTGAAGAGTCATCTGGCGAATCTGCGCGCAGACGAGCAGGTGCGCGAGGTGCTCGCGCGCCGGGGAATCGACCTCGAGCGCGTGTGCGAGGCCGAGCCGGATGCGGGGCTCGGCAACGGCGGGCTTGGCCGCCTCGCAGCGTGCTTCCTCGACTCGATGGCGACGCTGCACCTGCCTGCGATCGGTTACGGGCTGCGCTACGAATACGGCATTTTCCGCCAGACGCTCTCCAACGGCTGGCAGGTCGAGCACCCCGACAACTGGCTGCGGCGTGCCGATCCATGGGAGCTGGTCCGGCCCGAGCAGGCGATCGAGACGCGCATCGAGTGCACGCTGCGCTTCGAGGAGGGCGGCGCGGTGCTCTCGGACCGGCGCGCGGCGACGCTGCGGGGCGTGCCGTACGACCGCCCGGTGGTGGGTTTCGGCGGACAGACCGTCAACACGCTGCGACTGTGGGAGGCGAGCTCGCCGGATTATTTCGATCTCGATGAGTTCAACCACGGGGACTTCTTCGGCGCGGTGCACGACAAGATCCTCGCCGAGAATCTCACCCGCGTGCTGTACCCGGACGATGTGACCTCGGCGGGCCGGCACCTGCGCTTCCTGCAGGAGTATTTCCTCGTGTCCTGTTCGCTCGCGGACATCGTACGGCGCTTCCGGCGCGCCCACGAGGACTGGCAGATGCTGCCCGATCAGCTCGCCATCCAGCTCAACGACACGCACCCGGCCATGGCGGTCGCGGAGCTGATGCGCATTCTGCTCGATGAGGCGCGCCTCGGCTGGGAGCAGTCCTGGGACCTGACGGTGCGCACCCTGGCATACACCAATCACACGCTGCTGCCGGAGGCGCTCGAGCGCTGGCCGACGGAGCTGTTCGAGCTCGCCCTGCCGCGCCAGCTCGAGATCATCTATGAGATCAACCGGCGGTTTCTCGACACCGTGCGCACGCGCTTCCGTGGCGATGAGGCGCGCGTGGCGCGCATGAGCCTGATCGAGGAGACCCCGCGCAAGACCGTGCGCATGGCGCACCTGGCGGTGCTCGGCTCGCACAGCACCAACGGCGTCTCTGCGATTCACACGCAGCTGCTGCGCTCACGCACGCTGCAGGACTTCGCCGAGATGTTTCCGCAGCGCTTTCGCAACGAGACCAACGGCGTGACCCCGAGGCGCTGGCTGCTGGTGGCCAATCCGGGGCTCGCCAAGCTCATCACCGAGGCGATCGGCGAGGAGTGGATCACGGATTTGAACCGGCTTGCCGCACTGCGGCCGCTCGCGCAGGACGCCTCGTTCCGCGAGCGGTTCTGGCAGGCCAAGCACGCGGGGAAGGTGCGCTTCGCCGATTGGCTGCGCTCAGCAGGCGGCGGGAGCGTCGATCCGCAGTCCATCTTCGACAGCCAGATCAAGCGCATCCACGAGTACAAGCGCCAGCTGCTCAATGTGCTGCACATCATCATGCTCTACGACCGGATGCGCAACGGCTGGGCGCCGGATGAGCAGCCGCCGAGAACCTTCTTCTTCGCCGGCAAGGCGGCGCCGGCCTATGCGCTCGCGAAACTGATCGTCAAGCTCATCAACAACGTGGCCGCCGTGATCGACGCCGATCCGGCGGTGCGCGGGCGCCTGAAGGTCGTGTTTCTCCCCGATTACGGCGTGTCGCTGGCAGAGCGGCTGATTCCCGCGAGCGACGTGTCGGAACAGATCTCCACCGCCGGCTACGAGGCGAGCGGGACGAGCAACATGAAATTCATGATGAACGGCGCGCTCACGGTGGGCACCCGGGATGGGGCAACCATCGAGATCGCGCAGGAGGCGGGCGAGGAGAACTGCTTCCTGTTCGGGCTGACGGCCGAGCAGGTCGAGAGCAGCCGACCGTGGTACGACCCGCACTGGCATTACGAGCACGAGCCGCAGACGCGCTCGGCGCTCGAGCTCATCGCCCAGGATCACTTCAGCGCCCACGAGCAGGGTGTGTTCACGCCGATCCTCGATGCGCTGCTGAAGAACGGCGATTACTACATGCACCTGGCGGACCTCGGCGCGTACGCGCGCATTCAGGCCGAGGTCAGCGCCGTCTACCGCGAGCGGGACACGTGGGTGAGCCGAGCAATCCTCAACGTGGCCGCAAGCGGCAAGTTCTCGAGCGATCGCGCCGTTGCCGGTTACGCGCGCGACATCTGGGCCGCAGCGCCCTGCGCGCCAGCGCTCAGCGGGGAAGCGGGACCGGGCAGCGGCCGATGAGCGGGTGGACCGAGCAGGAAGGCACCGCGCTGCCGCTGGGAGCGACCTGGTGCGAGGAGGCACAGGCGTGGAATTTTGCGCTCTATTCGAAGCATGCCGATGCGGTGACGCTGCTCCTTTATGGCGAGGATGATCTGGCGCAGCCGCTGCTCGCGCGGCGCATGGATTATCTGCACAACAAGTCAGGCCGCATCTGGCACTGCCGGGTTGCCGCTGCCGCCGCGCGCGCCGCCCGCTACTATGCCTATTCGGTGAGCGGACCACGCGCTGACGGCGGGTTCGAGCGCCATACCTTCGATCCCGAGAAGGTTCTGTTCGACCCGTATGCCTGTTCGCTTTTCTTCCCGCCTGCCTTCGAGCGCGCCGCGGCGCGCCGGCCGGGCTCGAACGCCGGCAAGGCACCGCTCGGGCGGCTGCCCGAGCCGCGGGACGGGTTCGATTGGGGCGGGGATCGCCGCCCGCGGCACGAGTCGGATCTCGTGATTTACGAGCTGCACGTGGGCGGATTCACGCGCGGGGCGCAGTCCGGCGTCGCCGAGAGCCGCCGCGGGACCTTCGGCGGCGTGATCGAGAAGATTCCCTATCTGCGCGAGCTCGGGATCACGGCCGTCGAGCTGATGCCGGTGTTCCAGTTCGATCCCCAGGAGGGCAATTTCTGGGGCTACATGCCGCTTAGCTTCTTCGCCCCGCACCACGGGTACGCAAGCGGCGAGGGCGAGTGCCGGCCGCGTGATGAGTTCCGGGCGATGATCAGGGCGCTGCATGCGGCGGACATCGAGGTGATCCTGGACGTGGTGTACAACCACACCGGCGAAGGCGATGAGAACGGGCCGCTCTACAGCTACAAAGGCATCGACAACAGCACGTATTATCTGCTGTCCCGGGGCGGGCGGATGTACGAGAATTTCTCCGGCACCGGAAACACGCTGCACTGCGCCAACCGCTACGTGCGCAAGCTGATCATGGACAGTCTGCGCTACTGGGTGCGCGAGATGCATGTCGATGGGTTCCGATTCGATCTCGCCTCGGTGTTCGCCCGCAACGCCGACGGGTCGCTCAATACCGCCGATCCGCCGATCTTCGGCGACATTCTTTCCGATCCGCAGCTCGCCGACGTGCGGCTCATTGCCGAACCATGGGACGCCGCCGGGACGTATCAGCTGGGACGGGGTTTCCCGGCGACGCGCTGGCTGCAGTGGAACGGCCGCTTCCGGGACGACATACGGCGTTTCGTGCGCGGCGATGCCGCTCTGGTCCCGGCGCTGATGCAGCGGCTCTACGGGAGCGATGATCTCTTTCCGGACGATCTCGCCAACGCGTTTCACGCCTATCAGAGCGTGAATTTCGTGACGGTCCACGACGGGTTCACGCTCTATGACCTTCTCTCCTACGACCGCAAGCGCAACGAGGCGAACGGCCATGCGAACATGGACGGCATCGAGGAGAACTTCAGCGGCAACTGCGGCTGGGAGGGCGATGAGGGCGTGCCACAGGCGGTTGTGCGGCTGCGCCGGCGGCAGGCGAAGAACTTCTGCGCGCTGCTGCTGCTCGCAAACGGCACTCCGATGCTGCGCGCAGGCGACGAGTTTCTCCAGACCCAGCGCGGGAACAACAACCCCTACAACCAGGACAACGAGACGACTTGGCTCGACTGGCGGCTGGCGCGCGAGAACGCGGAGATCGTGCGCTTCTTCCGCTTGATGATCCGCTTCCGCAAGGCGCATCCCTCCCTGTGCCGCAGCCGCTTCTGGCGGGAGGATGTGCGCTGGTTCGGCACCGGGCGCGAGGTCGACATGGGCGCGCGGTCTCACGCCCTCGCGGTGTACCTTCGCGGGCAGTCCCAGCGCGACGGGGATCTGTACCTGATGATCAACGGTTCGGAACGCGAACAGCGCTTCGTGATCCAGGTTGCAGCCGATGCACCGTGGCGGCGCGTGATCGACACCGGGCTCAAAGCCCCGGAGGACTTCGCAGAGCAGGCCGAGCAGGTGGCGATCTGCGAATCGCAATACCGCCTCGGTGCCCATGCGATCGCGGTGCTGGCGAGCGGTCCGCGGGCCCGCGCGGCAGGGGCCTGATCAGCCCGCTGGGGCAACAGCGGGGTCGGCGCCGGCGCTCAAGAGCGTGCGCCGGCCGATTGTGCGGGGCGCATCGTGTACGGGTTGAGCGCTAGGCGCGCCTCGGCCCAGGGACGCAGCAGATGCGCGAGCAGTTCCAGGTCATTGGCCACGACCAGAGGATCCCGCTCGAGCGCGCCGTGCAGCGCCGTCTTCAGCCAGTCGCTGAAGGCCGGATGCGCGAGCGCACTGCGGATGTGCGCCTCGCTGCGAAGGACGTCGATGGTGGAGGGGTGGTGTTTCATTGCATCGTCTCCAGATTTCGACTTAAGAGGTGAGTCTCACGATTGCGCCGGCGACATTCGGCCGCATCCTCCGCCGAGACGGGATTCGGGACGTGCTGTCCTTCGGCCGAGAGGGTCTCGGGCGCGGATGAGGGTGACCGGCGGCGGCGGGGGCGGCTCTCGTGCGCGCCGGTGAGGCGTGCGTGGGCTTTCAGCATCGAGGGTGCTCCACCTGCCCGGCCTGTGGGTACAGACGGGGCGCCTCCCGGTCCTGCCGCGCCAGCGCAGCATATGCGCTCCAGGGCTGCCAGCGGCGGGCGAACAGCCGCTCGACGGTCTGATCGGTGAGTCGAAACAGGTACAGCCACTGATGATCGATCAGCTCGCGGATCGAGGCATGCCGCTCGAGGATCGATTCGATCACGGCGCGGGGCGCCTCGAGCACTACCGTCAGGCGCAGTGGGGTGTGCCGCCATTGCGAACCGTCGTGAACCGATTGCCGGGACAGGCCGATGCGCAGATCCCCGGCGCACCCTTCGAGCACGCCGAGGCGCCCGCCGACAACGTTGTGCAGCACCTTGTTGCCGCTGCCGAAGCGCTCGGGGTCGACCGTTGAGCCGTAGTACTGCAGATTGATCCAATGCGCCACGATCAGCGGTGCGGTGAGAATCTGCTCCAGAACGGCTCCATCGGGATCGTCCTCGCTGTGATATTCGTGCAGAAATGCGCGCCCCTGGAGGTCGACTCCGCGGGTGCGGCTGCGCGGGGCGATGATCAGTGCCGCGTTGTCGGCGAGTCCCCATTCCGGACGGGTCTCGGCCCAGTCGCGCGTGCGCCGGCGCAGCTGCCGCAGCAAGGCGCCGTCGCGCTCGGCAAGGTGCGCGAGACCGAGACTCGCGGCGCGCTCGCTGCGGACCCGTGCGCCGGCGAGCGTGAGCGTCGCGCGCAGCTGCTCGAGGTCAGGCCGGTGCGTATCCGGAATGCGATCCTGATCGAACACCTCGATACAGTCGGTGACGGTGTCGTGCAGTGCGCCGAGGACGACGGTGTCCCTGGGGATGCGGATGCCGCGCTCGGCGAGTGCGCTGCGGACCGGCTGCTCGTTGAGCAGGGCCGCGAGCAGCCGCGCGTTGACCTCGCCGCTGTGTCCGCCACAGGCGCCACAGGCGAGTCCGGCGGCCTGCGGATTGTTGGCCGTTCGCGCCCCATGCGCCACCAAGACAAGCAGCCGGCCGAAATGCTCGGTCAGACCGATGGTGCGCAAGAGTTTTGCCGCGTGGTCCGCCGCCCACCCGCTGCTGTCGGGTCCGCCGGCCTGCAGCCGCGGGCGCAATTCCCGCTGGTCGCGCGCGCGCAGGCCGGTGTATTCGACCGCGGGCAGCGGCCGACCGAACGCGCGCAGCAGCAGCTTGGGCAGGCTCGCAAGACCCAGTATCTCGACGGTCGCGAAGGCTCCCGAGGGAAGTCGTCCGAACGCCGCGGTGCTCGCGCGGCGCCGCAGTGCCTCCTGGCGCGACAGGGCGAGGTGCGCGTCGCGGGCGCGATCGCCGGTCGAATCGGTGACCTGCGCACGGGCAGCGATCAGACCGGGGAGTTGGGGACGCGCAAGCTCAGTGCCGAGGGGCGAGTAGCGGATCGGCAGTCCGAAGAAACCGGCGAACCCGTAAGTGTGCGCATCGGCATCGATGCTCTCGATGGCGCGGCGCATGCGCTCGCAGCGCACATCGATACAGAACACGAGCTGCGTGCCGGGCGGTCGCCGTATGTCCGTGGCGGTGCGCGCGGGGCGTGGCGCGAGGAGTCGGGTGAAGAGACTCTCCTGGTAGGCGATCTCCTGCGCGCGCTGCCAGAGCAGGTCGATTTCAATCGCCGGGCCCGAGTCGTGGCGGCGGGCCGCGCTCCATTGCGCCATCCATGCGGCCCAAGCCGAGCCGCTGTCGTGCCGTCCGTCATGAAGCAGAGCTTCCCAGCACAAACGCATGACGAGCAACTCGCCGAGGTGCGGATCGTCTGTCTGTGCCAGCGCCGCCTCCCAGCGCAGGTACGCGCACCAGGACGCCCAGCCGCCGATGCGCAGGAGGACGAGCTGCAGGAGCTCCGGCACGTGCGAGTCGGGGATGGCGAGGCGCTCCAAGGCCCAATCGAGCGCGGCATCGGCCGAGCCCGGCATCGCGGCCGCGCGTCCGCGCAGCGGGCTCGCGAGAGTGCCGTCTTCGAGCACGCCCGCCCGCCACCCCGCGAACAGGCTACCCGCGGTGTGCGCCCGCCAGTCTGCCTGGAACTCATCGAAATACGCCGCGCAGTACTCGCTGATCTGCTGCGTCACGCGTGAACTCCACGCGCCGGTGCGCGCTGCGTGCGCGTCGGTCTCGAGCACGTCGGAAAGCAGCGGGAGGCCCGCGTGGACGCCGGCCGGCTCATCCAGGGCAGCGATGGCGCGCGGCAGGGACAATGGCAGCGCCTGTTCGCGAAGCGCCTGCTCGAGGTGTCTCGAGGTGATTTCGCTCGATTGCCAGGCCGCCCGGTAGTCCGTCCGGGAAAGCGTCAGGGACGCACCCGCCAGCCTGTGCAGGGCCGCAGCGGCGGCCGCAAACGGCTGATTGCGCAGGCCCCAATACGGGCTGACCGCAATCTGTCTGTCGAGCGGCCAGGCGGGCGCCACGGTTCGGCAGGCCGCCTCGAGCGCCGCCTGCCACCGGCTGTTGCACCCCGCCTGGGCCGCCGCCGTGCGGCTCACGCAGCTTCTCCTTCCTGCCGGCCCAGCCGGTGTGCGGCTCGGGGGGGCGCGCTGCGCGCGGGGCGTCGCGGCCAGCGGCGGGCGACCCAGCGGGTCAACGGCTCATCGAGGAAGTATCCTGCCGCCGCCCAGCTGAGCAGCCGGCGGGTCGCGTTCGACTGCGCGCGGCGCGCCGCACTCCACTGCGCCAGATACAGCACGAGGAAGCACAGCGCCGTCCAGGCGGCGAGCGGTGGCAGCGGACTGACGGAGGCGACGCCGAGCCCGCTGCGGATTGCCGCATGCCATCCGAGGTACAGCTGCACGCCGAGGACCGCGGCGCCGAGGTTGCGCAGGAAGAGCGCAGCACTGCCCTCGCTCTCCCACAGCAGGGTCGCGATTCCGAAGGCGCAGATGAGCGTGGCGATCGGCGCAATCCTCGGCACGTGCAGCACGCGCTGCCAGAGAATCTCGGAGCCGGCGAGCACCAGCAGCGCCAGCGGCGCGCTGATCAGCGGCAGAAGTTTGCCGATGCGTGCTGCCGTCTGGGCGGGAGGCAGCATCCGCCGCGCAGTGCTCTCGCGCACCGCCTCGCCCGAGCCGAGAAATGCGTACGCCTTGTAAAGGGCGTGCGCGAGCAGGTGCAGCAGCGCCAGGTCATAGAGCCCCAGGCCGCATTCCGTGGCCATCAGGCCCATCTGTGAGCAGGTGGACCAGGCGAGCCGCGCCTTTATCGACGGACAGGTCATGGTGGTCAGTCCGGCGAGCACGGCCGTCGTACTGCCCACAACAACAAGAAGGGCCTGCGCTGGCGGCGAGGCTGTGATCAGCGGCGCGAGCCGGATGAGCACGTAACCGCCGAGATTGACGATGCCCGCATGCAGCAGCGCGGAGACGCTGGTCGGCGCCTCCATCACCTGCAGCAGCCAACCGTGCACGGGCAGCTGGGCGGATTTCAACAACACGGCGAGCGCGATCAATGCGGCGGCGAGCTCGACACCGACGGGCGCAGCGGCGCCGGTTCCTGCCAGTCGGGCGAGGGCGCCGAGGTCGAGCGTTTGCCACTGATGATAGAGCAGGGCGGCCGCGGCGAGCATGCACAGCTCGGCCATCCGACTCACTACGAACTTCTTGCGTGCGGCAATGCGGGCCAGCGGGCGCTCGCGGTAGAACAGGAGCAGCTGATGCACGGTGACGCTGCTCGCCGCCCAGGCCGCAATGAGCACCAGGAGATTTTCCGTCGTCAGCACCATGGTCACCGCCGCGAGCGTCGCGAGCAGGGCCACGACGTAGCGGCGCTCCCCGGGCTCGCGCGCCAGGCTGGTGCGTGAGTAGCCGGCAATGACCCAGCCGAGGAAGGCCACCAGCAGCGTGACGACCGTGGCCACCCAGCGGACCGCGCCAGAGGCGCCGTGCAGGTTAATCCCGAAATCGAGCAGCAGGCCGCCCGCGGCAAGGCCCAGCGCGCTGCGGGCGGCGAGCATCAGTGCGGGCCAGGCGTGCCTGCCGCGCAGTGCGGCGATGGCGCCGAGCGCATAGACAAGCGGGATGAGCCAGGCCAGCCACTCGGTATCGCGCAACATGAACTCTCCGACGCTCATCATGACGGCCGGCAGTATTCACGGACACCAGTGGCTGTGTAAAATAGAATAAATAGAATGAATTGTTCTAGAAAACAGAATATGCGCAACCTCAATTTCCGTCATCTGCTTTACTTCTGGACGGTGGCGAAGCAGGGTCACCTGACCCGCGCGGCTGCCGAGTTGCGCGTGTCGCAATCGGCGCTGTCGGCGCAGATCCGCCAGCTCGAGGCCTATCTCGGGCGGCCGCTGTTCGAGCGCACCGCGCGCTCGCTGCAGCTGACCGAGTTCGGCGCCGTAGTGCTCGATTACGCCGACAGCATCTTCGGGCTCGGCCAGGAGCTCATGGCGACGGTTCGCGGAGGACTCGACCAGCGTGTGCAGCAACTGCGCGTGGGCGTCGTGGCGACGCTCTCGCGCAACTTCACGGAGAACCTGCTGCGGCCGCTGTTCACTCAAGCGGAAGTGCGTCTCTCGCTGCAATCAGGAAGTCTCGAGGAGATGCTCGAGCGACTGGCTGTGCACAATCTCGATGTCGTCCTGTCGAACAAAGCGGTGGTCCCCGATGCCACACGGCCGTGGCGTTGTATGCTGATCGCCCGCCAGGCGGTGTGCATGATCGGGCCGCGGCGGCCCCCGCGGCGTCGCTTCCGCCTGCCGGACGATGCCATGGGGCAGCGCTTCTTGCTGCCCGGACCGAGCAGCGATGTGCGCACGCAGTTCAATCTGTGGTGTGAGAAGGCGCGCGTTCAGATCGAACTGGCGGCCGAGGTGGACGACATGGCGATGCTGAGACTGCTGGCGAGAGACTCTGGTGCGATCGCCGTACTGCCCGAGGTGGTCGTGCAGGACGAGCTCCGGGAGGGCCGTCTGCATCGCTATTGCGTCATTCCGGGGGTGTTCGAGAACTTCTATGCCATTACCGCGTTCCGGCACCGACACTCCCCGCTGGTGCAGAAGCTGCTCGCCGGCGCGGCGCCCGGCTGATTGCGCCGCCGAGGTAGAGTGACGGCCGTCGCGCGCGCTATAGTGCCCACGCGGCCCGGCGGGCCCGTGACACCGGGAGCCGCCGTGCCGATCGGCTGACATCCGTCAACTTGCGCGGTTTGCGGTGCGCGGCCGCAGCGGGCCTGGCTCGGCGATTATAAGAACGATGACTGCCTGGGGAGGAGCGTTGCGATGGCACAGTCGCGGGCGCCGGTGCACGATCCCTACGGGGCCGGCGCCGCCGAATTGCTCGGAGCACTGCAAGCCGATCTGGCCGCCATGGCGGCCGACGCGGTGGGGCAGTTTTATGCCGTGCTGCGTGATGCGGGCCGCATGCCACGCTTGGTCAGCGCCTTGTCGGCTCGGGAGTTCGCGCAGCTGCAGGCGCGTGAGGCCGAGCACCTCGCAGCGCTTTTTTCCGCGCAGCTTGACCGCACCGGGCATCTGCAGAGGGCGCAGAGGGCGGGCGCGGTGCACCGCCTGACGGGCGTCGCCCTCGATACCCTCATCGATGCCTATGGCTTCTATCAGGACCGCACCTACTGGCTGCTGCAGGAGCGCGTACCGGACCCGCAGATCCGCGAGGAGCTGCTGCGGCTGATCGTCCAGCGCATGCTGCAGGATCTGCAGGGCCAGTTACAGCGCTACGCGAACATCAATGCCGCGAGTGCCGCGGCGTTCTCGGATCTGAACCGCCACGTGGCCTCGGCGGAGAACCTCGCTGATCTGGTGCGCGGCGCGCTCGAGATCATCGGCGCCCTGCCGGGCAGCGTGAGCGCATTTTTCGCACGCGTCGATGACGCCGGCGATCTGCAGGTCGAGCAGTCCTACGGCGCGGCGGCTGAGACCTACCATCATGCGATGGAGGCCGGCGAGGTGCCGAAGCTCAGCATCGATCCGAACGTCCCCGCCGGCCAAGGGCCGGGCGGCCGGGCGTGGCGCAGCGGCGAGATCGTCGTCTCGGACGCCTGGCTGCTCGAGTCGGACAAGATGCCGTGGCGGGAGATCGGCGCACGCCTGGGCTTTCGGGCAAGTGCAGCGGTGCCGCTGGTCGATGAGAACGGTAGGTCGATCGCGCTGCTCAGCCTCTACAGCGCCTGGCCCGGATTTTTCTCGACCGAGGGAACGCAGAGCCTGCTGAGCCACGCCCAATTGCTCTTGAGCGGCGCGGTTCAGCGGCGCATGTCGGCGGTGGTGGTGCCGCTGCGCAAGCAGCTGTCTTATCGGCGGCTCCTCAGCGAGCGGCGGGTTCTGTTCCACTATCAGCCCATCATCGATCTGCGCGACGGGAGCCTGGTCAAACTCGAGGCGCTCGGGCGCCTGCGCGCGCCCGATGGGGAGATCATCGCGCCGCAGCGGTTTCTCCCAGCGCTCGGCGGGGAAGAGCTGCTGCGGCTGTTCGAGCTCGGCCTCGAGCAGATCTGCGCGGATGTCCGGGTGCTCGAGCGCGAGGGCATCGAGGTGACCATGGCCATCAACTTCCCGGCCGCCGGATTTGCCGATCCGCGCTACGAAAGGACGATTCTCGGCGTGCTGCGGCGCGGCGAGCTTCCCGCGCACCGCATGGAGCTCGAGGTGCTCGAGACCCACGACGGCGGGGAGTGGACGCCGGGGCGGCAGGAGGCGATCCAGCGCTTGCGGCGCGCCGGTGTGCAGATCGCGCAGGATGATCTCGGCTCGGGCCACAGCTCTCTGTTGCGCATGGATCAGTACCCGTTCAACGGGGTGAAGATCGACGGAGGACTGGTGCGCGGGGCGTTGCACAACCCCAAGCGCGCCGTGGAATTCATGCTGTACCTGACGCGCCTGGCCCATGCGTTCGATATCCCGGTCACCGTGGAGGGACTGGAGAACGCCGGCATCATCGAGGCGGCGGCCATTCTGGGGGCTGACCGCGGACAGGGCTACGGCATCGGGCGTCCCATGCCCGTGGGGCAGGTGCGCCGGTGGCTGGATGGATACCGCTACGACATCAATGCCCGCCGGCCGCGCACGGCCATCGGCGCCATGGCCGCGTATCTGCTCTGGGATCAGCAGATTGTCGGCATGGCCGACCGTCCGGAGCTGATCGCCCAGTTCGTCGGGGCGCGCGCGATCGTTGATGAGTTCATACGGGCGAACAATCTGCAGGGCGGCGCCATCGAGCGCCTGCTGGCCCGCAACCATGAGCTTGCGACACTGTTCGACAGCGCCTCGCGCGAGACCGCCGCGGTTCGCACGCAGCTGATCGAGGAGCTGACCCGGCACTGGCTCGAGGAGGTGCGCGGCGCGCACGCCGGGCCGTCCGGCTGAGGAATGCGCCGCTGCCCCTTGAGAGGGCTATTCCGGCAGCGCCGGCTCGGCCACGGGCGCAGGACGCGGAGCAAACAGCCAGCGGCGCAGAACGATCACGAGCAGGATGCAGGAGAGGAGCCTCACGCCCGCGTCCATCACGAAGCTGCCGACGAGCCCGCCGCGATCGTAACCCCAGCCGTCGAGCATTCCGCTGTAGACGATCGGCAGGTTCATCGCGGCGATGAGCACGGTGAAGATCGTCGCGGCGAGGGGATTGCCGGGGCCGATGATCTGGAAGGCGATGCCGAATGCGGCCGTGAAGGCGAGCGCCTGGAAGATGATCTCACCGGTGAACACCACCCCGAAGGTCCAGGGCGCCCGCGGCAGCAACAACGTGGCGAGCGTGAACAGCGCGCCCATGATGCCGATCAGCAGATACAGTCGCCGCAGCTCGATTTTGCGCGCCAGGCGCGGCACCAGGAAGCTGCCGCCGAGACCCGCCACGATCGAGCCGGTGCCGGCGAACAGGCTCACGGTCGTGGCGCTGGCGTGATAGTCCTTGCCGATGCCCCCGAGCACATTCGTGAGGGCAAAGGAGGCCGACGGCAGGATGAACATCGCGAGCCCGATGAGCACCTCGCGCCGGCGCAGCAGATCGAGGATGGAGCGTCCGAAGCGTCCGAAGCTCTCGCTGGCGAGCAGCTTGTCGGGCGGTGGCGCCGGGATGAACAGGAAGAGCACCGTCGGCACGAGCATGGCGAGGAGCATGAACGCCGCAGCGAGCTCCCGGGGAGCGTGCAGAATGAGCGGCCCGCCGGCCACGATGATCAGGCCGCTCGAGCCGATATTCGCGACGCTGAACCACGTGCCGAGCCGGCTGTCTTCCTCGTGGCTGATGAGGCTGCCCATCCAACCGCCGACCGCCCCCTGATACAAGGCGGCCGCCAGGTAGCCGATGAGCATGACGAACTCGACCATGGCGACGTTGCTGTGGTGCAGCACGGTGAACGCCGCGGCGAGGGCGGCGGTCGCCCCGAAGACGAGCGCATAGGTGCGCCTGCGCAGGCGCACATCAAGCATCGGCGAGAGCACGAAGGCCCAGAAGCCCGGCGAGATGATGGTGGCGGTGATCGCAGCGATGTGCCCGCCGGGGATGCCCTCGGCGGCGAGCAGCTGCGGCAGGGTCACCACCGCAAAGCCGCCCATCATGCCGAAGATGGCATTGGTGAGGCCCATCACCCAGATCGGCGGATGATGCGGGGGCTGCGCGGCGGCGAGCTCAGTCATGGAGCGCTCCGGCGCGAGAGCGTCTCAGCCGAGGCGGCCTGGCGGATCGGGCGGCACTCGAGGCTGTTGTGTCAGCCAACAGGGCACCCCAGCGCGGGCCGGTGCGCGCGAGGCGAGCGGGTATCGGTGCAGGCTGCCATCGAAGGATTCTAGACAGGTATTCGCCCGTGCCGCAACCGTCCGGGCGTGCGCGCACCGAGTGCGATCCTGAGCATGCTTTGGGCATCGCCGGGCGTGCCGTGCAGGCGAGCGACCGCCGCGCCGATCTGGGGTGACGGAGCGCTCAGATCTTGCGGCCGTAATAGAGCGCCGACACGTGCGTCGCCTGCGCAAAGAACAGCCACCGCTCGGTGAGCAGGCCGAGCGCGGCGCACGCCACGGCGAGAGCGCTGCTCGTCAGCGGAAGAACCTCGAAATGCGCCGCAACGCTGCAGGCGAGCGGCAGGGCGAACGCGAGCACGAGCGTGATGCGCCGCAGCTTCACGGCGTGACGGCGGGCGACCTGGAAGCCCATCTCGCGCAGGATGAAGTTTTCGGTGAAATGCGGCGCATCGAGCGGCCGGGCGCTCGTGTCCTTCGGCAGGCCGATGGCGCTGGCAAGGGTGGCGAGCGGGCTCTGGGCGTCCACGTGGCGCCAGTAGGCGAGTTTGGCGATCAGCGCGCCGAGCGCGGCGAGCGCGGCGAGGGCGGCCGCGCCGCCGGCCACGCCGAAGGTCACAGTGTGCAGCAGCGCGAAGAGCGTCCCGCCGGAGAACAGAGCGTAGAGCAGATAGTCCGGCGCGGTGTGAGGATTGTGCCACTGGCGAATCGGCTTGAGGCTCGCGTAGATCATCGCAGTGCAGAACACGGTGCCGAGCGAAGCGAGCGCCGCGGCCACGCCGAGCGCACGGGCTGCGAGACCCCCGGGGGCGCGGTACTCCGTCCAGGCGAACGCCAGAACGACCGGGTAAGTGAGCACCGCGGCGACGCCCTCGCGCGAGAGCCACGAGGAGCGCCATTGGCTGAAGGCGCGCCAGGCGCGCTCCTTGCGCCCGAGGTGCATCGCGGAGGAAATCAGGCCGAGCGTGGCGAGCACGACCCCGGCGCCGACGCCGCCGAGCACCAGAGTCCGTGCGGCCAGCGGCGCGCCGGCGGCCACGTACAGCCCGAGCCAGGCGAGCAGCCCGTAGGCAAAGCCCGTGAGGGTCGTCAGCAGGAGGATCGAGGCGGCGGGCTTCATCGGCTGAGGGCCTTGTCGAGCAGCTTCAGCAGCGCCGTACCGATGCCGCGCCCGCCACTGCCTGCGCTCTCGCGCGGCGCGGTCGGGATCTGTGCGCGCCGCGGCGGCAGGTACTTGTTGGTCGGCCGATAGCCGAGCTCGGGCAGCAGATCGGTCCCGCCGCGCTCCTTGACCAGTTTCGAGACCTTGCTGTCGGGGTCGGCCAGATCCCCGAAGTGGCGCGCCTTGGCCGGACAGGTCGCCACGCAGGCCGGCTCGCGCTCGGCCGGCGGCCGGCTCTCGTCATAGATGCGATCGATGCACAGCGTGCACTTGCGCATCACGCCGTTGTCCTCGTCGAACTCGCGCGCCCCGTAGGGACAGGCCCAGGAGCACAGCTTGCAGCCGATGCAGATGTCGGTGTCGATGAGCACGATCCCGTCCTCGGCGCGCTTGAAGGAGGCGCCGGTCGGGCAGACCGTCACGCACAGCGGGTTCTCGCAGTGCAGGCAAGATCGCGGGAAGTTCACCGTGCGCGAACTCTCGCCCGAGCCGCTCTCGTAGGAGTGAATGCGGTTGAACCACACGCCGTCGGGGTTGGCGCCGTATTTGTCGTAATCGGGCAGGATCCCGGCCTCACCGCCGGTGTTCCACTCCTTGCAGTTCACCGCGCAGGCATGGCAGCCGACGCAGGTGTCGAGGTCGATCACCAGGCCCATCTTGCGCGCGGTGGGCTCACGCTTCGGCAACATCGTCATACGTCGGTCTCCTCGGCGCGCCTGATTCGCAGCGGATTGGCGCCGGGGCGCGGGGCGGTCTCATCGGGCGTATCGGGCGCGCATCGCTCGATGCGCACCGTGAGGTCGAACCACGCGGCCTGGCCGGTCACCGGATCGGAGTTCGAGTGCGGTGGCTCCCCGCCGCTGGCGGGCAGAAATTCCGAGATGACGTGATTGAGCAGAAAGCCGCGGCGGAACTCCGGCGCATCGCGCTTCAGCGCCCAGGCGCCCGCGCGCTTGCCGATCGCATTCCAGGTCCACACCGTGTTGCGGTTGACGCCCTCCATGGTGCGCGCGCGGCATTTCACTCGCCCATTGCGCGAGTCGACCCAGACCCAGTCCTCATCGGCGATGCCGAGCTCGGCGGCGAGCTCCCGGTGCAGATAGATGCGGTTCTCGGGCAGGATCTGACGCAGCCACGCATTGTGCGAGCCCCAGGAGTGATACATCGCCATCGGGCGCTGCGTGATGGCGTGCAGCGGATAGCGCTGCCGGTCGGTCAGCGCCTGCTCGAGTGGCAGGTACCAGATCGGCAGGGGGTCGAAATACGTGCGCACCCGCTCGCGCAGGCGCGGCGGCGGAACGCGCGGCCCGTGGCCTTCGGCGGCGAGGCGGAAGCGCTGCAGCGGCTCGCTGTAGAGCTGCAGCACGATCGGCGCGTTCGAGCCGATCAGGCCCATGTCGCGTGCGCCGGTGAGGTAGGCTTGATTGGCGTATTTGAAATACAGCTGCTCGGGGGGCAGGTGGTGCACCCAGAACCCGCCGTTGTCGATGTAGCGGCGCAACTGATCGGGGTTCGGCTCACCGCGGCCGATGGCAGTCCCGTCCGCGCCGCGAAAGCCCGCCAGCGGACCGATGCCCGGCCCGCGCTGGTGGCGCACGATGTAATCGGCGTAGGACTCGTAGAGCGGGTGGCCCTGCGCATCGGCGAAGTCCGGCAGCCCCAGCCGCCCGGCGAGCTCGATGAGCACGTCCTGGAACGGGCGCACGTCGCGTTCGGGCTTGAGCACCGGCACGCGGATGGCATCGGCCGGACCGTGCGCCGAGCCGATCGGCCGGTCGAGCAGCGAAATACAGTCGTATCGCTCGAGATAGGTCGTATCCGGCAGGACCAGATCGGCATAGGCGACCGTCTCTGACGCGAACGCGTCGGCGACCACGACGAAGGGGATGCGGTAGCGACCTTCCTCGTCGCACGCGCTCAGCATGCGCGTCGTCTCGCCAGGGTTCATGGCGGAGTTCCACGCCATGTTCGACATGAACAGGAACAGTGTGTCGATCTTCTCCGGCCCCGCCTCGAAGGCGCGGGCGATCACCATGTGCATCAGCCCGTGGACGGCGAGAGGCGCCTCCCAGGAGAACGCCCGGTCGAGTCGCAGCGGCTCGCCCGCCTCATCAACCAGCAGCTCCTCCGGCCGGGTGGGATAGCCGAGCGGTGTGGCGTCGAGCGGCTCGCCGGGGGCGCGCGGCGGGCGGCCCGGCGGTCCGTTGCCGGGGATCGGCTTGGGGTACGGGGACTTGTAGCGCCAGGATCCGGGCGTATCGACCGCGCCGAGCAGCATCTGCAGCACGTGGATCGCGCGGCAGCTGTGAAATCCGTTGGAATGCGCCGAGATGCCGCGCATGGCATGAATCGCCACCGGCCGGCCGAGCATGTGCGAGTGGCGCCGCCCGGCGCTGTCCGTCCACGGCTGATCGAGCCGCACGGGCTGATTGAAGGCGACTTCGGCCATCTCCGCGGCCAGGCGGCGGATCGTGGCGGCGGGAACGCCGCAGCGTTCGGCCACCGCCTCCGGAGCGTAGGCCGGATCACTGTAACGCTCGGCGAGCAGCGCGAATGCCGGGCGCGCATGCCGACCGTCGGGCAGCGCGTACGTGCCGGCGAGAGCCGGGTCGATGCCGGTGGCGCTCGCCGCCGCCAGAGCGCCGCGGGCGCGGTCGAAGGCGAGCTCACGGCCCTCGGCATCGCGCGCGATGAGCCCGTGCTCTGCGCTGCCCGGCTCTTCGATGACCAGGTGATGGGCGTTCGTGTAGCGGACCAGGAACTCCGTGTCGATGTGGCCGGACTCGAGCAGACAGTGGATGAGCGAGAGCACCAGCAGGCCGTCGGTGCCGGGCGTGACCGGCACGAACTCATCGGCGATCGCCGAATACCCGGTGCGCACGGGATTGAAGGAGACGATCTTCGCGCCGCGCGCCTTCAGCCGCGCGAGGCCCAGCTTGATCGGATTGGAGTCGTGATCCTCCGCGACCCCGAAGAGCAGGAACAGCCGGGCGTGCTCCCAATCCGGCTCGCCGAACTCCCAGAAGGCGCCGCCGAGCGAATACAGCCCTGCGGCGGCCATGTTGACCGAGCAGAACCCGCCGTGGGCCGCGTAATTGATGGTGCCGAACATGCGCGCGAAGTGCCCGGTGAGCGCCTGCGACTGGTCACGGCCGGTGTACAGCGCAAGGCGGCTCGGATCGCTCGCGCGCACGGCCGCGAGCCGCTCGGTGAGCATGCCGAGCGCCTCCTCCCATGAGATCGTCTCGAATGAGCCCGAGCCGCGCGGCCCGGTGCGCTTCAGCGGCGCGGTGAGGCGCGCCGGGGAGATCGCCGTCATGATCCCCGCCGATCCCTTGGCGCACAGCACGCCGCGGTTGATCGGATGGTTGCGATTGCCCTCGATGTAGCGCAGCCGGCCGTCCTCGAGATGCACTTTGATGCCGCAGCGGCAGGCGCACATGTAACAGGTCGTGTAGGCGACCGACTGGCTCGTCATAGAAATCCTCATCCTTCCTGCCGTGCGGCGTGACTCGCGCAGCTGCGGCGCTGGCCCACCCGGGGCGCGGCCGCAGGGCCGTGGCGTCAGAGAGTGTCTTCCCTGCGCCGGCGCTGCTGTAGCGCATACGCCGACGCTTACGGAGGTCTCTATGATGCGGGGCCGTCCCCTATATCGCAAATGCAGATACTGCGCATACCACATAAATTAAATGCATTTTGTGAGGCGCGGCACGCGTCCCTCGGCCTGCCTCGCGCGCTGCGGCGGGCGAGGCAGGCGGTATGCCGTTTGCGCCCCGGGTCAGCCGGCGTAGGGTGCCGAGAGGGCCACCGGGAACGGCCCGACCGCTATTGAGCCGAGTACTCGGCCCGAGGCGGTATCGATCAGCGTGCAGCGGCCGCTCTGACTGTCGATGGCGTAAGCCTCACGACCGTTGCGGCTGAAGGTGACCGCGATCGGTCCGCGGCCGACCGCGATGGGCGGCGCAGCAGTCCCGGAGGCGGTGTGGATCACACTGACCGCATCGACGGCCGAGTCGGCCACGTAGAGCGTCTTGCCGTCCGGTGAGAGAGCGAGCTGGCGCGGCGAGAGCCCCGTCGCGATGGGCGGCTCGCGCTGCCCGGAGCGCGCGTTGATGGGCGTCACTTCGTGCGCGAGCGTGTCTGCTACGTACAGCGTGCGTCCATCCGGGGTGACCGCGATCCCCATCGGACTCGCGCCCGCTGCGAAGGTTGCCCGTAGCGCTCCTGTGGCCGTATCGATGACGCTCACACTGTCGGAGCCCTGGTTGGTGACGTACAACGTATGGCCGTGCGGCGCGAGGGCGAGTCCGGCCGGACCTGTGCCCACCGTGACGGGTTTGCCGGGCTGCAGGGTCGAAGTATTGATCGGCTCGACGGTATCGCCGCCGCCGTTGGCGACCCAGAGCGTGTGCCCGCCGGGGCTCAGCGCCAGCGCATCGGGCGCCGGGCCGACGGACACCGTGGCGGTGACGCGCGCGGTGCGCGCATCGACGACGGACACGCTGTTCGAGCCCTGGTTGGCCACATAGACCCGGGCGCCATCGGAACTCGTGGCGAGCGCCGCGGGATTCTCTCCGACGGCGATGCTCGGTCCCGTGCCGCGTGTGGCCGGATCGAACGGGATGACCGCATTGTCGGCGGTGCTGGCGATGTAGAGCACCGGCAGCACCTTCGCTGCCGGCGCGGCGCGCACGATCAGCTTCGTGGTGGGCAACCGCGCTCCGTTGGCGGCACGTGCGTTCAGTTCGATGTCGTAGTAACCGGGACGCAGCGCAGGGGATGCCGCGACCGCGAGGCGCACCGTGTGTGCTTGGCCCGGGTGGATCTCGAGCCGTCCGCTGGCCGGGCGCAGCTGTAGTCCGGATGGGGCGACGGCGCGCCAGCGAAGCGGGACGGGTGCGCCGCCCGCGGGGACACTCACGCTGAACGCTGCCGTGCCCTGACTGCCCGGAATCACGATGCTCTGGCGCGCAACCGCGGCGATGTCCGCGGCCACTGCGGCGGGAAAATGCGGCACGCCGCCTGCGAAAGACGGCGGCGCATCGTGCGCACCGGTGCCCCAGAGCATGTCGGGGGTGCGGCGCAGTGAGAACTGCAGCTGCACGGTGCCCCGCAGAGGCAGCCCGAGCCAGGTGTGCTGCGTGACCTGCCCGTCGATGCTCAGCCGGTGCACGTACGGGCGGTCCGCCGCGGCCCGGGGCGCATCGATCTTCAGCGTCAGGCCGCCCGGGGAGCTGAGCGTGATGCGGGGGAAGAGCGGACTGCCGATCGCGAGGCCTCTGACCGCCGGAATCTGCGGATACAGGCCCATCGCCGACCAGACGTACCAGGCGCTCATGGTGCCCAGATCGTCGTTGCCCGGTATCCCGGCCGGCGTATCGTTGTAGAGCGTGTCGATCGCGCGGCGCACCACCTCTTCGGCGCGCCACGGCGCCCCGGCGCTGAGGTAGACCCAGGGCGAACCGAGGCTCGGCTCGTTGCCGAGCCAGGCGTAGGGGGCGCCCTGGCCGGCATTGAGATGACGGAAGAACACGTTGAGCCGCCGCCGCGCGGCCGCCCGCCCGCCCATGGCGGCGATCAGATCGTGCAGATCCTGCGGCACCATCCACGTGTACTGCGCCGCGTTGCCTTCCTGAAAGCCGCGCTGCCCGTTGGAGTTGATCGGGGTGGCGACGAATGCCCCGGCCGCATCCCTCGCGCTCGCCAGGCCGGTCGCGGTATCGAACACGTTCTGCCAGTTCATCGAGCGGCGCAGGAAGGTGCGCGCCAGGGCCATCGCGCCGTTCTCCCCGGCGAGCCGCGCAATGGAAAAGTCGTCCTCGGCGTACTCGAGCGTTTCCGAGGATCCGTTCGGCACCGGAGCGGAGGAGCTCGTGGCGTCATCGTCGAGATAGCCCTTGCGCAGGTACTGCGCAAGGGCCGGGCGCTCCACGTACCAGCCCTGTCCGGGCGCGGCGCGGGTGTCGCTCGCCCCTTTGACCATCTCCTGCAGCGCCTCGTGCACGTCGAAGGCGCGGGCGCCGAAGGCCCAGCCGCCGGCGAGGATGATGTCGGCGGCATCCCCGCCCATCACCCCGGTGTAGCCGTTCTCGAGCGGCCACTTCGGCAGCCAGCCGCCCTGGCGCCCCTCATCGAGAAGCGATTGCATCATGTCGCTCACCCGATGCGGCGCGAGCAGCGCGATCAGCGGCACCTCGGTGCGATAGATGTCCCAGCCGGAGTAATTGGCGTACTCGTCGTGGCCCTCGGTGAGGCGGTGGACCTTGCCGTCGAAGCCGCGATAGTCGCCGTTGACGTCGCTGTAGAGCGTCGGTGAGAGCAGCGTGTGGTAGAGAGCCGTGTAGAACGTGGCCTGTTCGGTGCGCGTCCCGCCGCTGACCTCGATTCGGCGCAGCATGCCGTTCCAGATGCGGGTGGCCCGCGCGCGCATGGCCCGGATGTGCCAGCGGTCGGGCGCGGCGCGCAGGTTCTCGAGCGCATCGGCGCGGCTCACGTAGGAGATCGCGACCTCGGCCTCGACGCTGCGCTGCCTGGAGGTGTCGAACGTCACCCAACCGCCGCTGCCGATCCCTCGCACGCGGTTTGCCCCCGGCATCACGTGCGCGGCGCGCCACGTGCCGTGAGCACTCATCGGCCGGTTGAAGCGCGCCACGAAATAGACGGTGTAGGTGTCGGGCGCGCCGCAGAACGCACCGCCGGTGGCCGAGCCGCTCACCTGCGTGGGACTGTCGATGCGAAAGTGCGCGGCCGTCACGCCAGCCTGGTTCGAGGAGACGTTGAAGAGCAAGTGGGCCGGGCGGCTCGCGGGGAACGTGAATCGCCCGAGCCCGGTGCGGCGCGTCACGGTGAGCTGCACGGCGATGCCCGCATGCGCGAGCCGCACCGCGTACCAGCCGGGCGCGGCCTGTTCGTCGCGGTGGGAAAACGGCTGCTCGGCCGTCGCGGGCGAGCCGATGGCGCCCGCTGTCGGCAGGATGCGGATGTCCCCGGCCACCGAGCAGCCCGGACCGCTCAGGTGCGTCAGGCTGAAGCCCGTGATGGCCCGGTCGGTGTAGTTGTACCCGCCGCCCGCCGGTGCCGTGGGCGTGTCGGGACTCCATTGGATCATCCCGAAGGGCAGGCTCGCGCCGGGGAAGGTGTCGATCGGGCCGCCGACGGACGTGCCGGATGTGCCGACGAAGACGTTCACCAGCGCCGCCGGATCGGCCACCGGCACGGGCGCGACCGCGGCCGGGGCCGCCGCATGTGCGGTCCCGGCGCCCGCCGCGAGCACCAGTGTGGCGCCGAGCAGCGCATGACGGAGGGCGCGCGTTGCGGTCAGGTCGGCAGTTCTCATCCTCGGCTCCTCGAGTGCACCGGACCTGCTAGGGTAACGCTATCGGCCGCGGACGCAAGGCAGCGCCGGCGCGCGCGCTCCGCGGATGACTCGATACGCTCACACGGGCGGGCGCAAGCGGCATCCTCGCAGCCGCGCACGACGTTCGACGGCTGCGGTCGTGCGCCGGTGCGCGTTTATATATTAGCGTTTTCTGATATATTAGCTCGGCGGCCGCGCTGAACGGGCCGTCAGACCTTACCGGCTCACAGGACCGAGGGACTCGTATGACTCAACATTCCCATTCGCACCACGCCCACGGCACGCTGCATGAGCTCGAGGCCCACCAGGTCCACGAGCTGCTGAAGTCCCGGCAGGCCGTGCTCATCGACGTACGCGAGCCCGGGGAATTCGAAGCCGAGCGCATTCCGGGCGCGCTGCTGTTCCCGCTGTCGGGTTTCGATCCGCACAGTCTGCCGCTCGAGGGCCAAAAGCGCATCGTGTTCCAGTGCGGGACGGGCCGGCGCTCGGCCCAGGCCGCGCGGCTGGTTCTGGCGAGCGGGCTTGCCGAGGCGACGCATCTTGCCGGAGGCATCGCCGCCTGGAAGCGCGCCGGGCTCGCCGTGACCCGTTACGACCCCGCGACGGGCCGGCTGCGCACCGGACATGCGTGAATCGGCGCGGCACCACCGCCGCGGCGGGGCATACCTGCCGCGGCGCCCTCACCAGGGATAGTCGCGGCCGTCGTAGTTGAGGAACTTGCCGCTGTCCTCGCTGCCGAGTGCGGCGATGACGCGCCGCATCGCCGTGACGCTCTCGGTGGGGGAAAGCGGCGCCTGCGCCCCGCCCATGTCGGTCCTCACCCAGCCCGGATGCATCACGACGCACACGATGCGCCGCGCGGCGAGTTCGAGGGCCGCGCATTTCATCGCCATGTTGAGCGCGGCCTTGGAGGTGCGGTAGGCGACCCAGCCGCCGGAGGTGTTCTCGGTGATCGAGCCCATGCCGCTCGTCAGCGTCACGGCCACTCGCCGAGCGCTGCGCTCAAGGTGCGCGCGGAATGCCTCGAGTACGCGCACCGGACCGAGGGTGTTGACCTCGAGTACGCGCGCCCAGTCGGCGTAATCGATCTGCCCGAGACTCTGCCGCGCACCGCCCATGATGCCGGCGCAGTTGAGCAGCAGGTCGAGCGGCTCGTTGGCGAGTCTCGCAGCGGCCTGCGCGACGCTCGATGCGGCGCTGACATCCAGTGCGAGCGTGTTCAGGCGCCCCGCGGAGCCGCCCGCGAGCTGCTGCAGCTGCTGCGCGCGCTCGGGCGTGCGGCACGCTGCGATGACGCGCCAGCCCTCGAGCAGATATTGGCGTGCGAATTCCAGGCCGATGCCCCGATTGGCGCCGGTGATGAGGACCGTGGAGGCGGTGTTCGTCATGGGGGCTCTCGATCTGTGCTCAACTGCCGCGCACCGCGGCGGGCACGCGGAATGCCGGAACATCGCCGACGGCGGTGATCTCGTAGACCTCGCCCGCATCGCGGCCGCTCATCTCCGCGCCGCTCGCTGCGATCGCGAGCTTCAACAGCGCTCCGCTGCCGTCCGCCACGCATGCGCTGTAGCGTTCTCCGAACGTCGAGCCGCCCGCGGCGCTCACCGTCCAGGTCTGCCCCGTCAGACCGGCCTGGCGGCACGGTCCGCCGCGGCGGACCGTGACCCCGCTGACCCGCGTCATCCCGTAGAACTGTCGAGCGAACGACGGCAGGTTGTTCTGCGCGTAGGCGTTCGGCTGATCGCGGTGTGCGAACCATTGGTTGTCGAAATGCACGTAGCTCATCGGGCCGATGTGCAGCACGGTGAAGCCGCTCTTGGCCTCCCAGTTCTGCGGGCTGTGCACCTGGGTGTCGATGCTCATGTGGTACTTGCCGATGCCGCTGGTCAGGCGGGCACGATAATTCGTGAGCGAGGACAACGCGCGCAGCGACAGCGCGGCGACGGGACGACCCGGGTTGCGCCCGGCCGAGCCGCAGCCGCTCAAGGCAACGGTGCCGGCCAGGGCGAGCGCGCCGGCGGTGAGGGAATTGCGGACCGTCATGAATCTCCTTTCGGGGGCGCGGGGGTGCTTCCCGGCCGGTGTGCCGCGAGCGCTTCTACCATTGCGCGGCACGCGGCTCAAGACGGGGCGGGGCGGTACAATGCCCGCGGCCCATGCCCGGGCCGGCCGACGGAGGCGCGGTGTGAACCCTGAGCGCATCGATCTCAGCGGACGGGTGGCCCTCGTGACAGGATCCTCGCGCGGCATCGGTCGCGCCATCGCGCTCGCCATCGGGCGGGCCGGGGCCGATGTGGCCGTCAACTGCCACACCCGCGCCGGCCAGGCCGAGGAGGTGGTGACTGCGCTGCGCGCGATGGGCCGCCGCGCGATCGTGGTGGCGGCCGACGTGTCGGCGCGAGATGCGGTCGAGGAGATGGTGGTGCGCATCGGGCGCGAGCTCGGTCCGATCGATATCCTGGTGAACAACGCCGGATCGGCCAAGGTACGCGGCCTGGATGACCTCGATGAGGCGGAATTCGACCGCGCCATCGCGGTGAACCTCAAATCGGCCTTTCTGTGCACGCAGGCGGTGCTGCCGGCGATGCGGGCGCTGCGGCGCGGCCGGATCATCAACATCTCCTCGGCGGCGGCGCGCGGTTCGGGCGTCGTCGGGGTGCACTACAACGCCGCCAAGGCGGGTCTGGAGGGGTTGACGCGCGGCTACGCCGCCCGCCTCGCCGCCGACGGCATCACCGTCAATGCCGTCGCGCCGGGGCCGATCGCCACTGACATGGCCGGCCAGCTGATGCAGACCGATGTCTTCCGGCGCGTGCCGGTCGGGCGGCTCGGCGCGCCGGAGGAGGTGGCCCGGGCGGTGCTGATGGTGATCGACAATCCCTACATCACCGGCCAGACCATCGGCGTCAACGGCGGGGTGCTGTTCGGTTGAGGGGACGGGCCGCCTGGACGGCGCCGATTGATACAATGTATCATGTTACGATGCGGGCCGTGATTTCCTCCTTCTGCCGCCTCCTGTGCGTTGCCCTGATCGGGGTGATGGGCGCGCTGGCGAGCGGCTGCAGCGGACCGAAGCCCGCCGGCCCGCCGCTCGCAATCGGCGTGGAGAGCCAGTATGCCGATGTGCTCAGCCAGATCGGCGGACCGTACATCCGGGTGCGGGCCATTCTCACCAATCCGAACACCGATCCGCACTCCTTCGAGGCGACCCCGGCGGTCGCCCGCGAGGTGACCAGCGCCTCGGTCGTAGTGATGAACGGTCTCGGCTACGACGCGTGGATCGATCGTCTTCTGGCGGCAGTCCCGGATCCGCGCCGCCGGGTGATCGACGTGCGTCGCCTGCTCGGGCTGCGCTCGGACACCGTCAATCCGCATCTGTGGTACGACCCGCGCACCATGCCGGCGGTCGCGCGGGCGGCCGCCGAGGCGTTTGCGGCCCTGGAGCCCGCTCATGCGGCGTACTTCACTGCCAACGCGCGCCGTTTCGACGCCTCGCTCGGGCCGTGGAGGGCGGCGATCGCGGCATTTCGCAAGGACTACGGCGGCACGCCGGTCGCGGTCACCGAGCCGGTGGCCGACGCGCTGCTCGAGGCGGCCGGCTGCCGCATCCTCACGCCGCTCGCGCTTGAGCTGGCCGTCATGAACGGGACGGACCCCTCGCCGCAGGACGTCGCGGCCCAGCAGGCGCTGCTGCGCCGCCGCGCGGTCAGAGTGCTCATCTACAACCAACAGGTGACCAGTCCCTTGACCGCCTCGTTTCTGCAGCTGGCGCGTGCGCATCATATCCCGGTGGTCGGCGTGTACGAGACGATGCCGCAGCCCGGCTATCACTATCAATCGTGGATGCTGGCCGAGATCCATGCGCTGCGCGAGGCGGTGGCCCATGGCGTATCGAGTCGCAGCCTGGGCGGCGCGGCGGGGAGCCGATGAACGGCGCCGCGCCTGCGCTCGCGGTGGAGGGCCTGTGCGTCGCGCTCGGCGGCCGGCAGGTTCTGCGCAATGTGAGTTTCGAACTCGAGGCCGGCGAGTTCTGCGCGCTGATCGGCTCGAACGGCTCGGGCAAGACGACGCTGCTGCGCGCGATTCTCGGGTTCATTCCGATCGACTCGGGACGAATCGGTCTCGACGGTGATGCGCCGGGCGCGGCCGGGCGTATCGGCTACGTGCCGCAGAAGATCGCGCTCGATCCGAGCCTGCCGCTGCGCGCCCGCGATGTGGTGGCGCTCGGACTCGACGGGGCGCGGCTCGGGCCGCCGCTGCCCTCGAAGCGTCGCACGGCGCAGGTCGAGCAGATGCTGCAGGCGGTCGGAGCGGCGGGGTTTGCCGATCAGCGCGTGGGACTGCTCTCAGGGGGGCAGCAGCAACGGGTGCTGGTGGCTCACGCGCTCGTGCGCCGGCCGCGGCTGCTGCTGCTCGATGAGCCGCTCGCCAATCTCGATGTGCGCAGCACCGCGGAGATCGTCGCGCTGCTGCGCCGGCTGTCGCGCGAGTACGGCGCCGCGGTGCTGCTCTCGGCACATGACATGAACCCGCTGCTGCCGGCGATGGATCGGATCGTGTATCTGGCGAACGGCTCGGCCGTGGCCGGCAGGGCCGATGAGGTGGTGCGCACTGAAGTGTTGAGCAGCCTGTACGGCTATCACGTCGATGTGGTGCGTGTGCACGGACGCGTGGTGGTGGTGGCCGCCGAGGCGCGCGATGAGATCCGCGATGCCGTGGCGCGCGACCCCGTTCATACCGCCCCCGTGCCCTAGGCGCAGGCCTCCGCCGTGTTGTTGGCGCTTTTCGACACGGGATTCTGGACCAACGGACCGGTGCGCGTCGCGCTGGCCGTCGGCGGCAGCGCGGCGCTCGTGTGCGCCGTGGTCGGCATGGCGACGGTCATGCGCCGCCAATCGTTCGCCGGTCATGCGCTCGCCGATGTGAGCAGCGCGGGCGGCTCGGCGGCGTACCTCCTCGGTGTCAATCCGTTGCTCGGCTTTCTCGGCATGGCGGCTGCGGCTGCCGGCGTGATGGAGTGGGCCGACATCCGCGAGGCGCGTGAGCGCGATCTGCTCACCGGGGTGGTGCTCGGGGCAGGCCTCGGGCTTGCGGCGCTGCTGCTGTACTTCGATGCGACCGTGCGCAGCGTCAGCGGCGCGGCGGTCACCGTGCTGTTCGGCTCGATGTTCACCATTCCGGCGACGATCGTGCCGCTTGCGCTCGCCGTCGCGGCGCTCGCGCTCGCGGCGAGCGCAGTGATCTACCGGCCGCTCATCGTCAGCTCCCTGTCGGTTGATCTGGCCCGCACGCAGGGAATCCGCGTGCGGGCCGTGGCGCTGACTCACGCGCTCGCCCTGGCGCTCGCGGTGTCGCTGTCGGCCATGACCGTCGGGGCGATTCTCTCGACGGCACTGCTGATCGGTCCGGCCGCAGCGGCGCTGAGGGTCGCGAAGCGTCCCGCGACGGCGCTCGCGCTCGCCGCCCTGATCGGGCTCGCGGCGAGCTGGGGCGGCATCGTGCTTGCGTACGAGAGTTTCTATTGGACGCCGGGGCATGGCTGGCCGGTGAGCTTTTTCATCGTGGCGCTCATTTTCGGCGCCTATCTGCTCGCCGGCTGGGCCGCAGGGCGCGCCCGGCGCCCCACGGCGCACCCCTCGGGGTGCGAGGGGCACTGAGGTGTTCTCGACCTTCATGCTGCACGCCTGGATCGTCGCCACGATGGTGGCCATCGTGGCCGGCGCGGTGGGCTTCTTCGTGGTCGCGCGCCGGGCGGCGTTCGCCGCCCACGCGCTGCCGCTCGGTGCGTTTCCCGGCGCTGCCGCGGCCGCTCTGCTCGGGGTGAACGAGTTGCTGGGACTGGCGGTCTTTTGTGCGCTCGGCGTGGTGGCGATCAGTCAGTTGCAGCGCGGCGAGCGCAGCGAGGTCGCGAGTGCGCTGTGGCTCGCGCTGTCGCTCGCGGTCGGCACGCTGCTGCTGAGCCTCTCGGGCGCGTATGCGCAGAGCCTCTACGGACTGCTGTTCGGTGCGGTGCTCGGCATCAGCGCAGCGCAGCTGCTCGGGGTGGCCGCCCTCAGTGCGCTGGCGCTTGGGCTCGTGGCGCTGTTCGCCCGGCCGTTGCTGCTCGAGTCGCTGTCCGGGGAACTCGCGGCCGCAGCCCTCGGAGGCCCGAGTCGGCTCGAGCTTATCTTCCTCGGCATCCTCGCGCTCTCGACGACGATGGCCGTGCCGGTGGTCGGTGCGCTGCTCGTGTTCAGCCTGATGGTGGGACCGGCGAGCGCGGCGCGCGCGTTCACCGATCAGCCGTGGCGCTCGCTCGGCGCGTCCATCGTGCTGGCGTTGGGCACGGTCTGGGCGGCCCTTGCGCTCTCCTACCTCACCGACTGGCCGGTCGGATTCTTCGTCGGGGCCCTGAGCGCGGTCTGTTATGTCGCCGGGCGGATACGCGGCGCGGGTGTCGTGGCGCAGGCCGCGTAAGGGGAGGCGAGAGCGGATGCGCAGGGCGGTCAAAGCACGGGCGGGCCATACGAGCGAGGGGACACTCGAGCGGCTCGAGGCCTTGTGCCGCGAACGCGGCCAGCGCCTGACGCGTCAGCGCCGCGCGGTGCTGCGCAAGCTCGCGGCCGAGCGGCGCGCGTTGTCCGCTTACGAGCTGCTTGCGCGGCTGCGCCCCGAGGACGGCCGCTCCACGCCCGCCGGCGTGTATCGCGCGCTCGAGTTCCTGATGGAGGCCGGAGTGGTGCACCGCCTCGAGTCGACCCGCTCGTTCATTCTGTGCGAGCATCCGGACGCGCCGCACGGGGGTCAGCTGCTCATCTGCCGCGTCTGTGGGCAGGTGGTGGAGGCCGAGGACGAGCCGGTGGCGGCGGCCACCGGCCGGCTCGGCGAGCGGCTGGGATTCTCGCTCGACCCGCGCGTGCTCGAGCTGACCGGGGTGTGCGCCCGCTGCCGCGCCCGCAGCGCGGCACACTGAGGGCAAGGCCCGCGGCGCGCAGCACACACACCGGCGCATGCACTCGCCCATGGAAAGAGGAGCACAGCACCATGACTGAGACAGCCCGGCGGCGCTTGCGGCTTACCGCCACGTTACTGTCGATTGCGCTCGCCGCGCCGCTCGCGGCGGCCGCCCATCCGGCGTCCTTCACCGCGATGAGCGGCAATCCCTGCCCCGGGCAGCCCAACGGCCGCCCCGGGGCGGCGTTCCTGCACATGATTCTGCATCCGGGTGCTCACTTTCAGTTGCCGCCGCAGTCGGCGCAGCAGAAGGCGCAGACGGTCCGCGCCGCGGACCGTGAGCGGGCGCGGGACTGGGCGGACCTGTGCCGCTACCGCGCGGCGAATGCGGCGCTGAAGCATCACCCGCGCGTGGTGTTCATGGGGGATTCGATCACGGACTTCTGGCACGACGGGGATCCGGCCCTGTTCACGCACGGGGTGCTCGACCGCGGCATCAGCGGCCAGACCAGCGCACAGATGCTGGTGCGCTTCTGGCCGGACGTGATCGCGCTGCACCCGAAGGTGGTGCAGATCATTGCCGGCACCAATGACATCGCCGGCAACACCGGTCCGACCACCGAGCAGAATTACAAGGACAACATCGAGGCGATGGTCTCGCTCGCCGAGGCTCATCACATTCACGTCATCCTCGGCTCGATGCCGCCCGCAGTGCGCTTCTGGTGGGCGCCGCAGTACCGGCCGGCGGGCGAGATCCGGCGCCTCAATGCCTGGCTGCGCCGCTATGCGCGCGAGCAGCACCTGCGATTCGTCAACTACTACGCGCACTTGGTGAGCGCGACGGGCACGTTCCGCCGCAGCCTCTCGAACGATGGCGTGCACCCGAACCGCAACGGCTACAAGCTGATGAGCGCGCTCGCCCGCAAGGCCATCGATACGCCCTGGCCGCGCTCTCCGGTGCAGAACGCGAGCCGCTGAGCGGCTGGCGGGCGCCCAGCGCCGCCCGGCGGCGCTGGCCTCACCAGCGAGCGGGTGGTTATTCCGTATGGACGCTCTGCGCACGGCGCTCGACAGTGCCGAGGGGTTGAGTCTCAGTCCCCGAGCCGCGCCTGCGCGAGGCTGCGGGGCCTGGAGGGAGTGTGCTGGTGCGGATACCGTCATTTCCGGAAGGAGGAGTGCGGCGCCGGGTCGTGCGGGTCGGCGCGGTGCTGCTGCTGTGCAACGCCGCAGCGTGGCTCTGGGCCCTGCGCGCTTTCCGGCACGATCCTCTGCTGCTCGGCACGGCGCTGCTCGCGTATGGATTTGGCCTGCGCCATGCGGTCGATGCCGATCACATCGCCGCCATCGACAACGTCACGCGCAAGCTCATGCGGGCAGATCGCCCGCCGCTCACCGTCGGCCTGTACTTCTCGCTCGGGCACTCGACGGTGGTCGTGGCGCTCACCGTGGCGGTGGCCATCGCCGCCGGTAGCGTGCAGCGGCATTTCCCTCACCTCAGGCTGCTCGGCGGAGTGCTGGGCACAGCCGTCTCGGCGTTCTTCCTGTTCGTGATCGCCGCGGCGAATCTCGCCATCCTCGCGGACGCGTGGCGCAGCTTCCGCGCCGCCCGAGCGGGCGTGCTCGATGAGCGGGCGCCGCTCGGGGCGCCGGGAGGCGTGCTGATGCGGCTCTGGCGGCGAGCCTTTCGGCTCATCGAGCGCCCGCGGCAGATGTACGGAGTGGGGCTGCTGTTCGGGCTTGGATTCGATACGGCGAGCGAGATCGGACTGCTCGGCGTCTCGGCCGCGAGTGCCGCAAAGGGACTTTCGCCGTGGGCGATTCTGGCGTTGCCGGCGCTGTTCTCGGCGGGCATGGCCCTGATCGACACCGCCGACAGCATCGTGATGGCCGGTGCGTACGGCTGGGCGTTCGTCAAACCGATCCGCAAGCTGTACTACAACCTCACCCTGACCTCGCTGTCGGTGATGGTCGCGCTGATCGTGGGAGGAATCGAAACGCTCGGCCTGCTTGGGGCATATCTGCGAGCGCGCGGGGTATTCTGGCGATCCGTTGCCGCGGTGAACGGCCACTTCGGTGCTCTGGGCTACGGCATCGTCGCGCTGTTCGTGCTCGGCTGGCTCGTTTCCGTCACGATCTACAAGCTCGGACGGTACGAGACCGCCTGAGGCGGGCGGGCATTCCGCAGGAACGAAACATGCGGGTGTGGATGGGGCCTCGATACAGGACCCCGAGCGGCGCGGGATAGGGGCCGGAAATGCGCCGCTCACGCCCCGGGGCCGCTGCGGTGAGGCACCGCGGCGGCCCCGAGCGCGAGGATGGGCTCAGCTCCGCGCGTTGAACGAAGCGCACCAGCCGTCGGCGTTGACCGAGTAGCCGGCGTAGATCTGGCATCCGGCGTAACCGGATTTCTGGCCCGGCGTGCCGAGGAAGAACCGGCACACGCCACAGCGATCGCCCGGCTTGAAGGTCGGGTACTTGGCACGGTCGACCTTGGCGGCATGCGCCACGTAGCCGAGCGATTTGGCGAGCGGGTCGCTCTCCGACAGGTGCGGGAGTTTCTCACCAGCGGCCGATGCGGTGCGGGGGCGCAGGCCCACGACGGCGGCGGACGCAGCGACGGCGGCCGTCGCAAGGAAAGCGCGGCGGGACGGATCGGTACGATTCTTCGAGTCAGACACAGCACACCTCCATATCGGCGGGTGGCGCAAGTATCGGTCAAGCACTGCCGTGGTGGCAACCGCCAAGCCTCGCGACATGTACCTATTCTATGGCGCGGCCCCCTGCAGCTGCCTCTCGGATGGCCGGCTGTTCAGCGGGCGTTTATGTTCGGCGGACGGGCGCGCCGCAGAGTCAGGTTGATGCGCTGAGGACCGAGCTTCGGGTGGTGCCCGTCTGCCACGGGCGCGACACCGTGATAGGCGAGCCGGGCCGGACCGCCCCACACCACGACATCGCAATGCACGAGCGGCACGCGCAGCGGCCGCTCGCGGCGCGTGAGCCCGCCGAACAGAAAGACCGCCGGCAATCCGAGAGAGACCGAGACGATGGGCGCCGCCTGATCCTGCTCATCACGATCCTGATGCAGCGACATGCGCGCCCCGGGCGCGTAGCGGTTGATGAGGCAGGCGTCGGGCTCAAAGCCGGCGTAACCGGCGTGCCGTGCCGCCGCGATGGCGAGTTCCCGGATTGCATCGGGCAGGGCGGGCCACGGTGCGCCGCTCTCAGGATCGCGCTCTACGTAGCGATATCCGCGTCGATCCGAGACCCAGCCGAGCGCCCCGCAATTGGTCATCGCGACGGACATCGGCTGGCCTCCCGGCGTCACCATGTGCCGCAACGGTGCCGCAGCGGTGATGCGCGCCAGTTCCTTGAGCAGCGCCTCTTCCCATGCGAGGGCGAAGCCTGCCAGGTGTGCCGCACCGGCCGGCATGGGAAGGGGCGCCGCAGCACGGGTAAACAGGTCGCGCTCCATCAACGGCTCCGAACGGTGTCCGGGGAGAAGGCGAAGAGCCCTCTCATCGTGAGAAGAAGTCTGCCTGCGCCAGCGGCCTCGCGGGCTGGGTGTCGCACACGGAACCGGGACTCAAGAGACATTACACGGAATTGAGATCACGATGATTGCCTCTGCAGCGTGATCTTGCGTTGGAAAAGGCAATCGAGTCGCTGCAAGCGCATTCAATCGAGCCCGGTGATGCCGCAGCGCCTCTAATGCCCGTCCGATGCACGCGACCGGGTGCATGATCCGGATTGAACGGCGTCGCTCTCAGAATCGCACTGTACTCGATCTACCGAGGTGGTGAAATCCGCAGACAGCTGAGACCGGACGGCCTGCAGCGGTGAGGGCTTGACTCCAGGTGGCCCGGAGACAGGTTGAAGAGAGCCTCGTAACCGATTGATGAATAAAGGAGTATCTGGCCTGATTTGAGGGGCCTGCCCCGGTTTTCGCCCAGGTCCGCCTCCGCTCTCCAAGGCGACCCCCGCCGGGTCGCAAACACCGACGAGGGTCTACCACAACCAGCCTTCGGTGGAGGCCGATCATGGGTACTGGTATTCGGCGGGATTCTACCCGCACATCACGTTCACGCACTTTTCGAATGTCGTCGGCTGTCCCGAGACGGAGGAAGCCAACAGTCGAGCCGGCTCTGGACGCGTTGCTCGGAAGACTCTCTGACGCGATCTCGATGATCCGTGTCTCGCATCGATCGCTCAACGCGAGCGACTTATTCGGGGACGAGGAATTCGTGTTGCGCACGGGACTTGCCGCGCTCGATGCCCTCTACAGCGAGCTCGATCTCGCCATCATTGCTGTCCACACGCGAACACCGGTCCGTAAGGGCGGACGCGGCCGTGCACCGACGTCACGGAGGAGGGCGACGCATGGGTAGTCCGCGCAGGAGACCGAGCACGTTCACGCGCCTTGGTCGAATTTCGGCACGCGCAAAAATGTCCAGCCGAGTCCACGCCCGTTGTGCGGTATCCATAGTTTCTACTTCTGCTTGTCTCCATGCGTCACGCCACAGACGAAGAAGTTGGAACTACGAGAAACAATGTGCATTTGGATGCTTTAACAGGTTGATGAAAAACCCGGTGATCGAGGCGTCTGATTTCCTGTGAACGCTCGTCGAACAACTCCTTCGAGTCCGATTTCGGTCGTTTCGGCCTCGCGATCCTTGCCGTGGGAGACTCCGTTGCCCGGCCGGGTGGACATTTCGATCACCGTGTCGCTCAAGATGGCATCCGAGCTATGTGAACCCCGGTGCAAGAAGATTGCGCATGCGCACCAGGTTGTAACCGGTGAAGGTCAGCAGCGTCGCGAACTCGATCTTCCTGCGACCCCGGACCTTCGGGCGTCTGAGAAGGCCGATGTCCTTCGCCCAGCCGAAGGACTCCTCGATGCGCTTGCGCGCTTTGATGCTCAGGACGTATCCGGCATGACGGGTCGTGCGGGCATCGATTGCCGATCCGCCCCGTCGCTCGATGTTCTGCGCCACATGCGGGGTGACGTTCCGCTCCCGGGCTTGCCGGACGAACTCGTGCGTGTCGTAACCCTTATCCGCTGCGAGCGTGCACCGCCTTGGGCCGGACAGTTCACCGAGCATGTCGATCGCGGCGCTGCGCTCGGCCGTGCCACTCGCCTCGGTCACCTGCGCGGCGACAATCAGACCACTGCGGTTCTCGCTCACCGCATGCCCGAGGTACGCCAGCTTCGAGGGTGTCCCGGCACTCTTCTTGTACAGCTTTGCCTCAGGGTCGGTTGTGGACGCATGTGTGTCGTTCGTGCGCTGCTCGCCACGAAAATCGCGTGCGTTATTGCGGCCACCGCCTCCACCAGTGCCGCCAGAACCGTCCTTGGGACGGAAACTCTTGTGCGACGCCCATGCCGCAATCATCGTGCCGTCGACGCTGAAATGCTCATCGCTCAGAAGACCCGCCATCCGTGCCTGCTCGACAATCGCCTCAAAGAGCTCGCGCGCAATGTCTGCTTCGAGCAGCCGATCTCGGTTCTTGCTGAAGGTCGAGTGATCCCACACCGGTTCATCGACCGAGAGTCCCACGAACCACCGGAACAGCAGGTTGTACTCGAGCTGCTCGACCAGCAGCCGCTCGCTGCGGATCGAGTAAAGCACCTGCAGCAGCAGCGCCCGAATCAGCCGCTCCGGCG
>JAJYUL010000027.1 GCA_021792555.1 Pseudomonadota bacterium
TCAAAGTGCAACTATTTAGTGACTACGATAAGACACCAAATCGAGCTCGCCCTCATGCACCAAATGCTGGAAAAACCCGCCTCTGCTGACTACCAATTGCCCAAAACCGGGGAGGAACTTCGGTTTAATCGGGTAGAATTCGCTGTTTCCTCTGGTCCGGACCCGATTTCCTTGAAGCAGCAACTCGAGCAACTCCTCGCCGGCGCGCTCGCCGCCCTCGGCGGCGCGCTCGGCGAGCCCGCCGCGGCGGCAGCCGTGACGGTCGAACGCACGCGCGATGCGCGTCACGGCGACTTTTCCTCCAACATCGCGCTGCGCCTGGCCAAGGCGGCGCGCAGCAGTCCGCGCGAGCTCGCCCAGCGCATCCTCGCGGCCCTGCCGCCGAGCCCCCTGGTGCTGCGCAGCGAGATCGCCGGCGCGGGATTCATCAATTTCTTCCTGTCCCCGGCGGCCTACGGCGAGGAGCTGGCGGCGATCCACGAGCGCGCCGAGGGCTACGGACACAGCAAGCTCGGCCGCGGCGAGCGCGTGCTCCTGGAGTTCGTCTCGGCCAACCCCACGGGGCCTCTGCACGTCGGCCACGGACGCCAGGCCGCGTACGGTGCGACGCTCGCCAACATCCTCACGGCCGCCGGCTTCACGGTAGCGCGCGAGTACTACATCAATGACGCCGGCCGCCAGGTCGACATCCTGGCGGTCAGCGCCTGGATACGCTACCTGGAGGCGTGCGGAGAGACGCTGCCGTTTCCCGAGAACGGCTATCGCGGCGATTACGTGCGGACGATCGCCGCACGGCTGCACGCCAGCGAGGGCGAGGGTCTGCGGCACGCAGCGGCGAGCGTGCTCGCCGGACTGCCCGCCGATGCGCCCGCCGGCGACAAGGAGGTGTACATCGATGCGCTGATTGCGCGCGCCCGGGAGCTGATCGGCGCCGAAGCGTTCGCCCGAGTGCTCGAGCAGTCGCTTGCGCAGATGTTGGCGGATATCCGCGAGGACCTCGAGCAGTTCGGTGTGCGTTTCGATCGCTGGTACTCGGAACGGGAACTCGAGCGAAGCGGCGCGATCGACCGGGCGCTCGCGCGCCTGGAGCGGGACGGCCGGCTGTACCTGGAGCAGGGCGCGACCTGGTTCCGTGCCACGGCGTTCGGCGACGAGAAGGACCGGGTGGTGGTGCGCGAGAACGGTCAGAAGACGTATTTCGCCTCCGACATCGCCTATCACCTGGAGAAGCGCGAGCGCGGCTTCGAGCGCCTGATCGACGTGCTGGGCGCCGACCACCACGGCTACGTGGCACGGGTGCGCGCCGGACTGACCGCCATGGGCGAGCCGGGCGAGAGCCTGGAAGTCAATCTCATCCAGTTCGTCAGCCTGTTCCGCGGCGGGGAGAAGGTCCCCATGGGCAAGCGCGAGGCGCAGTTCGTGACGCTGCGCCAGCTGCGCGAGGAAGTCGGCAACGACGCCTGCCGCCTGTTCTACCTGATGCGCAGCCACGATCAGCCGCTTGATTTCGACCTGGAGCTGGCCAAGTCGCGCACCAACGAGAACCCCGTCTACTACATCCAATACGCCCACGCGCGCGTCGCCAGCGTCCTGAAGCAGATGGCGGCCCGCGGGCTGCAGTTCGACCGGGCGGAAGGCCTGGCCCACACCGCGCTGCTCACCAGCGCTCACGAGCAGGCGGCGCTCGCCTGCGTGACGCGCTACGCCGAGTCGCTCGAGCAGGCCGCCGTGAATCGCGCGCCGCACACGCTGGTGCATTACCTGCGTGAGCTCGCCAATGCGCTGCATACCTACTACAACGCCGAGCAGTTCCTGGTCGAGGACTCGAAGATACGCAATGCGCGCCTGGCGCTCGTGATCGGCGTGCAGCAGGTGCTGCGCAACGGGCTCGGTCTGCTCGGCGTGAGCGCGCCCGAGAGCATGTGAGGCGATGTCCCAGCTCACCCGTGACTACAAGGGTGCCGGACGCCGCCCCAGTCCGCCCGGCGGGCTGAAGGAGTTCCTGCTCGGCGCGCTGGCCGGCGCGCTGCTCGCCGGACTCGGCACGGCACTGGTGATGCACCATATGCGCGGTTCGGCGAGCGCCTGCGCGGCAGGCGGCTCCGCCGCACAGACCCCGGCGCCCCCGGCCGCCCGCAGCGCAGCGGCGCCGCCAGCCCGCGCGCCGGCGGCCGCGGCAGAGCCGGCCCCAGCCACAAACGCTCGAGCGGCGCGACCCCGCCGCAGCGGCGGCAAACCCGTGCCCGCTCAAACGGACGCGCGTGCGGCGGCGCGCGCCAAGGCTGCGCCGGCGCAGCCCCAGTACGACTTCTATCAGATGCTGCCGAACCTCAAGGTGATCGTGCCGCCGCCGACCGCGCCCGGAGCGACCGCCGTCGGTCCCAACGGCCGCACCGAGTTCGCCGGCTATGTCCTGCAGGTCGGCGCCTACCGCGACGAAGCGCAGGCGCAGCGGATCGTCAACTATCTGGACAGCCTCGGCATCCTGGCGCACATCAATCCCATGCACGACGGCAGCGCCACGCTGTATCGGGTGCGCATCGGCCCGATCATCGAGCAATCGGAGCTCAATCGCTTCCGCGCCGTCCTGAAACGCATCGGCTACCCCGCGGTGCTCATACCGGGGGCCACTCACTGAGCCGCGCGGCTCAATCCTCCGCGATCGAGCGGAAATCCAAACCCAGCGAGCGCAGCTTGCGATACAGATGGGTGCGCTCCATGCCGACGCGCTTGGCGAGCTGCCCCACCTTGCCGTTGCACAGCAGCAGCTGTTGCTGCAGGTAGGCGCGCTCGAACTGCTCGCGCGCCTCGCGCAGCGGCAGCGCCAGCAGATCCTGCTTGACCAGCGGCTCGCCGGCCGGCGCCTGCACGGCGAGCTCGCGCTCGACTTCCTCCAGGCCGATCTCCTCGCTGCCGCCCTGCAGCAGCAGGCGGTGCACGAGATTCTTCAGCTCGCGCACGTTGTCCGGCCAGGGGTAGTTGCGCAGCCGGTTCTGCGCCGCGACGCTGAAGTGGCGCAGCGGCAGCCCCTCGGAGTCGACCAGACGGTCGACGTGATGGCGCAGCAGCTCGGGCACGTCCTCCGCGTAGTCGCGCAGCGGCGGCACACGCACGATCAGGGTGTTGAGGTCACCGAGCAGGTCGCGGCGCAGAGCCGAGCCGGCGCGGTTCTCGACCCCCGGCTGCGCCGATGACACCAGCCGCGCGCGCAGCTCGATCGGCTCGCCGCCGCCGAGCGGCGTGAAGCGCCCGGACTCGATCGCCCCGACCAGCAGCCGCTGCGCCCCCGGCGGCAGATCCTCGAGCTCCTGGATGAACAGCGTGCCGTCGGCGGCCTGCTCGAGCAGACCCGGCCGGCGCGTGCCGTTGTCGACCGAGCCGAACAGGCGGCTCTCGGCATCCGCATCGCGCAGACTGCTCGCCACCAGCGTCACGAACGGCGCGCCGGCGCGCGGGCCGCGCCCGTGCAGATAGCGGGCGAACAGCTCCCGTCCCGAGCCCGGCTCGCCGATCAGCATCACCGGAGAGGTGTGGGTGGCGATCTGCTGCAGCTCGGCGCGCAGCTGCTGCATGAGCTTGCTCTTGCCGGCCGGCATCATCAGCGCCGGCACGAACAGCTTGCCGGCCTGGCGCCTGCGCCGGCCGGCATCGAGCGCCCGCTCCACGGTGCGCAGCAGCTTCGCGAGCGACAGCGGCTTCTCGACGAAATCAAACGCGCCGAGCCGCGTGGCCTCCACCGCGGTCTCCACGGTGCCGTGCCCGGACATCATCACCACCGGACAGCCGTCGGAGGCGGAAGTCGACCATTCGCGCAGCAGCGTGATGCCGTCCACATCGGGCATCCAGATATCGAGCAGCACCAGATCGGGCGTCTGCCGGGCGCGCGCGGCGCGCGCCTGCGCCGCGTTGGCGGCGACTTCGACCACGTAGCCTTCCTCGGAGAGGATCTCCTTCAGCAGGCCGCGAATATCCGCCTCGTCATCGACCACCAGGATGTGTGCCGCACTCATGCTTGCTCGCTCCGCAATGACTGCCGTTTTTCTTGTACCTCGGACCGCTTGCCGAACGCCACCGGCAGAGCGACCCGGATCCGGGCCCCTCCCTCCGGTCGGTTGTCAGCGTCGATCCGGCCCCCATGCTCCTCGACGATCTTCTTGACGATCGCCAGCCCCAGCCCCGTGCCCTTGGGCTTGCTGGTAACGTACGGATCGAAGATCCGCCCGAGCAGGTCTGCCTGAAAGCCCGGTCCATTGTCACACACGCTCACCAGCGCGAAGGCGGTCGTGCCGCCCTCGAGCCGCGTGCTGATCTCGAGCCGCGGCTCGGGGTGCCCCTCGAGCGCCTCAAGCGCGTTGGTCAAGAGGTTGTTCAGGATCTGGCGCACCCGGCCGCGGTCGGCCTCGATGGCGCTCAGGCGCGCATCCAGATCGAGCGTGATGGTCGCACGCGGATCCTGCGAGCGGTACAGGTCGGCCACCTCGGTGACCAGCTGGTTGAGGCTGAAGCGGCTGACGCGCATCTCCGGGGCGCGCGCGTACTCGCTGAAGGCATTGACCATCTGCTGCATGCTCTCGACCTGCTGCACGATGGTGTGCGTGGAGCGCTCCAGGAACTCCCCCTCCGGCGGCGCGAGAATCGGCAGCAGCCGCCGCCGCACCCGCTCGGCCGACAGCTGAATCGGCGTCAGGGGATTTTTGATCTCGTGCGCCAGGCGCCGCGCCACCTCGCCCCAGGCGGCATCGCGCTGCGCCTCAAGGAGCGCGGTGATGTCGTCGAAGACGATGACGTAGCCCATGTCGCCGCTTTCCCCGGGCAGGGGCGTGCAGGCGCACATCAGCGTCATCATCCGCCCCGGCTTGCCGAGGTCGATCTGCTCGCGCCACTCCTCGCGCCCGCGCGCGAAGCGCACCGCCAGCGCCGCCACGAACTGGCCCAGCCGCTCGTTGCCGGCCGCCACATCCGGCAGCGCCCGCCCGGTCGCAGCCGACAGATCGGTGCCGAGAATCCCGCCGGCCGCCCGGTTCGCCATGCGCACCACCAGGTTGCGATCGACCGCGAGCACGCCGGTGGACAGGCGCGCCAGGATGATCGCCAGCCGCTCGCGCTCGCGCTCGACGGCCTGCTGGCTGCGGGTCGCCTCATCGTGCGCGCGCCGCAGCCGCTTGGTCATGTCGTTGAACGAGTGCACCAGATAGCCCATCTCGTCGCGCGAGGGCAGCGTGATGCGGGTCGCGAAGTCGCCCTTGCCCACCGCCCGCGTGCCGGCGATCAGGTCCTGCACCGGGCGCGCGAGCCGTTCGGCCGAGAGGATCGCCCCATGGATCGCCGCGAGCATCGCCAGCAGCAGCACTAGGGTGAGCGTCAGGCGGAAGCTGTACTTCAGCGGCTCGCGCAGCGCCGTGAGGTTGCCGTAGCGCGAATACGAGCGCTGCACGGCATCCGAGAGCGCCGAGAGCTGCGCGGGCACCGGATACACCGCCATGAGGTAGCGCCGGCCCGATGCGCCCGGGGATTGCGCGAGCGGTACGCCGATGCGGATGACGAACCGGCCGTTCGGCTGCGGCTCGAGGCTCACATAGGTCCGCCGCTCGCTCACGGTGCGCACCAGGTCGGCCGGCGGCGCGAGCGGCACGTCCGAGAGCGGATCCTCGAGGCTCGCGGCGAGCACGCGCTCATTGGCGCCGTAGAGCACGATTTCCCGGGCGGAGTCGGCGCGGCGCGCCTGATCGAGCTGCCCCTGGATCCGCAGCGCCGAGTGCCCGAACAGCGAGCGCGCGAGCACGGCCGTGCGGTGCGACTCGGCCTGCACGCGCAGATCGAGGGCCGAGCGCGACAGCACCAGCGCGTCCTTCAGGCCCTCGCGTACCTCGACGCGGAACCAGCTGTCGATGCCCCGGTCGATGAACTCCAGGGAGGAGAAATAGACGATCAGCAGCGGCGCGATCACCAGCGCGCCGAAGATCATGACCGTGCGCGCGGTCAGGCGCGAGCCCGGCACGTGATTGCGGAAGTCGCGCACCAGCTGCCACAGCCGGCGCCCGAGCAGCACGATCAGCACGAATACGCCGATGACGTTGAGCAGCACGATCCAGGGCTGCAGCCGGCCGAACTCCGAGGAGTTCTGCGCGCTCTTGGCCAGCAGCAGCAGCGCCGCGAGCCCGATCAGGCTCCACAGCGCGATCGCAGCGAGCGCGCGCGCCCGGCCGCGGCGCGGCGGTCCGCTCACACCGGCAGCGACCATGAGTACCACGCGCTCTCGCGCTGCCAGTCATCCGTCCAGAACAGGAGCGCCCGCAACGATGCGGGCAGCTTGCCGCGACGCACGCCGGCGCGCACGCTGATGATGTAGCGCCCGCTGTGCAATTGCGACTCGACCAGAATGGGCCAGTCGCGCACGCGCTCCAGGTAGTCGAGCGCCTTCTTGACCGTATCGAAGCTGCGCTCGGCGCCGCTTTGCACGTCGCGCACCACGTAGCGGCGCGTGACCACGTGATAGGCGAGCTCGCGGTGCAAGGTCAGATCGATCACCGTGGCATTGAACCAGAACCGGCGCACCTGCTCGATCCGGGTTTCCACATCGAAGCTCAGCGTCACCCCGTTCTGCAGCGCCTTGAGAATCGTCGGGTTGAGCGGATAAGTCACGTGCGCGTTGAGTTCGATCACGCCGTGGTCGAAATTCACGTACGCCGAGCGCACTGCCAACGTGCCGTCGAGCGCGCTCGCGCATGCCACGGTGCGTGCCACGGCAAGCACCAGCAAGGTCAGAGCGATCCCCAGCGTGTGAGGCACACGCGCGTGCGCCGACGCCCTCCCTCGCACGCGTCGCGAACCCGCTCGTGGCATCAATGCAACGACCGAACGCGTAAATCCCCCTTGGCCCGAACGATATCAGGACCCCGGCGTTGTCTTTTCGATACAAGCATAATAGAAGCCGTCCGTGTCCGCCGCACCCCCCGCCAGCAATTGCGCGCCGTAGGGGCAGGGCACCGCCCCGGCGGGCAGCTGCGCCGCCGGCAGCGCGACGGGCCGCGCCTGCGGCTCCCCGGCGAGCAGCCGCGCCACCACCCCCTCGTTTTCCGCTGGCAGCACCGAGCAGGTCGAGTACAGCAGCCGCCCCCCCGGAGCGAGCAGCCGGAAGGCCGCGCCCAGGATCTCGAGCTGCGTGGCCGCAAGCTGTGCAATATCCTCGGCGCGGCGCAGCAGCTTGATATCCGGGTGGCGGCGGATCACGCCGGTGCCCGAGCAGGGGGCATCGACCAGGATGCGCTCGAACGGCCGGCCGTCCCAGAAGCGCTCCGGGCGGCGGACGTCGGCGGCGGCCAGATGCGCACTCAACTTGAGCCGCGAGAGCGTCTCGGCCACCCGCTCAAGACGGGCCGGGTCGATGTCGAGGGCCCAGAGCTCGAGCCCGCCGGTCCGCTCCAGAATATGCGCCGTCTTGCTGCCCGGCGCGGCGCAGGCGTCGAGCACCCGCATGCCGGGCAGCGCATCGAGCAGCGGCGCGGCCAGCTGCCCCGCCGCGTCCTGCACCGACACCCACCCCTCGGAAAATCCGGGCAGCGCCGCAACGGGCACCGGCGGCTCGACCGAGATGGCGGTCGGCCCCGCCGCACCGGCGATGCCCTCGAGAGGCCGGCCCGAGAGCCCCGCGCACGCGAGGTCCTGCAGGTACTGCTGCGCGGGGCGCAGCTGCGGATTGAGCCGCAGCGTGAGCGGCGGATGCGCGTTGTTCGCCGCGAGGATCGCGGTGGCCTGCTGCGGCCAGGCCGCCTGCAGGGCCGCGACCAGCCACTCCGGGTGCGCGCTGCGGCGTGCCGGATCCTCGTCGACCCGCGCGAACAGCGCTTCGCGCTGCGCGACCAGCTTGCGCAGAACGGCGTTCACCAGGCCGCTGGCGTGCGCGTGACGCAGGATCCGCGCCGCGTCGACCGCCGCGTGGACGGTCTGCTGCGGCGCGTTGCGGGAGTATTCGATCTGGTGGGCCGCCGTGACGAGCAGAGCGTGCACGTCGCGGCCGAGCGCGCGCGGCCGCGCGAGCAGGCCGTCGACGGCCGGCTGCAGACGCAGATACCAGCGCATCGTGCCGAGGGCGATGGCGCGCACCGCGGCGCGGCGCGCACTGGACTCGAATGCCGCGAGCGCCGCGTCGGCCGACTGACCGGCCAGCACCGCCGCCACCGCGCGCGCGGCATCCGCCAGCGTGGCGGCCGCCGGGTTTTCCGGACGATTCAACGCGAGCGACCGAGCCGCATGGGCGGCTGCAGGCGGCGGTGACCGCTGGCGAACACTCCGGCGCACTGCGGCGCGCCGCCCGGTCGCTGCAGCGCGAGCAGGTCGAGGCTCCCGACGCCGCATTGCACGCGCAGATACCCGTCGTGATGATTGCCGTCGGCCTGCAGAAGGGTGCCCGGCGGCGCGCCGCTCCCGGCGGTCTCGGGCGCGAGGCGGGCCGCATGCACCAGCAGGCGCTCCTCGGCGCCGCTGTCCGGGTCGATCCGCACCGTCTCGGCCGTGACGCGCGGCCGCAGCGCCCGGATCTGGCGCTCGATCTCGACCGCCGGGCGCGCCCAGTCGATCTGCGCCTCGCGTTTCTCGAGCTTACGGGCGTAAGTGACGCCTTCGGCGGGCTGCGGCGTGGCGCTCAGCGTGCCGCGCGCGAGGCCCTCCAGGGCTTCAAGCAGCAGCGGTCCGGACAGCTCGGCGAGACGGTCGTGCAGGCTCCCGCCGGTATCGGACGGCTCGATGGGCACGCGCCGCTGCAGCAGGATCGGACCGGTGTCGAGACCGGCCTCCATGCGCATCACCGTGAGCCCCGTCTCGGCATCTCCGGCGAGCAGTGCACGCTCGATCGGCGCCGCTCCGCGCCAGCGGGGCAGCAGCGAGGCGTGGACATTGAGGCAGCCGAGCGGCGGCAGATCGAGCACCGCCTGCGGCAGGATCAGCCCGTAGGCGACCACCACGAGCACCTCGGGCCGCCACTCGAGCAGCGCCGCCCAGTCGGCCGGGGTCTTCAGGGCCGCCGGCTGGCGGACCGGAACGTGCGCCTCGGCCGCGAGCTTCACCGGGGAGGCGCTCAGCTGCCTCCCGCGCCCCTTGGGCCGGTCAGGCTGGGTGAGCACTCCGACGAGCCGATGACGGGAATGCTGCAGCGCCTGCAGCACCGGCACGGCGAACTGCGGCGTCCCCGCGAACGCCACGCGCAATGCATTCGGCTCGGACACCGGGTCGGCCAGTCACAATGGCGCAGGCATCGCGGCGCCGCGCCGCTGTGCCCGGACCTTGCGCTCCTTATCCAGCTTCTTGCGGATGCGATCGCGCTTGAGGCTGGAGAGATAGTCCACGAACAGCTTGCCTTCGAGGTGATCCATCTCGTGCTGCACGCACACGGCGAGCAGCTCGGCGCAGTCGCGCTCGAAGACCTGCCCGTTGCGGTCCTGCGCGCGCACCCGGATGCGCGCGGCGCGCTTGACGGCGTCGAACACCCCGGGCACGGACAGGCAGCCCTCCTCGGTGCTCGCCTCCCCGTCGCGCTCGATGATTTCGGGGTTGATCAGCACCAGCGGCTCGTTGTGCGTCTCCGAGACATCGATGACAATGAGGCGCAGGTGCGCGTCGACCTGCGTGGCCGCGAGGCCGATGCCGGGCGCGGCGTACATGGTTTCGAGCATGTCATCGATCAGCCGGTGCAGGCCGGCATCGAACCGGGTGACGGGCTGCGCCCGCGTGCGCAGCCGCGGGTCGGGAAACTCGAGTATGGTTCTGAGCGCCATGAATGCTTGGAGTTGCGGTAGGGGGAGTGGTTCCGGGCCGCCCGGCCGGGCCGCCGGCCGCGACGCGACCGTGACCGGATGCACAGCTTGACATTAAATCGCCGTACACGGGGAGCCGTCATGCAATTATACGCGGCCATGGCGTCGAAACAGATTCGCTGTGCCCGCCTTCTGCTGGCGGGCGGGATACCGGCCCTCCTGGCGGCCTGCGCGGCCACCCATGGGGCGAGCCGGCAGACATTGACCATGCCGCCACCGCCGAGCCCCCCGCCGGCCGCTGCCACGGCAGCGCCTGCGCCGGCTCCGGCGGCCGCGACGCAGCCGTCCACGCCGGTCATCCGCCGCAGCGCCCCGATGACCTATACGGTCAAGCGGGGCGACACGCTCTGGGGCATCGCCTCGAAGTTTCTGCGCGATCCGTGGGACTGGCCCGAGGTCTGGTACCTCAACCCCCAGATCCACAATCCCCACCTGATCTACCCGGGCGACGTCCTGGCGCTCGCCTACGGCCGCAACGGCAAGCCCTCGATCCGCATCGTGCGCGAGAGCCCCCTGCGCGAGCAGGCGGGCGGGGAGCCGACCGTCCGGCTCGAGCCGCATCTGCGCAGCAAGCCGATCACGGCCGCGATCCCCACCATCCCGTACTCGGCGATCGCCGCGTTCCTGGCCCGGCCCGTGGTGCTCACCGCCGGGCAGATCCGGCGCGCCCCGCACGTGATCGCCTTCCGCAACCAGCACCAGATTGCCGGCACCGGCTCGATCGCCTACGTCAGCAGCCTCGGCCCCCACCCGCACAGCCGCTACAGCGTGATCCACGTCGGCCGCAAGCTGCGCGAGCCGGGCGACTTCGGCTTCGGGCACGTGTTCGGTTACCTCGGCACCTACACCGCCACGGCGGTCATCACCGCCGACGGCCATCCGGCCACGGCGGTGCTGACCCACTCGGCGCGCGAAACGTTCCGCGGCGACCGGCTGATCGGCGCTGACACACGCGCGCCACTCACCGTCGAGCCGCGCGCCCCCTCGCGCGAGGTTCGCGGCAGGATCATCTGGGTGGTCGGCGGCACGGGCGGCGGGGCGGACCTCGCCGGCCAGTACGACATCGTGGTGATCAACCGCGGCAGCCGCGCCGGACTGGCTCCTGGGGACGTGCTCGCCGTCGATCACCACGGCTCGGTGGTGCACGACACCCATGGGACGTTCGCGTGGCTCTTCCACTCCCTCGGCTCGATGGGGCGCACGTTCTCCCCGCGCGTGAAGCTGCCCAACTATCGCGCCGGCACGCTACTGGTCTTCAAGACGTACCGTGACCTGTCGTTCGCGCTGGTGGTGGCCGCCTCGAACGTCATCAACGACGGGGATGTCGTCCACAACCCCTAATCGGCGCCGCCGGCGCCGAGCTCGGCATTGCGCCCGGTGAGCGCCGCGAGCACCGGCGCAGTGAGCGGCCGCACGCCGCGCCAGAGCCGGAAGGACTCGGCCGCCTGCTCGACCAGCATCCCCCAGCCGGGCACGGCCCTGCGGCAGCCGAGCTCGCGCGCCCAGCGCACGAAGGCGGTATCGCCCCGGCCATAAGCCATGTCGTAACAGAACGTGTCGGCTGCAAATGCCGTCGCCGGCACCGCCGGCAGCTCCCCGGTGAGACTGGCGGAGGTTGCGTTGATGATGATGTCGAAGGCCTGCCCGGCCAGCTCGGCGAAGCCGCAGCCCTCGAGCGCGCCGAGGCCCGCGAACACCGCGGCGAGCGCCACGGCCCGCTCGGCGGTGCGGTTGGTGATCACGATGCGCCGCGGCGCGAGCGCGATGAGCGGCGCGATCACGCCGCGCGCCGCGCCGCCCGCTCCGATCAGCAGGACGCTGCGCTCCCGCACGCGCACGCCGAGGTTGACCGTCAGATCCTGCACCAGGCCCGCCCCGTCGGTGTTGTCGCCGAGCAGCGTGCCGTCGCGGCGCGCCGCGAGCGTGTTGACCGCGCCGGCGAGCCGGGCCCGCTCGGTCAGCTCGCTCGCGAGCGTCATGGCGCGGGTCTTGTGCGGCAAGGTGATGTTCACACCCCGCCCGCCCGCGGCGAAGAACTCGCTCACGCGCTCGATGAACTGCTCCGGCGGGGCGTCCATCAGCCGGTAGCTCACCGCCTGCCCGGTCTGGCGCGCAAACAGCGAATGAATGAAAGGCGAGAGGCTGTGGGCGACCGGGTGTCCCACCACCGCATACTGATCCACTCTCCCTTCCATGAATCGATTGTGCCCCTGCGCGCTGGCCCTGTCACGCCGGGCGCGGCGGGCAGAGCGCCCGCACCACGATGCCGCCGTCCGCCGGCGCGCCGAGGCGCTGGCGCAGCTCCCCGAGCCAGCCCGGCATCGCCGCATCGAGTTGGTACGGCGGGTTCGCGATCAACATGCCCGAGCCGTTGAGCGCGACGCGCGAGTCGCAGGGAAACAGCCGCAACTCGGACACGAGCACGGGGCGCTCGATCCCGCGCGCCAGGGCGCTGAGCCACCGCTCGGTGTCACGCGCATCCTTCACCGGATACCAGATCGCCACGATCCCCGTCGGAAAGCGCCGCAGCGCCTCGGTAAGCCCCGCCCTGACCCGCTCGAAGTCCCCGCGCGTGTCCTCGTAGGGCGGGTCGATCAGCGTCAGCGCCCGCCGCTCAGGCGGCGGCAGCACCGCTCGCAGCCGCTCGAAGCCGTCGCCCGTCTCGATGCGGATGGCGGCCGGTCCGGCGCTGTGCAGCGCGCGCCTGAGCGCCCGCGCCTCCTCGGGCTGGGCTTCCACGAACACGGCCCGGTCCTGCACGCGCAGCTCGCTCGCCGCGAGCCACGGGGATCCGGGGTACTGGCGGTTCGAGCCGGCCGCCCGGCGCGACTCGGCCACGCGCTCGAGGTAATGGCGCAGCTCGGGCGCGGCGCACGGCGCGCCCTCCAGGCGTGCGATGCCCGCAGCGGCCTCTCCCGCCGAGCCGGCCAGATCGTACAGGCCGCGGCCGGCGTGGGTCTCGAGGTACAGAAAGCCTTTGTCCTTGCGCCGCAGCGCCGCCAGCAGGGCCAGAAGCGTCACGTGCTTGTGAACGTCGGCAAAGTTGCCTGCGTGATGGGCGTGCCGGTACTTCATGCGCCGGCACACTAGCAAATCCCGGCAGGAGGCACGCTGCGGGCCGCCAGCGAGCGGCCCCGGGAGGGCGCCACCCCGGGGCGCGGCAGCCCCCCGGGGCACCCAAGTCCTCACGGGGCGCGCGCGCAGATGTGATTTAAACTGTCAAATCAGTCACTTATACAAAATCCGCCAGCGCTCGGATTGGACAAGGAATATGAAATGCTGTTAGATGCGCTCGGTTTTGAGCCCGTGACTCCCGGTGCTCCCGCGGCCCGCGCAGGCTGGTCGGGCGGATCCATCGCCCCGATCGAGCCGGATGCGGCGCAGCGGAGACGCCTCGCGCCGTACCCCGGCGGCCGCTTTGGCCGAATCGATTCGCACTGACAGCTTGATTCAATGACAACCGGCTGCGTCCTCGACGTTCTGATCTACGTTTACGACCACTACATGATGTCGGACCCGGCAGACGTCCCGGCCCGCCGGCAGATCTTCTCCGCGCTCGCCCGCAAGGGCTTCACCGCCGGGGAGGTGGTCGATGCGATGGAGTGGCTGTCGGTGCTGGCGGCGGGCTCGCAGAGCGCCGCAGCGGGCGAACCGGCCGCCGGCCCCAGGGCCGTGCGGGTGTTCGCCGACGGGGAGCTGTGGCGGCTGTCGGAGGAGTGCCGGGGCTTTCTCACCCGGCTCGACCGCGACGGGGTGCTCACGCCCGAGCAGCGCGAGCTGGTCATTGAGCGCACCCTGGCGCTCGATGTGCCCGAGCCGACGCTGGATCAGCTCAAATGGGTGGTGCTGCTGGCCCTGTCCGTGCAGCCCGCCGAGGACGCCGCGCTGGCGCGCTTCGAGGCGCTGATGGCGAGCGAACGCAGGGTCGTGCGGCACTGATCGGACGCAGAAAGACATGGCAGAGAATCTGGTTGTCGTCGAGTCGCCCGCCAAAGCGAAGACCATCAAGAAGTACCTGGGCAAGGATTTCGAGGTGCTGGCCTCCTACGGGCACGTGCGCGACCTGGTCCCCAAGGAAGGCGCGGTCGACCCCGAGCATGGCTACGCCATGCGCTATCAGGTGCTGGAGAAGAACGAGCGGCACATCGAGAGCATCGCCCGGGGCCTGAAGAAATCGAAGGCGCTGTACCTGGCGACCGACCCGGACCGCGAGGGCGAGGCGATCGCCTGGCATCTGAAGGAGATCCTGAGCGCGCGCGGGGAGCTCGACGGCAAGACCGTGCACCGCGTCGTGTTCTACGAGATCACCCGCAACGCGATCCGCGAGGCGGTGGAGCGGCCGCGGGAGCTCTCGCTCGATCTGGTCAATGCGCAGCAGGCGCGCCGCGCGCTCGACTACCTGGTCGGCTTCAATCTCTCGCCGCTGCTGTGGAAGAAGGTCCGCCGCGGCCTCTCGGCGGGCCGGGTGCAGAGCCCGGCGCTGCGCATGATCTGCGAGCGCGAGGCGGAGATCGAGGCGTTCGTCGCGCAGGAGTACTGGACGCTCGACGGTGAGGGCGCGAGCACGGCGGGCGCGGCCCGCGCGCCCTTTCCGCTGAAGCTCATCGAGTACCGCGGCCGCAAGGTCGAGCAGTTCTCCTTCACCCACGAAGCGGCCGCGCGCGAAGTCGAGCGCACCCTGCAGCAGGCGAGCGGCGCGCAGCCGGGCGCCGAGCGCTTCCAGACCCCCGGCGCGCTGCGCGTGCTCGCGGTCGAGCGCAAGCAGCGGCGGCGCAGCCCGGCCCCCCCGTTCACCACCTCGACGCTGCAGCAGGAGGCGGCGCGCAAGCTGGGATTCAACGCCCGGCGCACCATGCGCCTGGCGCAGCAGCTGTACGAAGGAGTCGATCTCGGCGACGGCAACATCGGTCTGATCACCTACATGCGCACCGACTCGGTCTCCCTCGCGCAGGAAGCCGTGCAGGAGATCCGCGCGGTCGCCGCGCGCCTGTACGGCCAGGACGAGGTCGCCGAGGAGCCGCGCATCTTCAAGACCAAGTCGAAGAATGCGCAGGAAGCGCACGAGGCCATCCGGCCGACCTCGGCGGCCGTGACGCCGGCGGATGTCGAGGGCAAGATCGACAACGATCTGTACCGGCTGTACGCGCTCATCTGGAAGCGGGCGGTCGCCTCGCAGATGGCCGTGGCGGTGTTCGACACCGTGGCGGCCGACATGCTTGCCGGCCCCGACGGTCCTGAGCGCCACGTGATGCGCGCGACCGGCTCGACGCTGGTCAAGCCGGGCTACATTTCCGTCTACCAGGAAGGCACCGACGACACCAAGGCCGACGACGAGGACCACGCTCTGCCGCCGCTGCAGGAGGGCGACCGGGTGGATCTGCTCGCCCTCACCGCCGCGCAGCACTTCACCGAGCCGCCGCCGCGCTACAGCGAGGCCTCGCTGGTCAAGGCGCTCGAGGAGCACGGCATCGGCCGTCCTTCGACCTACGCGACCATCATCTCGACGCTGCAGGACCGCGAGTACGTGGAGATGGACAACCGCCGCTTCATCCCCACCGACATCGGCAAGATCGTCAACCGCTTCCTGACCGACCATTTCCACCGTTACGTGGAATACGGCTTCACCGCGGCCATGGAAGACGAGCTCGATGCGGTCTCGCGCGGGGAGGAAACCTGGACCGCACCGCTCGAGAAGTTCTGGAAGCCGTTCATCCACCAGGTCGAGCAGACCGAGAAGAACGTGACGCGCGAGCAGGTCGCGCAGGCGCGCGAGCTCGGCACCGATCCGGCGAGCGGCAAGCCGATCAGCGTGCGCATGGGGCGCTTCGGGCCGTTCGTGCAGATCGGCACCAAGGACGATGCCGAAAAGCCGCGGTTCGCGGGTCTGCGCCCGGGGCAGAAAATGGACTCCATCACCCTCGCCGAAGCGATGGAGCTGTTCAAGCTGCCGCGCACCCTCGGGGAGACGGCGGACGGGGAGACGGTGGTCGCGAACATCGGCCGCTTCGGCCCGTACGTGAAGTACGGCAGCAAATACGTCTCGCTGAAGGAAGACGATCCGTACACCGTGACCCTGGAGCGCGCGCTCGAGGTGATCCGCCTGAAGAAGGAGGCGGACGCCAACCGCATCATCAACGACTTCGGGGTCGACAACATCCAGGTGCTCAACGGCCGCTACGGGCCCTACGTCACCGACGGCACCAAGAACGCCAAGATCCCCAAGGAGCGCGATCCGAAGTCGCTGACGCTGGAGGAGTGCCGCACGATGCTGGCGCAGGCCCCCGCGCGCGGCCGCGGCCGCTTCGGACGGGGCGCGGCCAAGCGCCGCGCCGGCGCGCCGCAGCCCCAGGCTGCCGCCCCGGCCGACGCGGCCCCCGCGGCCCGTAAAGCGCCGGCCAAGCGAGCCCGCGTCAAAGCTGCCGCGCCCGCGCCCGCGCCCGCAGCGAAGAGCCGCGCGCGCGCGCCGGCCCAGCGCGCCGCGGCCGCCGCGAAGAAATCCACCCGGACCCGCGCCGCCAAGTAACGCGGCGCGCCGGACCTGACAGGCCGCTTTTGAGCAGCTTCGACCTCATCGTCATCGGCGGCGGCAGCGGCGGTCTCGCCGCCGCGCAGCGCGCCGCCGAATACGGCGCGAAAGTCGTGTTGATCGAATCGCACCGCCTGGGCGGGACCTGCGTGAACGTCGGCTGCGTGCCGAAGAAGGTCATGTGGTATGCGGCCGATCTGGCCGAGGGGATGCGCGATGCGGCCGGCTACGGCTTCGCGGTGAGCGCCGAGGGACACGACTGGCAGCAGCTGAAGACGCGGCGCGACGCCTACGTCGAGCGCCTCAACGGCATCTACGCGAACAATCTGGCCAAGCGCGGCGTGACGCTCGTGCGCGGCCGGGCGGCATTCGCGGATCGCGCGAGCGTGGCGGTCGATTCGGCCCGCTTCACCGCCCCGCACATCATCATCGCCACCGGCGGGCGTCCCGTGGTGCCGCCCATCCCGGGCGCCGAGCAGGGCATCACGTCGGACGGATTCTTCGAGCTCACCGCGCGCCCGCGGCGTGTCGCCGTGATCGGCAGCGGCTACATCGCCGTGGAGCTCGCCGGCATCTTCGCATCGCTCGGCTCGAGCACCGCGCTCGTCCTGCGCACCGCCTCGGCGCTGAAGCAGTTCGACGCCATGCTCGGGGAGTCGATGCTGAAGATTCTCGCCGACGAGGGGGTCGCGATCCACACGCAGGCCGTGCCCGCCTCGCTCGAGGGCGGGCCGGGCGACCTGACGGTCGTGGCGCGCGACGGCCGCCGGCTCGGTCCCTTCGAGTGCGTGCTGTGGGCCGTCGGGCGCTCGAGCGCGACGGCCGGACTGAACCTCGCGCGCGCGGGCGTCGCCTGCGACGCGGAGGGCTTCATTCACACCGACAAGTACCAGGTCACCAGCGCCGGGGGCATCTACGCCATCGGCGATGTGACCGGCCGGGCGCAGCTGACGCCGGTGGCGATCGCCGCCGGCCGGCGCCTGAGCGACCGCCTGTTCGGCGGCCAGGCGGACCGGCACCTCGACTATCACAACATCCCGACGGTGGTCTTCGGCCATCCGCCGATCGGCACCGTGGGGCTCACCGAGCAGGCGGCGCGTGAGAACTACGGCGACGACAACGTCACGGTGTTCAAATCGAGCTTCGTGCCGATGTACCACGCGCTCACCGCGCACAAGCCGCGCTGCGACATGAAGCTGGTGACCGTCGGGCCCGAGCAGCGGGTGGTCGGCGTGCACGTCATCGGCCCGGGCGCCGACGAGATGCTGCAGGGCTTTGCGGTCGCGGTGCGCATGGGCGCGACCAAGAAGGACTTCGACGACACCGTGGCCATCCACCCGACCAGCGCCGAGGAGTTGGTCACGATGCGCTGAGCGGCGTGCGCCGGCGCCGGCAGTTGCGCTGCCGCGCCGCTCGGGCAGAATGCCCCCATGGACAATCCACTGCTCAGCTCAGAACCGCTGCCGCCCTTCCCACGCATCAGCGCCGCCGACGTCGAGCCCGGCATCAATGCGCTGCTCACCGCGGCCCGCGCCGAGATCGGGGCGATTGCGGCACGCGAGAGGCCGTCCTTTGCGACGGTCGTTGAGCCGCTCGAGGAGCTGCATCACCGCGTGGCGCGCGCATGGTCGCCGGTGAGTCACCTCAACGCCGTACTGAATTCCGACGCGCTGCGCGCCGCCTACAACGCCTGCCTGCCGCTGCTGTCGGCCTACCAGACCGACCTGGCGCAGAACGAGCCGTTGTACCGCGCCTACCGGAGCATCGAAGCGCACGAAGGCGGCGCGCTCGACCCGGTCCGCCGCCGCCTCATCGAGCAGACGCTCAAGGACTTCACCCTCGCCGGCGTCGGACTGCCGCAGGCGGCCAAGGATGAGTTCAAGAGGGTGATGCTCGAGCTCACCCAACTGCAGGCGAAGTTCGAAGAGAACGTGCTCGATGCGACCAACGCCTGGAGCCACCATCTCGCCGATCCGGCGCAGCTGCGCGGCCTCAACGAGGTGCTCGTCGATCAGGCCCGCCGCCGAGCGCACGAGAAGGGCATGGAGGGCTGGCTGCTGACGCTCGATCAGCCGACCTACGTCGCGGTGGTGACCGATGCGCAATCCCCCGAGCTGCGCCGGGCGTTCTATACCGCCTGGTCCACGCGCGCCTCCGATCAGGGCCCGCTCGCCGGCCGCTGGGACAATGCGCCCGTCATCGGGCAGATCCTCGCCAAGCGCCACGAAGCGGCGCGCATCCTCGGCTTCGAGAATTTCGCCGACTACGCCCTCGCCAAGCGCATGGCGCGCAGCCGCGGGGAGGTGCTGAGCTTCCTCGAGGAGCTCACGCGCGCGAGCCGCCCGGCCGCCGAGCGCGAGTTTGCCGAGCTGGAGGCGTTCGCGGGGCGCCGGCTGGATGCCTGGGACGTCGCGTTTTACGCGGAGCGGCTGCAGAAGCAGCTGTACGCCGTCTCGCAGGAGGAGTTGCGCCCGTACTTCCCGCTGCCGCGGGTGCTCGAGGGGCTGTTTGAAGTCGCCGAGCGGCTCTTCGGCGTGCAGATCCGCGAGCGCCCCGGCGCTCCCGTGTGGCATCCCGACGTGCGCTACTTCGAGATCAAGAGCGGCGCGCGGCTCATCGGCAGCTTCTACCTGGACCCCTACGCGCGGCCGCACAAGCGCAGCGGCGCGTGGATGGACGAGTGTGTCGGGCGCAAGCATCTTGCGAGCGGCGATGCGCTGCCGGTGGCCTACCTGGTGCTGAACGTGCTGCCGCCCGGGCAGGAGCATCCGGCGCTGCTGACGCACGACGACGTATTGACGCTGTTTCACGAGTTCGGGCACGGCCTGCATCACCTGCTGACGCGCGTGGACTTCCCGAGTCTCGCCGGCATCAACGGAGTCGCCTGGGACGCCGTGGAGCTGCCGAGCCAGTTCATGGAGAACTACGCGTGGCATCCGCAAGTGCTCGGGCGGATCTCCGGGCATTACCAGAGCGGCGCGCCGCTGCCGCACGACCTGCAGGAGCGGCTGCGCGCGACGCGCAGCTTCCACGCCGGGCTGCAGATGGTCCGCCAGCTCGAGTTCGCGCTGTTCGATTTCCGCCTGCACGCCGAATACGACCCGGCGCGCGGCGCGCGGGTGCTCGAGCTGCTGCGCGAGGTGCGCCGGGACGTGTCGGTCGTTCCGGCGCCCGAGTGGAACCGCTTTCCGATGAGTTTCGGGCACATCTTCGCCGGGGGCTACGCGGCCGGCTACTACAGCTACAAGTGGGCGGAGGTGCTGGCGGCGGATGCGTTTTCCGCGTTCGAGGAGCACGGCGCGTTCGACCGCGCCACGGCCCAGCGCTACCTCGATGCGATTCTCTCGCAGGGCGGCAGCCGCGATGCGCTGGAGGCGTTCATCGCCTTCCGCGGACGGCCCCCGCAGGTGCAGGCGCTGCTGAGGCAGCACGGCATCGCCTCGCCCGAACCGGTAACGTGACCGGGATCGCGGCGCTGCGGGCGGATACGATGATTCTGAGCAGTGGCTCTCGGTATCCGGGGGGGCTTTGGCCCAGAGTGCCTGGAACATCACGCATGCCGGCGGCCCTCCGCGCCGGTCCTCCCGGCAACAGAATGACCAGCGTCCGGCGCAGCGATTTCGACGTCACCGACACCGTACAGGTCAGCTCACCGACCGCCGTGCTCGCGGCCGTCGAGGCGCTGTTCGCGCCCACCTGGCCAAGCACCTCTCTTGAGCCGCTGCGGCGCGCGTTCGAGCACTTCGAGCGGCTGTTCGCGGGCGATGTGCCGGGATTCCACGGCGTCGATACCGTCTATCACGACCGCCAGCACACGCTGGACATCACCCTCGCCCTGGCGCGGCTGCTGGTCGGCTACGAGCGCCAGGCGGCCCCGGCGGCGCGCCTCGGCGGCGAGCGCGCGGTCGCAGGGCTGATCACGGGCCTGTTCCACGACGTCGGCTACCTGCGGCGCACCGACGAGCACGACTCGCGCAACGGCGCCGAATTCACCCGGGTACACGTCTCGCGCGGCGCGCGCTTCCTCGAGGAGTACCTGCCGCAGATCGGACTGGCCGGCTGGGTGCCGGTGGCCCGCGAGGTCATCCATTTCACCGGCTACGAGTTTTCGCCGGCGCAGATCGAAGCCCGCCTGAGCGAGCGGCGCGACGTGATCGTCGGCCACCTGCTCGGCACCGCGGACATGATTGCGCAGATGGCCGACCGCTGCTATCTCGAGAAGTGCCGCGACCGCCTGTACGTCGAGTTCGTCCTCGGCGGGGTCGCGCTGCCGACCGCCGCGAACGGCAAGACGGAGGTCCGCTACGCCTCCGGCCTGGACCTGCTGCGCCAGACCCCCCAGTTCATCGAGGAGGTGCGCACCAAGCGCCTCGACGGGGACTTCGGTGGTGCTTACCACTATCTCGAGGTGCTCTACGGCGGGCGCAACCCCTACATGGAGTCGATCGAGCGCAATCTCGGATTCCTGCGCCGGGTGCTGCGCAGCGAGAACTGGCGCCTGCTCAGGCGGCGCCCGCCGATCTTCGCGGCTACCGCGGACCCGATGTCCACCATGCGCGATCTGATGGTGAGCTACCTCAAGCGCGTCTGGTCGAACGCGCGCAGCTAGCCGCCGCGCCCCTGCCCGCCGGCCCGGCCGCACAGGCCGCCGCGAGCGTTGACGCCCGCCCGGGCGACCTCTATTCTGCGGCCATGACCACCTATGCCTGGTTGCCTGGGCATGGAGAGCGGCTCGAGCCGCCTGGTTCAGCTGACCCCAGCCCGCGCGGGGCACGCACCATTGGTCCGCGGGCGCCTCGATCCGAGATGTCCACCCGCGCGACCAGGGCGCCGCAACAGCTGCCCGGCGAACATGTGCGCGGCGGGCGCTCGTCCCTAGACCTTTGCCAAGCGAGTCGTTTTCCGTGAGCCGCGCTTTGAAACACTTCGGGTCCACGCTCTGGGCGTTCGGTATGACGTTGCTCGTCGCCGTGGCGACGGGCGCCGTCGCGCTCTGGGGCCGCTGGCCGGGTGCCGTGGCGGTGGCCGCGGCCGGTGTGGTCGCCCTCGCCGGCAGTGTGCTCGTCGCGGCGCGCACCCGGCGCAGCGTGCGGGCGATGCACTTGGCGAGCGAGGCGCTGACCCGCACCGCGCAGCGCATCGGGCAGGGCGATTACGCGCGACCCGTCGAGACGGGCGGCCACGAGCTGCTCGCGGAGCTCGAGCACGCCATGGAGCGGATGCGCTCGCGCCTGCGCCAGTCGACCATCAACAAGGACTATCTGCGCAGCATCCTCGACAGCATGGCCGATGCGGTGTTTCTCACCTCGCCGGACGGGGTGGTGAAAACCGCCAATGCGGCCGCCTGCAAGATGCTCGGCTTCGCCGAGGAGGAGCTGCTGGGGCGCAGCATCGTCTCGCTCCTCGATGAGAGCGTGCGCGCGGACTTCGACCTGCTGCAGGCCGCGCAGGACACGCGCGAGACCGTGGTGCGCACCCGCGACGGACAGACCATCCCGGTGTCGCTCGCCGGCTCGCGCATCGAGACCGACGATCCGCAGTTCCAGGGCAACATATTCGTCGCCCGCAACGTCACCGACCGCAAGCGCGCCGAGCGGCGCATCCGCTATCTGGCCCGCTACGACACGCTCACCAAGGTCGCCAACCGCATGCAGTTCCAGCACCTGCTGCAGCAGACGCTCGCGCGCGGACTGCGCAGCGGGCGCGCGGTGGCGCTGCTGTACCTCGACATGGACCGGTTCAAGGAAGTCAACGACACCTTCGGGCATGACACCGGCGACCGTGTGCTCGAGGTGCTCGCCGAACGGCTGATCCGCGCCGTGCCGCAGACGGCGTTCCTCGGGCGGCTGGCCGGCGACGAGTTCGCGCTGTGCGTGCACGGGCTGCCGGCCGAGACGGACAACCGCGTGCCCATCGGGCAGCTGGCGCGCGCCGTGCTGAACGAAGTGGCGCGCGCCTTCCAGCTCAACCAGCAGGAGGTGTTTCTCACCGCGAGCATCGGCATCGCCTTCTGTCCGCGCGACGCGGAGAACGTGATCGACCTGATCCGCAATGCCGACGCGGCCATGTATCACGCCAAACAGAACGGCGGCAACACCTTCACGTTCTACGCCCCGGAGATGAACGCCGCCGCGGTCGAACGGCTGATCCTGAAGAGCAAGCTGCGCCGCGCGCTCGAGCGCGACGAGCTGGTGATCCGCTATCAGCCGAAGATCGAGCTCGGCAGCGGCCGCGTGGTGGGCGCGGAGGCCCTGCTGCGCTGGCGCCTGCCGGGCCACGGCGACATCCCGCCGTCGCGCTTCATCCCGCTCGCGGAGGAGACCAACCTCATCCTCGACATCGGCGAGTGGGTGTTGAACCGGGTGTGCATGGACTACCGCCAGCTGAAGAGCGCGGGCCTGGAGCCGGGACGCATCTCGCTCAATCTGTCCTTGCGCCAGCTGCGCCAGGCGAGCTTCATCCTGCGCTGCCGTTCGGTGTTCCGCCGCCACGGCGTCTCGCCCACGGCGCTCGAGCTCGAGATCACCGAGACGACGCTCATGGCCGACACCAAGAACACGCTGCGGCTGCTCGAGGAGCTGTACGCGATGGGGCTGCACCTGTCGATCGACGACTTCGGCACGGGCTACTCCTCGCTCTCGGCGCTGCAGCAGTTCCCCATCGGCACGCTCAAGATCGACCAGTCATTCGTGCGCGACGTCGAGCACAACACAGGCAACGCCACGCTGGTTCGCACCATCATCGAGATGGGCCGCAGTCTCGGCATGGTGGTGGTCGCCGAGGGCGTCGAGTCGCCGACCCAGCTGCAGTTCCTGCGCGACAACGGCTGTGATCAGGTGCAGGGTCGGCTGTTCGGCGAACCGTGCGCCGCGGAGGAGCTGCTGGCGCTGCTGCAGCGCCAGGGCAGCTCCGGCGCCTCGTTCGGGCACCTGCTGCGCCAGACGGAAGCGGCCGGCCGCCCCGCCTAGCGCGGCGCCGCGGGCGCGCTCAGCGCTTGGCGTGCAGGTGCGCCTCCAGGAACCACAGCTGCTTGTCGATCTCGCGCGACACCTCGGTGAACAGGTCCGCGGTGTCCGCATCCCCGAGCCGGGTCGCCTCCTCGATGCCGGCGCGGGCCTTGCGCCCGAAGTCCGCGAGCGCCGTGGCCAGCGCCTCGACGTGCGCCAGACCCTCCACGAGCTCCTCGGGGTAGGCCTTGAGGCTGGTGGCCCGCGCCACGGCCGCCACGGTGCCGCCCGCGGTGCCGCCGAGTGCAGTGATGCGCTCGGCGATGGTATCGACGTGCTCCTCGATCTCCTCGGCGATCTTGTCGAACAGCTCGTGCAGCGCGATGAAGTGCGGGCCCTTGACGTTCCAGTGCGCATGCTTGGTCTGCATGCCCAGATCGATGGCGTCGGCAAGCCGCGCATTGAGCAGGCGGATGACCTGGCTGCGGGTGTCGGCGGAAAGATCGTTGCGTGTCTCGAACATGGCATTCTCCTCTGTCATGACTCAATCGCGCCCGCCGTCCGGCAGGCCGGGCCCGGCCGAATAGTATGACGCTTGAGCGCGCCGCACCGCGCGGCAGGTGAGGCTGTTGTAGCACCGCGCATCCGCTCGGGGCCAATCGGTTGTTCGCATCGGGATGATAATCCACGTCTATCGGCGCTAGAATTGCGGGCTTTCCCCGTACGGAACACACCCACCATGAAACCCGCAATGAATGTCGCGATCACCGGCGCCGCCGGCCAGATCGGCTATGCCCTCGCCTTCCGCGTCGCCTCCGGAGCGCTGTTCGGTCCGGACCAGCCGGTCAATCTGCATCTGCTGGAGGTCACCCCGGCGCTGCAGGCGCTGAACGGCGTGATGATGGAGCTCGCCGACTGCGCCTTCCCCGGCGTGAACAGCATCGTCGCGACCGATGACGCCAGGGTGGCGTTCCGCGACTGCCACGTGGCGCTGCTGGTCGGCGCGCGGCCGCGCGGCCCGGGCATGGAGCGCAAGGATCTGCTGCTCGCCAACGCGCAGATCTTCTCCGCGCAGGGCAAGGCGCTCAACGAAGTTGCCGACCGCAACATCAAGGTGCTGGTGGTGGGCAACCCGGCGAACACCAACGCGCTGATCGCGCGAGCCAACGCGAAGGACCTCAATCCGCGCAATTTCACCGCCATGACCCGCCTCGATCACAATCGCGCGCTCTCGCAGCTCGCGCAGAAGACGGGCGCCCACGTGCGCGAGATCCGCCGGGTGACCGTTTGGGGCAATCATTCCTCGACGCAGTACCCGGACATCACCCACGCGCTGGTCGGCGGCAAGCCCGCCCCCTCGCTGGTGGAGGCCGCCTGGGTCGAGCAGACGTTCATTCCGCTCGTCCAGCAGCGCGGCGCGGCCATCATCAAGGCGCGCGGCGCCTCCTCGGCCGCCTCGGCCGCCTCGGCCGCCATCGATCACATTCACACCTGGGTGCACGGCACGCCCGAAGGCGACTGGGTCAGCATGGCGGTGCCGTCCGACGGCAGCTACGGGATCCCGGAAGGCGTCATCTATTCCTATCCCGTGACCACCCGCAACGGCGAATATCAGATCGTTCAGGGCCTGAGCATCGACGCCGCCAGCCGCAAGCGCATGGACGCCACGCTCGCGGAGCTGCGCGAGGAACGCGACGGGGTGAAGTCGCTGCTCGGCTGATCGATCCGGAAACGTTCGCAGCGCGCGCGGCACGGGCGCGGGCCCGACCACAGTGTCGGGCCCGCGTCCTCCCCGCGGCCCGGGCCCGCCCCAACCGGCGGGAAACCGGCTATAGTGCGGCGGCGCCGTTTCCACTCCAGACATCTCGGCACGAAGGAGCTTCCATGCTGGGTGCACTCCTTGCGTTAGTCGCCGCCGCGGCCATCGGCTATGCCGTGACCCAGGCCGGCGGCGTCATCACCCTGATCCTCATCGCCGCGGTGCTGTACCTCGCCTACCGCCGGCTCTCGCTGCTGGCGTTCACCGCGACGTTCACCGTGCTGCTCGCGGCCTACAGCTACTTCGGCGCGAGCAGCGCCGCGTGGGCCACCTGGAAGGGCTTTCTCTGGCTGTCGCTCGCGGCGCTGTGGCTGCTCAACGTCCGTCCGCTGCGCAAGGCGCTGATCACCCGCCCGTTCATGAAGGCCTACCGGCGGTTGCTGCCCTCGATGTCGCAGACCGAGCGCGAGGCGCTCGAGGCCGGCACGGTGTGGTGGGACGGGGAGCTGTTCACCGGCGCACCGAAGTGGACGAAGCTGCTCAGCGCGCGGCCGCCGCAGCTCACCGCCGAGGAGCAGGCGTTCCTCGACGGGCCGTGCGAGGAGCTCTGCCGCATGCTCGATGACTGGAACATCACGCACGAGCGGGGCGATCTGCCGCCGCACGTGTGGGAGTTCATCAAGTCGCGCGGCTTCTTCGCGATGATCATTCCCAAGCGCTACGGCGGCCTGGAGTTCTCCGCCTACGCGCACTCCTGCGTGCTCACCAAGATCGCCAGCCGCAGCGCGACGGCCTCCTCCACCATCGCGGTGCCGAATTCGCTCGGGCCCGCCGAGCTGCTCAACCACTACGGCACCGAGGAGCAGAAGAACCACTACCTGCCGCGCCTGGCGCGCGGGGAGGAAGTGCCCTGCTTCGCGCTCACCGGGCCGCGCGCCGGATCGGACGCGGCCTCGATTCCCGACACGGGGGTGGTGTGCCGCGGCCAGTGGCAGGGACGGGAAGTGCTCGGCATGCGGCTGAATTTCTCCAAGCGCTACATCACCCTCGCGCCCATCGCGACCGTCATCGGACTGGCGTTCCGGCTGTTCGATCCGGACGGGCTGCTCGGCGGCCCCGCGGACATCGGCATCACGTGCGCGCTGATTCCGCGCGAGACGCCCGGCATCACCGTCGGCCGGCGGCATTTCCCCGTCAACATTCCCTTCCAGAACGGCCCCGTTCAGGGCCGCGACGTGTTCGTGCCGCTCGATTTCATCATCGGCGGGGCCAAAATGGCCGGCGCCGGCTGGCGCATGCTCGTCGAGCAACTGTCCGTGGGACGCTGCATCTCCCTGCCGTCGAACGCCACGGGCGGGGCGAAGGCGGGCGTGTGGGCGAGCGGCGCGTACGCGCGCATCCGCCGGCAGTTCAACATGCCGGTCGGCCGCTTCGAGGGCGTCGAGGCGGTGCTCGCGCGGATGGCCGGGCTCACCTACATCATGGACGCCGCCCGCTCGGTCACCGCCGGCGCGATCGACGGAGGCGAGAAGCCCTCCGTGCCCTCGGCGATGCTCAAATATCATGTCACCGAGATGGGCCGTCAGGTCGCCAACGATGCCATGGACGTGCACGGCGGCAAAGGCATCTGCCTCGGCCCGAAGAACTACCTGGCGCGCAGCTACCAGGCCGTACCGGTCACGATCACCGTGGAAGGCGCCAATCTGCTCACCCGCAATCTGATCATCTTCGGCCAGGGCGCGGTGCGCTGCCATCCGTTCGTGCTGCGCGAGATGAATGCGGCGCGCAATCCCGACCACGCGCGCGGCGTCGACGAATTCGACCGCGCGCTGTTCGGTCACATCGGCTTCACCGTCTCCAACGCCGTGCGCTCGCTCATCATGGCCCTCACGCACGCGCGCTTCACGCGCTCCCCGGTGAACGGTCCGACCGCCCGCTACTATCAGCACATCGTGCGCTTCAGCGCCTCGTTCGCCTTCACGGTCGATGTGGCGATGCTGACGCTCGGGGGCTACCTGAAGAAGAAGGAAAACCTCTCGGCGCGGCTCGGCGATGTGCTCTCGTCGATGTACCTCGCCTCGATGGTGCTGAAGCATCACGAGAACCAGGGCCGCCCGGCGGAGGATCTGCCGATCGTCGAGTGGGCATGCCGCAATCTGCTCTATCACGCCCAGGAGCAGCTGCACGGCTTCCTGCGCAACTTCCCGAACCGTCTGCTCGCAGGCCTGATGCGCGCCATCGTCTTCCCGCGCGGCCGGCACTACTCGGCCCCATCCGACCGGCTCGGGCGGCAGGTCGCCGGACAGCTCACGCAGCCCTCGGACACGCGCCGGCGGTTCGGCGAGTACATCTACACCACGGTCGAGCCGGGCAATCCGCTCGGCCTGCTCGAGGAGGCGCTCGAGCTCGCCGTGCAGATGGAGCCGGTGGAGAAGCGCATCCGCGTCGAGGGCGTCAAGACCGGCGTGATCAGCGCGCTCGATCTGCCCGGACAGATCGAGCAGGCGCTCTCGGCCGCGATCATCACCGCCGAGGAGGCCGATGCGCTGCGCGCGTTCGACCGCAAGGTGATGAACCTCGTGCACGTCGATGACTTCGCGCCGCACGAGCTCGGCACTCAGGCGCAGCCGGATCTGGAGCAGGCGGCCGCATCGACCGCTCTGGCGTGAACGCGAGCGCAGACACCGCGGCGGTTCCGTCGGCGGCGGCGCCGCCGGCGATCCACCATTGCACCAACTGCGGGACGGCGCTCACCGGCCCGTACTGCAGCGAGTGCGGCCAGCGCCATCACGAGCATCCGGTCCACTCCCTGCGGCACTTCGTGCGGGAAGCAACCGAGGACCTGACGCACGCCGACTCGCGGCTGTGGATCACGCTGCGCGCGCTGCTGTTCCGGCCGGGGTTCCTGACGACTGAGTTCCTCGCGGGACGGCGCGCGCGCTACCTGCCTCCGGTGCGGCTGTACCTCGTGGTGAGCCTGCTGTTCTTCATCCTCGCGCAGCTCGCGGCCTCCCTGGCGCCGGCGCCCCCCGTTCATGTGGTGGACAACGCGAAGCGCTTCAGCATGACGTTGGGAGCGGCCGGCGCGGCCGCCCCGACCGCACCCCAGGCCGCAGGACAGACCAAGATCGCGGAGCAGCGCATGTGCCAACAGACGGGAGCGGCCGGCGCGCAGGTCTCCGCCTGGCTGGGGCGGCGGCTCGAGCACAGCTGCTTCGCAGCCATGGCGAGCGGCGGAATCGAGCGTTTCGAGAGCGCCCTGCAGCGCAATTTCGAGCGCGCGATGTTTCTGCTGCTGCCGCTGCTTGCCGCGGCGATGGTGCCGCTGTACCGCAAGCCGCGCCGCTATTACGTCGAGCATCTGCTGTTTTTCCTGCACAACCACTCGTGTCTGTTCGTACTGCTCGGAGTAGATACGCTGATCCAGATGATCAGCACCTCGGGCGCGGTCCGCGGCGCCGCAGGGTCCATCCTGTGGATCTACGTGCCGGTCTATTTCTACCTGTCGATGCGGCGCGTCTACGCGCAGAGCCGCTGGCGCACGCTCGGCAAGATGACCGCGCTCGCGGGCGCGTATATGCTCATCGGCGGCACCATCATGCTCGCCACCATCACTTACAGTTTCCTGATGCTCTGAGCGCCGCCGGCCGGCGCACCCCGTCATGATCCGCGCCATCCTGCATGTCGACATGGACGCGTTCTTCGCCTCGGTCGAGCAGCACGACCGGCCGGAGCTCGCCGGCAAGCCCGTGGTGGTGGGACACGCCGGCGCCCGCGGCGTGGTGGCGGCGGCCAGCTACGAGGTACGCAAGTTCGGCGTGCGCTCGGCCATGCCCATGAGCACCGCCCTCAGGCTGTGTCCGCAGGCGATCTGCGTGCCGCCCCGCATGGCGCGCTACCGGGAGGTTTCCGGCCAGGTGTTCGCGGTGTTCCGCGAGATCACCCCGCTGGTACAGGGTCTGTCGGTCGATGAGGCTTTCCTCGACGTCACCGGCAGCGTCCAGCTGCTCGGCGAGCCGCCCGCCATTGCCCGGCGGATCAAGGATGAGATCCGCTCGCGTACGGGGCTCACCGCATCGGTGGGCGTGGCGAGCAACAAGCTGGTCGCCAAGATCGCCTCCGATCTGGACAAGCCCGACGGTCTGACGGTCGTCCCGCCGGAGCGCATCCGCGCCGTGCTCGATCCGCTGTCCGTGCGCCGGCTGCCGGGGCTCGGCCGCAAGCTCGGCGAGAAAGTCGAGGCGGCGGGGCTGCGCACGCTGCGGGACCTGCGCACTGCGCCCGATGGACTCCTCTGGCCGCTGTTCGGACGCGATACCCCTCGGATGCGCGAGCGCGCCGCAGGCATCGATGAGCGGCCCGTGCTGACGGAGGTGCAGGACAAGTCCCTCAGCGCCGAGGACACCTTCGCGCAGGACATCGGCAACCCTCGCGAGCTCGATGCGCACCTGTGCCGCCTGGCGGACAAGGCGTGCGAGCGGCTGCGCCGCAAGGGATTGATGGCCGGGCGCGTCGGGGTAAAGATCCGCTGCCACGATTTCGCCACTTTCACGCGGCAGCGCTCGATTGCCCCGTCGACCCAGGACGGACGGGCGATCCGCGAGGTGGCCCGGGAGCTGCTGCGCCGCTGGCTGGCCGAGCACCGCGGTGCGAAACTGCGCCTGCTGGGGGTGGTGCTCGCCGAGCTTGCCCCGGCGGCGCAGATCGGGCTGTTCGAGTGTGCCGCGAACGGCAGCGGCGTGCGCCTCGATGCGGCCCTCGATCAGGTCCGCGAGCGCTTCGGCAGCCGTGCGCTGCGGCGCGGGAACATGCTGGAATAGTCACTCACCGATGTACCTGTCGTTCTTCGGTCTCAACGAGAAGCCCTTCTCGATCACCCCGGACCCGCGCTACCTCTTCCTGAGCGAGCGGCACGCCGAGGCGATGGCGCACCTGCTGTACGGCATCAAAGAAGCCGGCGGGTTCATCCAGCTCACCGGCGAGGTCGGCACGGGCAAGACCACCATCGTGCGCTCGCTGCTGGCGCAGGCCCCGGAGAACACCGAGATCGCGCTCATCCTCAACCCGCGCATGACGGCGCCGGAGTTCCTGCTCACTCTGTGCGAGGAGCTCGGTATCGGCGTGCCCGACGCCGCTGCCGGCAGCCTCAAGGACCTGGTCGATATTCTCAATGACTACCTGCTGCACGCGCACGCGGCGGGCAAGCGCGTGGTGCTGGTGGTCGATGAGGCGCAGAATCTCGCCCCCGAGGTGCTCGAGCAGGTGCGGCTGCTCACCAACCTCGAAACCAACACCCAGAAACTCCTGCAGATCATACTGATCGGCCAGCCGGAGCTGCGCGAACTGCTCGATCGCAGCGAGCTGCGCCAGCTGGCCCAGCGCATCACCGGCCGCTATCACCTCGATCCGCTGTCCGCGCCCGAGACGGCCGCGTACGTGCGCCACCGCCTGCGCGTGGCCGGAGCGACCAGCGAGATCTTCAGCCGCCGCGCCCTGCAGAAGATCTTCCGGCTCTCCGGCGGCGTGCCGCGCGTGATCAACATCCTGTGCGACCGGGCGCTGCTCGGCGGCTACTCGCTCGACCGGCACCACGTCACCACCGCCCTGGTGCGCCAGGCGGGCAGCGAGGTGTTCGGGCGGCAGGCCGGGCGGGGCTGGATCGCCTGGTCGGGCGCCGCCGCCGCGCTGCTTCTGGCGGCCGCAGGCCTCGCGCTGTGGCGGTTTGGGCCGGCCCTGCGGGTGCCGGCACACCCAAAGGCACACGCGGATCCGCGGCCCCTGGCGCACGCTGCGCACGCCGCGCACGCCGCGCACGCCGCGCCGGCGCACACGGCGCCGCCGGCCGGGACGGCCGCGGCCGCCCCGGTGCCGCTCGCCGACCTGCTCGAGCGGTACGCGGGGCAGACCACCGCCGGGGCGGCCTATGCAAAGCTGTTCACGCTGTGGGGCCTCGCTGCGCCGCAGAGCACCGCCGACCCCTGCCGGCGCGCCGCCCGGCATGGCCTGTACTGCCTGCAGAATGAGGGATCGCTCGGGGAGCTGCGCCTCTACAACCGGCCGGCCATCCTGCTGCTGACCGATGCGGCCGGTCACACGTATCACGTGGTCCTGAGGCATCTGGGTCACGCCCACGCGGCGCTCGATCTTGGTCCGGCGCCCTGCCGCGTCACGCTTGCAGCCCTGTCGCGCGACTGGCTGGGTCAATACGTGCTGCTGTGGCATCCGGTGGATGGGCGGCTGCGCACGCTGTCAGCCGGGATGAGCGGCGCAACGGTGCGCTGGCTGCGCACGAGCCTGCAGCGCCTGGAGGGCGTGGACTCGAGCAGTCCGGCCGGCAACGTGTACGATGCCAGCCTGGTCCGGCTGGTGCGCCGCTTCCAGCGCACGCACGGACTGGCGGTCGACGGCATCGCCGGCGTCGAGACCCAGGTCGCGGTCTCGGGCGCGCTGGCAGAGCCGCGCACGCCGCTGCTCGATGCGCAACCCGACGGCCACTGATATGTCATTCATCCTCGATGCGTTGAAGAAGTCGGAGAATGCCCGCCAGCGCCAGGCCGGACCGGCGTTGTTCGAAGTCAAGGTCGCCCCGCCGCGCCGGGCCCTGCCGGTGTGGGCCGTCGTCATCGGCATCCTGCTGCTGATCAATGTGGCCGCGATGTCCTGGATGCTCCTGCGCCGAAGCGGCGCGCAGCCTCGCGCCGCCGCCCACGGCCCGGCCACTGCGCAATCGGCGGCGCGGGCGCGCAGCGCGCCCGCCGGCGGCGCACCTGCCCCGGCCACCGCCCGCGCGGCTCCGATGAGCTCTGCGGTCCCCGCTGCGGTCCCTGCTGCAGCGCCCATCGCGGCCCCGGTTGCGGCATCACCCGCGACCAGCGCCGGTGAGCCCTCTGCGGCGAGCGTCTCGGGCACCCAGGCGGGCAGCCCCCAGGGCTCCGCAGGCGCCAATCCCGCCGATTTTGAGCCGGCGCTCCCGGCGCCCGCCGGCCACGGGGCAGGCGCAGCACAGTCGGCCGGGGGGCTGCCGCTCTATGCCGACATCGCCTCTGCGCCCGGCAGCCCGCTGCCGGCGCTGCATATGGACCTGCACGTGTATGACCGCAACCCCCGCAAGCGCTTCGTCATGATCAACATGCACAAACTGCGCCAGGGCGACTCGCTCCCGGACGGGGTCACCGTGGTCAGGATCCGCCCCGACGGGGTGGTCCTCTCGTACCAGGGCCGGAAATTCCTGCTGCCGCGCTGAGCGGGCGTCCGGCCGCTCCGGCGCATCACATAACGCCCGCCGGCGAATGACGGGTTTCACAGAATCATTCTACCGTCCGCGACAAACGGCCCGGGCTGGTCCATGGTTCCAGACCGGCGCATGAATTCCGCAGCGATACGCATATTGATCGTCGATCGCGATGCGAAATATCGCGAGTGGCTACGGCTGCACCTCGGAATCCTCTATCCCCAGGCCACGATCGGCACGCTCGAGCCCGGCGGGGACGGCGGGCTCGGCGCTCTGTCGACCGGGCGGGCCTGCGAGGCGCTCGTCCTGGCGGCAGACTTCGGCAGCAGCGGCGAGGAGGAGGAGGAGCCGCCTGGCATCAAGCAGGTGCAGATCCTGCGGGCGAGCGACGCCGCCCCGGTGCTGCTCGTGCTCGCCGAGGGGGGAGATGAACTCACGGCGGTGAGCGCGATCCGTGCCGGTGCGAGCGACTACCTTCCCAAGCGGCTGGTGACGCCTGCTCGGCTCAAGGCCTCGCTCGACCAGGCCCTGCGCTCGGTGGAAGGCTCGCCCCCGCAGGCGGCAGAGGAGCCCCAGCCGGAAAAGCGGGCCCGGCCGCCCCGGCCGACCCCGCTCGCCGCGGGCCACCCGGCCATCACCGGTTATGAGATCACCCGCAAGCTGAGCGAATCCGAGAAGGCCGTGGTGTATCTGGCCGAGAGCCGCGCGCGCGGCACGGACGTGGCGCTGAAGGTGAGCAAGGTCCCCTGCGAGGACCGAACCAAACAGGCGCTGGAGCGCGAGTACCAGGCCATCCTCGCGGTGCACGATCCGGCCGTGGTGCGCATCTTCGATCACGGCATAGAGGACGGCTACGAATACCTGGCGATGGAGTACTTCCCGCGCGGGGATCTGAAGGCACGCATGCAGGTCGGCGTCACCGAATCAGAGGCGCTGCGCTTCCTCGAGCGCATCGCCGCGGCGCTCAGCGTGGTGCACCGGGCGGGGCTGCTGCATCGGGACCTGAAGCCGCCGAACGTCATGCTGCGCGAGAACGACAACGTCGTGCTGATCGACTTCGGGCTCGCCCGGCTGTTGGATGTCAGTCACCACAGCACCTACACGGGAGTGCTGCGCGGCTCGCCGTACTACATGAGTCCGGAGCAGGCGCTCGGCGAGAAGCTCGATCCGCGCTCGGACCTGTACAGCCTCGGGGTGATCTTTCACGAAATGCTGACCGGGCGCAAACCGTTCATGGGCAACAGCGCCATGGAAGTTCTGCAGCAGCACGTCAACGCGACCCCGCCGCGCCTGCCGCCGTCGCTGAGCGGCTACACGCCGCTGCTCGCGCGGCTGCTCGCCAAGCAGCGCGAAGAGCGCTTCAGCGGCGCGGAAGAGCTGATCGCCGCGTGCGTGGCGCTGCGCAGCGGCAACGGGCGGCGAGCCCAGTCGGCCGCCTAGGCGGCGCGGGACCGGCCGCAAGGGCCGCCTTGACACTCCGCGGCGAGGGGCGTGCAATCCGCCCCGGGGGAAACGGGCCCCGAGGATCTGGAGCGACCCATGAACCCGCGCCGCCTCGTCGACACCACGCTGTTCTACTCGCCGACGAGCGGTGGAGTGCGGCGCTACCTGACCGCCAAGCACGCCTGGCTGTGCTCCCAGACCGGATGGCAACACACGCTGCTCGTGCCGGGGCGCACCGAGCGGCTGCAGGCCGGCGGGGTGTCCACGCTCGCCGGCGTGCCCGTGCCGGGCTCGTTCAATTACCGCCTCCCGCTCAACCCGCGGCGCTGGGTGCGGCTGCTCGATGCGCTCGAGCCCGACCTCATCGAGGCCGGCGATGCCTTCCACCCCGCCTGGGCCGCCTGGCGGATCGCGCGCCGGCGCGGCATTCCGTGCGCCGCGTTCTTTCATTCGAACCTGCCGCGCATCGTCGCGCGCCGCTGCGGCGGGCGGATGACCGAGCATCTGGCCGGCAATTATCTGCGCTGGCTGTACGAGCGGTTCGATGTGGTGTTTGCCCCGAGCCGCCTGATGGTTGCCTTCCTCGATGACCTTGGCATCGGCCACACGGTCCACCAGCCGCTCGGCGTCGACGAGACGGTGTTTCATCCCAGGCAGCGGGGCGCATGGCTGCGCGAACGGTTGGCTCTGGATGCGGCGGCGCGCGTGCTGGTGTATGCGGGCCGCTTCACCGACGAGAAGAACGTGCCCGTGCTGCTGCGAGCGTTTGCGCGTCTGGGCCGCCCATATCATCTGTTGATGATCGGCGGCGGCCGCGCCGGGCGGCTCTCGCCGAACGTCACTCTGCTGCCGTACCGGCGCGACAGCGCGGAGCTCGCCCAGTGGCTGGCCTCCGCCGACGCGCTGGTGCATGCCGGAACCCGCGAGACGTTCGGCCTGGTGATTCTGGAAGCCATGGCCTGCGGCCGCCCCGTGGTCGCGGCACGCGCCGGCGCGGTGCGCGAACTGCTCGATGAGCGCTGCGGGCTGCTCAGCGAGCCGGGCGATGCCGGGAGCCTCGCCGATGCGATCGCGGCGCTTTACGAATGTGATCTCGATGCCCTGGGACGCAACGCGCGCACCCGGGTGCTGCAGCAGTTCACGTGGCAGAAGATCTTCCAGCGCCAGCTGAGCGTCTATCGGGCGCTGCTCACCGCACGCAGCGCCGCGGCCGTGCCGGAGGAAGTGCCCGAAACCGGCTGAGCCGCAAGGCTCAGCGCCCGCGCAGCGCGGCGAGCAGCCGCAGCCCGGCACGGCTGCGCGCGAGGCGCAGCACGGCTCGCCAGAACAGCCGCTTGCCGAGCGGCGCGGGCCGCGGCGGGACGGCCCGAAAGAACTCAGCGCGCGCATCCCGGTGCACGGACACGGTGCGCGCGCGCAGCAGCCACTGCTGCGGCGGGCTCTCGATCCGATAGCCGCTCTCATCGACCGCCACCACGCGCGCGCCCTCGAGCACCGCGGGCAGCTGCCCGCCGTCGGCTCCGACGAGGCTGACAATGAGGCCCTCGGGCGGCTCTCCGGCCGAGACGCCGCGCAGCGTCACTCCAGGCGATGCGCCGGTCTCGCGCGCGCAGGCCACCGCGCCGTCAAACACCGCGATGAGCCGTTCTGTTCGAGGCTCCTGCATCGGGCACCCCCTGCGGTTCAGCCGCTGCTTTCCAGTTCCCAGACGGTCAGCGGCGCGCCGCGACGCAGCCAGAATCCCGCGCCCACCTCGCGAAAATGGCGGCGCAGGCGGGTGCGGTACCACTGCGCGGCGCGCAGATGCACCTCGGAATCCGTCCGGCTGCGGTCGCAGTTCATCTGCCAGTCGCGGCGGGTCAGCGCGCTGAAATACAACACGCCGCGGCACAGGCGGGCGAAATTGGCGAGCGCGCCCGCCGCCTCGCGCGCCTCCAGATACTGCAGCACGTCATAACAGATCACCAGGTCGAAGGGCGTTTCCGGCCGATAGTCCTGCAGGCGGCCGCTCTGCCAGCCGTAGCGGCGGCAGAGGTATTCGCTCACTTCGAGCCCCACGTAGGCGGCTTTCGGCAACGCCCGGCGCAGCGGCGCGCGCAGCAGGCCGGTGCCGCAGCCGGCATCCAGGATGCGGCGCACCGGCAGGCCGATGTGCGCCGTGAATGCCCCGATCAGCCGGGCGCGCGCCCGCATCTCGGCGCGCGAAGTCACCGCGGTGCGCGGATCGAAATAGAAGCGCTGGTAGTACGCCTGATCGAAGCGCATCGGCTCAGGATGCGGCCCCGCCCGCCGGGCAGGTCAAGCGGGCACTTGCTTCGGCGAGCCGGCGACGGGCGGCCTCGTCGTAGGCCTGCGCATGCGCGCGCGCCGTGTCGCGGCCGTTGAAGTACTCGCCGCTCGTGCCGGCGAGCTCCGGCGCGCAGGCGAGCCGCACGACGGCCGCCGCGCCGTCCGCCACGGTGTTCACCGGCGCAACACCCATGGCGCGTACCATCGAGGTATCCATGTAGGTGGCCGGATGCAGACAGGTGACCGTGACGCCGCTGGTGCGCAGCTGCTGCGCCAGATCGAAGGTGAAGAGAATCTGCGCCAGCTTGCTCTGCGCGTAGGCGCGCATGCCGCTGTAGGCGCGCTCGAGCATCAGGTTGTCGAAATCGAGCGGGTATTGCGCGCCGGAGGACACGTTGACGATGCGCGCCGGCGCGCTGCGCTCGAGCAGCGGCAGCAGCAGCCTCGTCAGCAGGTAGCCGGAGAGATAATTCACCGCGAAGCGCAGTTCGTAGCCGTCCGCGCTCACTTCGCGGCCGGACACCTCCGGGGTCGTGGGCCCGATGCCGGCATTGTTGATCAGCACCTCGAGCCGAGGCAGATCGCGCAGCGCGGCCGCGGCGAGCGCGCGCACCTGCTCGAGCGAGGCGAAATCGGCGCGCACGAAGCGCGCCTCGCCGCCCTCCGCCGCGATCTGCCGCGCCAGCGCCTCGCCCCGCTCTGCATTGCGGCCGTGCAGCCAGACCCGGTAGCCCTGCCGGGCCAGCGCTCGTGCGACGGCGCGCCCCAAGCCGTCGGTGGAGCCGGTGATGAGGGCAGTCCTGGGTGTGCTCATGACGGTCTAGTTTGCCGGATGGCCCGCGCGGCTGCACACTGTTGCAGGCAGCCGCCGCAGACTGTGCCCCGGAGACCATGATGCCGCGACGATTGAAGCTCGAACCCGGCCCTTCGATGGCCCTGCTCACCGTGCTGCTGTCGATGGCCGTGCCGGCCAGCGGACGCAACGCGGACCCGGCCGTCCCCGGTGCGCGCTTCACACTCAGCAGCCCGGAGCTCACCCCCGGGGGCCGCGTACCGCTCGCGCACGTGTACGACCGCAACGGCTGCCGCGGCCAGAACCGCTCCCCGGCCCTTTCCTGGCGCAATGCGCCTTCCGGCACGCGCAGCTTTGCGCTGTTGATCTACGACTCGGATGCGAGGGGCGGCTGGTGGCATTGGCTGGTGATCGACATCCCCGCCGGCGTCAGCGGGCTGCCCGCCGGGGCCGGCGATCCGGGCGGGGGCGCTCTGCCCGCGGGCGCCGTGCAGACACGCAACGATTATGGGTCGATCGGCTACGGCGGCCCCTGCCCGCCGCCCGGGCGGCCGCATCACTACCACATCTTTCTGTATGCCCTCGGCGTACCCAAGGTGGCGGTCGCGGCCGATGCTCCGCCCGGTGCCGTCGCCGCAGCCGTGCGCGCCGAGGCGATTGCCGAGGCCGAGATCACGGTCCTCTACGGCCGGTAGGGCGCGACGGTTGCGCGCCCCGGCCGGCGCGAGTAGGCTGCGCGCGCCGCGGCAGAGCCTGTCTGCCCCGCCGAGCCACACAGATCCCACGATGAACTCCCCAAACCGCCGGCGCGCCGCGCGCCGGCGCAGCCCCAAGATCGGCTTCGTCAGCCTCGGCTGCCCGAAGGCGCTGGTCGACTCCGAACGCATCCTGACCTCCCTGCGCGCCGAGGGCTACCAGATCAGCCCCAGCTACGAGCGCGCCGAGCTGGTGGTGGTCAATACCTGCGGGTTCATCGACGCGGCGATCGATGAGTCGCTCGCGGCGATCGGCGAGGCGCTCGAGCACAACGGCCGGGTGATCGTGACGGGCTGCCTGGGAGCGCGGCCCGAGCGCATCCTCGAGCGTCACCCGCACGTGCTCAAGGTGACTGGCCCGCAGGATTACGCCGGGGTGCTCGCGGCCATTCACGAGCACCTGCCGCCCGAGCACGATCCGTTCCTCGATCTGGTGCCGCCGCAGGGCATCCGCCTGACACCGCGGCATTACGCGTATCTGAAGATCTCCGAGGGCTGCAACAACTCGTGCAGCTTCTGCATCATCCCCGCGCTGCGCGGCCGGCTCGCCAGCCGGCGCATCGACGAGGTGCTCGGGGAAGCCGAGCGCCTCGTGGGCGCGGGCGTGAAGGAACTGCTGGTGATCTCCCAGGACACCAGCGCGTACGGGGCGGATATCCGCTACCGCGGGGCCGAGTGGCGCGGGCTGCAGTACCAGTCGCGGTTCATCGATCTGGCGCGCGCCCTCGGCACGCTCGGCGCCTGGGTGCGGCTGCATTACGTGTATCCCTATCCGCACGTCGATGAGGTCATCGCGCTGATGGCCGAGCGCCGCGTGCTGCCCTATCTGGACATCCCCTTCCAACACGGCAGTCCCGCCGTTCTGAAGCGCATGCGCCGGCCGGCGCACGCGGAAGACGTGCTCGAGCGCATTCGGCAGTGGCGGCGGCAATGCCCGGACCTGACGCTGCGCAGCACCTTCATCGTGGGCTTCCCCGGCGAGACCGATGCCGAGTTCGAGGAGCTGCTGCAGTGGCTGCGCGCCGCCGAACTCGACCGCGTCGGGTGTTTCAAATACTCGCCCGTCGAGGGCGCGGCCGCAAATGCCCTCGGGCCGCCGGTTGCGGCCGAGGTTCAGGAGGAGCGTTACGCTCGCTTCATGGAGTGTGCGGCCGGGATCAGTGCCGAACGGCTGCAGCGGCGCGTCGGACGGCGGCTGCGCGTGCTGGTCGATACGGTGGGTGAGGACGGCGCCATCGCACGCAGCGAGGCGGAGGCGCCGGAAATCGACGGTGTCGTGCGCATTGCAGATGCCAACGGACTGACGCCTGGACAGTGGGTGGACGTGCAGATCACAAGCGCTGACACCTACGATCTGCACGCCAGCGCGCTCGCGCGGTAAGCCGATCGCGCCCCGTCCCCTGGGGCCCGGCGAGAGGCTGCTGCGAGGGGCGGATCACGCTTCTCGGCGCGAATTGCTACGATAGCGGCCATGCAACGCGGAATGCATGCGGCGCGCCGCCGCACCGCCCGCGTCTCATCCACTTCAGAGGCCGAAGAGAACAACCATGCCCGCCCATCGCGCGCTTCTCCTGTCCGCCGCGCTCGCCGGATGCTTTCCGGCAGCCGCGCTGGCCCATGCGAAACCGGCCACGCCCGCCGCCCCCAGCCCCAACCCCGCTCAGTTCTGGACGACGCCGCACACGGTCACGACGCACGGCAGCGTCACGGTGGGTGGCCGCGTCATTCACTACACGGCCAAGGCCGGAACCCTGATCCTGCGCGACAAGGCCGACAAGCCGACCGGCGAGATGTTCTACGTGGCCTATTTCAAGAACGGCGCCCATCTGGCTCACCGCCCGATCGCTTTTCTTTACAACGGGGGACCCGGGGGCAGCTCCGCGCCGCTGCACATCGGGGCGTTCGGTCCGGTGCGCGTGGTGACGCAGAGCCACACGCACACGCCGCCCGCGCCGTACCGCCTGGTCAAGAATCAGTACAGCCTGCTCGACGTGAGCGATCTGGTGTTCGTCGATGCCATGGGCACGGGCTTCAGCCGCATCATCGGCAAGGCGGACGGCGGCGTGGGCACACCGAAGATGTTCTACGGGATCGACCCCGACGGACAGGCATTCGCGCAGTTCATCACACGGTTCCTGTCCCAGTACGACCGGTGGAACTCCCCCAAATACCTGATCGGCGAGAGTTATGGCACCACGCGCTCGGCGGTGGTCGCCGGCATCCTCGAGAATGACGACAACATCGATCTGAACGGGGTCGTGCTGCTGTCCACCATCCTGAACTTCGACACGAGCATCGATCAGGCCAACCTCAATCCGGGCGTCAACCTGCCCTATGCGCTCGCGTTGCCGACCTATGCCGCGGTCGCCTGGTACCACAAGCGCCTCAGTCAGCCGCCCGCGCGGCTGCATCCGTTCCTCGATGAGGTGCAGTCCTGGGCGATGGGACCGTATCTGAGCGCGCTCAACCGCGGCGCGGCGCTGCCGCGCACGCAGGAGAAGGCGATCGCCGCGCAGATGGCCGAGTACACGGGCCTGCCCGAGCACTACCTGCTGAAGGCGGATCTGCGCGTCACGGGCCCGGAGTTCGAGCAGGAGCTGCTGTCCTCCGAAGGCAAGACCACCGGACGGCTGGATGCGCGCTTCTCGGGTCCCACGCTCGATCCGCTCGCCGAGTATGCCGAGTACGATCCGCTGATCTCCGGCATCGGCTCGGCGTACGTCTCGGCCGCGAACACGTATCTGCGCGACACGCTGCACTTCGGCGCCGGACACCGCTACGTGTTTCTCTCCGGGACCGTGGGCAATGACTGGAAGTGGCAGCACACCCCGCCGGGATCGGGCTCTCCCGCGCCGGTCGCACCGAACGTTCTGCCGGATCTGGCCACCACGATGACCCTTGATCCGCACCTGAAGGTGCTGGTCAACGCCGGCTACTTCGATCTGGCGACGCCCTATTACGCCGCCGTGTACCAGATGCGCCAGCTGCCGATGCAGCCGCAGCTGCAGAAGAACATCGAGTTCCGCTTCTACCACACCGGGCACATGATCTACGTGCGCCCGCAGGGGCTCGCGGACCTGCACGCGAACATCGCCGAGTTCATCCGTCAGACCGAGTGAGCGGTCGCGGCGGGGGCGCCCCGGCGCCCCCGCCGCTATACTCCGCCGCCATGGACAGCGGCGCTGCGGCAGATATCGATTCGAACCGGGGCATCGGCTATGCCCTGCTCGCGGCCCTGCTCTTCGGGGCCAGCACGCCGTTTGCAAAAATCCTCCTGCGCCATACCGCTCCGGTCACGCTGGCCGGCCTGCTCTATGCCGGCAGCGGCGTCGGCCTGACGGCGTGGATCGTCGTGCGCGCCGGAATCGGGCCGCGTGATCGGCGCGCCGAGTCCTGGCGTGCGAGCGAGCTGCTCTGGCTCGCCGGAGCGATCGTGGCCGGAGGCATTCTCGCGCCGGTGCTGCTGATGAGCGGGCTGCGGGAGCTTGCGGCGGCGAGCGCCTCGCTGCTGCTGAACCTCGAGGCGGTGTTCACCGCGCTCGCCGCCTGGTTCGTGTTCCGCGAACACTTCGATCGGCGCATCCTGCTCGGCATGCTGGCGATCGTCGGCGGCGGCGTGCTGCTCGCCTGGCCGGCGCGGCTGTCCCTCGGCGGCGGCGCGGCGTGGATCGCAGGGGCCTGTGCCTGCTGGGCAATCGACAACAATCTGACGCGCAAGGTATCGGTCGGCGATCCGGTGAGAATCGCGGCGCTGAAGGGACTCATCGCCGGCGCGGTCAATCTCGCCATCGCCTGGCATCTCGGCCTCGGCTGGCCCGGCGGTGCGCGGATTGCCGCGGCGGGACTGCTGGGGTTCATCGGCTACGGAGTGAGCCTGACGCTGTTCGTGCTGGCGCTGCGCCACCTGGGGACGGCACGGACCAGCGCCTATTTTTCCACCGCGCCGTTCATCGGCGCGGCGATTGCGCTCCTCGTGGCCGGGCGATGGCCGCAGCCCGATCTGCTGCTCGCCGCATTACTGATGGGCGCGGGCGTGTGGCTGCATCTGACCGAGATCCATGTCCATGCCCACACCCATCCGCTCCTGCGCCATGCGCACGGTCACCGCCACGATGCGCACCATCAGCATGAGCATGATTTCGAGTGGGACGGACGCGAGCCGCACGATCACGAGCACCTGCATGAGCCGCTGACGCACACCCACGCGCATTTTCCGGACATCCATCATCGCCACGAGCACTGAGTGTCGTGGCGCGCGGCGCGCCGCTCAGACGCGGTGCGCGCGTGCCGGCGGGCGGCGGGCCCGCTCGATCCGGTAGACGGCCGCGGGCGGCAGGTTGCTGGCCACCCAGCCGATGCGCTGGGCGCGCAGGCCAAGCCGCTTGAGGATCGCGCCGGGAACGGGACACAGCGGCCCGTAGGTAAATTGATAAAACGCACCGCCGCTGCGCAGGCGGCGGAACGAGCCGCGTAGGATACGCATGATTTCGCGGCGCGGCATCGACAGCAGGGGCAGGCCGCTCACCACCGAGCCGGCGGCATCCCCGTCGAACGGATCGACGCGGCACAGCTGACCGGCTCCCATGGCGAGCACCTGCGCCGCCGGAAATCGGCTCTGCAGCAGGCGCGCGAAGTGCGGGTCGGCCTCGATCAGAACCAGCTCCCGCTCCGGGACGCCGCGATCGAGCAGCGCGCGGGTGAAGACGCCCGTTCCAGCCCCGAGTTCGATCACCGGCCCGCTGGAGACGGCGATCTCGGAGGTAATGAGGCGCGCGAGCGCCCGTCCGGAGGGCGCAACCGCCCCGACCCGGCGCGGGTCGCGCAGGCCGGCCCGCAGAAACGTCAGGATGTCGGCGGGCAATTTCAACGCCGGAACACGGAAAACGCCGTGGGCGCGCGGCCGGGTGCCTGGATTGCGGGCGCGTTCCTTCGCCGGATGATTGAGACGCGCGAGATCCATGGCCTGCTCCGGTTAAATGTCGGTAAAGCGCGACGCACTGGCGGCGTCCGCCGCGCCTTCTCGTTCGACTGTAGCCAACCGGGACAGTTCGATCAACCCGAGCGTTCGGGGCGTCTGCGCGGCACCGGCGCGCGCGGGCTGCCCGGGAAGGCCGCGGCTGTCGCGCGGCGAGCCCGCTCAACCCGGGGAGGGGGCGAGGTTCTTGTGCACGGCCCAGCCCTGTCCGGCCAACATCCCGGCCGAGAGGCCCAGAAAGGTGCCGGCGATGATGTCGCTGACGAAGTGCCAGTCGCCGGCGATCAGCAGCACCGCGGCGAGCGAGAGCAGCGCGGCGAGCGGCCCGCGGCTGGCCCGATAGAGGCGCATGAAGACCCCGGCCAGCGCGCCGGCAAGCACCATGTGGCCGGAGGGGAAGCTGCTCATGCCGGAGCCTTTCCAGAAGTGGAACGCGTGTTGCGCACCATGCAGCACGGCAGAGGGATTCGGTACGCCGAAGAACGGCTTCAGGACATGGCTGTTGATGTCATACGCGCAAATGGAGGTCAGACACGCGACCGCCACGGTCTCGGCAAGGAGCGAGAGATGTCCGCGCACCAGCCGCGCGAGCACCAGAACGACGGTGACGACCGCTTCGACGGTCAGAATCACCGGCGCGCCGAGGGGCTTGTTCAAGGGGTGCAGAAAGCGGCCGATCTTCCAGCAATACCTCGCCAGCGGCACATCGATGGTCACGAAGCACAGCAGCGCGAGCGCCGTGCAGACCAGCAGAAGGAGCACCCAGATTTCCAGAGCAATGGAGAAGCGCTTCACGTTGCCGATACCTCCGCCGTGGCGGTAGCGTCTGCACCGCGCACCGGCGAGGATGGCGGCGCGATGACGGAAAGTGCCCCGCGCGGCACGACGGGCGGCGAGCGGTCGGCGCATGGCCTGCCCGCGAGCCGGCTCCGCATGCCTCAGCGGGAACACGACATGCGATCAATATAAATACTATACCGCGTCCGGGGGGCTGCGGTGACCCGTGCTCACCGATGCGTTATGGGTGCCCCTCGCGAGGAACTCTGGCCGTGCTGCGCAAGGGTCGAGGAGCGCTCGCATGGCCCAACGGTGCTCGTTCTGACTGCATCGGGCCTGCGGCTGGGCCCGGTGCTGACAGGCTGTGCGCAGCAGCCCGCTCGAGCGGGGGGCCATGAAACGTCGCTCGCCGCGGCGCAGACGAGGCGTTTCGGCGTGACCCGACACGTGCTCGCCATGGCGGGCAGCCTCGGTTACCGGCACGAGCGGATGCGCTCCTGCCAAGACCCGCGTCTTACCGGCTCGATCATTGCGGTGGCGCGCCGCATCGATGCTGCGCACCTGCAGTTTCGAGTATAGGGTGCAACACCCGCTGCACGATCAGATGGAGCCGGACCCGCGCAGGCGCCCAACAGTCCGGCAGGCTCCGGTCCCTGACGGGCGCGCCACGCGCGATTGCAGCGCAACATAGGCTCCGCAATCCGCCCGCATCGCATCGCCAAGGGCAATCTGCGTGCCGGATCCCGGCTGGTCCGAAGGGGTCTCGCAGGTCGGGAAGGGCTTCATGCCCGCTGCGGCGGCGGGATGGTGGTAGGCTGGCGGCCCCTGGACAGCACATTGCGCGATTCATGCGCAGATTCATCCTCAAGGCGGCGGGCGCCGGCGCTCTGGCGGCAACGCTGCTGTGCGGCTGCGGCGCGCCACCGCGAGCCGTCGCGGCCCCGGCGCTGCCGCGTGTCCTGCCGGGCCATTCGCGGGTCGAAACTGCGGGGCGCGCTGCGGTGATCGGCGTGCTGTTCGCCGGCTGGCACACGGGCCTGATCCTGCCGGTGAGTGAACTCGGCCCGCTGCGATCCGTGCTGCAGGTGAAGCCGGGTGAACGCTATGTAAGTTTCGGCTGGGGCAACCGGCGCTTCTACATGTCCACCCATCCGCCGCTCGCAGAAGCTCTCGCGGCGCTGTTCCGCTCCCCGAGCACCGTACTGGTGGAGGGCGCGCCCACGGTGGAGGATCTGTTGCCCTCGGCAGGCACATACCGCTGGCTGTGCGCGAACCGGACAGAGGTGCGCAGGCTCGTTGCATATCTGCTCGAATCGCTGCGCGAGCGCGGCGGCAAGCCGATCGTCCTCGGCGCCGGTCCCGTATCCAACAGCGAGTTCCTGGCATCGGGCGAGCGCTACGATGCCCTACACACCTGCAACACCTGGACCGCCGCAGCGCTTCAGAACGCGGGGCTTGCGATACGCGCCGCCGGCGTGATCTTCTCGAGTCAGCTGAAGGATCGGCTCCGGAATCTGTCTTCGTGTCAGCGCGCGCCGCGGGAGGCAGCGGCCGCCGCACGGTCACGACCAGCAGCACGGCCGCCTGCTTCGCTGTCGCGTGCACGCTCGGCGCACCCTGCGGTGCGGGCCGGAAGCTGAATTCGCCGGCCGCCCCCTCGACTGACCGGGCGGCCGCCGCGTGATTCGCCGACTCGGGGCCCGATGTGCATATCGCTCAAAAGATCGACCGCGATGACTCCTGCCCGTGCGCGCGAGGCACCGTTGACTTTGAGCACCTGAGTCGCCGCGCGCCGAGATCAGTGATCGGGTCCATTTGAGAGCACGCGTCCGTCGTGAAGCGCTGCGACCGCGTTGAATCTGACGGGTTTCGTGCTTGTCGCGACCGCCCTGCACGATATTAAGGTCCTGTTCACCGGCCCCATGCTATTGAATAGGTCAACAAGGATCGGATCAGTGCTGGAGGAATTATGTTCATGCAGATTTTCTTTGGTCTCGCCCTCGGCTTGGCGAGCATCGGTTCGCTTGTTTTCGTCGTGATTCACGGTCACGCCAGGCATGCGAACCGGGAAGTCAGATTGGATCGAAATCCGTAACCGCAATACGGCGCCGCCGCGACGGGGCGTGCTGCCTCACGCTCGGTCGCTCGCATCCTGAAACGGACATGCCACGGCGTAGTCGCCCTTGTCCGTCTCGTTTTAAATCCCCTGAACTCACCGGCGAGCCGCAAGACCGGCCTGCCACCCGTCGGACACGGGCGATGCACCGCACTGACAGATCTATGCATTGACTGGCGCAGCCTGAAGTTTGTGGTAGAACCCCATCGACGGGCGCCGTCCGGCGCACGCCGAGTGAGTCTTCCGAGTAAATCGTCGTGGTGACGGCGCTGCGTGCGGCGGCGCTCGGCGCTTTACTCGAGCGGCCTGAGCAGGCACGCTCTGGAGCCGATGGCCCAGACAGCCTTCTCGATACCGCAGAGGGCCCGACACGCACAGAGCGCCGCATCGGATACAGAGATCGGCTGTTGTCTGGAAGCCCGTCGCATACACGGACATGCCCCAACGGGGTGATCGGGCTTGCGCCCCGGGGGGCGGCGCAAGCCGCCGGCCGTGTGGTATGCCGCGCGGCGGCTTGCTTGCCGTTTGGGCTTGCCGTAGAGTCAATCTGACTCGATCCGCTCCAGGATGCGCAGAGCATCGCGAGCGGCCGCGAACCACCTTCGGGGGAAGGGGAATCATGAGACGCACCACGGTTCGTCTTGGCATCCTGGTGTTGTGCATGTCGGCGCCGCTGACCGCGTTCGCTGCGGGCCGGGCACGGAGCGCGCCGTCCGGGGCCGAGCAGGCCATCCGCCCGATCCTGGCGCAGATGTTCCGAGCCGCGAAGGCACTCGATGCCGCGGGATTCATGGTCCCGTTTCTGCACGCACCCAGTCTGGTGTTCGCGATCAATGGCAGGCTGATCAGGGGCTGGAGGCCGCTCTACGCCCAGCAGCTCAAGTGGTGGGCGCATCGCAAGGGCGAATTGCATTACAGCGAGCTTGGCCCGATCGGATTCCTGGCGGTCGCCCCAGGCGTCGAGATTACGACTCTGCATCTGTACGGGCATTACGCGCTTGCGGACGGAAAATCCGGCGGCAGCGCGTTTGTGGTGAGTTACGTCTGGAAGCGCTTTTCACGGGGCTGGCGAATCGTCTACGGCCACGAGTCCTGGGCGCACCCGCCCGGTTGAGGCGGTCTGTGCCAGCGCCGGTAACCCACCAGATCTATCCGTCCGCGGCCGTTGCCACAGCCCGGTGATGAGGTCGCTCGAAGCGGCGCCGGCTGACTGCAGCCGCGACACCCCCGGTACGGTTGCGGCAGCGAGCGCAACCGGCCGGCCTGCTCCTCGGAGGCGGCCGATGACCGGCGTTCGTTGCGAATCTGCGCGGGGTGTGCGGGCTTTGTTTCGAGACGTAACTGAATCGGATCGGCCGCGCAAGAGCGGCGGGCGCGTCTCTTGTCGTTGCCGTCAAGAGTGCGTTATGGTGCGGCGCACGATGTTGAAGGTGACCTTCTGGCTGCATCGGCGAGCGCGCGCGCCGGCGCTCACGCGACGGAACAGGTGGCCGCGGGCGTTCTGTGCGCTCCTGTGCGTCTCCGTTGCGGCGATTGCTCATGCAGCCGCGCCGGCGGGAGGTGTCTCAGCACGGGCGGGCGATCGAGCGGTCGCGTCCGCCCTGGCGAAGGCGGGGTTTGCGGCGGCCAAGGTGATTTCGGATATTGACCTCACGGTCCCGTTCAGAACGGCGTCCCCGTGGAGACTGGTCATCGTCCGAAAAGAGGATGCACCGCCTCCCGAGGCCGCCATGTTGGAGGAGCACGGGCCGCTCTCCATTTGCTTCCTCAATGGATCGACACCGCATTGCGGTCGAGGCTTTTCCTGGAACATTCCCGGAGAGCCGGGATGGTTCGGCACTCCCTATCATGTTTTGGCCACGCGCGTGGTGTACGCCGGGCCGGACGATAGCAGACCGCGCCTCCTGCTGAGACTCTGTGGTGCGCAAAACGGATATGGGACGTGTGGAACAGCCACGGCTCTTTACCGCTATGCGAGAAGGAGCAATCGCTTCGTACGGGAGTTTTTCAACGTCAAGGGAAGCGACAACACGCCGTCCACGCGGTTTGTCGAGCGGGGGCCTCTCCGGGGTGACGTCATTGTCGATTACCCCACTGCGCACGCGCCATTTACCTACTGGGTTGAGCTCTACCGGGAGGGGAAGTCCGGTCGCTATGTTCGCGTTCTACGCTACAGGGGTCACACGGGATATGGAGATGGCAATCTGCTGCAGGTGGCGGATTCGGAGATGCCGGAGATCTTGAGGCGAGTGGGTCTGTGGCATCCCGGCGAGCCCTTGCCCGTTCCGGCGCATCTGCCGAGGGGCTGTAGCCATCTGGTCCTGCGCAATGAGGAAGAGTGGTGCGAATAGGTCGGCTGAGTGCAGCCGCCTCGGCGGTTACGCGTACAGATGACTGGCTCTGTGGATGAGTTCTCATCGAGGCATGTGGATCCAGGACGGCATCAGGGGAGATTTTCAGGGACTGCTCACCCGGGCGAGCGACGCGATGCAGTCTCGCCGCGCAAGCCGGCCATGCGCAGAGCGAGGATTTTGCGCTCGCTCCGTCCGAGACCGGGCATCGCAAGAGAGCACTCGGCGCCCTGTTGCGCATGCGCACCGCGGTCTGCCGTCACGGATCTGCCCAACTGAATTGACGCGGATCATCCGAGCCCTGCCGGCCGCAATGGGCGGGCCGGTCACGGGCATTTTGGACGGACAGTGCGGCCGTTGCGGACGGGCCCAAGCGATTCCTGGCCGCTGAGACCGGGCTGCCCGACGCAATCATCGTGACCTCGGTAATCCTCGGGAGAATCCCTTGCCCGAACGCCCGAGCACGAAAAGACCTCCGCGGTCAGAAGCGCGCAGCCCCGGTCCGCCATATGATGGGCGGTGGACGGAACCTGGCACGGTCTGCACTGGGCTCGAGAAGGTGCGGCGTCGAGCGCGGGCGGACACCTGCGCGCAATTCGGACGCGCCTTCAGTTCAGGTCCGCAGTCGTTTCATCCCGCCAGGAAGCTGAATGCGTGAGAGCGGAGCCCAAGCCTACTTCACGACCATCGTGTCGGTCCAATAGGTCCTGGTGTGTCCTGCGGGGCGAACCTCGGTCACTCCGCTCCAGCCATCGGTTCTGATTCGGGCCACACGTTCGCCGGCGTGAAGCTCGATGCAACCGTGCTTTTTGCCGGCCGCCTCGGCCTGTGGCCATGAGGCGTTGTTGATCAGCGCAGCGGTCAGGATCCGCTTCAGGTCCACCCTGCGCGGACACGCCGGGAAATTCGCCGTCACCTCCACATAGTGGGTGTGCACAGGCGCCGTCGGGGCACGGGGTTTCCTGGCGGCTGTCGGCAGATTGCGCGATGCCGGAACGCTCGCAATGCTCGCAGGATGTGGATTGGCCGCGTTTCCTCGATGGTCTGGTCCGCTCCAATTGAGGGCAGCGGCCGCAATCGAACCGACGCTCTCAGTTGAGAGCCGATGGGGCGTCAAACCAAGCCTCGCATATCGAGGCAAATTTTCGCCGTAGAACTTGGCGAGGCAGGCTGCGCGCATCTCCCGGTCAATCTTGTGCATCGTCGCGCGCGGCACGGACGGATCGTTGCGGTTGTGCGCCCTAGAGATCACGCCAAGGTGAAACTCGTCTCGTCCGTACTGTGAAACGCTTTCCCCGAACGGCGCCCTGGCGCAGTCCACGTTTGCAATTGCGGCGTTCCCCGCGAGAATGAGGCACCCCAGAAGCGCTGTCAGCTGTTTCATGTCCACCTTATTTTTCGAGGCTCTTCGTGAAATCGTGTGGGTAGGTTTTGCTCAATTTTTGATCAGAGCTCCGGAAGCATGCAGGTCAGGACCTTCAGCTTGAGGTACTCCTCGTCGTGCAGGCCGTAGGCTCGCCTCTGGATGA
>JAJYUL010000028.1 GCA_021792555.1 Pseudomonadota bacterium
AATACACTCTTCTGGGGCCACGGCCGCCCTCCTGCCTTCTTGATGCTTGGTAACACCAAGATAGCAGTGGCGGCCGTTCGCCTCACCGCCAGCCTCCGGCTACCCCGGAAACGGGAGAAGAACCCAAAAGCGCCTCGTGACTCGCCGCTTGAGCGGCGGGCGGCGTGTCTTTCCGGATCGGGAGCGCATGGTATAAGCTTGAGCGCGAACGTAAGTAGATAGCGAGAGCGATAACACACATGCCGAGAAGATTCGCCGGGCCCGCATCCATTCTCCTGCTGGCAGCATCGTGCTGCATTTGCGCCGCGGGCGCTGCCCCGCCCGGCGGGCGGGCGGGCGGCGAGCCGATTGCGGCGCCCAGAATCAGCACCGTTTCCGCACTGAACGGCGCAGTGATCGTGACGCTCTCCTCGAGGACCCCCGGTGCAACGGTCTACTATACGGTGGACGGGAGGACGCCGACCTCGAGGTCCACGCCCTACGAGGCTCCCTTTCTCATCTCCTCGAGCCTCACCGTGCGCGCCGTCGCCGAGGCGCGCGACGATGAGGTGAGCAGAGTCACGACACGGAAATTTCACCTGGACGTCCCTTCGGGCACTCTCGTCTGGTCAGAGGAGTTCAACGAAGCGGAGCGCGGCGGCGCCGATGCGCGGCCCAATCCACGTCTGTGGAACTACGCCACCGGGGCGGACACGAACGACAGTGTCGGCGTGCTCTGTGCGTACGGGTCGAGCGTCGCGCCCTGCAATCGGGCCTTTCCAAACTCCTACGTGGGCAATGACGGCGACTTGCACATCGTCGCGCAACAGCCCTCGGCTGGCGTCTATACCTCGGCGCGCATCGATACCCAGGGGCGCTTCAGCTTTGAATATGGGCGCCTCGAGGCCCGAATATGGGTGCCCGAGGGCAAGGGGATCTGGCCTGCCTTCTGGCTGCTGGGCAATAACGTCGGCGTCGTCGGTTGGCCTGCCTGTGGCGAGATCGATGTCATGGAGCGCATCAATGACGCCGGCCTGCCACCCGGCGGGATGGAGCCGAGCCCGCCCCCGGTGCCGGACACCTCGGACTGGAACAAGGGCTCGATCCACGGCACCGGCTTCACCGGCAATGCCATCGGCAAGCTCTACTATTTCACAGGCGGCGCCACCGCCGCCGGGTGGCACACGTATGGGGTGATCAAGACGCCGAATCGAATCGAGTTTTACATAGACGATCCGAACTACCCATACGCAACCTTCACGCCACGAAGCATCGCCTCGCGTCCGGGCGCAGTCTGGCCGTTCGACAATGGCCAGTCCTTTTATCTCATTCTGAATATCGCCGTGGGCGGCGTTTGGCCCGGCTCGCCAGACTCGAGTACCAAATTCCCGGCGGCGATGCGTGTCGACTACGTCCGCCTCTACAGCGATTGAGCATCCCATTCGTACGCGCAGGGCCGCGCGATGCGCGAGGGTGACTCGCTCCAGAGAGCCCGGAGCGGGAGCGTGGTGCAGCTGCGGCGGAGTCGATTCGCATAAGAGGTTGAGGAGGGCGCGGCGTCAGAGTCGATCTCCCGGCATGAAATCAGCACTTTGGTGAACGCAGAAGGTGTCGGCGCCGAGAGGCCGGCGCCGTCTGTTGTACGCGGACGGGACATCCCGCACTGCAGCCTCCGTCGCGCCATGCAGCTTTCGCCGTTGCTGCAGTGTGCGAGATGGCGCGTGAATGGCCCTCACGCAATCCCGGTATGCCATCGACGCGGCAGACATGCTCCTATCTGCCTGCGTACGTGCCCGCTGCAATCGTGTCTGTTTCGCCTGTGCGTGTTTCAGTTGTATGCGGCGCTCGGCTGCCCTGCCGGCAATGCCCCGTTATTGCGACAAGTGCCGTCAAAGCCGAGCTCGAGGGGATCTCGGGTGCTCTCATGGGCAGGTATTCTCGCGCAAGCCGAAGCTCAAGAGAGTGCTGCGAGGTCCGGCCGTCATGGACGGGGCATCCCTGGTTCAACCGGTGCTGCGGTTGTTTTCCAGTGTTGACCTGCGGAGCGCTCTTGGGGCGCATTGGACGAGCGCATGAGCGGGCATGAGGTCGGGTGGGGGATGCCGGAAATGGCCGGTGAGTGAGCGTCCACTGTGCTGATGTGGCGTGCAATAGGTGGGACGCTGCCGCGGAGGAGGCGCGAATCCTCGCGCTCTTGAAAGAGGCCGTGCAGTCAGATGCCGCCCGGCGCTGAGGCTCAGTCATCGCGCGCGGGCGGGTGGCCCATGGCCTTCTCCCGCGCCGCATCGCGCAGGTGCAGCCGGATGAAGTCCGCCGCGGCCCTGCGCTCACCGGCGAGCAGGAGAGTGATCAGCGTCTGGTGCTCGCGGCAGCGCCGTGCGGCGGCCTCGCGATCAACGGACTGACGGTACTCCATCAGGCGGCGCAGGCGATTGATGCGCTTGAGCGACTCGAGGATGAACACGTTGCCGGAGCAGGTGGCGATGGTTTCGTGCAGGCGCGTATTCGCATCGAACAGCTGCGCGGGTGAGGCCCACTGCACCGCGCCGTCGATCAGGGCCTGCTGTTCGGCCAGGCACCTGCGCAGCGCCGGTTCATCGATCTTGAAGCCCGGCTCGTTCAGCGCCGCCGGCTCGATCAGAATGCGGAAGCGGTAGGCCTGATCGTAGGTCTCCCCGGATGTGAGAATGGGCAGGAACTGCCAGCCATGGCCGGGCAGCCGCTCGATCCATCCCTCGTTGACGATGCGCCGCAGGATCGCGCCGAGCTGCGCCCTGGTCTGCCCATAACGGCGCATCAGATCGTTTTCGGACACGCGTTCGGGCAGACGGCCGGCGAGGCGGTCCTCGCCGATCGCGAGGTAAGTCGCTTCGCCCGGCGGCTCGTTCATGAACTGCGGCGGGAAGGCCGAGCGCTTGGGGTGCCGCCGAACGATGTAGCCTCCTTCGGGGCGCGGCCCCACGGTGCCGCGCTCGGCGAGCAGCCGCAGCGCCTCGCGCACCGGCGAGCGCGAGACCATGAGGCGCTCGGCGAGTGTGCGCTCCACCAGGGGCGTTCCAGGCGGCAGGGCCTCCTCTGCGATCAGCTGCTCGATCTTGCCGGCGAGCTGCTCGCCGAGCCCTCCGGGTGCGCGGCCGGTGGCGGGCACGATCGGTTGCCTCAGCCGTCCGCCGCCACGTCGAAGTGCTCCACGTGGGGAGGCTGCTGGAAAAACGGCCCGATGATCGCACGCCACTCGGCGGACGCCGGCGATTGCCGGAAGCCGACGGTGTGCGCCTCGAGCGAGTCCCACTCCACGGTCAGGACGAAGCGCCCCGGGGATTCCCGGCAGGAGAGGATCCGGTGACGGCGGTAACCGGCGGCCTTGGCAAGCACCGTGCTCGCCGCACGCGCAATGGCCGCGCTGAACGCATCCCGATCCTGCGCAGCGACCTTGAATTCAGCCACTTCGACGATCATTCATACCACCTGAAGTCATCCCCACACGCGTATTTTGGACTCATGCGCCGGCGGCGTCTCGCTCCGCAATGCGACGTCCGCCAACCGGCGTCCCGCCGGCGGTCGCGGTAGCGGACTGCGCTCTCACTTCTGAACGGCCGCCACGACCTCCCGGCTGAACGCCCGGGTGCCGAGGTGTCCGCCGACATCGGCGGTGCGGGTCTCGGGATTGGCCAGCACCGCCTCCACGGCGGCCTGCATGGCCGCGCCCGCCTCGCGGAAGGCCGCGAGCCGGTGATGATCGCCGATCCACGCCAGAAGCATGGCCACCGAGAGGATCATGGAGGTCGGGTTGGCCTTGTCCTGATTCGCGATGTCCGGCGCCGAGCCGTGCTGGGCCTGCGCGCAGCAAAGCCGATCGCCCGCCATCACCGAGCCGGCAAGACCTAGGCTCCCGGACAGCTCGCTCGCGAGGTCGGAGAGAATGTCGCCGTAGAGGTTTTCGGCCACGATGACATCGAAGCGCTCCGGGTTGCGCACCAGATGGGCTGTGGAGGCATCGACCAGCAGTTCCTCGAAGGTGACCTCGGGGAAATCCCGGGCGACTTGCCGCGCGCATTGCAGAAACAGCCCGTCGGTCATGAGGAAGCAATTCGCCTTGTGGACGGCCGTGACCTTCCTGCGCCGGGTCATGGCCAGCTCGAAGGCCCGGCGCGCGATGCGCTCGCTGCAATGGCGGGTGACCTTGCGCACCGCGAGCGCCATGTCGGCCGTGGGCATCATCTCGCCCCAGCCGCGGCTCATGTTGCGGTCCGGGTAGAAGCCCTCGGTGGCCTCGCGCACGATGACGAGGTCCATGCTCCTGCCGGACTTGAGGTTCGAGGGCAGGTGGGGGCGAGTGCGGGCGGGGCGCACATTGGCGTACAAATCGAGCTCGACGCGCAATGCTGCGGAAATGTTGCGCCCGCCCTGCTCGGGCGCAGGGTAGTCGGCGTGCGATTGCGTGCCGAGGATGATGCCGTCGCTGGCGCGGGCCGCATCGAGAACCGTCTGGCGCAGCGTGGTGCCGTGCTTGCGCAGGCTGACCAAGCCGACCTCATCGTAATCGAGGTGAATGTCCAGGCCGAAACGGCGGTCCACCGCCTGCAGCGCCTCGAGCGCGCCGCTCACGATCTCCGGACCGATGCCATCGCCGGGCAGCACGAGGAATTTCATGGCATTTGGCCGCGGGGTCAGCGCGGCTCGCCGTGCTCGGCGGCCACCGGGTGGGTGAGGCCGGTGCCCGTCAGGGTGCGGGTGGCCTCGGTGCTGGCGTAGATCCAGAGGATCTTCATCGGCTCGCTCTTGGACAGGTTGCGGAAGCGGTGCGCGATGCCGGCCGGGATGAAGGTGGCCTCGTGCGGCCTCAGCTCATAGGCCAGGCCGTCGATCTCCAGAGCGGCGCGGCCCTCCATGAGCACCACGCTTTCCTCGCAGTCGTGGCTGTGAAACGCAATCTCCGCGCCGCCGCTGAAGGAAGTGTAGCCGGTGATGAAGCTCGTGCTGCCCACGGCGCGCGTCACCAGAGGGGTGGTGCTGGCGCCGCCGCCGCGCTCGTGCCGGGGCAGCGTTTCGGGCTTCAGCAGCGCCGCATTGGATGGAGTGCGGATGATCATGGCGGTTCCTTGAATGTTCGCAGTCAGCGGGCGGAGCCGCTCGCTGCGTTCTGCAGGTCGGCCGGTCCGCCCCCGCCCGGATGGCCGGGTCCGAGGCCGCCGTGCGGCGGTGCGATCGCGCCGAAGGGCGCTCGCGGCTTGCGCGCCACGCGCCCGTTGATGAATACGGCGCCGGACTCGATGCGGCTTGCGAGCCTCGCGGCGCGCGCGGCATCGCCCGCCCACAGCGATGCGCCGGGGCCGAAGTCGAGCCAGCTGCCGACCTGCAGCGCCGCGTCGGCGTCTGCGACGCGAACGACAGCGGCGGCCGGCCCCAACATCTCCTCACAGGCGGCGCACATTTCGGGCTCGACGTGATCGAGCAGCGTGGGCGCGTAGAAGAAGCCGGGCCCCTCACCGTATCTGCCGCCGAGCAGCAGCCGCGCGCCCTGTGCGATCGTCGAGTGGACCTGGCGGTGCAGGGTCTCACGCAGATCCGGGCGGGCCATGGGGCCGACCGATACGTCGCGTCGTAGAGGATCGCCCACCGTCAGAGCGCCGGCGTGCCGCGCGAACAGCCCGACGAATCGGTCGGCGATCGGTTCCTCGACAACGATCCGCTTGGTGCTGATGCAGCTTTGACCCGCGTTGCGCGAGCAGGCTTTCACGATGGCGCGCACCGCCGCCTCCAGGTCGGCATCGGCGAGCACGATGCACGGATCCGATCCGCCGAGCTCCAGCGCTTCTCTGCGCAACTCGGCCCGCGTGTGCGTGGGCGCAGGTCGGCCCAGGGGGGCCGGACCGGTGAGTGCCAGTGCCGCAACGCGCGGGTCGTTGAGCAGCGATTCGAGCTGCGCGCTGTCCAGCAGCAGCGCGGTAAACAGCCCCGGGTCAATGGCGGCCGCGTGGAACACCGCCTGCAGTTCGAGCGCGCAGCGCGGCACGTTGTCGGCATGCTTGAGGAGCATGGTGTTGCCGGCCGCGAGCGCCGCGGCGGCACAGCGCACCACCCGCCACACCGGATCGCTCCACGGCATGATCGCGAGCAGCACCCCCGGCGGATCGGGGAGCGGGTGGTGCCCGCGAGCGCTGCCGGCTGTCCTCTCAACGTCCGGGAGCTCGGCAGCCTTGTCCGCATAGAAGTCGCAGACCCAGGCGCTCTGGTGCACCTCCGACTCGGCCTCGATGATCGGTTTGCCCATCTCGAGGGTGATCTGCCTGGCGAGCTCTGGCGTGCGTGCGCGCAGGACGGCGGCAACCCGGCGCAGCAGGGCGCCGCGCTCAGCGCGAGGCGTGCGGGCCCATCGGCGTTGGGCCTGATCGGCGCGGGCAAGCGCCGCATCGATCTGGGCATCGCGGTGCGGCTCGAAACAGGCTAGCACCTGGCCGGTGGCCGGATTGATGGAGCGGATCACGGCCGGCCCCCAGTGCGCGGGGCGCGGCGGAGCGCTGGAGCGTTGAATCCGTACACGGCGGGCGACCGATGGTATTTTATGGCCACAAGATACCACGGACGGTGTGGCCGCTCAAACGGGCGCGGCGGGGGGCCGAGCGGCGCCCGCGGGGCGGGAGCGAGCGTGCGCCCCAGACGCCCCGGGGGCCGGAGCGGCGCGCCGTCTAAACCTGCAGGCCCATCGCCCGCATCAATTCGAGGCCGTTGCTGGTGGTGACGACGCCGGGGCGCAGTGTGTAGTCGAAGTGCATCTGCCCGGCGCGCATGGTTTCGCGGAAGTGCACGTTGCGCACCCGTCCTGAGAGCCGGGGCAGCTCGGTGAGCGCCAGATCGTGTGTCGTGACGATCCCGACCGCGCCGAGATCGATCAGCGCGCGCAGCAGCCCCTCCGCGCCGATGCGCCGGTCATGGGAGTTGGTGCCCTGCAGCAGCTCGTCGATCAGAAAGATCAACGGCGCGCCGCCTTCGGCAAGCGCCACGATATGCCGCAGGCGGCTCAGTTCCGCGGAAAAGCGCGACTGCCCCTCGCGCAGCGAGTCGTTGACCCGGATGCTCGCGCCGAGCGTGAGCGGCGCAAGCCGCAGCGATTCGGCATCGACAGGCGCTCCGGCCATGGCGAGTACGACGTTCAGTCCCACTGCGCGCAGCAGCGTGCTTTTGCCGGACATGTTCGAGCCGCTGACCAGCAACACCGGCACCTCAGCGGAAAGCGTCACGTCGTTGCGCACGCAGCGGGCGGCCGGCAGCAACGGGTGAGCGAGTCCCCGCGCATCGAGCACGCCAGGTTCCTCGGTGAATTGCGGATAGGGCTGGCGGGGATGCTCGAAGCGGTACTGCGCGAGCGAGACGAGCGCCTCGAAGCGGCCGGTCGCATCGATCCAACGCGGCACGGCAGCGGCGTGCTCGCGGCGCCAGCGTTCGGCGGCGAGCGCAACCTGCACAGGATAGAGCAGCGGTACCGAGAGGAGCCAGCGCACGATGAGCGAGTCGCGCGCCTCGGCAAACGCTGCGATCCAGGCAAGCCGGCTCATGGCCGCGGAGGCGCGCCTGCCGCCGCAATCGAGCTGCGCGCGCAGCGCGAGCAGTGGCGCGCAGGAGAAAGGCTCCTGCTCGATGCGAGACAGCAGTTGTGCAAGCGTGCGCAGGCCGTCGGCCTCGTAGAGCGCCGCAGCGCCGCTGAGGAGGAGTGTGAGCGTGCGGCCGAGCCGATAGAGCACCCCCGCCTCGAGCACGAGAATCGCGATCGCGGGCAGCCATCCACCGCTCGCCAGGCCCCACAGCACCGCGGCGCAGAGCGCTGCGGGCAGTCCCACGGCCAGTGCGCGGATCCACGGCTGCCCGAGCCTGTTGGCCGACTCGGCCCACTCGAGCAGCTGCTGCGGCCGCACGGGCGTGAGGCCTTCCTCGCCGAGCACCGCCATCTCTTCACGCAGGTCGAGCCGCTCGCGCAGTTCATCGATGCTTGCGTGTCGGTCGCGGATTTCGGCTATTGCGGCCGGCGCGAGCAGCCAGGCGGACAGGGTCTGCTTGCCCATCGCCGTGCGCGCTGCGCACAGAAGCTCGAACAGGCTGCCTTCACCGAACAGGTCGAGGTCCGCCGCGTAGAGGTGATGAACGTCATCTTCGGGCCGCTCACGCACGCCGGTTCCGGCCCAGCGGTCCTCGATGCGCGCCATGGCTCGCCGATAGAATTGCCCCTGGCGCAGCGCGCGGGCCAGTCGGCGGCGCAGGCGGGCGTGGGCCGAGACGGTGGCGGCGAATGCGAGCACCGGCAGCGCGAGCCACCCCGCAGGGAACCATTGTGCGAACCACGCCATCCAAGCCATGGCGAGCGCGGCACCGGCAAGGGAGAGTCGCGCCGTGCCGAATCCTCGGGAGGCGCGTTGCAGCGCGGCGATGCGTGCTTCACGATCCGCGAGCCTTGCAGCGTACTGTTCGCCCGGCGTCACCGCGGAAGTATAGCGGCACGCCTCCCGGGCGTGTGGCGCAAGCAGCCCATGCGCTCGACCGGCGGCAGCTGGTAGCATCGGCGGCCATGTGAGCGGCCTCACGGGGGTGGGGCCTCGTACCGGCGCGGCTGGCTTGAGCCGCGCCGACGTGCATAACAATTCGCCAAAGGCGGTACTCGCGCATGAACAACGACACCACGCTGACGCAGGGCAGTGGGGCGCCCGAGACATTCTGGGGCCACCCGCGTCAGCTCTGGACGCTGCTGGCCGTCACGGTCGGCTTCAACTTCTCCTTCTACGGCTTTCGCGCCTACCTGGCGCCCTACATCGCCGAGCAGTTCTACGGCACGCTCTCGGCCGCCGCCGCGCAGCGCCATGCGGACCTGCTGGCGAGCGGCTTTCTCGCGCTCATGTATGCCACGCCGATTGCCGGCGGTTACGTGGCGGACAAGATTCTGGGTGAAGTGCGCGCGCTGGCGATCTCGCTGTGGCTGCTGATACCGGCGCTGCTGCTGATGACGCTGCCGGATCTGTTCGGCTTCGAGGTCGGTCTGGCGCTGCTCGCGCTGTCGGTGGGGCTCAGCATTCCGCTCACGGTGCTGATCGGGCGCAATTACGCGGACAACGACCCGCGCCGCGAAGGCGGCTACACGCTGTTCTATCTGGCGATCAACCTCGGCAGTTTCATCGCGCCGTTCGTGTGCGCGGATTTCGTCGGCCATCGCTACGGGTATCGATGGGGGTTCGTCGCGGCGGCGGCCGGGGAGTTGGTGGCGGCGCTCATATTCCAGCTGCGCCTGCGCAAGCTGCGGCCGCTGGCGCCCCGCAATGTGAAGTTCGAACGCCCGCATGCGGCGCTCTGGGTGCTGCTCGCGATCGGCGTGCTCGTGATGCCCACGGCACTGCTGCTGTCGCGGCCGCAGATCCTCGGCTGGATCATGTACGCGTTGATGGCGGTGCTGGTGCTGTATTTCGTGGTGTCGTGCATCCGTCGCGGCGATCGGGTGCAGACCCAGCGCTACGTGGCGCTGCTGCTGCTGTTCGTCGCGCTGGTGGTTTTCTGGACATTCAGTTTCCAGGGCGTGACGTCGCTGAACTTCTTCGCCAAGGACTACGTGAACGCGCCGTTCAACTACACGCTGTTTCAGTCCGCCAATCCGCTCTACATCCTGATCTTTGCGCCGCTGATGGCGCTGATCTGGCCGTGGCTCGGCAAACGCGGCAAGGATCCCTCGACGCCGCGCAAGTTCGGCATCGGCCTGGTGCTGGTCGCCCTCAGCTACGGGGTCATGGTCGCCGGCATCCGATTCGGCACGGCCGCGGACGGGAAGATTGGCTGGGGCGTGCTCGCCGGCTGCTATCTCGCGCAGACGATCGGTGAGCTGGCGCTCAACCCGATCGGCTATGGGCTGGTCGGGTTGCTGGCGGCGCCCGAGGAGGCCTCATTTGCCATGGGCGGCTGGTTCTTCGGCGTGGCGCTCGCTTATCAGCTCGCCGGCTGGATCGCGACGCTCACCACCGGCTCCTCGGGCGGCGCGCAGTCGGGCATCGCCGGATACGAGCATGTGTACCTGCGGATGTTCGTGGTCGGCATCGGCGCGAGTCTCGTGTATCTGCTCGGCGCACCGCAGATCCGCAAGCTCATGCACGGCGTGCATTGAGCGCGGCGCTGTGCTCAGCGGCGTAGGCGGCGCTCGACGCGGATGAGCACCGCGGCGAGCGGCAGGGTGACGGTGAGCAGCGCGGCGAGCGCGCCGAGCGGTGCACGTGGGCCGAACCGCGCGATCGCCTCCAGGCCCGTGATCGGGCCGAGGCTGCCGCCGATGTCCCCGGCGACCTGATAGATGCCGATGGCGCGGCCATAGCGCTCCGGCTCAATCAGCTCGCCCATGATGACGATGAGCGGCACGCTGATGCCGCCGAGGCCGATGCCGATGATGCCGAGGGCGGCAGCCGCCGGCACGAGGGTGCGCGCGAAGGCGAGCAGCGCGAAGCCGCACGCCAAGCACACCGCGGACGGCAGCAGGATGCCGGTCTTATTGCCGCGGCTGTCGATGCTGCGGCCGGCGAACCAGGAAACCATGGCCGAAGTGCCGAGCATGACGGCCATCAGCGCCCCGGAGGAGCCTTCGGCATTGAGCCCGGGCAGCATCAGGTGGCGCTCGTGCACGATCAGCACCAGGGAGGAGAGGATGACGCCCTGCGCGGAGAAGAACACGATGAAATTGAACAGCCAGACGATCCACAGCGGCCCGGGTCTGAGCAGATCACGCAGCACGGCGAGGTTGGACGGCGGCCGGGGCCGGTCGCGGCGTGGCGCGGCCGCGCTCTTGCGGTGCGGCGCGATGAAGTAAGCGCCGATCATGCCGCTGAAGGTGATGAAGGTGGCCGACACGAACGCGGCCCGCGCCGAGGCCAGATCGGCGACCAGTCCGCCGAGCAGCAGTCCCGCAGGCACGCCGAAGCTGAGCGCCATGCGCACCAGCGCGGTGGCGCGGCCGCGCTCGGAAGCGGCGCTGACGATGAGCGCGGCGGTGAGCGATCCAACCATCAGCAATGAAGAGCCGACGCCCCAGAGCGCTCGTCCGAGCAGGAACCACGCCGTGGCATGAGTGCTCGCGAGCCCCGTGGTGAAGCACAGCGTGGCGAGCCCCTCGACGAGCAGTCCAATCACGAGCGGCCAGCGTGCCCCGAAGCGGTCGACCAGATGGCCCGTGAGCGGATTGATGCCGAGGCGCGTGATGCGGTTCAGGGAGAGGATGAGCCCGATCATGGCCGGGGCGATGCCGAGCGCCTGGCCGGCGAGCGGCAGGATGGGAAACACCACACCGCCGCCGAGTCCACCTGTGAACCCCAGCGCCGCCAACGCCCACAGCGAGGCATTCATGCCCCGGCTTTGCTCGCTCATGCCGGTACGCGCAGCGCGCACGCCCTCGCGCGCAGCGCAGTGTGCAGCGTATGCTGTCGGTGTGATGCGTGGGGGAGGCTCACCGCGGCACTTTACGGCATGCCGCCCGCCCTTCCAAGGGAGCGCGCCGGCGGGAGCGGGCGGATCGGCCGGCTGTCCGCTGCATTGCATGCGCACCGATCTGTCACTACAGTCAGCCGATGAGTGTCGATCTGGATAGGCTGCGGGCATTGCGGCGCATGCTTGCCCGCCGGTTCGAGCCGAGCGGTGATTCACCTGCGCGTGCCGGACCGACGTGCGCCGCCGCGGATGTGTTGCGCGCGATCGGCCGCGAGCGAACACCGGTGCGGCTGCTGCGCGAGCGGCTCGCGCTCGGTTCTGCTCAGCTCGGCCGGCTGTTGCGCATGCTCGAGCACGAGGGGCTGGTGCGGCCGGGCGCGCGCGGGCAGGGCGATTCTCGCCGTGCCGTCGCTCTGACACGCGCCGGCTTGGCGCGATTGCAGCGGGTGGATGCGCAGGATGAGGCGCAGTTGCGCGCGCTGCTCGCGCCGCTGACGGCCGAGGAGGCGCGGCGGCTCGGCGCCGCCATGACAGAGATCGAGCGGATCCTGACACGCTCCGCGGTGACGATCGAGCCGGCTGATCCCGACGGCGAGGCGGCCCGGTGGTGTTTCGCGCGTTACTTCGATGAGCTCGATGCGCGCTTCCCGGGCGGCTTTGACCGCAGCGCCGGCGGCGGTACTGTGCGCGCGGAACTCATGCCCCCGCGCGGCAGGCTGCTCATCGCCCGGCTCGACGGCGCGCCCGTCGGCTGCGCGGCGATCCGCGCCCTTTCCCCCGGGATCCTCGAGATCAAGCGCATGTGGGTGGCCCCGAGTGCGCGCGGGTTCGGGATCGGCCGCGATCTGCTCGAGGCGCTCGAGCGCATCGCACGCCGGCGCAGGGTGCGCCTGATCAGACTCGACACGCACGCGACGCTCACCGAAGCGCTGCGCCTGTACCGCAGGGCGGGATATCGGCGCATACCCCGCTATAACGACAACCCGTACGCGCAGCGCTGGTTCGAGAAGTCTCTGCGCGCAGCGGACTGACCGTCCTGCGAGTCGATCTACCGAATCAAGCCGCCGCCTCCTGCGGCTGCATCGCCGCGCTCTGCCGCGCCAGCTCGAAATGGCGTGTCTCGCCGGTCTCGAGTGCGGTGAACGCCCGCTCGGGCACGCCGTGCCGAAGGCGCGCTGCGGCGAGCTCCCGCAGCGGATCCTCGAAGCCTTCCTCGCTCAGCCTGAAGCAGCCGAAATGGGTGGCGACGGAGACGCCGGCAGCCAGATCGCGATGCGCGCGGACGGCCTCCTCGGGATCCATGTGATTCGGCGCTTCGTACCAGCGCGGCGCATAGGCCCCGATGGGCAGCAGGGCGAGGTCGGCCGCGCCGAGACGGCGGCGTATGTCGTGGAAGTGACCGCCGTAGCCGGTGTCGCCGGCGAAATACACGCTCCCATCCGCGTCGCGCACGTGAAAGCCGCCCCAGAGCGAGCGGTTGCGGCCGAATACTCCGCGCCCCGACCAGTGCTGTGCAGGCGTGAGGGTGATGGTCGCGCGAGGCAGTTCCACCTGCTGCCACCAGTCGAGTTCGCGCACGTGCCGAAGCCCCGCGCCGCGCAGCAGGGCGCCGTTTCCGAGCCCTGTGACATAACGCGGCCGATGACCGGCCTCGATCCGGCGCAACGTGTCCAGGTCGAGGTGATCGTAGTGATCGTGCGAGATCAGGACCAGATCGATCGGCGGCAGCGCCTCGAGCGGCAGGCCGGGTGCGCGGACCCGCCGCGGCCCGAGGTTTCGAAAGGGGCTCACACGCTCGGCATACACCGGGTCGGTCAGGATGTTCAGTCCGGGGAGTTGGATAAGAAAGGTGATGTGATTGATGAACGTGAGCGCAACTTGCCGGGGCGCAAGGCGCTGCGGCAGCGCCGGCTCGGCGCGGTTCGCCACTTGCCTCGGCCAGGGTCGCGGGCGCACCGTCAGCGCCCGGCGCAGCAGATCGAGCCAGCCGCGTCCGGCGCAGGCGTGCGGATTGAAAAAACACCGGCCGTCGAAATGGTCCGAGAGCCGCCCGTCGTGCGGTGCTCGCGCCTTTTGCAGCCGGCCGGTCAGGGGCGCACATGGGAACGGTGTGTCGATCGGGTCGCTCGTCGAGGGCATCTCACCACGCTCTGCGGCGGCTGTGCCGGTACGGAGGCCAGATTAGCGCACGGCCGTTACCGTTTTATTGCAACAGGTAACACTCGACATGTGGCCTCGCGATGTCAGTCGAGGTCGTCCGCGGAGCGCGCCTCGCGGGCACGGCGGGCCATTGGCCGTGCCGCCCGTGCCCCTTGCGCGGTGACCGGCGCCGGGGGTTGTTCCGGGAGGGCCGCTCTTGCTACGGTATGCATCCGGTGCACCGATCGGGACGGCAGGTTGGGCGGTATGGGTGAGCAGGCCATCAATTTGCGCGGCAAGTTCGATTTGATCAATGAGCAGTGGTCGCCGCGGGTGATCGCGCAGATGAACGACTATCAGTTCAAGCTCGTGCGTATCCAGGGGGAGTTCATCTGGCACGATCATCCGGAAACGGACGAGACCTTCCTGGTGCTCGAGGGACGGCTGCGCATCGATTTCGAGGACGGCAGCGTCGAGCTCGGCGCGGGCGAGCTGTACGTCGTGCCGAAAGGGCGTCGGCACAAGCCCTCGGCCTGCGAGGAAGCGAAGGTCCTGCTGATCGAGCCGCGAGGGGTGCTCAATACCGGGCGCGAGGGCGGAGCGAGGACGGCGCAGAACGATGTCTGGATCTGATCAGAACACTATGGGCGCCGGGGCCGAAGGCGCCCCGCAGGGCGTGCTGCTGCAGCTCGACGGCTATGTCATCACGGACGATCCGGCACGCATCGACCTGCGGGCGGTGCATGCATTTCTGCGCCGGGCATACTGGTCGAAGAACATCCCCCTCGAGATCGTCGAACGTGCCGTGCGCGCCTCGCTGTGCATCGGTGCGTACGCGCCCGCAGGCGAGCAGGTCGGGTTTTGCCGTCTGGTCACCGACTACGCGGTCTTCTGCTACGTGGGGGATGTCTACGTGCTCGAAGAGCACCGGGGGCGAGGCCTGTCGAAAGCGATGATGAAGGCCGCGGTGGAACACCCGCGGCTTCAGGGCCTGAGGCGCTGGTCGCTCGTGACCCACGACGCGCACGGGCTGTACGAGCAGTTCGGATTCCGGCGCGTCGCGCACCCCGAGCGGCATATGGAACGGCTCGATCCGGACATCTATCTGCGCGGCGCAGAGGAATAGCGCCTCAGAGAATGCGGCGGCGGTCGCGCTCCTCGCGCAGCGCGCGGGCGCGTACCTGCAGGATCTCCCGCTGGGCGACGAGGCCCACGACCTGCAGCGAGTCGCGGGCGACGATGGGGATGCGGGTGAGCTGCGCATCGATCATGCGGTCGGCGAGGTCGGCGACGGTCTCATCGGCATAGCCGAACAACGGCGCCTGCGCCGCGCACAGCTCCTGCAGGGTCTGGCTGGCGGGTGTGCCGGTGCGCACCCAGCGCAGCACGTCCGCGCGGGACACCACTGCGGTTATTTTCCCGTCGATGTCGACCACGGGGTAGCTCTGGTGCCGGTGGATGCCGGGCTCGGGGTTGAAGAACTCGAATGCCTCCGCGGCGGTCATGCCTGCCGGCAGCGTGTGGGCCGGCTGGACCATGATCTGCCCGACCCGCACGACCTCGAACGGGTCCACACTGTACTCGTAGGACAGATGCTGGCCCCGGCGCGCCAGCCGTTCGGTGAGGATCGAGCGGCGCATCAGCAGGACCGTCGTCGCATAGGCGGCCGCGCAGGCGGCGATGACGGCCGGCAGGACGCGCAGATCGCCGGTGATCTCCACCGCGAAGACGCTCGCGGCTAGAGGCGCGCGCAACGTCCCGCCGAGTGTGGCCGACATCGCCACGAGCGCCCAGAAGCCCGCCCCGCCAAAGGGCAGAAGGTGCGCTTCGAGCACACCGAGCGCGCCGCCGATGATGAGCAGCGGCGCGAGCACGCCGCCGGAGGTTCCAGAGGAGAGTGCGCCGATCCATACCAGCGCTTTGCCGAGACACAGCTCCAGGGCCGCGCGCAGCGACAGCGCGCCGTTGAGCAGCGCCTGGATATTGTCGTAACCAACGCCGAGCACCGCCGGATCGAAATAGCCGCCGATGCCGACGATGATGCCGCCGAGGGCGGGCCACCACATCCAGTGGATCGGCAGCTTCTCGAACAGTTCCTCAACGCCATAGACGCCGGCGGACAGGAGCGCGCCGAGCAGCCCCGCGATGACCCCGACGAGCAGGCACGGGGCGAATCCCCACCACGGTACGTGCAGCGTCCCGGCATAGGGGAACAACGGCCAGGCACCGACCAGCCAGGGACGCCATGCGCGGGCTACGACCGCCGAGATGCATACCGGCACCAGGCTGCGCGGCTTCCACTCGAAGAGCATCACCTCCACGCCGAGCAGTACCGCGGCCACGGGTGTGCCGAAGATCGCGGTCATCCCGGCCGCCGCGCCGGCTACGAGCAGTGTCTTGCGCTCCGCCGGCGTCAGGCGGAAGCACTGCGCGAACAGCGAGCCGAGCGCGCCGCCGGTCATGATGATCGGGCCTTCGGCGCCGAACGGGCCGCCGGTGCCAATCGCGACCGCCGAGGACAGCGGCTTCAGCAGCGCGACCTTCGGTTCGATGCGGCTCTCGCCGGTGAGAATGGACTCGAGCGCTTCCGGGATGCCGTGGCCGCGGATCTTCGGCGAACCGTAGCGCGCCATGACCCCGACGATCAGGCCGCCGGCGATCGGGATGAGCGCCGAGAGCAGCCCGAGCCGCAGGTGCGAGAGCACATAAGGACCTGTGGCGAGCGTGTGGAAATAGGCGAGGTGGGTCACCAGCGAGATCAGCCGCAGCAGCGTCCAGGCGGCAAGCGCGCCGAACGTGCCGGTCACGAGGCCCATGGCGGCAAGCACGAGCAAACGCCGATCCGCGGAGAAGTCGCGCAGAGTATCCTGTGCCGCGTGAGCGGCGGTGGTCTGTTTCATGAGCGGGAAAAAAGGGTCCAGGCCGGGGCGCCGGAAAAATACATCGGACTACGATATAATTCAACGGGAGGGTTTCATGTCCCCCACGACACCCCGGTCCGCCTCTGAACGGGCGAATGCGCGCGAGCTCTCGCTCGGCGATTACGAGCTGCTCGCCGAATTCCGGCACGTGCTCGCGCGCTTTCTCGCCTTCAGCGCCGAGGCGGCGCAGGCGGCCGGACTTGCGCCCAGGCAGCATCAGGCGCTGCTCGCCATCAAGGGGTCCCCGGGCGGGGCGCCGATCACCGTGGGTGATCTTGCCGGACGGCTCGTCATCCGCCACCACAGCGCGGTCGAGCTGGTCGACCGGATGGTCAGCAGCGGCTATCTGCGCCGGCGGACGGATCCGAGCGACCGCCGGCGGGCGATCCTGATACTCACCCCGGCGGGCGAGCGCGTGCTTGCGGAGCTCTCGGCCGCGCACCGTGCCGAACTGCGGCGCATCGCCCCGCTGCTCGGCACGCTGGTCACGCAGCTCGGCACGCCGCCGTGAGCCGCGCCGCTAGCGCGGCCGGCGTAGTGTTCGGGCAAGGGTGCCGGCGCGGTGGCGGAGCCGATCGAGCGGGGCGGGGTTTGTCGTTCAGGCGCTCAAGCATTCACCGGCGCGGAAGTGACGTCTCGGTGCCGTCGGGCGGCATGACCGTCTGGGCGCAGGCCGCAGACGGTACGATGTGGAAGCGTGGGCTGGGCGTTTGCAGGAGCAGGGCATGATGCTCTTCGCGGGAGCGTTGTGCCTACGATGAGCGCGCCAGGGCGAACTTGCGTCTGGCATTCGCGTCTTACGACGAGCAGGAACTGCAGGCGTCGGTGCGCCTGCTGCGCAGGACGCTCTGACCCGTGGGATGCGCAATTCGTGGCGCAGTTCCTGGCAGAGCCGGACGGCGGAGCGTAGTCAAGGTACGGATATGCGCGCAGCGTTCTCATTCATCGGCACGACCGTGCTCGGTTCCGTCGGCTGGGCCATCGGGGCTTATATCGGCATGGGCACGGCCATCGTGCTCAGCTGCATCGGCAGCGGCTTCGGCATGTACTGGGGGCGAAAGCTCTTCGACCAGTGGCTCGGCTGAGCCGCTGTATCTGAGCGGTCAGTCCTGGGCCGGCTCGATGAGCTCCGGACCCTCGTTGCGCGGGCTGTTCACCCGCAGGCTGACCCGGTGCGCACCCATCTGCTCGGCCGGATAGGCGCTGAGGCTCGCGCGGGCCTCATCCGGCGTGCCGTCGAGCCACGCGTCGAACTGGCTCGGCGCGAGGATGGCGGGCATGCGACCGGGATGCGCGCCGGTGTTATGAATATCGCGCAGCAGAGAGTTCGCCGGCAGGGTGATGATGGCGCAGCTCTCCACGGCGGTGCCATCGGCGCCGGTGCTGCGGTCCCACAGGCTCGCAAAGCCGAACACCGGCTCCTCGGTGAGGTGTATGAAATAGGGCTGCTTGCGCCCCGAGGCCTCGAGGTGCCACTCGTAGAACCCCGCGGCCAGCTGAATGCAGCGCTGGCCGCGCTTCCAGGGGCCGCGCCAGGCCGGCCCGCTCGCGAGCTTCTCGACTGTGGCGTTGATGGTCGAGTACTTCGGCGGCACGCCGTGGGCGAAGAAGGGGATCAACCCCCAGCGCATCATCACCCCTTCGTGCACGCCGTCGGCGGCACGCACGACGGGAACCGATTGCGAGGGCGCGACGTTGTAGCGGGCGGTGAATTCCCAGTGCACGCGGCCGAGCTGCACCGCCCGCTCGAATTTCGCCTGCTGCGCGAGGATGTAGCGTCCGCACATGAGCGCACTGTAGCGGATCGGCGCCCGGGGGAACATTCGGGAGAACCGCGCGCCGCGCAGCGCACCGCAATCCCGTGGTCCGTCAGTCCCTTACGCAGTCCAGTACCGCTGGCCGCGCGGCACTGCATGGACAGGGTCGCCTCGGGCGAGGAAAGCTATCGGCATGGCGCTGCCGCTGACACCCTCCACCCGGCTGTCCGATCACAGGGACGCATACGTTGAACTGCGCTGCGCGGCGTGCGGCCATCATCGGGAGGTGCGCGCCGATGCGCTGGCGCGCGTGGCCGGTTGGGATACGCCGCTCGCGCGAGGGCTGGAGCGCTTTCGCTGCTCGCGCTGCGGGGCACGTCGTGTCCAGATCCGCTTCGGCTACGAGCGCAAGCCCCGCGGCTGGGTCACCAATCCCTAAACGCCGGTCCTTTCGCCGAGGATGCTGCGGATGGAGGGAGCGAGTTCCTGCGCGGTGCGCTGCTTGCTGACGAACGCACGCACCCCGACTTGCGCCGCCATGGCGCGGTACACGTCGGTGTCGCTGCGCGAGTGAATGATCACCGGCACCGCCGGTGCGATCTCGCGCAGGCGTCGCGTCGCTTCAATGCCGTTCATGCCGGGCAGGGAGATGTCCATGACCACGATGTCCGGAGGGGCCTCCGCGATCGCCTCGAGCGCGCTCTCCGCGTCCCGCACGGTCTGGACCGTGAGGGGCCGCCCGGCAGGCGGCGTGCACCCCAGGGAGCCCTGCAGCAGCGCCGCGATGGCTTTGCCGGTCGGTGCGTGGTCTTCCACGACCAGGATGCGGACCGCCGGGATCTTGCCGGGATCCGGATCCTCCGCGCGGGACATCTCCATGGGGGAACAACTCGCTCGATTCACCAGCGTACACTCCAACATGCCGACCGCTACCGGTCTGTAGGGAATTCTCAACGGTCCGATTATTCCAGCGGAGTCAGTCCGTGCAGGATCGCGAATTTGATCAGTCCGGCCAGGTCCGTGACCTGCAGCTTCTGCATCAGGCGGCTGCGGTAGGTGTCTACGGTCTTCGGGGAGAGCTTCAGACGCCGGCCGATCTCGGCGCTCGAGAGGCCGTCGGTGACGAGCTTGAGGATCTCCCGCTCGCGGTTGCTCAGGCTGTCGATGGGGCTTGCGCTGCGGCGGTTGCTGATGCCCTCGGCGACGATTTCGGCGATCCGCCCGCCGAGGTGGCGCCGCCCGAGGTGCACCGCCCGGACCGTCTCGGCGATTTCCCGCCCGGCGCTCTCCTTAAGTAAATAACTGCGCGCACCGGCCTCGAGGGCCTGAAACACGTGCTGGGCCGAAGAGTGCATCGAGAGGATCACGACGGCCGTCTTGGGGTGTGCGGCGAGGATCTGGCGGGTCGCGCTGATGCCGTCGAGCTCCGGCATCGACAGATCGATGATCGCCACGTCTGGGGCGATGGCGATGATCTGCTCGACCGCCAGGCGGCCGTCGGCGGCCGTGCCGATGACCTCGATGTCCGGCGCGGAACTGAGAATCGCCACGATGCCATCGCGCACCAGCGCGTGATCATCGGCGATAAAGACGCGGATGCGGCCCGGTGCCATCGTTTCAGTCCGAACCGGGCAGTCCGGGCCGAGGCGCACTCACCGTCACCCGCGTGCCGCCGCCGGGTGTGGCCTCGACGCTGCAGCACCCGCCGATTGATTCGGCGCGCTCGGCCATGGTGAGCATGCCCATGCCGGCCGTAATGCGCCCGGCCCGGGCCGCGGGGTCGAAGCCGACGCCGTCATCGCTGACCTCCAGCAGCATCTGCTCGCCAGCGGCGCTGAGGCGGATGAGCACTTGTGTGGCGCGCGCATGTTTGACGATGTTGTTCAACGCCTCCTGGGCGATCCGGAACAGCGCGATCGCCGTGACCGGGGCAAAGCGCGGCTCAGGCTCCTCCCCGTCGATCGTGACGGAGAACCCGCTGCGGCGGGCCACGCGTCGCGCGTGCTCGCCGAGGGCCGCCAGCAGTCCGAACTCATCGAGGCCGGGCGGGCGCAGCTCGACCATCACGTCGCGCAGTCGCTGCGCGGCCTGCTCGAGCAGCGCCTGGGAGTCATCGAGCCGCTGCGCGAGTGCCGCCTCGAGCGGCTCGGGGAGCAGGCTGCGCAGAATCGTCAGGTTCAGGCCGACCGCCCCGATGTCCTGGGCGACCGAGTCGTGCAGCTCCCGCCCGAGGGCATTGCGCTCGGTCTCCTGGATCTCGAGCACCTGCCGGGAGAGGCTCTGCAGACGCTCGAGTTGTCGGTCCAGTGCCTGCTCGGCGGCCTTGCGCTTGCTGATGTCGATGCCGACGCCGATCAGAAAGTCCTCGCCGGCGTAGTGCAGGCGCTGTCCGGTGAACAGGTAGGGGATGGCGCGGCCGGATTTGGTCAGAAACGGCGCCTCGACCGAGTCCCGCCCGTTCGTGAACACGCTCTCGATCCGCGCCTGCAGCAGCTGCTTGTGCTGCGCATCGAAGAAATCGAGCGGGTGCATGTGCTCGATCTGCTCAGCGCTGTAGCCGCTCACCTCAGCGAAGTTGCGGTTCCAGCGGCGGAACCGTCCCGTACGGTCGTAGAAATAGACGATGCCGGGCATGCTCTCCATGATCGCGTTGGCGAAGCGCTGCTCGCGGCGCAGCGCCTCCATGGACTGTATCTGTTCGGTGATGTCGCGGAAGCTGCCGATGTAGTGCGTGACACGCTGAGCGATATCGCGCACCGCCGAGATGCTCAGCCAGCAGACGATCTGCCGGCCGTCGTGACCGCGATTGACGATGTCGCCCGACCAGCGGCCGTGCGCGCGCAGCTCGCTCCACATGGCCTGAAAATACTCATCGCCGTGCCGGCCGGAGGCGAGCAGCGCCGGATTGCGCCCAACGACATCCTCCCTGCGGTAGCCGAAGAGCGTCTCGAACGCATCGTTGATGACCTCGATGCGGTTGTCCGCATCCGTCACCATGACTGCGGCGACGCTGTTTTCGAAGGTACGCTGCAGGACCGCGAGCTCGCGGTCCTGCCGTTCACGGTGCTCGAGCGCCGCCTGCAGCGCGGCACGGCTGCGCAGCACTTCGATGCACACGCCGAGGTCATCGCCGAGGAGCTTGAAGTGCATCAGCTGCTCCTCGTCGACCGCCGCCTCGCGCTCGGAATAAACGCTAAGGAGCACTGCGACGGCGCCGCCCGGCAGCGATACCGGCAGCACGAACGAGGAGCGCAGGCCATGTGCGCGGGCGCGCTCCTGCCAGGGACTGAAGCGCGCATCGGCGTGTAGATCGTCATTGAACTGGATCTGCCCGGATCGCCAGGCGCGGCCGGCCGGCCCGTCCCCGAGCGGCCCGTCGCCCCAGGTCACACTCAGACCGTCGATGTAGCCGAGCGCTTTGCCGGCCGCGGCGACGACACGAATGGTGCGCTCAGGGGGCGCATCGGCGACGCTGATGGTCGCCAGTGCGAAGGGTGTTGCGGTGGTCAGTGCCTCGCAGACGGACTTATACAGCGCATCTTCGCGCAAGGCGCGCACCACGGCGCGATGCGCGTTGTTGATCGCCGCAAGAACCCAGTTGAGCTGTTGCCCATCGTGGCGGCGCGCCCGCTTCGGCGGCGTCCGCTTGGCTGACCTACGTTTGAGCAGCGTTGATCTCCCGCGGTCCAGGGGCTCGTGCGACGCCGTTTGGAGCAAGTCCAAGGCACTTTAGCGCGCGGGTGGGCGCCGGTCAACGCGGCGGTCCGCCGGGAGGTTATGGTTCGCGGCGCGTGGTGCTGTCTGCCGCAAACTGACCGCCGAGCTGGCGCAACAGCGCCGACAGGGGGCCGGGGCGGCTGAATAAGTAACCTTGCGCGATCTCGCAGCCGATGCTCGTCAGAACGTCGCGCTGGTAGGGCGTCTCGACGCCCTCGATTACCAGCTCGACGCCGAGACTGTGCGCCATCGCCACCATCGCTTTGATGATGGACACGTCGCCGTCAGCATGCGGCTGCAGGTGTCGGATGAAGCTGCGGTCGACTTTCAACTTGTCCACCGGCAGGTGGCGCAGGTAGTGGAAAGAGGAGTACCCGGCGCCGAAGTCATCGATCGCGATGCGGATGCCGAGCCCGCGCAGCGCCGAGAGCGCATGGGAGGTTTCGGTGCAATGCTCGATCAGGAAGGTCTCGGTGAGCTCGAGTTCCAGCATGGACGGATCGACGCCGCTTTGCGCCAGAGCCTCCTCGACGCTCGTGACGAACGCCGGGTCGGAGATCTGCACACCCGAGACGTTCACGGCGATCCGCGGTGGCGGCTGCTGCGCGGTGCGGCACAGTTGGGCCGCGCGCAGCGCATCGCGCAGGATCCAATCGCCCAACGGGCCGATGAGCCCGGATTCCTCGGCGATCGGTATGAAGCTGTCCGGCGTCTGCATGCCGAGCAGCGGATGGTTCCAGCGCACCAGCGCTTCGGCGCCGAGGATGCGGCCGGTCCTGATATGCACGATCGGCTGGTAATGCAGCTCGAACTCGCGTCGCTCGATCGCGCCGCGCAGTGACTGCTTGACGATGACGTTGGTGCGCAGGCGGTCGTCGATGTCGGTGCTGTACAGGCTGATGCCGGGACGGGCGGTGCGCTTGGCCGCATGCAGTGCAATGTCGGCGCGCTGCGCGAATTCGAGCGCGCTCTCGCCGCTCGATTCCTGAGCCGCTTCGGGCGCGTCGATGCACAGTCCGATGCGTGCCGGCAGATTGATGGTCCCGCCCGGCAGGCTGAAGGGGGCCGAGAGGATCGGCGCGGCCGCCGCGGCGATTTGCCGGGCGCATTCCTCGGAAGACACGGAACCGCCCAAGACGGCGAACTGGTCGGCCTGCAGCCGGTAGAAGCGGCTCTCGGCGGGAAAGGCCTCCTGCAGCCGGTTGGCGATCATGGTGAGGATCTCATCGCCGGTCGACATGCCGTAGGTGTCGTTGATCTCGTGAAAGCGCACGAAATCGACCATGTACAGCGCGGCGCGCCGGCCACCGGCGCGCTCTTGCGCCAGGTGCGAGGCGAGCTGGCTGTGGAACGCCTTGGCGTTGGGCAGGCGCGTCAGCGGGTCATGGTCGCGCAGATAAGTGAGCTCGTCCTTGGCGGCCTTCTCCGGTGTGACATCGAGCGTCACGCCGTTCCAGAGGATATCGCCGTTGGCGCGGCGCAGCGGGCGCACGCGCGAGCGCAGCCAGCGCCGCTCCCCGTCCGGGCGCTGGATCGCGAATTCCAGGTCGAGCGTGGCGAGCGTCGCGCTCGCCTCGCGCCAGCTCTGCTCGAGCCGAGCGCGGTCCTGCGGCAGCGTCAGGGCGAAGAATTCCTGAGGGGTGAGCGGCGTGTGCGCATCGCGGCCGAGCAGCGCTGCGGCCGAGCGCCCGAGGTAGGTGAACTCGATCTGCTCATCGCCGCGCTGGCGGATCTGATAGACGAAGCCGGGGACGGTGTCGGCGATGCCCTCGAGCATCTGCGCGAAGTGGTCCTGCGCCGCCTGCGCCTCGCGCCGCGCGGTCACGTCGGTGAGCATGCCGGCGTAGGCGATGATCCGCCCGTCGCTCTCGCGCACCGGTGATATCACCAGCTGGTTCCAGAATGCCGTGCCGTTCTTGCGGTAGTTGAGCAGCTCGCAGCGCACCGGCTCGCCGGCGCGGATCGCCGCGCCGATGCGCGCCACGGTCGCCGGGTCCGTATCCGGGCCCTGCAGAAAGCGGCAGTTGCGGCCGAGCACTTCGTGTTCGGCATAACCGGTCAGGGTGAGGAAGGCCGGATTGACGCGCACGATGGGCTGATCGGGGTGCGTGGCATCGACGTATACGATGCCGCTGTCGGCTGCCTCGATGATCGCCGCATGGGGCAGGGAGGGAACGCGCTCGGCGCGCCCGGCGACACCCGACAGCGCGAACAGCCGCGAGCGCGGCAGCTGACGCGGATCGGCGGCGTAGCTGATGAACTCCGCGTGCAGCCGGCGGGCGCATTCGGCATCGGCCTGCGTGGCGCAATTGCGGCTGAGCAGCGCGACGCCCGCGCCGCGCAGCCGCTCACACCGCGCGCGCAGCCGCTCGGGGTCGCTGCGGTAGCTGTCGGCGAGCCGCTCCGCCGGCAGCGCGAGAAGGCCGATTCCCAGAGTCTCGATCCCCGCCGGCAGCGCATCCGTCGTGGTGAGCGCAAGGGCGAGTTTCTGTGCGAACGGCCGCAGTGCCTCGAGCGCGGCAGACAGCCGCTCGGGATCGGGGCCCGTCGGCGGAGCATCGAGCATGAGAATGAGGCGCTGGCGCACCGTCTCAGGCAGCGCACGGCAGGCGGCTAAAAATCCCATGGCGCGTTCGCGGTCGTCGAACAGCCCGAAAGGGACAAACACGATGTAGGTATGAAGGATTGCGGCGCGCTGCTCGCGGAGAATCACGGCTGCGACGCGCTCGAGCTGGCGCCGAGGGTCCGTGCCGCGCAGCAGGTCCGGCTCGACGATGAGGAGCGGCAGCGGTTTGTCGGCGAGATCCACCAGCGGGCGGGAGCGAATCGGCGCATCGGCTTGCGGTGCCGCCGGAGCGGGCGCTTTGACGGCGGTGGTTGCTGCCCGTGTCTGCAGCGTCACCAGGTGCAGCGGCCGTTCGGTCGGTACGCTGAGGCGCGCAACCGTCAGCGTCAGTTCGGCGGTGGAGCCGTCCAGACGGCGCACCCGCGCCGCGACCGCGCGGCTGCGGCCAGGATCGAGCGGCAGATGGCGCAGCTCCAGATCGTTTTCCCAGGCGTCCAGACCGAGCAGGGCGCCGGCGCGTGCGCCCTTGAGCGTGTCGCTGGTGCGTTCCAGCACGGCACAGAAACCCGCATTCACGGCGAGCAGACACAGTGCCTCATCCGCAATAGCCGCAGCCACGGGCACCGCCGCGAGCAGAGCATTCAGCCAGGCAGCGCTCGGCGTCTCGCCGAGCGTCTCCAGCACCGACGCGTCGGTCAGCTCATCGCTTGCTCGTACCCCCCGGACGGTGCTCACTCGCACAGCTCCCGTCCCGGCCGGAGTACTTTCCGCGCATACCATCGTCGCCGCATGAGAAAGCTCCAGGTTTTGATCCGTGGGCGGCCCCGGGCCGCGCCTTTCTGATACCGCTACAGTACGGATCCGGCCTGCGGCGCGATGCCGGGAGCAACGTATGCGGCCCGTAGGGAGTTCTTGATGCAGGCCTCCCTCGACAGGATGCAATCGTTTGTAATTGAAAATAAACTCTCGCGCGCCGAGGGGCCTCAGCCGTCGCGCCTGCGGCCCTGCTGCGCCACCAGCTGCGCGAGCCCGGCAAGTTCGGTGGCGATCGCACCGAGCACATCGTCCGTCGAGATCAGCCCGAGCAGCCGTCCGTCACGATCGATCACCGGGGCGCGGCGCACCGAGCGGGCCTGCAGGTGACGGATGGCCCCTGCCAGGGAGTCCCCGGCGTCGATCACCAGAGGCGCCCGGGTCATCACGTCCGCCACGTTCAGCGCGGCGAGCGAGCTGGAGTGTTCCAGGCGCGCACGCACGATGTCCCGGTCGGTGAGGATACCGGCCACCACGGTGCGCCCGTCTGCGTTGTCCGTCACCACGACGGCCCCGACGCTGCATTGCAGCATCTGCTTGGCAGCCTCTTCGAGCGAGGCGCCGACGGGCACGGTGACAGCCTGTTTGCTCGCGATTGCACCGACGTTCACGGCAGGGTCCTCCGCCGGCGATTGACGCATGTGGCCGGGTGCAGCGCCATGCGTATCAGTGCTGATATGCGCGCCAAGGCAGTGGTGTGAGAGTGAGGCAGTCTGGAGGTCCGCTCATGCGTATCGGGGATCTGTGCAGCCGCGAGGTTCACGTCGTCGAACCGGACAAGCCGCTGCTCGAGGCGGTGCGGGAGATGCATCGTCAGCACGTTGGGGCGCTCGTGGTCGTCACACGGCACGATGCGGCTGCGCACCCGGTGGGTATCGTCACCGACCGCGACGTGATGCGCGGGGAAATTACGCATAATGCGGATGTCTTTTCCTTGGCCGTCGCGGACGTCATGAGCGGCAATCTTCTGACGCTCGCCGAATCGTGCGAGCTGGCCGAGGGTATCGCCCAACTGCGACACCGCGGCGTGCGGCGCGCCCCGGTCGTCGATGAGCGCGGCGATCTGCTCGGTATCGTCAGCCTCGATGACCTGCTGCCGGCGGTGGCCGAAGAGCTCATAGGACTCGCCAAACTGATCGGCCGGCAGGCCCGGCGCGAACGCTGAGCGCGGTGTGCGCACCGCAGCGCGACTGATGGCCGATAATATTAGGTAACTCTCCTGATCGCAGCGCGCACGGTGCGGGCGTATACGCTTTCACGGTGCGATCTGACATCGGAGGAGTTGCCGTGAAAACCATCTTCCTGTTGCTTGCGCTGGCCGGTGCCGTGGCGCTTGCGTTGCCGCGCGAGTCGCTGGCGCAGAGCGCCGATACTTTCAGCAGAGCGTATGACCCGAATACCGTCGAGACGGTCTCGGGACGCATCATTTCGATCGAACATGTCGTGCATGGCCCGCGCGGCGCGTACGGGGAGCACCTGCTGCTCAATACCCGCCAGGGCCATCTCGTCGTGCATCTCGGGCCGGGCTGGTTCATGGAGCGACAGAGTCTGAAGCTCGCGCCACACGATGAGGTCACTATCACCGGCTCGCGGGTGATGCTCGGGGGCAGGGCGGTGTTGATCGCTGCGCGGGTCACCAAGGGTCACGAGACCCTGGTGCTGCGCAATGCGCACGGTCTGCCGGTGTGGCGCGGTTCTCGATATCGGTAGGGCAAATGGCTCGGTGCCGGCACGGCGTGGGTGCCGGACGACGCGCGGCCGAGGAGTGAGTGTCGTGAACGCTCGATTCGTCCTTCTCATCGCATGCGGTCTCGTCGCGGGACTCGCCGGGGCCGCAGAGCCGCAGGTGCACTGGCAGGCGCTGCCGACGGTGGCGCCTGCGCCCGCCGACAATCCGACGACTCCCGCCAAGGTGCGGCTCGGCAAGATGCTGTTTTTCGACTCCCGTCTGTCCTCGACCGGCACGGTGTCGTGTTTCTCCTGCCACAACGTAATGGAGGGCGGCGATGACCATCGGCCGGTGTCGATCGGCGTCGAGGCGCAGCGCGGCGGCCGCAACGCCCCGACGGTGTGGAACGCGGCGTTCCTGTCGGTGCAGTTCTGGGACGGGCGGGCGGCCACACTCGAGGATCAGGCCAAGGGCCCGCCGGTCAATTCCGTCGAGATGGGCATGAAGAGCCTGACCATGGTCATCGAGCGGATCCGCCGCATCCCCGGCTATGCGCCGTATTTTCATCAGGCGTTCGGGCCGGGCGAGGTCATCACCATGGACAACGCCGCCAAGGCGATCGCCGCGTACGAGCGCACGCTCATCACTCCGGGCAGCGCCTACGACCGCTATGTGCAGGGCGATCACAGCGCGCTCACGGCGCAGCAGGTGCGCGGCATGCAGACTTTCGCCGCGGTCGGATGCGCGGGCTGCCATCAGGGGCCGAATTTCAGCGGTCCGCCGCTGCCGATGGGCACGGGATTTTTCGTCAAGTTCCCGATCTACACCAACAATCCGTACGTGCAGAAGTACCATCTCATGAGCGATCTCGGCCGCTACGACGTCACGCACCGCGAGGCCGATAAGCACATGTGGCGGGTCCCCGGACTGCGCAATCTCCTCTACACGGAGCCGTATTTTCACAACGGTTCGGTGGCGAGCCTGCCGCAGGCCGTGCGGGTCATGGCCGCCACGCAGCTCGATCGGAAGCTCACCGACGCTCAGGTGCGCGACATCGTCGCCTTTCTCGGCGCGCTCAACGGGCCGTTTCCGGTGCAGACCATGCCGCGCCTGCCGCCGACCCCGGGCGGTCTGCTCGGCCGCTGAGGCGCACCGGGTGGGCGCAGCGCTGCGGGCAAGGGTGAGTCACATGAGACACTGTGGCGCGGTGGTCTGATATGAAGCGCATCATCTGGTTCGCAGCGGTCAACATCGCCGTACTCGTGGTGATCACGGTGATCGTCGAGCTGTTCGGGCTCGGCCGGTACCTGACGGCCTACGGCATGAGCCTCGAAGGGCTGCTCGTGCTGAGCGCGGTGTTCGGGTTCGGCGGCGCGTTCGTGTCGCTCGCGCTCTCGAAGTGGCTCGCCATCCATACCATGGGAGTGCGGGTGATCGAGCGGCCGCAGGATGCGCTCGAGGGCCGGTTGCTCACGATCGTCTCCAGCCATGCGCAGCGCCTCGGTCTCGGTATGCCCCAGGTCGGCATATTCGACTCGCCGGTCATGAACGCGTTTGCGACCGGCGCGCGGCGCAACCATGCCCTGGTCGCGGTGAGCAGCGCGCTCGCGCTCGCGATGGACCCGCAGGAGCTCGATGCGGTACTCGGACACGAGATGACGCATGTGGCCAATGGCGACATGGTGACGCTGGGGCTGCTGCAGGGCGTGCTCAACACCTTCGTCATCTTTCTCGCCCGCGTGGTCGGTTCGGCCATCGACGGGGCGCTCGGCAGCCGGCGCGAGGAGGGCGGGCAGGGCGGTCTTTTCTACTTCCTAACCGTCATTGTGCTTGAGATCCTCTTCGGCGTGCTCGCGACGATGATTGTGATGGCCTTTTCCCGGCGTCGCGAGTACCGGGCGGATGCGGGCGGGGCGGCGCTGGCCGGTACCTCGAGCATGATCGGGGCGCTGCGCAGGCTCGAGCGCAGCGTGGCCGAGCCGCTTCCCGGTCAGCTGCGGGCGTTCGGAATCCGCGGCGAGCCGCAGGCCGGCCTCTGGCGGCGGCTGTTCATGAGTCATCCGCCGATCGAGGATCGAATTGCTGCGTTGCAGCGGGGGCGTACGCTAGGCTGACCCGTCCGGGCACCGGCGGCTGGCGGCAGGTGGCGGCCAGCTGCAACGTGCGGATCATCGGCCACTGGTCGCTCACCGGTTCGGCCGCCGGCCCGAGTTCCTCGAACCGCTGCAGGATGTCGGCCACCAGCTGCGCGAGGCGCAGCACGCGCCCGCCGCCGAGGGTGACGTACGGCGCTTCGATGGGGCTCACAATCAGGGCGATCTGCTCGATGTGCAGCCGCGGGGCGCTGCCGAACAGGCGGTGCAGATGCTTCTTGCCGGCGTCGAACTTGGTGCGCAATTGCGCCTCACGCTCCTCGAAGGGCAGCAGCTCGAAGCTCGGCTCGACCTGCACGACGTGACGGTGCAGCGGGTGGTACGCGACCACGTTGAGCTCGCACTCGTAGCTGCCGTCCGGCCCCAATCCCACCCACAGCGCCTCGCGTACGAAATAGCCCTGAAACTCGTACCACTCGCGCACCAGATGTTCCAGATAGTCCATTGCGGCAGCTCCGCTCGCGCTGCTCCGATCACTTCGCTCTGGAGGGCAGCCGGCGGGTGGGCCCGGCGATCATGAACTCGCCGCGGCCCCGGTGATGCAGCGTGCGCAGCGGCTCACGGGGCGGGCGGTACCAGGCCGCCAGCACCTGCAGTACGAAGAAGTTGTAACGCGACTGCAGGCGCGCGTCGATTACCCGGCACTCCAGATCGGCGCGGCATTCGGCGATGCGCGGCGCCGCGACGCGCGTGGCCGGCTGCGCGGTGAGGCCGAAGGCGGTGAACTTCTCGAGCGTGCGCCCCGAGGTGTTGCCGCAGCCGACCACCGCCTGGGCGAGCTCGACGGTCGGAATGCTGATGACGCATTCGCGTGTGCGGATCAGCGCCTCGAAGCTGTGATTGGCCTCGCTCACGACGCAGCCGACCAGCGGCGGCTCGAATTCCATCATCGTGTGCCAGGACTGGGTCATGACGTTCGGCCGGCCGCGGTAGGCCGTGGTGAGCAGCACCACCGGGCCTGGTTCGAGCAGCCGATAGACGGCTGAGAGCGCCAGGGGGCGCTTGGCGGGTAAGGCGTGTGCGCGGCGTGCCATGGCGCTCAAGGGCCGAGCCAGCGGATGTGCGGCGGCTTGCGCGCGACGGCGGCCGGCTCGCTCTTGGGCCGTCCGACGATGATCGGGGCGACCGGCAGGCTCATCGGCGGCAGATCGAGCGCCGCCTTGCCCTCGGGCGTGGCGAGCCACGGCTGGGCGAAGCCGATCCAGCAGCTGCCGAGCCCGTGCGCGCACGCGCTCAGCATCAGGTTCTGCGCGGCGAGCGCGCAGTTCTCGACCGCCCATTGGCCGTGCGTCGCGCTTGAGATCAGGATCAGCGCGGGGGCATGGTAGAAGATGTCGAAGGCCGGCTCCTCGAGCAGTTCGCGCAGGTGCTGCGGCGCAAGGATCGCGGGCGGTGCGCGCAGCAGGTGCGTCTTGGCATCGTGCGAGATGCCCGCGAGCAGCGCGCGATCCTGCACCACGGTAAAGAGCCAGGGTTGCTCGTTGACTGCGCTCGGCGCCTGGATGGCGGCCTCGATCAGCCGCTGCAGCACGCCTCTGGGGACGGGCTCGTCGGTGTATTGGCGCACCGCACGGCGGGCGTAGATGGCTTGCTCGAGTTCCATGACCTACCTCGTTTGGCGTGCCCGCAGCCGCACTGCGCAGCCGGCGCGGTCGCGCACCGGATAGCACTGCAAGCGACGCTACTTCCGCCCGCCGCACACGACAATCCGTGTCTTTTACCTACGGGCCTGGCGCCTGAGCGGCGCAGCGGCTCCCCGCCCGGGCCGGTGCGCTGGAAAGTTCGCCGGCTGTTGTGTACCTTATTTGTCTGAGAAATGACCTCGACGCAGGGCCGCACTGCCGATCAGCGCAGCGGCCGATGCCGGCGAACGCCGCAAGTGCGAGGCCGGGCGCGCAGGGCGGCGGCGCGCCGGCGAGGCATGGTGTGAAGTCTCGGGGGGAGACCACTCGCATTCGGAGAAACATCCGTGAAGAAAGTTCGCTTTGCATGCAGCGCAGCCGTCTGCGGTGCGCTTGTGCTCGCCGGCATCGGTTCGGCGGGCGCGGTGACCGCGGTCCGCTCCCTCTTCGGGCGCATGCCCGACGGCCGGGCGGTGTACGCCGTGACGATGCGCAATGCGCACGGGATCACCGTGCGGATCATCACCTACGGGGCGCGCGTGCAGTCGATCCTGACGCCCGATCGGCACGGGCACTTCGCCGACATCGCCCTCGGTTACGCCAATCTCGCCGGCTATCTCAGCAAGGGCGATCCGTATTTCGGCGCCTCGGTCGGACGTTATGCCAACCGCATCGCGCGCGGACGCTTCACGCTCGATGGACACACCTATCAGCTCACGATCAACGACGGGCCGAACTCGCTGCACGGGGGCATAAAGGGCTTCGACCGTCACCTGTGGCGCATCACGAGCATCCGTCAGGGCAGCACGGCGAGCGTGACTCTGCGTCTGGTCAGCCGGAACGGTGATCAGGGATATCCGGGTACGCTCACCGTCACGGCAACCTATGCGCTCAACGAGGCCAATGAGCTGCGCATCTCCTACGGGGCGAGGACCAGCGCGCCGACCATCGTCAACATCACCAATCACACCTATTGGAATCTCGCCGGCGAGGGCTCGGGCAGTGTCCTCGGCCAGTGGCTCATGATTGCCGGCAAGCAGATCACGCCGGTCGATGCGACACAGATCCCGACCGGAAGGATCGAGTCGGTCATCGGCACTCCCTTCGATTTTCTCACGCCGAAGCCCATCGGCCGGGACATCCGCGACGGCCATTCGCGCCAGCTGGTGATCGGCCGGGGCTATGACATGAACTGGGTCATCAGCCGCAAGCCGGTCGCGAAGCTGCGGCTCGTGGCGCGCGCGAGCGACCCGCGCTCGGGCCGCGAGCTCGAACTGTTCTCCATGGAGCCGGGGCTGCAGTTCTACTCGGGGAATTTCTTAAACGGCACGATCGTCGGCACTTCGGGGCACATCTACCGCCAGGGAGACGGCTTCGTGCTCGAGCCGCAGCTGTTTCCCGATACGCCGAATCATCCGAATTTCGGCTCGGCGGTGCTGCGCCCGGGGGCGCACTACCGCAATGTGATGGTCTACCGCTTCCTCACGGCCGGCGGCCGCTGAAGGGAGAAACGGCGGCTGGGTCGTCAGCGGCGATCCAGCCGCCGCAGCCGAGCGGTGCGCCGTTGCGGGAGCCGTGCCCGTGGGGGCGTGCTATGCTCGGATCAGCTGCACCGCGGGGGGCGCCGATGGATGCCAAAGCGGGAGCGCGTGAGCGCTTCGAATCGGTTCGCGACGGGCTGATCGAGCTCAGCCATCGCATCCATGCCCACCCGGAGCTCGCGTTCGAGGAGGAAAAGGCGAGCGCTTGGCTGTGCGAGCGCTTGAGCGAGGCGGGGTTCGCGGTCGAGAAGGGCATCTGCGACCTGCCTACCGCGTTTCGGGCCCGGGCCGGATCAGGTCCCCTGCACGTCGCCTTCTGCGCCGAATACGACAGCCTGCCCGCCATGGGGCACGCCTGCGGCCACAACATCATTGCCGCCTCGTCGCTCGGGGCGGCGATCGCCGCGGCGCAGGTGGCCGATGAGGTTGGACTGACCGTCAGCGTGATCGGCACCCCTGCCGAAGAGGTGGGCAACGCCAGCGGCAAGATCCTGCTGCTCGAGCGCGGCGCCTTCGCGGGGATCGATGCGGCCATGATGGTTCATCCGGCGCCGCTCGACATGTGCCGCGCGAAAGTCATCGCTGCCTCCATGTTCGACGTGCACTGCACCGGCAAGGCCTCGCATGCCTCGGCATTCCCCGAGCTCGGCGTCAATGCGGCGGATGCGCTGACGGTGGCGCAGACGGCCATCGGGCTGCTGCGCCAGCACATCCGCGACACCGACCGCATTCACGGCATCGTGACGCACGGCGGCGATGCGCCGAACGTGGTGCCGGCGCACACTTCCGCCCGCTACATCGTCCGCGCCGAGACGCTCGCGCAGCTCACGGAGCTGCGCGAGCGGGTCTATCGGTGTTTCGAGGCCGGAGCGCTCGCGACCGGCGCGACGGTGCGGATCGTCGGCGGAGACAAGCCTTATGCCGAAATGCGCCACGACGCGCGTCTCGCCGAGCTGTATCAGCGCAACGCCGAGCGTCTCGGGCGGACGTTCCCCGACCCCGGGGTGTGGGAGAGCCGGCCCACGGGCTCGACCGACATGGGCAACGTGTCGCTCGCCGTTGCCTCGATCCACCCGATGATCGGCATCAATTCGCTGCCGGCGGTCAACCACCAGCCGGAGTTCGCCGCACATTGCGTCACGCCCGAGGCGGATCAGGCGCTCGCCGACGGAGCGGTCGCGTTGGCCTGGACGGCGATCGACTTCGCCGCGCGCTCAGTCACCCGCTGAGTCCCGTCCGCCGGGCCGCCGGACGCGCCCGGGCCCGCGCCGCTCAATGCAGCTGAAGCACCCGATAGCCTGCGTAGGCAGAGGTGTCCGACAGCACGACGCGCTCGCCGGCGTGCAGCCCCGAGACCACCTCGATGTGGTGGATCGAGCCGACGCCGAAACGTACTGTGTGGCGCGTCGCCAGATCGCCCCTGGGGCTCAGGACGAACACATGGTCTTTCTTGCCGCTGCGGGCACCGGCCGGCCGCACGAGGTAATCGACATGGTGCAGGATGGCCACACGGATGGTGGCGTCGACACTCTCATTGGCGCGCGAACCGGCCGGCGGCGTGCCGGTCAGACGCACATCGACGGTGACCACACCGTCCTTGACCGTGGGGTCGACGCGCAGCACCCGGCCGGCGACCAGGCCGTCATGGGTATCGATGTGTACGGCGAGCCCCGGTTTGACGCTGCCGGCGGAATACTGGCTCACGTGCAGCTGGGCCATGAGCGCGTCGGCTGAGCTGACACGGGCGAGATCCGCTCCGACGGAGACCTGCTCGCCCATCTGCGCATTGATTTCCTCGATCTCGCCGCTGACCGGCGCGCGCACCGTCAGCTGCCCAAGCTGCGATTCGCGCAGCGCGGTGAGCACCGCCTGCTGCTCGACGCGCTCGCGCTCGGCGCGCAGCAGCGCCCGGTTGCCGGATATCAGGCGCGCCAGGCGCTGCTGTTCGAGGTGCAGCTGCTTCTGCTGCAGTCCGTAGCGCAGCTTTTCATCCGCATACTGAAAGTGCCCGACGATGCCCTCCGCGGCCAGCTTGCGGTCGGCCGCGACGTGCATGGCGGAGCTCTCGAGGTTGACCTTCATGCTGGCGATGGTCGAGCGCTCGTTGAGCACGGCGCTCTGCTCGCTCTGCTGCTGCGCGATCAGATCGGCGCGTGCCGCCGCGAGCGCCGCCGCCGCGCTCTGCGCGGCGTTGGCCAATTGAGGGTTGGACAGCGTCACCAGCGGCTGGCCGCGCCTGACCTGCTGGCCCGGCTCGACCCAGACTTGCTCGACCACGCCGGTGGCGGGCGCGGCGATCCAGCGAGATTGGGCCGGGACCAGTTTGCCGGTGGCCCGTACACGCACCGCGAACGTGCCGTGCTGCACTGTACCGATGTAGAGAGAGCGCAGAGCGACGCGCGCGACGTTGCGCGCGCTGACCCGCCAGGCCCAGCCCGCGCCTGCGAGCAGCAGCACGGCCACGATGCCGATCCAGGTCCCATGCCGGTGCCACCATGGCCGCTTGCGCGCAGCCCGAGGTGCGTCCATCGACGCGAGCGGGTCGGATTTTCGCTCAGAACTCATGCACATCCTCCGCCGGCGCATCACTTGCAGCACACCGCGCCGGATGGTGTGCCACGGCGGCACGGGCCGCCCGAAACTGGTAGGTGCGGCCCGCGCGCCGCATCGGAACGCGCACGGACGCACGTATCCGGACTGCGCCGGACTGGCTTGCAACCCTGCCGCGAGAACGCCGTCCGGTGTCTGCGCCCGGGATGGCGCGCTGGAGGCATACCCATTCGCCGGCGACCAGGAACAGCCGCATGTGGAGCTGCGGGATTGCGATTCTGGGCCCGACTTCTGCGCGGAGGCGGAGCGTCAATACGCTCTCATTCCATCCGCACCCGGAGTCGTTCGGTCTTTGACGGCCAAGGATGCAATTGTAAGATATTTTGCCTGAGCCGGACGCGTCCGTCTGTGGGCGAGCACACATCCGGCGCCCCGACTCGCCGCACGGATCCGTCGTCCGGTCGTTCCGTGCCCGGCCGGGCTGGGTGCGGCAAGTCGCGTTCGAGAAATCCGGGAGCAAGCCGATGCGGGCAATTCAGTTCAGGACGTACGGGGATCCCTCGGTTCTCGAGTGCGTGCAGGTGCCAATGCCCGGCGCCGATGGCGGCGACGCTGTGGTGCAGGTCAAGAGCGCCTCGGTTAATCCCAGCGACGTCAAGAATGTGGCGGGCCATTTCGGGCGCGGCGCACTGCCGCGCATTCCGGGGCGGGACTTCAGCGGGGTGGTCGTGGCCGGACCTGCCGAGTGGGTGGGGCGGGAAGTGTGGGGCACGGGTGGTGATCTCGGAATCACGCGCGACGGCACGCATGCGGAGTTCATCCGGATTGCGAGCGAGGCGCTCGTGCCGAAGCCGCAGGCGCTCACCCACGAGCAGGCGGCCGCGGTCGGGGTGAATTTCGTTGCCGCATGGCTGGGCACCATCGAGTACGCGCAGCTCGCCCGCGGGGAGCGGATCGCGGTGATCGGCATCAGCGGAGGCGTCGGTGGCGCCGTGGCGCAGATCGCAGCCTGGCGCGGCTGTGCGGTCATCGGCATTGACCGGATGCCGCCGCCGCCGGGTTCGCCCGCGGCGCGGGTGCTCGAGGCGTACGTGCCGATCGAGCAGGCGAGTGCGCGGTTGAGCGCTCCGGCGGGGGGCGCCGATGTCGTATTCGATGCGGTCGGCGGCATCGTGTTCGAGACGGCGCTCGGCTTGGCGAAGCGCCGCGGTAGAGTCGTCGAAATCAGCGCCACCGGCAGACGCCGGGTCGAATTCGACCTCATCGACTTTTATCACAACGAGACGCAGCTGCTCGGCGTCGACACCGTCAAGCTGGATGTGACGGCGACGGCCGCGCTGATGGCGAAGTTCGGTGAGGGATTTGCGAGCGGCGCATTTCATGCGCCCGTGATTGCCGCGCGTTATCCGCTCGAGCGTGCGCGGGAAGCCTACCAGGCCGTGGCCGAGGGAACGGCGGGACGCATCGTCATCACCATCCCGTGAGCGTGCGCCCTGTGGCGCAGGAGCGTTCCTCTAGCCGGCCCCGGCGCGCAGGACCAGCGGACTCGTGCCGCGTGCCTCGGGGCCCATCGCATACAGATAGGGCCCCGTGACCTGCTCGGGCAAGGGATGCGCCTCGCTCGCCTCGCCCGGATAGTGCAGGCGGCGTCCCGGGGTCATGACCGCTCCGGTGTCGATGCCGAAGATGCGCACCGGGTGCGCGCTCTGGCCGTGATATTCGTCGGCCAGAACGCCGATCAGCGCCTCCTGCGCGGCCTTGGCCATGGCAAAGCCGCCCCAGTAGGCGCGGCTCGCCGCCTGCAGCGAGAAGCCGACGACCGGATCGCTGCCCTTGTGCAGCAGCGGCATGCACCACTGGGTCAGGAAGAACGGCGCGGCCAGGTTGATGTTCATCACCTTGGTCCAGCTCGCCGGCGGGTAGTGCTCGAACGGCGTGAGCGCTCCGATCCACGCGGCATTGTTCAGCAGCCCGTCGAGTCGCCCGAGCCGCTTGGCGATGTGATCGGCGATCTCGCGCAATCCGCTGATGGTGATGCCGGAAAGGTCAGCCGGGCACAGCAGCGGCTCGAGCGAGCCTTGTGCGACGATCTCATCGCTGAGGGAATCGAGGCCCGCCCGGTCCCAGTCGAGCAGAACCAGCTTCGCGCCATGACGCGCGTAGCGCAGGGCGACGGCCCGTCCGATGCCCTGGGCGGCTCCGGTCACGAGAATGACGCGTCCGGCGAGCAAATCCGCCGGGGCGTCGTAGTGCAGCAGTTGGTGGTAGTCCGCGGGCGGCAGGTCAGTTGAGTGCATCGATGTCATCGGGCGGTGGACTGATATAACTATACGGCAAATATGCGAGCCGCGCGGAGCGTCTCGACCTGCGCTGCCGAGCATGACAATCGTCACTTCCGAGGCAGATCGAGTCGAAAATGTCTGAATTCCCCGAGCCGCCCCGATATCATACCCAGGTCAACGGAACCGAGTGCGCGCGCATGCCCCATCGGAACCCCAGGAGCGTTCCGGGGGCGTGCTCGAACCACCGGGATGGCTGGAACAGATTTTGATTTTTGCCTTTCGATCCGTTTTTTCAGAAGAAGAACCAGCGCGCGGTGCGATGCGCGCGGCTTCCGTCACGGCCCGCCAGCGCCACGAACTGCGCGGGGCCCAATCCTTTCACGAACCGGCGCGGGCGATGCGCGCCGCTCATGTCGCGCACCCGGCGCCGGCCCGGTGCTTCGGCGCGACCGTCGCGGTGCCCGAGCGCGGTCGCGCTGCCGCTTGCCGGCCCGTTCGCTCCTTCAGCGAGCCTGCGGTGGCACGGCGCTCGTCATGGGCACCGCTGTGCCCGCGCCGCAGTGCGCCGCAGGCCTCAAGTGCAATCCATTTCTCTCCATTCACGTTCCGTTCGAGTTCAGTGCAGTGCAGCCGACAAATGGCAGAAAGGCGCAAGCCATGAAAGATGAAGCGAAACAGGTCGAACAAGAAGTGGTCATGGATTCCATCCGACCCGCGGCGAAGACCGACAAGGGGCGCCGGAACTTCTTGATTTCCACCGCAGGCGTGCTCGGAGCCGGCGCGGTGGGGCTGTTCGCGGACGCTCTGATCGACAACATGAACCCGGGCAAGGCCGTCGAGGCACTCGGTGCGCCCATCGAAGTGGACGTCAGCCGCATGGAGCCCGGTCAGCTGATCCTCGCCGAATGGAAGAAGAAGCCGATCTGGATCCTGCGGCGCGAGGAGTGGATGCTGAAGACGCTCTCGGAGCCCTCGCTGCTGCAGCGGCTGAAGGACCCCGACAGCAAGCAGAATCAGCAGCCTGCGGCGCAATTCATCAACGGAAACTACCGCGCGCTGCGTCCGGAGTACTTCATCGCCGTGGCGCTGTGCACGCACATGCAGTGCATTCCCGGCTACCGGCCCGCGCCGCACACCGTGACGCCCTGGTGGCCGGGCGGCTTTCACTGCGCATGCCACGGATCGATGTACGACTTCTCCGCCCGGGTCATCGAGGGCTCGCCGGCGCCGCTGAACATACCGATCCCGCCGTACTACTGGGTATCGAAGACCGTGGCCCGCATCGGCGAGGTGGACGCGTCCGGGTTCGACAAGAACTGGTCGCCGGATATCTGGTGATGTCACCTGAACCCCTCAGCCGTGAACCGGAACACTCATAAGAAGGACATGACTGCAATGAAATCCGCTTTGGCAGCACTCCTTGTCGCCGTCCTCCTCGTCCCCTCGGCGTACGCCAAGGATGACTATCATGGTCTGCCGCCGGCGGGCGCTGCGGCCCAGGGCGCGAGCAAGATTGCGGTCTGCGCCGCCTGTCACGGCGCAAACGGCATCGGCATGAGTCCGCTCTACCCGAACCTCGCCGGGCAGAAGTACAACTACATTCTCAAGCAGTTGGAGAACTTCCGCAGCGGCGCGCGCAAGTCGAGCATCATGAGCGGCATGGCGATGACCATTCCGCCGTCGCCCGATCACGCCAACCTGAAGGACATCGCCGCCTACTTCTCGCAGCTGAAGCCCATGTCGACTTACCCTGCGGCGCCGGGCGCTCCCGCGGCCGACCCGGCCGAGCTCGCGCTCGGCAAGGTCATCTACAACCGGGGTGTCGGGGCCGACAACATCCCCGCGTGCGCGGCCTGTCACGGACTCGGCGGCGAGGGCAACGGTCCGATGGCCATACCGGCGCTCGCCGGACAGCACGCAGCCTACGTGGTCAAGCAGCTGCAGCAGTTTGCGAGCGGCGCGCGGGCCAACAGCCCGGGCCGGGTCATGCACACCATCGCCCGGGCGATGAGCGCCACACAGGAGAGCGCGGTGGCCGCGTACCTGCAGCAACTGAACCCGGACTCGACGCTCGGGCTCGGTCCGAAGGACTTCACGCACTACGCGCAGACGCTGGCCGCGCCGGGCGCGGCCAGCGACGGCAACGGCAGCGGCCAGAGCAAGCCCGCAGCGCCCTCCGGCGCCGCTTCCGCAACAGCGCACTGACGAGACGACCATGCGCGCCGGCGGCAAAAACGCTTGATCGCCCGCCGGAACCGTGGTCATTGACGTACTGGAAGGTCGGAAAATCCATGAATAGCAGCAAACAATCGAGAGCCCGGCGCGTGTTCGGCTGGTTCGACGACCGCTTGCCGATTTCCTCCCTGTGGCGCAGCCAGCTGACCCGCTATCCCGCGCCGAAAAACTTCAACCTCTGGTACTTCTTCGGCTCGCTGGCGATGCTGGTTCTGGTACTGCAGCTCGCCACCGGACTGTTCCTCGCGATCCACTACCAACCCAACCCGCACCTCGCGTACTGGTCGGTGCTGCGCGGCATCCAGCGCGACTCGCGCTGGGGCTGGCTGATCCGCGACATGCACATCGTGGGGGCGTCGGCGTTCTTCCTGCTCGTCTACCTGCACATGTATCGCGGCATCATGTACGGATCGTACAAGAAGCCGCGCGAGCTGCTGTGGCTGGTCGGCATCTTCATCTACCTGGCGCTCGCCGCCGAGGCGTTTCTCGGCTACCTGCTGCCGTGGGGCCAGATGTCCTACTGGGGCTCGGCCGTGGTGACGAATTTCGTCACCGCCGTGCCGGTCATCGGCAAGCCGATCGCGACCTGGCTGCGCGGCTCGTTCGTGGTCGGTCTGCCGACGCTCAACCGCTTCTTCGTGTTTCACGTGTTCCTGATGCCGGTGCTGCTGCTGGCGCTCGTGCTCGTGCACATGATCGCGCTGCACCACGTCGGCTCGAACAACCCCGATGGCGTCGAAATCCACGAAAACGTCAACGAATCCGGCTGGCCGCGCGACGGCATTCCCTTTCATCCGTATTACACGGTGAAGGATCTGTTCGGCGTCAGCGTGTTCTTCGTGGTCTTTTTCTGGTTCGTCTTCTACAACCCGGGCGGCTGGGGGCTGCTGCTCGATAAGCTCAATTACACCCCGGCGAACATTCTGCACACGCCGGCGGACATCCATCCGCTCTGGTTCTTCCTGCCTTTCTACGCGATGCTGCGCGGCGTGCCGGACAAGCTGTACGGCATCATGGCGTTCGGCGGATCGTTCGCGCTGCTGGCGTGTCTGCCGCTGCTTGACCGCAATCCTGTGCGGTCGATCCGCTATCGCTCGGTGCTTTACAAAATAGACATCCTGATGATGGCGTTCTCGTTCCTGTGGCTCGGTCTCATCGCGCACGGGTTCGCGACGGAGCACAACATGGTGTACGGACTGCACGTCACCGAGGTGTTCTACTCGACCTTCCTGCTTCTGCCGTTCTTCAACCGGGAGCGCTCCACGCGCGCCAAGGTCATCTGGCTGGTGGCGGCGGAGGCGGTGGTGTGGCTGATCGACCTGTGGATGTATTCCATTCACGCGCACGGCTGGGACCTGATGCTGCTGACGGACTGGATCCCGACGCTGTATCTGCTGCTGCTGTTCGGGCTGGCGATCGGCTTCCCCGCGCTCACGCGCGATGCGCAGAAGCTGCCCGAGCGGCTCACCGCCGGCGGCATTTTCCACTGAGCGCGGTCGGCGACTGGAGTTGCGCATGTCAGCGTTCGACAACGGTAGAACACACTCGAAATCATCTCGGCAGGATCAAGCAATGACGAAGCAGAATGCACCGCGTGGGAATCATCCGGTCTTGCTTGCGCTTCTCGTCGGGCTGCTCGCCGGGTTCGGCGGACTGGCGCGGGCCTCGGTGGCGACGACCAAGCCGCCGCTCAGGCCCATCACGGTCAACTTGCAGGACAAGTCGGCGCTGCAGAACGGGGCGCTCTATACGCTGCACATGTGCGTTGCCTGTCATTCGCTGCAGGGCGTGCGCTACAGCTCGCTGCCGAAGATGCTCGGCATGAACCGGGTTGAGTTCGAGAAGGTGATCGGGACGAATGGCAAGCATTACCACGACACGATCACGAGCACGATGCCGCCTGCGATCATCAACGCCTTCGTGAAGATCCTGCCGCCGGATCTGACGGATATCGCCCGGCGCCGCTCGCCCGCCTGGTTGTACACGTACCTGACCTCGTTCTACGTCGATCCGTCTCGGCCGAGCGGGGTGAACAACACCGTGCGGTACAACGTGGCGATGCCGGACGTGTTCGCGCCGATGCAGGGGCTGCAGAAACCGGTCATGGTGCAGGGTCTGCGCTTCGGCAGTCCCGCGCAGGTGGCGATCGGGGTCAAGCCCTTGACGCAGGGCAGCATGACGCAGGCGCAGTTCGATCGGACCGCCCGGGATATCGTGTACTTTCTCTATGCGGTTGCCCACCCGCATCAGCAGGAGCGGGCTCGCCTGGGACCGTGGATCATCGGGCTGTTCCTCGTGCTCTCGGTGCTCACGTTCCTCATTTACAAACTCTACTGGCGTCGCGTCATCACCGGCGAGGAGCGGTGGTGGCGAGTCGGCAAGTGATGCACACGCTCGCCACTCAGGGCGCCGGGGCGCTGGCGGGCGGCGGGGAGGAGACGCGCCGCTCATGGCACGCGTATGCGGCGCTCGCCCTCGGCGCGGTGCTGTTCGTCTTTACGATCTGGTACGAGGTCTACGGTGACACGCGCAAGGACGCTGAAGCATGGGGCGATCCGGTCCTGCAGAGCCACCGGCAATGGCGCCTGCGCACCGCGTTTTTGTTCCTCGTGTGGTCGATCCTGGCCGGCTTTTGCGTTCCGTTCGGCTTCGGCGGGCTCGTGTTCGTGCCGGTGTGGCTCTGGTACGTCTACCGTGTGAGCAGGGGCGCTTTCCTGTTCGCGAGACAGCGCGTGATCTGACCCGCAGCCGCTCTGCCGCGTTGCGGCCCGGCCGCGCGGCGGCTGGCGAGCGGCGGCCCCGGCAGTCCGAGGCGCGGCGCTGTGGTGAGTACATATTGTCCCCGGGGCAGGCGCGGATCGATAAGAGAAGCTCCTTTTTCACCCCGCGCGAGGACAAGCTGTATGTCCGCTGTCCAATCAGGCATGACGTATCGGCACTTCGAAAACGTTTTGCGGGCGCGCTTGAGCGTCTTGCGTGCGGACATCGCCGAGGCATTGCGCCGCGCGGATCAGGAGAGCTACGGTGAGCTTGCCGGCCAGGTCCACGATGTCGATGAGGAGTCGCTGGCGGATCTGCTCACCGATGTGAATCTCGCCGAAATCTCGCGCGAGGTCGAGGAGGTGGGCGACATCGATGCGGCCCTGCGGCGCATTGCCGAGCGCACGTACGGAGTGTGCATCGACTGCGGCGAGCCGATCGATCTGGGACGGCTCGAGGCGTACCCGACCGCCAAGCGCTGTCTCGCGTGCCAGCGGGATCATGAAGCCCAGCCCGCCCGCAGGCCGCCGCCGAAGCTGTAGCGGATGCCGTGCGCGGTTGCTGGGCGCGGCGGAGTAGTTCAGCCGCGAGCTTCAGCGACGCCGCGCTCGCGCAGCGCGGCCGGTCGAGCGTGCGCCGGCGGCCCTGGGCGCACGGGTGCGCGCAACGCCTTCGCGGCGAGCCTGGGTGCCCACCAGCTGGGCAAGAGCGCCGAGCTCCTCGGCGACGATCGGCAGCAGGTCATCGAGCGAGACGATACCGACCAGATCGCCTCCGCCGTTGACCACCGGTGCCCGGCGCACCCCGCGCTGGCGCAGCAGGTCGATGGCCTCGCCGATCCCGGTGCCTTGGGGAATCGTCAGCGGGTCGCTCGTCATCACGTCACGGATCGTGAGGTTGGCAAGGCCTTTCTTCAGCAAGACCTGTCCGCGCATGACATCCCGGTCGGTGACGATCCCGACGGGCCGCACCCGCTTCGGCTCGGCCTTGACGATTACGAGCGCGCCGACGTGCCGCTTGACCATCTCCGCCACGGCACTCTCCAGAGGCTCCTCGGGAGTGTAGATGTACACCTCCCGGCTGCAGACCTCTCCGATTTTCATCTCGGGTCCTCCTCGCACACAGCGATTCGGCGCGCGTGAGCGCAATGCCTGCCGCGCCATTGCCGAGGATGCGAGATCGCACCGCGGGCGCGCCATTGGGGAATACCGCTAGCGCGGGCCATGAGTCCGCCCGCGCCGCGGCGTCTTTCTCGCGTTACTGGATTCCCTTGGCGCGCAGGAACTGCGAGTACTTCTGATCGTCCTTCATGATGTGCTCGGTCAGCCACTTCTTCAGGAAGCTGAACGTCTTGATCGAAATCGGCGCACCGCCCTCGAGCTGCTTCTGCAGCTCGCGGATCTGCGTGACCAGGCTCGCATGGGAGCTCTGGTGCGTCGCCGCATCCGGATATGCGTACTGCTTGAACAGACGCTCCTCGTAGGAGAAGTGCGTCACGGTGTAGTCGGCAAGATCACCGAGGATCTTGCGCATGACGCCGTTCGCCTTGCCGACCTGCATGGAGTCGTAGAGATTGTTGATGATGCCGACCAGGTTTTTGTGCTGCGCGTCCACGGACGGAATGTGCACGGACAGATCGTCGGTCCAGGAGATGAATGACATCGAAATGCGCTCCGGTGTTTGAGAGTAGTTTGTCGGTGTGCACCCGCCGGAGAGTTTGGCCGCTGCGCACGGCTGAAGTCTGAGCAACAGGTCTCCTCCGCGCCTCGCGCCGGTTTCATGGTGATGACATTTGTCGTGTTTCGACGATTTCGTGCACGGGGGCGGTCCGGGCCGATCAATCGGAGCGGGCGCCCGGCGGGGACGCTGCGGGTGAGGGTGATGACTGCCCGCGGCGCGCGGAGAAGACATCCCCGGGGCGCAGGATCGAGACCGCGGTCTTTCTGCCCAGAACGTCGATGCGGATCAATTTGTCGGGGTGCGCCAGATCGACTTTGCGGTCGATGGCGGGGGCGAGCCGAGCAATGATCTCGTGCGTGTGGTACCTGTCCCAGCGGTGCCGGGCCACCTGCAGGCCCCAGCGCTCGCTGGCGCCGATCTGCGCGCGAATCCGCTCTTCGAGCAGTGCGCGTATTCGGTCCAGGTCCGTCGCGCACCAGTAGTCTACGGGCGCCCACTTGATTGCGAACTCGAACGGATAGCCCTCCTGGTCGAGGCGCCGGCATCCGCGGACGATTTCCCGCGCATCGCGCACAGTGCGCGCCAGCGCGATGCCATCGACGCTCGTGCGCTCGACCTCGCCGTGCTCCTCGCCAAGCCGGCGCAGCACGTGGAAGATTTCCGCTCTGGCGCGCCCATAGCGTCCGCAGTCGTAGGAGACGAGCAGGTCCATCGGGCCGGCCGCGCAGCCGTCAGGCGATCGGCAGCGGCGTGCGAGGCTCGTTCCGGCCGGGCGGAGCGCCCTGGCGGCGGCTGAGCGGCCTCAGGCCGGGTAATCCCATAGATCGCGAATGTCCGCCGGGAGCTGATCCTTGACATGCTGCAGCTCCCCGCGACTGATGTGGCGCGTCAGGACGCGGAAGACCGCGCGAGCGGCGCCTTCCCGCTCGGCGTCCGGCAGTGCCGGGTACAACTGCTTCAGGTGCTGCAGGAACTCGCTCTTGTGGCGCATTTTCGGCGGTTGCGCGGAGGGGCGCCATCCGTCGAAGTAGAAGCCTCTGACGAGCATGGGAAGCTGCGCACCGAGATCTGCAGCCTCGCCCACGGTCAGGCGATCGCGCAGGGTGTGCAGGACGGCACGCAATACCGAGTAGGCCTGTTGCGGATGGGAGCTGCCGAGCTCCTGCATCAAATCCTGCAGCCACTCGCCTGTCTTCTCCAGCGTTTCCGTGAACAATTCGGCAGTTGTCGGATGCATCGCAGACTCCCGTGAGCGGATCCCCACCGACCCTGAGGTTCTCTTTTACCGGCGCGTCCGGTTCATCGCAGTGCGGAGCTATACCTACTGCGAGCCGCCCGGATCGGCCGCTGCGTTCGGCGTCTGGCGGCGATTGGAGGCGGCGCGCCGGGCAGCGAGTCGCCAAGACCACGGTGTGGACGGGGCAACCGGCCCGTCATGCGTATGAGCCCGGATAGGTGGCGCGCTCCGGGGAGCGAGACAATCCTCCCGCAGCGATTGTGCGGAGGGATTTATGAATATTCTTCTGGGAGTCGATGGCTCCAGGTACACCCTAGCAGCGACGCGCATGATCTGCGATTGCCTGGCTCAGCCCGGCCGGCACGTGGACGTGCTGCATGTGCTGCCGCTGAGCGTCCGGGAGGCATCCTCAGCGCCGCGGCACGAGCCCGAGACTGTGCGTGTCCCGCCGGTGACGCGGGCGTTGCTTGACCGCGTGGAACGGCGACTGCGCTCCAGGGGATTCTCGGTCACTTGCCACGTGCGGCGCGGGGAGCCGGCGCGGGTCCTGCCGGAGATGGCGGGGAGAGGCCGCTTCGAACTGGTGGTGCTCGGGGCGAAAGGGCGCGCGGACAATCCCTACCTGCCGACGGGCAGCGTCGCCCTGGCGGTGCTCGAGCGGCACATCAGCGCGAGCGTCCTTCTGGTGCGCGAGCGTGAGGCGAAGCGGGAAAAAGCGCTGACGGCCCGCAAGCGGCTCTTTCCGGTGCTCTTCCCGGTCGACGGCTCGGCATCGATTGAAGAGGTGGCAGAGCGCTTCTATCGGCTCTTTCACGTGCCGGCGCTGCAACCGACGGTGGTCGCCGTGGCCGAGCCGCCGCAAGGCGGCGTGCTGGCGCAGTTGCAAGCGCAGGACCGCAGAGGGCTGCTCGGCAGGATACAAGCGGCCGCCCGGGCGTGGGCGAAGGAGGCAAAGCCTCTGCTGACACGGCCAGGCGTACGGCCGCAGATTAGGATCGTGCAGGGCCCGGCGGTCAAGGCGCTCATCGACGAGGCTCGTCGCGACGCAGCGCAAGTGGTGGTGTTGGGTTCCCGCGGCGTACGCAGTCCGTCAGGGCCGCCGCTCGGCAGCGTCGCACTGCAGGTCGCGCGGTACGCGCCGTGTTCGGTTCTGCTCGTGCGGGATTTGCGCTGAGGCCACCTGAGAGCCGGGGACTGCACCGGGGCTGCCGCGCAGAGCGCACGAGCGGTCCTTTGCTCGCGCTCGGGATTGCCTGCCTCATTACAGCCGGAGGAAGGCCCGTGACGGAGTGATGAAACGGTGCTCCCGGCACCGACAGCGTGTCCCGCGGCTCGGGTCGATCAGCGGCTCTTTTGATCGACTGCGCGGGTCAGCGCCTGAAGCGCCGGGGCGACCGTCACCGGATAGGCTGCGGCCGTGCTGAGCGGCCGCAGAGTGTCGGGTAACCGCGCGAGTTCGGCGCTGGCATGGCCGCGCACGGCCTGTAACGGTGGCGAGGGTGCCAGGCGCCGGCCGGCGCGCATCACCGGCACGAGCAACGGGCTGCCCGGCGGCGCGTCGTCCTCGAGGGTCAGCGTATCGCCGGCCATCCGCCCGTCGGCGTCAAGCTGCCGGAATACCTGCTTGCGGCCGGGCCAGGTTGCCTTGCCCTCGGAGCGCTTGCGGCGCGCCGCGCCGGCGTACTCCTGCAGCTTGTAAACGCAATCCAGGTAGGGCCGGTCGGCGGAGGTGTTCATCCGGGTGCCGACACCGAAGCCGTCGATGGGCGCGCCCGCGGCGAGCAACTGCTCGACGGAGGATTCGTCCAGGCTGCCGCTGACGAAGATGCTCACCCCGCTCAGGCCGCCGGCATCGAGGATGGCCCGCACCCGCCGCGCGTGCTCGGCCAGATCGCCGCTGTCGAGGCGCACAGCCTGGATCGTGATGCCGTCGGCGGAGAGCTTCCGGGCGAGCGGCACGACGGTCCGTGCGGCCGCTTCGGTGTCGTAGGTGTCGAGCAACAGGGTATTGGCCCTGGGGTGGGAGCGGGCAAAGTGCTCGAATGCGGCCGTTTCATCCGTGTGCGCCTGAATGAACGAGTGTGCCATGGTCCCGTACATCGGGATGTCCCAGCGCATCGCGGCCAGAACGTTGGAACTGCCGTCGAATCCGGCCAGATAGCTTGCGCGGGCGGAGAGCAGGGCCGCTTCGGCGCCGTGTGCCCGGCGCAGCCCGAAATCGACCAGCAGCCGATCCGCTGCCGCGAGGCGCACCCGGGCGGCCTTGCTGGCCACGAGGGTCTGGAACTGCAGCAGGTTGATGAGTCGGGTTTCGACCAGCTGCGCCTCGCGCAGTGGCGCGATGACGCGCAGAATCGGTTCGTTGGCGAAGAATACGGTGCCCTCGGGCATCGCGGCCACTTCGCCGGTAAAGCGCAGCTCGGCCAGCGAGGCAACGAAGCCGGGGCTGAATCGGCCGCAGCGCTCGAGCCAGGCCAGCTCCTCGTCACTGAATCGCAGCGACTCGAGGTAATCGAGCGCCTGTTGCAGTCCGGCCGCCACGAGGAAGCTGCGTCCCGCGGGCAGTTCGCGCACGAAGAACTCGAACACCGCGGTGTCGTTCATGCCCTGATCGAAATAGGCCTGCAGCATGGTCAGCTGATACAGGTCCGTCAGCAGTGCTCCGGTCTCTCCCATGATCAATCCTTCAAGAGTTGCGCGCCGGCGGCCGCCATGGCCGCAAGGGCGCGTGCGCCGTCGCCCGGGTGCAGCTCGACGGGCCGGATGGCGCGCTCCAGGAGCACCACCTCATAGCCCGATCGGCGGGCGTCGAGCACGGTATTCAGGACACAGTAATCGGTAGCCAGCCCACCGACGAACAGCCGGCGCACCCCGGCGGCCCGCAGGCGGGCATCGAGGTCCGTGCCCTCGAAGCCGGAATAGGCATCGGCGCCGGGGTCCGTGCCCTTGGCGATGAGCGTGATTGGGGTATCGGCCGGCAGCCGCAGTCCTGCGCCGAACTCGGCGCCGGGGCTGCCGGCGATGCAGTGCGGTGGCCAGGGACCGCCCTGGGCGGCGAAGGAGCAGTGATTGGGCGGATGCCAGTCACGCGTGGCAATGATGGGCAGGCCGGCCGTGGAAAACCGGGCGATCCACCGGTTCAGCGGCTCGAGGATCTGATCCGCCACCGGCACGGCCAGGCTGCCGCCCGGCAGAAAGTCATTCTGGACGTCGACGAGCAGCAGCGCGTCGCCGGCGTGCAGTTCGGGCGCCTGGATAGGGGAGATCATGGGGGCCGTACTATACGCACCGCACGGCGCGCACGCTTTGCCGATTCGTGCCCGCTTCCCGCTCCGCGTCCGGCCGCCATCGGAGCGAGACTGACGCTGCGATCTGCCGGGGCCATGTCACTTGGACTGCATGCGCTATCGGGTGCCAACGGCGCACGCATGGCCGCGGGCATCGCGTGTGCGCGCCCGCTGCGTTCAAGCGGTTGCTTGTGTCCCTACTCCTGCCCAGCTGATGCCCCCCCAGGGGCTGGGGGCGGCGAGCCTGGCGAGTCTGCGCGCCGCGGGCGCGTCGTGCGGCGGGAATCTCCGCCTTGCAGGGGCGGGGAGAATGTCAGAGGCTCCCCTTGCAGGGTCGCGCAGTCGCTGGCAGTTCACGCGGCCGACCGTCCCGCGGGATGCGGCACGCGCGCGCTGCAGGTGGCCGTAACATTGCCGCAACGCATAAAAAAAGGCTCTTCGTGAAATCGTGTGGGTAGGTTTTGCTCAATTTTTGATCAGAGCTCCGGAAGCATGCAGGTCAGGACCTTCAGCTTGAGGTATTCCTCGTCGTGCAGACCGTAGGCGCGCCTCTGGATGACACGGATCTTGTTGTTCAATCCCTCGACGAACCCGAGCGAGACCTTGTTGCGCGGATCGCAGTAGGCGGCGATGCCGTCCCAGTGTCGGTCGATCATCTCGGCGAACTTCTCGTAGGACTTGAGGCGTTGCCATTTCAGCTGCGCCCGCCAGTTCTCGAAGAACTTCCGCGCCCACGCCTCGCTGCGATAATCCCACATCTGCCCGAAGGACTCCT
>JAJYUL010000071.1 GCA_021792555.1 Pseudomonadota bacterium
AAACCCTCCGGGCGCATCGCATTCGACGAACGGGGAAATGCCACGTGGGAATGGCAAGGCGAGACCGGCCAATTCGACCGTGACATCGATACGCAGCGTTTGAAGACGCTCGGCTCGGATTTGAGCTGCGATGGCGACGAACTGCACGACCCTGCGCCGCCGCACGATCCGTACAACAGTTCCGCATTACCGGCGGACGCTCAGCCCCGCCCCAGGAAACGTTCGCTGGATGACTTGCGACGGCTGAGCGAGGAGATCAAGGCGGCCCGAGAGAAGCAAGGCCGCAAGTAGTCGGCCGCGATCACGCTAGCCGGCGTCGCGCCGGGATGCGGCTTGAGGAAACCCGGATTCATCGACTTCGTCGACCCATCGGAATCCGGCGGCCAGGCCATTGCATGAGCCGCCGCCTCGCTGATCTCGAGGGTCTGTACCGGCATTCATTCCCGAGATGCATCCGAATGCGGCGCAGCGAGCGCTCTTCTGCTTGGCCGCCGCGGCGCGGTCCATTGACCGTTCGGTGTGCTCCAGGGCTGGAGGGAGGCGGGCGGTGTGCTGCGCCCTCACTCCCGGGTACGTTATGGCAACTGGGATCCCGCACGCCTGCATGTCTCCAAAATGAGACGGCGGTCTCAGAGATCGCGGAATTGGCGCGCAAAACTCTCAAGAATAATCGCCGGAGAATCGTTGCGTGATCCGATCGAGCACAGCGGCGGAGGACTCAGCCATCCCGAAGCTCACGGCCGCCGTGCGCTATCTTGAGAAACAGCTGACCGCGAGCGGCGTCGAAATCCTTGCGTCAAAAGAATGCCTGAAGGATTTTGCGCGCGATGCGATCGATGCAACCGATCGGACTCGACGCCAGGGCGAGTCCTACATCACGTGCGCCGCTCGGCATCTGGACGCACGAGTGCGATTTATCATCCTATGGACGAGTACTGACGAAGCGTTTGATCAGACGGTCTGGCGCGATTTGGTCGGGATTGCCCGCAAGCATGCTCTGTCGCGCTCGCGGGGCTCGCAGCGCAAATTTCCGGCGGGACGATGAGCCCGTTTCTGCTGAATTGGAAGTAGGAGAGTTCATGGCGCGCAGCGACCGTGTGATGGCCGGCTATGAATTCCTCGACCAGCACGCCGCAGTCATCGAGCGGGTCCACGCGGCAAGCCGAGCTCAAACCAGTGCCGGACCGCGTCGGGGATCACTTGCCGCGGTACGCCGGATCGAGCATGCGAGGACTTTTTTTTCAGATGAGAGAGGAGTGACGTCGAGTGGCAGGGGAGGTCACATTGCCCGTTGTGCATCGAAGCGCATCTCACCTTCGGTCGCGGTGAGCGACTGGCAAAGTTGATGGCCGCCTCGGCGGCCGCGCTGGGGTGCGAGGTCACCGGCGAGTGAAGCCAGTGCACCGTTTCGCGCTGCGTTAGGACTGCGCGCCGCTATTGATCGCGTGACCGCTGCCAGAGAAGATCTTGAGACCATCAAAATCGGCGTCCCGCTCGTCGAATCTGTCAGCGCTCTGGCGGCAACTGAACATAGCTTTTATCCATTTGTTTATCATCCGCATGCAGCGCCGCGATCAACGGGCAGGCCACTTGCTCCTCGCCTCGGCTGCATCGCTTGAGCAGTTTTGACAGCGTCGCCTCGATTCGGCGTAGATCCCGCAGCCGCCTCCGCACATCGTCCAAGTGTCGGGCACCCAGTTTGGCTGCCGCGGCGCATTGCATACCCTCGTCAAGTCGCAACAAGTGGCGGACTTCGTCCAAGCTGAAACCGCGCCGTTGTGCTGACTTGATGAACCTGACCCGCGCGGTGTCCTTTGCGGCATAACGCCGGATGCCGCCCGGCGGCCTCGGCGGTTCACGCAGCAAGCCCTTCCGTTGATAGAAGCGGATGGTCTCGACGTTGACGCCGACCGCTGCGGCCAACCGGCCAATCGACAAACCGTCTTGGGGCTCATTCATAGGAACTTGACTCCGTACTTAGGTACGGCAGTAAGTTTAGCCCAGCTCAGGCGCAGCGGACCCCCTATAGAGCGTCGCGAATAAGGAACCGACTATGTCCGGCATCACCCGTATCATCGATAAAACCGGCGTCATGGGCGCCATCGTCGGCAGCTTCAGTTGCGCCGTGTGCTTCCCGGCGGCCGCGGGTCTTGGTGCCGCGATCGGACTGGGTTTCCTCAGTCATTGGGAAGGACTGTTCGTGCATTGGTTGATCCCGATCTTCGCGGCCGTGGCGCTCCTGGCAACTTTCGCGGGCTGGTTCTCGCACCATCGATGGCATCGCACTGTGCTCGGGAGCATCGGTCCGGTGATGGCGCTGATCGGGGTGTTCGGGCTGACTCATCATTTTCTGGGCAAGGGGGAGGCGCGCGGCATTTTCTATACCGGACTGGTGATCATGTTCCTCGCGGCCCTCTGGGATCTGGTGAATCCGGCGAACCGCCGTTGCAGCACAGACGACCGCGAATCGGTCGTCGGGCGTGGCTGACCGCATAGACAACTGTGAGGACCTGATGACTGACGGAGCGATCACTGAGCTGAGAATCAGCGGCATGACCTGCGAGAGCTGCGAAGCACAGGTGCGCCAGGCACTCGAAGGCGTACCTGGCGTGCGCGCGGCGCAAGTGTCCTACCCGGATGCCTCGGCGCGGGTCGAGCTCGAACGCGGGGTACCGGTGCGGCGGCTGATCGACGCGGTGACCGCACGCGGCTATGGCGCGCACGCTCGGGGCGACGATGCCGCAGCGTCTGGTGGTGGGCGAGGGCTGCACATTGCCGTGATCGGCAGCGGCGGTGCGGCCATGGCCGGCGCGCTGAAGGTCGTCGAGCGCGGCGCGCGGGTGACGCTGATCGAGCGCGGCACCATCGGCGGCACCTGCGTCAATGTCGGTTGCGTGCCGTCCAAGATCATGATCCGTGCGGCGCACATCGCGCACCTGCGCCGACAAAGCTCGTTCGATGCCGGTCTGCCACCCACCCCGTCAACCGTGCTGCGTGGACCTCTACTGGTTCAGCAGCAAAGTCGCGTCGAGGAACTGCGCCATGCCAAGTATGAACGCATTCTGGAGCGCAACCCGGCGATCACCGTTCTGCGCGGCGAGGCACGCTTCAAGGACGGTGACAGTCTCAGGGTGAGGCTCAACGAAGGCGGTGAACGCACGGTAACCTTCGATCGCTGCCTGATCGCTACCGGCGCGCGCCCGGTCGTGCCGCCGATTCCTGGTCTGAACGGGGTGCCATACTGGACTTCGACCGAGGCGCTGGAAAGCGACCGCATCCCCGAACGGCTCGCCGTTATCGGTTCGTCGGTGGTGGCGCTCGAGCTGGCTCAGGCGTTCGCCCGGCTGGGCAGCAAAGTCGCCATCCTTGCACGACATTCGCTACTGTACCGGGAAGATCCGCTCATTGGGAAAACGCTTGCGGCGGCCTTTCGCGATGAACGAATCGAGGTAAACGAATACACCGAGGCACGCCGAGTGGCGTACGCCGGCGGCGAGTTCGTGCTGACACTGTCCGAGCGTGAGGTGCGCGCAGACCGACTGCTTGTGGCGACCGGACGGAACCCGAACACGCAGGATCTGAAATTGGAAGCGGCGGGAGTCAAAGTCGATGGGCGCGGCGCCATCGTTGTGCAAGACAGTCTGCGCACGAGTGCGACTCACATCTATGCCGCCGGCGATTGCACCGACCAGCCGCAATTCGTGTATGTGGCGGCAGCCGGTGGCACACGTGCGGCGATCAACATGACCGGCGGCGACGCAAGGCTTGATCTCTCCACTATGCCCGCCGTGGTGTTCACCGACCCGCAAGTGGCCACGGTGGGTCTGAGTGAGCAGCGGGCCGAGCAGGCGGGCCTCAAAACCGCCAGTCGCACTCTGATGCTCGAGAACGTTCCGCGGGCGCTCGCGAATTTCGACACGCGCGGCTTCATCAAATTGGTGGCGGATGCCGACACGGGGCGGCTGATCGGTGTGCAAGCGGTTGCCGCCGAGGCCGGCGAGCTGATCCAGGCCGCGGCGCTTGCGATCCGCAATCGCATGACCGTGCAAGACCTCGGTGACCAACTGTTCCCCTACCTGACCATGGTCGAGGGACTCAAGCTCGCCGCCCAGACCTTTACGCAGGATGTGACGCAGCTGTCGTGTTGTGCCGGATGAGGGTCGATTCGATCCGGACGGACCTCAGCGGGATCGTCCCCGCCACATTAGATGGTGTGCCCAGAGCGGTTCTTCCGCCCGGGCCCAGCGCGCGACGATGACGCCGAGAATCAATCCAAAAACCGTGTGGGCCAGGTACACTGTCACCGGGAAACGCGGCCCCATCGCGAGCCCAAACTCACCGATACCACCCAACATCTGCATGACCGGGCTGATCATGAAGATCGTCGCGACCGTCCAGGCGTACGGTAGCGCTTTCCACCAGCGTGGCCGGCCGAACACGAGCACATAAACCAGCGCGAAACTCATTCCGTTGACCAGGATATGATCCGTCCAGCCGACGATGTCGCTCCACACGTTCGGCCCGAGCAGAAAGCGATTCGTGATGAGAACACCCATCAGCATCGGCATGGAGCCGGGCATCGCGTGGAACACGCGAAATCCGATCACGCGCACCACTTCAAGCCCCGCGGTAGCCAGCGGTCCGGCGATCGCCGCGATGACAATGCCGTGGTACAGGCGTGACCAGCCACGCAAGCGCGCGACAAGTGTGATCACCGCTACCGCCAAAATAGCCGGCACCACCGCAAACTTGGCGAAAAAATTCATCGAACCATAGCCTGCCGCCGCGGCCACAAACATCAGTGGTGATACACCCGCGGCGGCGAGCACCATCCCGGTCGCCACGAGTTCCCCGATGCGCTCGATCTGCAGCCGACCGCACGCCAGATGAGCGCCGCTGCGCGCCGATTCCACTGTCGTCTCAGGATCCATCATTTCTCTCCATCCGCGCCGAGCGGGGCGGCGAAAGGCCGCTCCGCTCGGATCACAGACATCAATGGGCGGCCTGCTCCACGATCGTGTGGAATTTCATGTCCAGCATGTGGCCGGGCTTGGCCAGCTTCGTCGAGATGGCGCCCATGAGAGCGGAGGGCGCGAAGTAGCCGATATACGTCGCACCGTGGCTCACCCAGGCAGAGATCCGTGCGGGGACCACGGCCGCAACGGCCGGATTCATGCTGAAGAGCTTCTTGCCGACGCGCGGATTGCCGACCAGGAGCGACTCGGCACCGGCCAGATGGAGACCCGTCATCGACAGAATCGCCTTTTGATTCACTTTCCCCATGACCATCAGCCCATTGCCCTTGATGGCGTGCTCGAGGGTGCTTAATGTCTCGGCATAGCCGTGGCTAGAGCGCACGGTCACGAACCCTGGGTCGCCCGTGTGATGCCCCCAGGCGGGGGCCGCCAGAGCGACCCCGCCGGCAGCCAAGGCAAGTGCCATTCCTGCGGCTATCCCCAGTGCTGTGATCCGTGATGATTTGGTAGTCATACATCGTCTCCTCGGTACTCGATTTTTGCGATGGCGGCAGCGATCCCCCGCAGAGACGAACCGCTGCTCCGGCTCTTCAGTCGCAGCAGCGGGCTCAATCCTTACAGCGGACCGCAATCCGGCTGCCTCAGGGACCAGGACACGTCTACGGCGGTACTGTGCGGGCCGAAAGCCGGATTGCCTGTCTACCCTCGCTGAGCGCTTCGGGTTGCTACACTCCCAGTTATCCCTTGCCGCGTTGGGGCATGAGATTGATAACGACCACCCCACAGGCGTTCCCGACAGGAGCGAATCAGTGGCTCGCCGAACACGGTGATACGCTTTACCGCTACGCTTTGGCGCGATTGCGCGATCCGATGCTCGCTGAAGATGCCGTTCAGGAATGCCTGATCGCGGCGCTCACGGCCCACAAGCGCTTTCGAGGCAATTCGACCGAGAGAACGTGGCTGATCGGCATCCTCAAGTATAAGATTCTGGACCAGTTCCGTCGCTCATCCCGCGAAGTGCCAATCGACGACGAGCGGGACATTGATGCCTTGCTTGAAAAGAACTTCGACAGCGCGGACCGTTGGCGGGCACGGCCGCGCGCCTGGCAGGATCCCGGAAACGCCCTAGAGCGAGAGGCATTCTGGGTCATGCTCGAGCACTGCATTGATGAACTGCCCGGCACGCTGGCAGCCACAGTACGGATGATTGAGATCGACGAGATCGGCACCGATGAAGCCTGTAAGGCTCTCGGGATATCCTCGACCAATCTCTGGGTGCGAATGCACCGGGCCCGTCTCCGGTTGCGCGAATGCATCGAGCGTTGCTGGTTCGATTCCACTTCAATGAGGCGCCACACCAAATGATGACCTGTGCAGAGGCGACCCGCCTGGTATCGGACCGAATGCACCGGCCCGTCGGCCCGTGGGCACGTCTCGCGCTCCACGTTCACCTCCTACTGTGCTCCGGCTGCCGGCACTACGAACAGCAGGTCGTTCTGATACGCTACTGGTTGCGCTCTAAACCCATGCAGCAACCCGATACCTCCGCTTTTACTCCTGCGCACTTGGGCGCCGAGGCGCGTACGCGTATCCAAATGAGCCTCTCAGCGCGCACTCACCATCAGCGCAATCAGCCGTGACAATCAGAGCGATGCCCGTGCCGTGCAACAGCGCATCCTTTCGGAACAGTCGGGCGCTGGACCGGACTTCCGCCTGCGCTCTACCCGCCGCACTTCGGTTTGGCTGGGATCCTGCTGGCCGCTCGCTCAAATGCAAACGGAAGTCGGCTTCACGGCTCCCGCACTGGCTTTTGGGCCTGCTACCCCGGATCTTCAGCTGCGATCTGCATGCAGGCGCTGTGACACATGCCGGGGAGGGTGATCGATGAGGACCATTGACACCACAACGCTCGAGCATTGGGTGAAGAAAGGTCTGAAATTCGTCCTCGTCGATACGCTGCCTCGTCAGAGTTTCGATGAAGGGCACCTGCCGGGGGCTATCAACATTGTCTCGGACGAGATCCTGACGCGTGCGCCGGTGGAAATTCCCGACCGGCATGTCACCGTGGTCGTTTACTGCGCCAGTGCGGCCTGCCAGCGTGCCGGTTTATCCGCCGAACGGCTCAAATCGCTCGGTTACACAGATATTTACCATTACCTCGCGGGAAAGCGAGGCTGGGTGACGAGCGGCCATGCTCTGGAAAGGGCGTGATCGGTGCTTGGCGCTGGAACGTCGGATGGGTCGGCAGTTGGCTCCGCGCTGAGACTGCTGCGCCTCTTACTGCTGTTTGCCGTAACCGCCCTTGCCGAGATTGTCGGCTGCTACCTGCCCTGGCTCGTGATCAAGCACGGCAAGCCCCTCTGGCTGCTGTTGCCCGCGGCCGTCTCGCTGGGCGCATTCGCCTGGCTGTTGACCCTTCACCCTACGGCGGCCGGGCGCACCTATGCCGCGTACGGTGGGGTTTACATTGCAGTGGCCATCGGATGGCTCTGGGCGGCGGAGGGCATTCGTCCCAGTCGTTGGGATGTCATCGGGAGTCTCATCGCCCTGACCGGCATGGCGATCATCATGCTGTCTGCGCGGGGATAGTCAGCGACGCACAGCCGAACGGCGTTTTGCACCATGGCCTGCCTGGGCGTTCGTCCGGGGAAGGTCGTCAATCGCGGCGAGCGCCTTACGTCAGATGAAGCCAATTCGCTGCCGAGTTGCGCCGCGTCGCGGTGGGGCGAGGACCACGCGGTCCGAGTCGGCCGCGAGCGCGGAGGCGAAGCCGGCGCGGGTCAGGCGCAGCAGCGCGCGCACGTCGAGGTCCGGGGTTGCCAGGGCCGCCTCGGCGCTGGGCTCGTCAAGCGCCAGGCCCGCAGGGCACTTGTGTGTCGCGGCGAGGCGACCGAGGTAGCTATTCAGAATCGCGCGCCGTTGGTCCACGGTGGGTGGCTTGACCTGACAGACCTCGAGCCGGGACAGGAGCGGTGCGGGCAGCGCGGCTTGTTCGTTCGCCGTGCAGACCACGAGGATCTTGCTGGCGTCGAACATCATTTGGAGGCACCAGTCCTTGTAGTGCCGCGCGGTGTCCGGCTCGGTGAGATCGAGCAGCGCGTTCAACGGATTCTCGCGTGCCCACGTGCCGATCTTGTCGACCTCATCGATTACCAACACGGGCGCCGCGCTGTCGCCCTGCGCTAGCAGCTCGAACACGATGCCCGGTTTGGCGTTGCTCCAGCCCGCATCGGAGCCGCACAATTGAAACGCTGCTTGCGCGCTGCCGGCGGAATAGACCGCCATCCGGGTTCCCATCCGTCGCGCGAGTTCCTGCGCGAATCGCGTTTTCCCAATGCCGGGCGGGCCGACGAGTAGGATCGGATCCACGCGGGACTCGCCGGCATCGAGCGTATAGCTGGCGCAGGTCCACTGCATCGACAGGTGATCGATCACGGCGCGGAAATTTTCGTATTCCAAGCCGAAGTCGGCGAATGGGTCCGCGACCGGGGCGGGATCGGCCCATGGCACTGATCGCCAGCCGTCGTCGCGGGCCGCGCGATCGATCGCACGCCTGAGCCGCCTGACGTCTTGGTCCCGCATGCCAGCCAATGCGGCGATGGCCTCCGCAAGCGCCCCCGGAGGGAACACGCGCACGCAGTGCCGCGCGCGCTCGGCCTTGGTCACCTCGGGAGTCATCTCCGGTGCTTCGGGGGCCGGCTGTTCGGTGGCCGGCGCCGCAGCGAGCGGCCCGGGAGCGGACGGTGGGGACTCAGGAGTGCCCGTAACGGTGATGCTGACGCTGCCGATCAGCAGGTGTTGGTGCTGCAGGTAGTACCGTTCCATCGGATTCAGGCGTGCCCGCCAAGCGCGTTCTTGGTCGAGGCGCGTACTCATGCGCGGGCCTCCCACAAAGAGACAGTGATGGAGCCACGCAGCCAGGCACCGGCAGTCTGCCAGCGACGGGCGGCGAGGGTGAAGGTCCATTCTCGGAGCGCGGCGTAGCGGCGCAGGCTGATGTAGTGGCGGTGGGGAATGCGGCCGACGGGCTCCACGGTCACGACAGCGCAGCCGGTCTGGCGGTAGGCGGGGATGGTGGCGAGGGGGATGACGCCCAGGACCGCAGGCTGCGTGCTTGCCAACGGCGCGATAGGATCAGCGGTAGCCATACTCGAACCTCAGTCGTTCGGGTTGTGGTCAGCCGCTCGGCCGTGGTTGCACCCACGACGGGCGGCGCCTTGGCAGCGCCGTGCACTGAAGTCGAGAGAGCGTTTGCCAGTTGCCCTTACTGGGCACTTACAAGAGTCTGGCGAGTTAGGAGGAGTCTGCTAAGTTCTTGATTTAATGGTGCCGGGAATAGGATTCGAACCTACGACCCGCGCATTACGAATGCGCTGCTCTACCAGCTGAGCTATCCCGGCGCCGGGCCGCGCATTCTATAGACTGTCGCGTCCGCCGTCACCCCGGG
>JAJYUL010000029.1 GCA_021792555.1 Pseudomonadota bacterium
GACTTGCTTGTATTTTTGTTTCGCATGTATATACTCGGCCCTCGGACTAACCCGTCAACTGGAGAGCCAACATGGCGAAGGCAAAGAAGAAGGCCGCGAAGAAGAAAGCTGCGAAGAAGAAGTAAGGCCTTTCGCTCGGCGGCCGCTTCGGCGGCCGCCGAGTGAAACAAAGTTCGATGCCCTCGTGCCCGCGCAAGCGGGCACATTCGTTTTCAGCTCCGGGAAAATGCCATGACAGACACCACCGCCGCAGGCTCGAAAGACACCGAGGCCCACCTCAAGAAGCGCCGCTGCGCCGAGGCGGCGGTGCGCTACGTCGAACCGGGCAGCGTGCTCGGCGTCGGCACCGGTTCAACCGTGGGTTACTTCATCGAGGCGCTTGCGGCGCGGCCCGGGCTGATCCGCGCGGCCGTCTCGAGCTCCGAGGCGTCCAGCCGCCTGCTGAGCGCCGCCGGCATCCAGATCCTCGACCTCAACGAGGTCGCCGGCCTGCACCTGTACATCGACGGCGCCGACGAGGCGACCCGCGCGCGGCACCTGATCAAAGGCGGCGGCGGCGCGCTGACGCGCGAGAAGATCGTGGCGAGCGCGGCGCAGCGCTTCGTGTGCATCATCGACGACAGCAAGCTGGTCGAGACGCTGGGAGCCTTTCCGCTGCCGGTCGAGGTCATTCCCATGGCCCGCTCGCTGGTGAGCCGCGCGATCGAGGCGCGCGGGGGGCAGCCGGTATGGCGGCGCGGCACCGTGACCGATAACGGCAACCACATCCTGGACGTGCACGGACTGTCGATCACCGATCCGCGCGCGCTCGAGCGCGAGCTCGGTGAGATCACGGGGGTGGTGACCGTCGGATTGTTCGCAGCGCGCCCCGCGGACTTGCTGCTCGTCGGCACCGCAACGGGAACCGAGACGATCTAGAGCCCGAGGCTCACGCGCCGCTGCCGGCAGCGACCACGAGCGCCGGCCGGGGAGGCTCCTGCACCAGATCGCGCAGCGTGAGCTCGCCGCATCGGTTGTGGCGAGCCTCGTCGATGGCGCTCAGCAGACGATCGACCGGCGGGATGGGCACGAGCCGCGGAGTGAAGCCCCCGGAGCGGCGGGTGCGCGCGACGTCGAGGATTTCGGCAAGCCGGATCCGCCCGAGATCGCGCCCCGGCAGCAGCTCGTCTTCCTCGGTGACCACCAGGATCCCGCTGTGCTCGAGCGCCGTGACCATCTGCGCCACCGCGATGCCCGGCAGTCCGAGTTCCGCCGAGAGCGCATTGAGACTCCAGCGCTTCTCGCCCGTGAGATACGCGCGCCCCACCAGGTACATCATGCGCAGCGCGAGCTGCTCGGCCTCCGCACCCGAGAGCTTCAGCTCCTGCAGCCCGAGCCGCAGGTAGGTCGGATTCTGGATGTAGAACGACAGCTGCGCGCCGGCGAGCAGGATCAGCCAGCCCAGATACGTCCACAACAGCCCCGCCACGATGAACGCGAAGCCCGCATAGACGATCGCCAGGCGCGTCGAGTGCACCACGAAGGCCGTAAACACCCGCCCGACCGCGGCCCACAGCACGCCCGCCACCACCGCGCCGATCAGCGCCGGACGCCATTGCACGCGCGTGTTGGGCACCAGCAGGTAAAGGCCGGTGAAGGCCACCACCACCATGACATAGGGGGCGAGCTTGATGCCCGCGGCGGCGAGCAGGTCGACCCACGGCAGGCGGCTCAAATCGCGGAACGGCGCGCTGTCGATCGCACGGTGCGACATGCCGATGAACATCACCAGCACCACCGGCCCGCCCGCCACCAGCGTGAGGTACTCGGTGACGCGCCGGGCGAGGCTGCGCGGCTTCTGCACGCGCCAGAGGAAGTTGAAGCTGTCCTCGACCTTCTTGATGGTGCCGATCAGCGTCCAGGCGAGCAGCGCGAAGCCCACCGAGCCGAGCACTCCGCCGCTGACGTGATCGGCGAACAGCACCACCCGGGAGGTGACCTTGGCCGCATCCGCGGGCCCGAGCGCGCTGAAGAACTGATAGACGACCGGCTCCAGATCGCCGCGCGCGCCGAACAGTTTGAGGATCGCGAAGCTGAACGCGGCGAGCGGGATCAGGGTCAGCAGGGTGGTATAGACGAGCCCCATGGCGCGCAGGTTGATCTGCCCGCCCGCCAGATCGCGCACCACCGCATACAGATAGCTCAGCCCGCGTATGAGCTTGCCGCGCACCGGGCCGCCCCGCTCGGCGCTGCCGAAGAACCAGTCATCCAGAAATGCCCAGATTCTCGCCCACATGCGGCCGGAAGATTAAGCCGCCGGGTGCGCCCCTGTCACCCATGCGCTCAGGTGCGCATGCCCCGCCGCTCACGGATCAGCTCGTAGGCCTCGATGATCTGCTGAGTGCGCTGCTTGGCGTGCTCGATCATCGAGTCGGGCAGCCCGTTCGCCTTGAGCTTGTCCGGGTGATGCCGGCTCAGCTGCCGCCGGTAGGCTTTGGTGATCTCCCGGTCGCCGTCGGCGGCATTGACCCCGAGCACCCGGTAGGCGCGCTCGAGGTCCCCGGCCGCATCCCCCGCGGTCTGCGGTCCGAAGCCGCGCGCATGAATCCGCAGCGCCGCCTCGATCTGCGCGAACTCGAAGGAGGAGACCCCGAGCCGCTCGGCGATCCGGCCGAGCAGCGGCCGCACCGGCCCATCGAGGTTGTTGCCGGCGAGGGCCGCGCGGATCTCGAGTTCGATGAACACGCGCTTCAGATGCGCTCGGCCGAGACAGACTCGGTTGAGCTCGGCGAGCTCGCCGTCCAGATCGAACTCCGGCCGCTTCCCCGCGGTGAAGTGCTCGATGGCCGAGTGCACCTGCGCCGGGGTGAGCCTCAGCTGCATCATCACCGCCCGCGCCGCGGCGATTTCCTGCTCGGACACCCGCCCGTCGGCCTTCGCCAGGAAACCCATGACACGGAACGTCGCGCGGAAGAAGCGCTCCCCGACCGCCGCGGCGTGCGCCGTGCGCGCGCCCGCGCCGCGCTGCTCGGCGTAGGCATCGAACTGGTGGCCGATCAGCGCCCCGAGCACCGCGCCGACCGGCCCGAAGCCGAGCACGAAGCCGAGCAGGCCGCCGGCGAGCTTGCCGGTGTATCTCATGGGTGCGGCGGGACGTGCGGGCTGTGCATGCGCTGCTATAGTAGCAAGCATGGATGCACCGACTGTCTACCGCACCTCGCTGCGCGGCCTCGAGAAGATCCACGAGGGCAAGGTTCGCGACATCTATGCCGCGGGCCCCGATGCTCTGCTGATCGTGACGACCGACCGGCTTTCGGCTTTCGACGTGGTGCTGCCGGACCCGATCCCGGGCAAGGGACGGGTGCTGAACTGCATCTCGCAGTTCTGGTTCGAGCGCACCCGGCACATTGTCCCGAACCACCTGACCGGGCGGGCGATCGACTCGCTGGTGAGTGACCCGGCAGAGCGCGCGCTGCTCGCCGAGCGGGCCGTGATCGTCAAGCGGCTGAGGGCGCTGCCGATCGAGGCCGTCGTGCGCGGCTATCTCATCGGCTCGGGATGGAAGGACTACCAGAAGACCGGCGCAGTGTGCGGCATCGCCCTGCCGGCGGGGCTCGCGCTCGCCGCGCGCCTGCCGGCGCCGATCTTCACCCCGGCGACCAAGGCCGCCGCCGGCGAGCACGATGAGAACATCTCCTTCGCCGAGACCGAGCGGCTGATCGGCGCGCCGCTCGCCGCGAAGGTGCGCGCGACCGCCATCGCGCTGTACGAGTTCGCCGCCGCCCACGCGCGCGCGCGCGGGATCATCATCGCCGACACCAAGTTCGAGTTCGGTCTCGACGAGCACGGTGCGCTCACGCTCATCGACGAGGCGCTCACGCCCGACTCCTCGCGCTTCTGGCCGGCCGACGCCTACCGCCCGGGCGCGAGTCCGCCGAGCTTCGACAAGCAGTTCGTGCGCGATTACCTCGAGACGCTCGATTGGAACAAGCGCTCGCCCGGCCCGAAGCTGCCGCCCGAGATCATCGCGCGCACCAGCGAGAAGTACCACGAGGCGCTACGCAGGCTGACCGGGCCGGCCGCATGAGCGCGCACTGGATCGCCCCGTCCATCCTGTCAGCCGATTTCGCGCGGCTCGGGGAGGAAGTCGACGCCGTCATCGGCGCGGGGGCCGATCTGATCCACTTCGACGTGATGGACAACCATTACGTCCCGAATCTCACCATCGGGCCGCTGGTGTGCGAGGCACTGCACAAGCGGGGCGTGAAGGCCCCGATCGACGTGCATCTGATGGTCCGTCCGGTCGACCGCATCGTGCCGGACTTCGCGCGCGCCGGCGCCCGGTTCATCACCTTTCACCCCGAGGCGAGCGAGCATGTCGACCGCACCATCGAACTGATCCGCGAGCACGGCTGCCAGCCGGGTCTCGCGCTGAATCCGGCCACACCGCTCGACTGGCTCGATTACACCCTGGAGAAGCTCGACCTGGTGCTCATCATGTCGGTCAATCCGGGCTTCGGCGGGCAGAAGTTCATCCCCTCGGCGCTCGGCAAGCTCGAGGCGGTCCGCCGGCGGATCGACGCGAGCGGCCGCGCGGTGCGGCTCGAGGTCGACGGGGGCGTGAAGGTAGAGAACATTCAGGCGTGCGCGCGCGCCGGGGCCGATACGTTCGTGGCCGGATCGGCCATCTTCGGCAGCCCGGACTACGCCGCGACGGTGCGCGCCATGCGCGCACAGATCGCCGCTCTGTGACCGCCGCGCGCGGCGGTGCGCCCCGGACTACTCTTCCTGGCCTGAACCGGCCGGCCGCGCGCCCTTGCCGCTCTGCTTGACCGGCACCACCACCGGGCGGGTGCGCATCTTCGGGCGCGCGTTGAACACCACGATGGTCTTGCCGGTGGCCCGCAGCAGGCCCTGATCCTCGAGGACCTTCAGGACGCGTCCGGCCATCTCGCGCGAGCAGCCGACCAGGCGCGAGAGCTCCTGGCGGCTCACCTTGATCTGCATGCCCTCGGGGTGCGTCATGGCGTCCGGCTCATCGCACAGGTTGTTGATGGCATGCGCGACCCGGCCGGTCACGTCCACGAACGCCAGGTCGCCGAGCTTGCGGTTGGTGCGGTCCAGACGCGTGGCGAGCTGCGTCGCCAGCTCGAACACCAGCCCCGGGCTCTCGGCGGCGATCTGCCGGAAGCGCGGGTAGGTCATCTCCGCCAGCTCGCAGGCGTTGCGGGTGCGCACCCAGGCGCTGCGGGTGGCCTGATCCTGGAAAAACAGCCCCATCTCGCCGAAGAACTGCCCGCGATTGAGGTACGCGAGCACCATCTCGTTGCCTTCCTCGTCCTCGATCATCACCTCGACCGAGCCGCTGATGATGTAGTAGAGAACGTCCGGCAGATCGCCCGCATGGATGACCACCGTCTTCGACGGCACGGTGCGAATGCGGCAGTAGCTGAGAAAGCGATTGATCGCCGGGATGTCACTCAGCGGCTTGACGACGTTTTCTTCCATCACCGGCTCCCCCTTCGTTCGTGGGCTTTGAGAAGAAGATTACTTAATTTGCCCCCCTCGGTGAAAGCCTACCGCACGCGGGCCGGGGAAAACCAGCGGTACCTGCGCGCTCGGGGGTGCCGGACCGTCCTACAGCCAGTAGGCGGTGCGGGTCATGAGCTGCGCCGTGGCGCGCATCAGCGAGCGGACCGGAGGGGGCAGATCGATGCCTCCGGCCGCCTTGGCGTTCGCGCCATGGGTGACCTCGTCCGCCTGCATCGCCTCGACGATCGCGCGGCTGCGGGCATCGTCACGGGGCAGAGAATCCAGATGACCTTCGAGATGCCCCTCGACCTGCCGCTCGGTCTCGACCACGAAGCCGAGACTGATCCGATCGCCCATGAGGCCCGCCAGGGCGCCGATGGCGAAGGAGCCGGCGTACCACAGCGGGTCGAGCAGGCTGGGGCGGGACTGGAGCTCGCTGAGGCGGGTCGCGCACCAGGCCAGATGGTCGGCCTCCTCCCGGGCGGCCTGCAGGAGCATCTGCCGGGTGGCCGCATTGTGGGCGGCCAGCGCCTGGCCGTGGTAGAGGGCCTGCGCGGCGATCTCTCCGGCGTGATTGACACGCATCAGGCCGGCCGAGCGCCGCCGCTCATCTGCCGAGAGCTTTGACTTTGCCGTGTCGGGCTCGCCCGGCACCGGGCGGGCGGCGCGGGCGGGCGCGCCGAGCGCGCGCAGCGCGCGGTCCGCTGCGGCAATCCAGGCATCCAGGGGTCCACAGGCGTCCATGGCACTATTATAGATGTTCCCGGGCCGCTGTGGCTGCGGGCCCCGTTCAGGGCCGCACGCGGGCTTTTGCAATACGCGCGCAGCTTCAGTAGACTTGCCGGCCCTTTGGATAGGGTCCTTTTTGGATCGAAGCCCCCCGCAGAGGCTCTTATGAAGACGGTTTTCGCCAAATCCGGCAGCGTGCGCGGCGACTGGTTCGTGGTCGACGCCACCGGCAAGACCCTCGGGCGTCTTGCCACGCAGATTGCCCATCGCCTGAAGGGCAAGCACAAGGCCGACTACAGCCCGCATGTCGATATGGGCGACCACATCGTGGTGCTCAATGCCGGCAAGGTGCGCGTCACCGGCCGCAAGCTGAGCGACAAGATTTACTACCACCACACCGGGCATATCGGCGGCATCAAGTCGATCGCGCTCGAGAAGCTCCTGGCGGAGCATCCCGAGCGGGCGATCGAGTTCGCCGTCAAGGGCATGCTGCCGAAGAACCCGCTGGGTCGGCGCATGTTCAAGAAGCTCCACGTGTTCGCGGGCGGCGAGCACCCGCATCAGGCGCAGCAGCCGCAGCCGCTCGAGATCTGAGGAATCCATCGATGGCAGTCCAGCAACTGAACTACGGCACCGGGCGGCGCAAGACGGCGACCGCGCGCGTCTACCTGCGGCCCGGCAGCGGGCGGATCACGGTCAACAACCGGCCGCTCGATGAGTTCTTCGGCCGCGAGACTGGACGGATGATCGTCCGTCAGCCGCTCGAGACGCTCGAGCTCGCCAGCCGCTTCGACATCAGCGTGACCGTCGACGGCGGCGGCATCACCGGCCAGGCAGGCGCGATCCGTCACGGCATCACCCGCGCGCTCATCGAGTACGACGAGAACTATCGCAAGCCGCTGCGCGATGCGGGGTTCGTCACCCGCGATGCGCGCGAAGTGGAGCGCAAGAAGGTCGGCCGCCGCAAGGCACGCCGCGGGACGCAGTACTCGAAGCGTTAACGGGCTCTTGAAGAGCGCGTCGAGGCAGGCTTCAATATCTGCCCCGGCGCGGTCCGCCCGCTACGTCTGGCGCACGATTCTTGGGGGATCGTCTAGTGGTAGGACAACGGACTCTGACTCCGTTTACCTAGGTTCGAATCCTAGTCCCCCAGCCAATCCGCACGAAGCCCACCGCAAGGTGGGCTTCGTCGTTTCAGGGGCACTGCCTTGTGCGGCGCGATGGCGGGCGAGGCTGCCAGGCCCGCCGCGAGCTGCGCCCTGATCGGCCCGGCGGCTGCGCCTGCAGCCGCTCTCTGCATCTGCGGCTCGCATGCGGACGGGATGCCGGATTGCAGGCCTCGAGGGCAACGCCTTGACCGTACCCGCGTGTGCGCAGGATCCCTTGAGGCGCGCGAGCAGAGAGGCTCGGCGCCACAGCGGCGCCTTTCGCTGGCCGATCAAATATTAGAATTTTATGATATAAGGTCGCGCACGTGGATGGACTCGGGAGGTCCGCCCGGATCGCAGGCCTGCCGGACCGGCCCCGCGCTCTGGGGGAAACTGTCTCGATGCCGCCCCACGGACCGTCTTGAAAGGCTGCATTGATGAGCACGCCCCAAAACGCCGCCACCCGCCTCGCGCAGGGCTCGCCGGAGCACGATGCCGTGAGCGCAGCCCGCTTGACCGTCATCGAAGGCGTCGTCTCACAGTTCAGCCGCACCAGCGGCGGCACCGCGGCGGCGAGAGCGGCGAGAGCGGCGAGAGCGGCGAGAGCGCGGCAGCAAAGCGCATCACGGACCGCGAGCGCAGACGAAGCGAACCCGCGCGGCCTGCCGGCGGCGCCGAGCGAGGAGCCCACCCTCTGCGCGCGACTCCTCAAGGCGCTGCGCACGCGCGGACCGCATCGACCCCCGCGCAGCCGCCGACGGCGGGCAGGCATCGCACCGCCTGCGCTCGATGCGGCGGACCTCGCGCGCGCCGGCGCGACCGCCGAACGCGATCGGCTTGGCCGCAAGACAGCCGGATGTGCGCGCAGCTCCACCTTTGACGCGCCCGCTGGACGACGGATGGTGCGTAAACACGCCAGGGTCGCCGGCGGCACAGACTGTCCGGGTCGCCGGATGGATGGCCATCCGCAGTTCCATGATCGATCGCGAGCGCCAGCGCTCCGCTCTGCGCTCCTGCGGCCCTCGCGCCCGATGCCGGCATCCGAATGGGCGATGGCAATCGCACCGCTTTCGCGGGACAATCCGCCGGCACACACTCGCAAGACCCTGATGGACGCGACGTTTCCGCTCGCTGTGGAATTTGACGATATGCGGCCCGTTGTGACGACCCAAACCGCTCGCTCCAGCGCTCGAGGGGAATGCTGAACACGCCGCGCAAACCGGTTCCCCCGCCGCCTGTCGGGGCACGCCGACCGATGAGCTCGGCAGGTCATGGCGCCCGAGCGATGCGCAATGCAACCGTCGCGGATCGATCACACCCCCCTCCGTCACCCGGATCCGGCCAAGAGAGGACAACCCGTCGGTGCCGCCGCGGCCGAGCCGCTCACGACAGGCCGTCGCCGCAGGACATTTTGGTATTTTTTAGCAACCCCGGACAGAGAGCAGCAGTAGACTGTGCCCGCCGCAGCGGCCATGTTGGTCACGACAGGTTGCCGCGGCAGGATGCTCTTGAACGGTCTCAGACACCTTAAATTCAGACACAACCCGGTGCGGTGATGTCAGACATCACGATAAACGACAAGACAACTGGTCTCGGGGCCGACGATAGCCTCATCCGCAAGACTGAGCTCGTCATCAGCGGCGTGTTGCGCGGCGGCGTGCTCCTGAGTGTCGCGGTGATACTCGCCGGTGTCTGCTATTACTACGCGCTGCGCCTGCTCGGCCGACTTCCTCCTCAAACGTTTCCGGATACGCTGGCGGAGGTCGGCGCGGGCCTGAGGGCGGCCCAGCCGATGGCGATCGTAACCGCGGGCTTGCTCGTCCTGCTCGCCACTCCGGTGCTGCGCGTCGCGGTGTCGATTGCCGCGTTCGCGATCGAGAAGGACCGCACCTACGTCATCATCACGGCGGTCGTTCTGGCGATTCTGCTGTTCAGCATCTTCGGGATCGGGGCCTATCTCGGCCGGCCGGGCGTGACGAACATGCCGGAGAACTCGTTCGGTGTTCTCGTGTTCATCGCTCTCAGCAGCATGTTTGCGGGCTTCGTCGGCGCGCTCGCGGGGCTCGGCGGCGGCGTGTTCATCGTGCCGATCCTGACGCTCGTCTTCCACGTGTCCTTCGCCACCGCGATCGGCGCCTCCATCGTGTCCGTGATCGCCACCTCCTCCGGCGCGGCGGCAGCCTATGTGCGCGATCGGATGACCAATCTGCGGGTCGGCATGTTTCTCGAAATCGCCACGACTGCGGGAGCGGTGTGCGGCGCCCTGGTTTCATCCATGCTCGACGATACGGTGCTGTTCATCGTATTCGGCGTCATCCTGTTGGTCTCGGCGATACCGCTCGTGATGCGCCTCGGCGAGGAACTGCCGCGGGGCGTGCAGAACCACAAATGGGCCGGGTGGCTGAAATTGCCCGGCACGTACTCGGACCTCCGCACGCGCCAGGACGTCCCCTACCACGTGGCGCATGTCCGCATAGGCTTCGGCATGATGTACGTCGCGGGGCTGATTTCCGGCCTGCTCGGCATCGGCAGCGGCACCTTCAAGGTGCTGGCGATGGACACCGCGATGCGGCTGCCGATGAAGGTCTCGACCACCACCAGCAATTTCATGATCGGGGTGACGGCGGCGGCCTCCGCCGGGATCTTCTTTCAACGCGGGGACATAGACCCGATGATTGCCGCGCCGGTGGCGCTCGGCGTGCTGGGCGGCTCCATGCTCGGTGCGAAGACGCTCAACCGGATGTCCAATGTGCACCTGAAGAAGGTGTTCGTGCCGATGATCGTGCTGGTGGCGCTCAGCATGCTGGCCCGAGGCCTCGGCTGGCTGTAGCGGCAGAGCCTGGCCTTCAAGGCGCTGTATCGGGCCGGGACGCCTCAGGGATGCATCAGCAGCGGCAGGGAACTTGACTGGATCAGCTGGGTCGAGGTGCCTCGCGCCAGCCAGTTCAGGATCTCGCCGCGGCGGAAAGCGCCCATGACGAGCCCGTCCGCGCGGTAAGCGCTCGCCGCATCCAGCAGCACTTGCGCCGTACGGCGCCCGTCGGAGGCGACCACCCGGTAGCTGGCCCCGGCGGCGATCGGCGCAAGGGCCGCGCGCGCTCCCTCGAGCACGCTCTCGTCCTGGCCGACCGAAACCGCCTCGACCTGTTCGGCCGCGGCGATGAACGGCTGGAACGCCACGAGGGCGCGACGCAGCGGCGGCACATCCCACCAGCCGACCATCAGGCGCCGACCGAAGCCGCCGTCCCAGGCGGGCGGCACCATCACCACGGGATGGCGGGTCCGCAGCAGCGCCGCTCGCAGCGCCTCGCGGTGTCCGACGGGCTGAGAGTGCGGCGCGGTGAGCACGACCATGCTTGCCGTGTTGCGGTAGTGCCGCATCACCCGCCATTCATCGCCCTTGTAAAGATCGAATTCGACGGAAATGCCGCTCGCGCGCGTCCAGTCGGAAACCAGCTCGCGCAGCTTGTCGGTTTCCGCCTGCTCGCGCTCGACCAGATGCTCGACCTCGTACTCCGAGAGCTGTTCTTGCGACGGCAACAGAATCGAGCGCGGCCCGATCTGCACATGCGCCAATCGCAGCTTCTGGCCGAGACGCTCGCTCATCACTGAAGCGATGCGCAGGCACTGCGTCGCTCCGGTCGTGGACGCAAGCAACACCAGAATGAATTTCGATTCCATGGTCGGGCACCTCGGGCCTGGGGCGTGATCTCTCGAGGGACTCTACACATCCATCTTATCGCGAGGAAGGGTGCGGTGCGCACCGGCGCGCCATCGCCGCAAGACAGCCGTGACGGGGCGGGCGGTACGTCAGCGCCCAGAGCGCCCGTTCCCCGCGCGGGCGGAACCGCCTTGTGCTCAAGCCGCGCGCATGCGGCGTGAGCCGCCGGCACCGCAGCGCGGCGCTGCATGACTCGGGTATTCCCGCCCTGCGACGGCGGCGCCATCCCGCAGTCCCCGGCATCGGGGCCCTGCGCCGCATCAGTGAATTCAATATCTTGCGCTTGCCCGCAACTCCTCATCCCTGTTGAGGACTCTCGGGCCTCCTCCGGTCCGGCCGCGCACGGGCGCAACCCACAGAGGTCCACGCCGGCTCTCCTGTTCGCCCTCGCCGGCCGGACCCGGTTCACACGCCAGTGCTGCTTCTCGTCGGCGCAACAGGCCCGCAGGCTGCCGCACCCGCCTCTTCGGCGCAGAGCGGCTCGGGCACCCCTCCGCCCTTTGCGCAGCGGCTGCCGGAGCCGTGAGCCCTCCGGCGCGTCGGACATGACTGTTATATCATCTCGCGCCGCCCCGGCAGTGATCCCCGCTCGGCGCCAACCCCCGGGGCGATGAACGGGCAGAACACCAACCCCACGCCGTGCGGATCGGTCAGGGGGCTCTGCGTTCCTCGCTGCGGAGGCGGCCCGCGCGCGCTTCGAACGCCTCGATGAGCAGATCCGGTTTCGGCACGACTGCATCCGGTGCGCCACGGGCCCCGCTCACGGTCGCCGAGGCTCAGCACGCACGCGCCCCACATTCCGGCCACGGCAGCTGGCCGGCGAAGCACCCTGCCGGCCGCACGGGCACGACGGCCGGCCAGCCCGGGCGCCGCGCGGCTTCACCGCTGCAGCGGGGCGGACAGTGCCGGCGGGGCGTGAGGCTAGTCTTGCGGCCGGCGCAGGCGCCGCCACAGCAGGCTCAGCCCCAGCCAGGCGGCGAACGCCGCGAGCGGCCAGGCGAGCAACTGCGGCAGCCAGAAGCCGAGCGCGCCGAGCGCCACCAGAGCCCCGCCCGCCACCGTCAGCACGCCGCGCTCGGAATCCCCGAGCACGCGGCGGTTGGCGATCGCCGCGCCCACCGTGTTAGCCAGGCGCAGGGCGCTCGCCGCGGCGCGCGAGGAACTGCCGCCGCGCGCGCTGCGCAGGATGAGCGCCTGAGGCTGCGGGCGGCGGCCCTTCAACATCAGCTCCGTGGCGTTGTCGAGATCACGCAGGTACTGCTCCTGCATCTGCCCGGCGAAGCCGGTGTCCTCGATCGCCGCGTCGATCTCGCAGTTGGCGAGCCAGCTCGAGAGATTGAGGTTCGATGAGCCCACCCTCGCCCAACGGCCGTCGGCGACGGCGGTCTTGGCATGCATCATGCTGCCGTTCCATTCGAACACACGGATGCCCGCCTCGAGCAGCGGCCGGTATCCGGCGCGCGAGAGCGCCCCGACCGCCGGCAGGTTGTTGCTGCCCGGCACGAGCAGCCGGACATCCACCCCGTCGGCGGCGGCCGCGGCCAGACCGCGCACGTACGTCGGGATACCGACGAAGTAGGCGTCGCTGATCCACAGAGTCCGGCTCGCCATGGCGGCGATCAGACTGTCGAGACGGTACATCGCCCCGTGCGCCGGCAGTGTCGCAATGACGCGCAGCGCCACCTCGCCGCACGGCGCCGGCGTCGGCGCGGCGCTGAAGGGCAGCGGCGCACCCAGCCCCGCCCAGCTCTCACGGAACGCGGCCTCGATGTCGGCCACGGCCGGGCCGGCGATCAGCACGCCGCTGTCGCGCCAGGGGGCGACCCCATGCGCCGCATCGCCGAGCCACTTCGCGGCCAGGCACACGCCGGAAATCGAGCCCATCTGCCCGTCCGCGACCAGCAGCTTGCGGTGATCGCGGCCGATCCAGCCGAGCGGACTGTCCACGCGCGGGCGGTTGAACGCGCGCACCTCGATACCCGCGGCGCGCAGGCGGGCGAAGAACGCGCGGCCCGCGTTGCCCCAGGTACCGAACCAGTCATGGATCAGCGCGATGCGCACCCCGGCACGCGCCCGCGCGATCAGCAGATCGCGGAAGCGGCGTCCGACGGCATCATCCGCGATGATGTAGTTCTCGAGCAGCAGATAGTCCCGCGCCGACTCGATCAGCGCCGCCCAGGCCTCGAAGTGCGCCGCGCCGTCGATCAGCAGCTGCACGCGGTTGCCGGCCACGAGCGGCGCGCCGGCGGCGCGGCTCAAGGCCTGCCCGGCGAGCAGCCGCAGCGAGGCGAAGGGCCGGTGTGCCGAATGAGGCTCGTGGGCGTGCATTGGGACAGTGTAGGCGCTGGCGGGCGCTGCCGGCGATACGGGCGGCACAGGGCTCGAGCGGATCGGGCGAGCCGCGGGACGCCGCTCGCTGCCGGCTCAATCCCCGGCGATGGTCATCTCGCCGATGAGCAGCGAGCCGCAGCGGATCGTGCCGCGCACATCGATGTCATCGCCGAGCGCGAGGATGTTCTGGTACATCTGGCGCAGATTCCCCGCGATGGTCACTTCCTGCACGGGGTGGACGACGGCGCCGTTTTCCACCCAGAACCCGCTCGCCCCGCGCGAGTAATCTCCGGTCACGCCGTTGACCCCCTGGCCCATCAGCTCCGTGACCCACAAGCCGCAGCCCATCTGTCGCAGCAGCTCCTCGCGGGAGCGCGCCGCGGCGGAACCGACCAGCAGGTTGTGGATGCCGCCGGCGTTACCGGTGGTCTTCAGGCCGAGCCGCCGCGCCGAGTAGCTGCCGAGCACGTACCCCTGGAGAACCCCCGCCTCGATGAGCTCGCGGTCGTGGGTAGCCGCCCCCTCGGCGTCGAACGGAGCGCTGCCGAGGCCCTTGCGAATGTGCGGCCGCTCGCTCATGCGCACGAAGGCCGGAAACACCCGCTCGCCGGCCGCATTGAGCAGAAACGAGGCCTTGCGGTACTGGCTCGAGCCGCTGATCGCGCCGAGGAAGTGCTGCACCAATCCGCGCGCCATCTCCGGGGCGAACAGCACGGGGGCGCGCCGCGTGCTCAGCTTGCGCGCCCCGAGCCGCGCGCAGGCGCGCCCCCCGGCGGCGGTGCCGACCGCCTCGGGAGAGTCCAGCTCGAGCGGATCACGCGCGGCGGTGAACCAGTAGTCGCGCTGCATCTGTCCGTCCTGCTGGGCGATGAGCGAGCAGCTGATCGAGTGGCTGGTGCCGGAGAAGCCGGCGAGAAACCCGAGCGAGTTGCCGTACACGCCGGTGTGCCGCTGCGTGCTGACCGAGGCGCCCTCGGAGTTGCCGATGCGCGCATCGACGTCCATCCCCGCGCGCTCGCAGCGGCGGGCGATGTCGATTGCCGCCTCGGCGGACAGTCCCCACGGGTGATCGAGATCCAGATCCGGAATGTCCCGCGCCAGCGCCTCCGGCTCGACCAGTCCCGCATAGGGATCCTCGGCCGTATAGCGCGCGATGGCGCAGGCCTTCGCGACGCTCGCGCGCACCGCCTCGCGGCCGAGATCGGCGGTGCTCGCCGAGCCCTTGCGGTGGCCGAAGTACACCGTCACGGCGAGCCCCCGGTCGCGCTGGTATTCGATCGTCTCGACTTCCCCGAGGCGCACCGTGACCCCGAGCCCCTGCCCCACGCTCGCATCCGCATCGGCCTGGCTCGCCCCCTGGCGCGAGGCTTCCTCGAGCGCGAAGCGGACGGCATCCTCAAGCGTTGCGGAGGGGGCGTGCGGCTCGAGCGCCTGTGACATGGAAACTCCTCGCTGGGGCTGAAGACCGCCGGCGGAGCCGGCCGGCGGACAGGCCCGCCGCCGTGCTCACGGGAGCGGGCGGAATGCGCTAGTGTAGCAGTCATGGACCGCCGCCCACCGCACCCGCCGCCGCATGCGCCCGTTTGAGACCGAGGAGCCCGAGGCCGAGGAGGGCCCGCCGAGCAAGAGCGCGCGCAAGCGGGCCGCGCACGCCGCCCAGGACCTCGGCGAGGCGCTGATCGGCCTGCGCGACCGGGATCTCGAAGCGCTCGAGCTGCCGTCCGCGCTCCTCGAGGCCGTGCGCGAGGCGCGCGGCATCCGCAGCCGCGCGGCCGCTTCGCGCCAGCGGCAGTACATCGGCAAGCTGATGCGCCAGATCGACCCGGAGCCGATCCGCCGCGCGCTCGCGGCCCGCAGCGCGCGCGACGCGGAGGAAACGCAGCGCTTCAAGCGCGCCGAGCACTGGCGCGAGCGCCTCGTGGCCGAGGGCGAGGCGGCGCTCGATGAGCTCGCCGCGGCCCGAGCCGACCTGGACCGGGCTCACTGGGCGCATCTGGTGCGCGCCGCACGCGCCGAGCAGCCCGCCGGCACGGGCAGGCAGGGCCCGGCGGGCCGTGCGCTGTTCCGCGCTTTACGCAGCCTCCTTGGGTAGAATCCCGCGGATGAAACCGCTGGTTGGCATCATCATGGGTTCGACGTCGGACTGGGAAACGCTGCGCGCGGCCGCCGACATGTTGGACAAGCTCGCCATCGCCTACGAACTGCGGGTGGTCTCGGCGCACCGCACCCCGGACCTGCTGTTCGAGTACGCCGGCAGCGCGCGCGCGCGCGGACTCGAGGTGATCATCGCCGGTGCGGGCGGCGCGGCGCACCTGCCGGGCATGACTGCGGCGAAGACCTCCCTGCCGGTCCTCGGCGTGCCGGTGCAGTCGAAGACCCTCGGCGGGCTCGACTCGCTGCTCTCGATCGTGCAGATGCCCGCCGGCGTGCCGGTCGCCACGTTCGCGATCGGCGCGGCGGGCGCGGCCAATGCGGCGCTGTGCGCCGCCGCGATCCTCGCCAACAAGCACGCCGCCGTCGCCGAGGCGCTCGAGGCGTTCCGGCGGGATCAGACCGCCGGGGTGCTCGAGCATCCCGACCCGCGCGCGGTCCGCTCATGACGGTCGGCGTCATCGGAGGCGGCCAGCTCGGCCGCATGCTCGCCCTTGCCGGCTACCCGCTCGGCCTGGATTTTCTGTTTCTCGACCCCTCGCGCGAGGCCCCGGCCGGCCGGGTCGCCCCCGTGGTGCATGGGGCGTTCACCGATCCGCAGCTGCTGAAGTGGCTCTCGCGCGAGTGCCAGGTGCTCACCTTCGATTGGGAGAACATCTCGGTCGAAGCGCTGCGCAAGCACGCCTGCGGCGCGCGCCGGGCGCGGATCTGCCCGCCGGTCAGCGCGCTCGCGACCGCCCAGGACCGCGTGGCCGAGAAGCGCCTGTTCGAGCGGCTCGGCATTCCCACGACGCGCTGGCACGCGGTCGGGTCCCGGCCGGCGCTCGAGCGTGCGCTGCGCGAAGTCGGACTGCCCGGCGTCCTCAAGACACGCCGCATGGGTTACGACGGCAAGGGGCAGATGCGCATCCGTACGCACGAGGATGCGCTGCGCGCCTGGCAGAGTCTCGGCAGCGTGCCGCTCATCTACGAGGAGTGGGTGCCATTCGAGTGCGAGGTCTCCATCATCGGCGCGCGCAGCACGCGCGGGCAGACCGTGTTCTACCCGTTGAATGGCAACGTACACGCCGACGGTATCCTGCGGGTGACTCGCGCGCCCTACGGTCCGGCGCGCTGGCACCGCACCGCCGTCGATTACCTCACGCGGTGCCTGGAGCATTTCCGCTACGCCGGGGTGTTGACCATCGAGTTCTTCGTGCGCAACGGCCGCCTGATCGCCAACGAGATGGCGCCGCGCGTGCACAACTCCGGCCACTGGACCATCGAGGGGTGCGCCACCAGCCAGTTCGAGAATCATCTGCGCTCGATTCTCGGGCTGCCGCTCGGCTCGACGCGGCCCACCGGTCACAGCGCCATGATCAATCTGATCGGCGAGATGCCCGCGCGCGAGGCGCTGCTCGCCTTCGAGGGCCTGCACCTGCACGAGTACGGCAAGGAGCCCCGCCCCGGCCGCAAGCTCGGGCATTGCACGCTGGTCGAGGAATCCACCACGCGGCGCGACCGCCTGGCGCGCCGGCTGCTCGCTCGGGTGGCCCCGGGTGTGCGGCTGCCGTAGCATAGCTGCCAGCCATGTACATCGAGCCGTTCCAGCTGAAAGAACTGCCGTTTCGGCTCAGTCCCGACCCTCAGTTCCTGTTTCTGTCCAAACAGCACGCCCGCGCCAAGGCGTACATGGAGTCGACGATCTGGTTCGCCGACGGCTTCGTGGTGATCACCGGGGAGATCGGCGCCGGCAAGACGACGCTCATCGAGTCGTTCCTGCGGGAGATCCCGCAGGATGTCGTGGTTGCGCAGATCAACCAGACGCAGGTCTCGGCGATGGACTTTCTGCAGTCGCTGCTCGCCCAGTTCGGCTTCTCGCCGTTCAAGATGAAGAAAAGCGAGCTGCTGGTCACGCTGAACAACTTTCTCATCGAGCAGTACGCCGCCGGCCGGCGCGTGCTGCTCATCGTCGATGAGGCCCAGAACCTCTCCCAGCGCGTGCTCGAGGAGATCCGGCTGCTCTCGGGCGTGGAGACGACCAAGGAGAAGGTGCTGCGCATCATCCTCGCCGGGCAGCCGGAGCTCAATGCCAAGCTCGACGCTCCGGAGCTCGTGCAGCTGAACCAGCGCGTGCGGCTGCGCTTCCATCTCACGGCGCTCTCGCCGGAGGAGACCGCCGAGTACATCCGCCACCGCCTCGGCGTGGCCGGCGCCGGCGAGCGGGAGATCTTCGCGCCCGACACCTTCGCCGAGATCCACCGCTACACCGGCGGCGTTCCGCGCCTGATCAACACGCTGTGCGACACGGCCATGATGGCGGCCTTCACCGATGACCGCGACCGGGTCCTCCCGGCGGACATCGCCAGCGCGGTCGCCGAGCTGCAGTGGGTGGAGTACGCCGCGCGGCCGAAGGGTCTCGGCTCCACGGCCACGGCGCGCACCCGTGCGCGGCGCGATTCGGTCCTGCCGCCGCTCGCGCGGCTGCAGGTGCTCGAGGGCGGCCATATGCAGCAGGAGATCGCGCTGCTGCCCGGACGGCTCATCGTCGGACGCACGCCGGACAACGACCTGCAGATCGACAGCCGCTTCATCAGCCGCCATCACTGCCAGATCACCACCACCAATCACGCCTGCATCATCGAGGACCTCAACAGCACCAACGGGCTGTACGTCAGATCGCTGCGCGTGCACCGGCACTATCTGCGCGACGGCGATGCGGTGCTGATCGGCAAGCACGAGCTGCTCTACCTCGATGAGCGCCTGCCGCACGCGCGCGCCAATCTGAACGACACCCTGCCCGGCATCCCGACGCTCGGCCACGAGGACGACACGCTCGCCGGCGAGGATCTGCCGCTCGAGATCCCGACGGTCTCGCCCCGCTCCGACTCTCAGTCCTGATCCCGATCCGGCCGCGCGGCGCTCGGCGGCGCATCCTCAAGCGGACCTGCGCGGCCCGCATCGTAGCGCTCACCGAGCTCGCGGAAGTCCCGCCGCCGCAGCAGCAGCACGACGCCGGCGAGCACCCCGGCGAGCCCGGCGATGCCGGTGATCAGGCTGACCGCGCGCCAGGCGGTGGTGAGGTAGCTGGCGCCGAGCGCAGCGGCCCCGAGGGCGATGTACAGCCAGGGCAGTCCCTCGTAGAGCCGTCGCGGAACGTGCATAGGCGCCTCACACGTGGGTCACTTGCAGGATGCTGTGGCGGATCTGCTCGCTCAGCACGAACTGCGCGTCCGCGGCGACGCGCATCAGCACCTCGTCGAACTCGATCAGGCCGGACGGGTTGGTGCGCATGACGCCGCGCCGGCGCAGCAGATCGATGAAATTCGCGAACAGCGAGCGGTCGAAGAACTCCGGGGAGTTCAGGCCGTAGAGCAGCGCGATGCGCTGCGCGGCGAGCTGACAGCGCTCCTCGAGGCTCGAGGGGCTGATGGCGCCGGAGCCGGCCTCGAGCAGCAGCGCGATCGCCAGGTAGTACCGCTCGATCGTCTGCAGCGTCGCCTGCGCCAGGATCGACAGCTGCATCGCCTGGGCGCTCGAGGGCGGCGGGCGGCACCACACGGTGCGCTCGGCGCTGCGCTCGATCAGTCCGTGCCGCGCGAACTCCGCGAGCGTCCTCTCGACCACCGCCGGCAGCTCCTCCTCGCTCCAGCGCAGAAACAGCTCCGCGGCGATGTAGGGGTAGATACGCGCGGCGAGGCGCAGGATGTCCTCGTGCGGCACCTCGGCGTTACTGAGGAACACGCACGCAATCAGCGAGGGCAGCGCGAACAGGTGCAGCACGTTGTTGCGGAAGTACGCGGCGAGCACCGCGCTCTCATCGCTCATGCGCACCACGTCCCCGGAGGGATGGCTCTGACGCTCGAGCATCTTCAGCGACTCACCGTACGCGATGGCCTCCCTGCCGGAGAGCTCCGTCACGGTCACCCGGTCGCTGTAGGGCGAGCCCTTGAGCAGCGCGTGGTACAGATCGATCTGGCCGATCAGATCGGCCTCCGGCAGCGCCTGGCGCGGCATGGCGAGCAGGACCATCGAGAGCAGGTTCACCGGGGTGACGGCCGCGGCCGAGTTGATGTTGCGCATGATGCGCCCGGCGAGTTCGTCCACCGCGGCGGCCACCCACGCGGCGCGCGTGTCCTCCTCGAAGCGCTGCTCGCGCCACGGTCCGTGCCGCTCGAGAATCTCATTGAGCGCGATGGGCTCGCCGAGGTTCACGTGCACCCGCCCGAAGCGCTCGCGCAGCCGGCCGAGCGAGCGCACCAGCCCGAGGACGCTTTCCTTCTCCTTCGGCTTGCCGGAGAGCTCCCCGATGTAGGTCGCGCCCTCCACGACGCGCTCGTAGCCGAAGTATACGGGCACGAACACCACCGGCCGGACCGGATCGCGCAGAAAGCTGCGCACCGTCATCGAGAGCATCCCGGTCTTCGGCTGCAGCAGCCGGCCGGTGCGGCTGCGCCCGCCCTCGATGAAGTACTCGATGGAGTGTCCGCGCGCCATGATGGCGGCCAGATACTTCATGAACACCACGGTGTAGAGCGCGTTGCCGCGGAAGCGCCGCCGGATGAAAAACGCCCCGCCCATGCGCAGGAAGCGCCCCACGATGGGCAGATTGAGATTGATGCCCGCGGCGATGTGCGGCGGCGCGTAGCCATTAACGTAGATGACGTACGAGAGCAGCATGTAGTCCATGTGGCTGCGATGACAGGGCACATAGACGATCTCGTTGCCCTGCGCCGCACGCTCGAGCGTCTCGAGGTGCCCCACCGACACCCCGTCGTACAGACGGTTCCACAGCCAGGTCAGCACGCGCTCGAGAAAGCGCACGAAGGCATGCGAATAGTTGGCCGCGATCTCGTTGACGTAGGCGGCGGCTTCGCGCAGCGCGGCCCTGCGGGTGATCTTCTTCTCGCGCATCACCTGCGTGACCGCGGCGCGCACCGCGCTCGTGCGCAGGACGCGGGTGACCACCACGCGCCGGTGCGACAGATCCGGCCCGATGCGCGCGGCGCGCCGCTGGACGTAGAGGGCGCGCAGCGTGCGCGTCACCCGCCGCCCGCGCAGCGCCAGCCCGCTCTCCTCGCCGATCAGGCTGCGCAGCGAGACCGGCTCCTCGAACTCGATGAGCGCGTTACGCCCGTTGAACAGCACCTGCAGGAACTTGCGCACGCGGCTGGTGAACGCCCAGTTCTCCACCAGCAGCAGCCGGAACCAGGACTGCTCGCGCTGCGGCGCGCGCCCCCAGTAGACGGCCACCGGCACCAGGTCGATGTCCGCCTCCGGGTCGGCATCGAGCACGCGCAGCATCTGCTCGATCTGCGGCGGCGGGCGGCGGTCGAGCCGTTCGTTCCAGAAGCCGCGCAGGCGGGTGAGGTAAAAATGCGAGCGCAGCTCGCCACGGCGGCCGAGCAGCCGCCGGCGGGGAGGGGGCAGGCGCATCCGCTCGCACACGTTCTGCAGCACGGTCAGGTCGACGGCGCTGCGCCGCTCGAGCACGTAGCACACCGGATGGGCACGGCCGCGCAGCCGCGCCTCCACGTCCTCCGGGAGGATCTTGCAGCGCACCCACAACGCCAGCACTCGGTGCAAAAACCAGTTCATGCAATCGTCCGGCCCACTCCCCGCCGTGCCACCCCCCTGCGCGGGGCACGCCGCGGAGCTTATTCCAAGGCGAGCGTGGGCAAATCGAGCGCGATCAGAAAATACTCGAACAGATTCTGGATCACGCGGATCTGATTGTGCAGATTGTGATCGCTGTCGAGCAGATGCAGCGCCGCGCGGCAGCTCTCGGCGAAGCGCACGCTGTGCTCGAAGGGCACCACCTCGTCGCGCCAGCCGTGCACGATCGCAGCGGGGCAGTCGACGATCCCCTCGCGCAGCGGCGGCAGCTCGGGGAAATAAAGCGCCGGGGCCATCAGAAAGATCCCGCGCGCGTGCAGCACCGAGGCGCTGGCGACGGTCACGTAACCGCCGAGGCTCGAGCCGACGAGCACCAGATCTCCGCTCAACTCCTTGCAGTACTCGGCGAGCCGCGCAATGCGCTCGCGCGGAGCATCGATGCCGCGGTAATCGACCGAATGCGCCTCGTAGCCTTCGCTGCGCACCACTTCGGCGAGCGCAGTGATCTTGCGTCCCCAGGGGCCGCTCGCCTGGCCGTGCGAGAACACGACATGGCGCTGCGGCGCGGCCGGGCCGGGGCGTTCGGAAGGCGCCTCATCACTCATCGGTCAATGATGCCGACAAACGCCGCACTAAGCCATACCGGCCGGCCTCAGTGTCGGATCACCGACTCGGTGAGCCACTCCCCGCTCGGGCGCGTCACCAGCCGGTTGACGGACACGGGGCGCGCGCGGCTGGCCGCCGCCTGGTGACTGACCAGCCAGGTGTCGAACTCGCCGGCCCGGCGCGCCGCGATGCCGAACAGCAGATTGACCCGCCCGGCCGCGATCGACTGCGGGTGATTGATGCGCTCGTCGCAGACCACGAAGTAGCGCTCTTCGCGCGACTCGCCGGCGAAGGCGCCCTCGGCGGCGAGCCGCGCCAGATACGCATCGACGAGGGTGCGGCCCCGCGCCCAGGTAGCCGGGGCGTTCTGCTCGAACAGCATCCAGCGGGTGCCGCGCTCGACGCTGGCCGCGATCCGCAGCGCCAGCCGCCGCGCCGCGAGGAACTTCCAGTCGGGCGAGCCGCTGCCGCCGGCCGCAAGCGTGCGCGCGCACACCGGCGGCGCGGCCTCGCAGCGAGCCGCGATGAGCGTATTGATGCCCGCAAGAGCGAGCCGCGAGCGCTGCGCCAGGGACACCTCGACGGCCGGCTGCAGGCCCGCGCGCAGCACCCACTCCTGCTCGCCCGGCCCGGCCGTCCGGCCCTCCTCGGCGCGTGAGATGAGCCCGACGGCCGCCCCGCAGCACGCGAAACTCTCCAGTCTGCCGCGCAGCCGGTCGAAGGCGCGCAGGCGCGGGTAGTACATGACCGCGTGGTCGCTGCGGAACGGCCACTTGCGCATCGCTTCGATGGCTGCCTGAGGACTGTCCCAGGCGCTCGGCGGATCGACGATGAGCAGGGCATGGCGCTCGCGGCACAGACGCGCTGCCACAAGCAGCGTGCCGAGGCCGACGTCCTGCTCGCGTGCGAGCGGCGGAACGCACAGAAAGTCGAACGTCTCGGCCCCGAGCGCGAACAGGCCGGTCCCGTCGGCCGCCGAGCCGATGACGTCGTAGTCGGTGATCGGACCGCCGTCGTCCCCGTCGGCGTTCGACCCGACGTACCCGACGCCGAAGCCCCCTGCGCCCGGTCCCGAGCGGTCGGGTCGCTGTGCCGGCAGCGGCGGCACGACTCGGGCGAGCTGCGATTGCAGCAGCACGTCTGTGACGAAGCGTTCTGAGCCCGGCTCGAGGCTGAGGCGGCGGAAGATCTCCTGGTCCTCGACCCGCTCGGACCCTGCGGTGCGGACCCGCTGCAGGACCAGATTGAACAGCGCATCGGATCCGGCAATGCCGTCGTAGTCGACGGAGGCGCGCAGGTATTCGCGGGAACCGGGATGCAGGCCGGTGAGCCGCAGCGCATCGGCGCCGGCCGGCAGCGTCAGGGTGGGCGCCCGCGCGCCGTTGGCCACCCGCACCACGAGCGCCCTGCCGCCGCCGCTGGCGAAGAACTGCTCCACGGCGTAGGAGAGCGTGGAGGGCTGCCACAGGCCGCCGAAGACCTGCTGGAACTGCGCGAAGCTGGCCACCGGCACGGGCCGGTGCAGCGGCCCCTTCAGCGTGCGGCCGACAAACGCGGTGACCGGCTGGCGGCGCGCGACCGCCGGCTCGGTGTCATCGTCCTCAAGGGAAAGGCCCGGACCGCCCTCAACCACCGGTATGTCCCCGCGGCGTTCTTCTTAGTGTGTTTCGCCGCGGACTCTACCACAGAGCACGCCCCGCCGGCCCCCTCACTGCGCCGGGGCCACCCGGCGCGTGGTGTGCAGCGCGCCGCTCAGCCTCGAGGCGGACACCCGCGCCGCCCGGGTGTCGCGGGACCCGAGCGCCCCGTGGCCGTGGCGCGCGCCCTGTTTGGTGCGCACGACCGCGCCGCGCTTGTGCTTCAGCGACGCGTCGTAGCGGGCCATGATCTTGCGGAACTGCGCGGTGGTGAGCGGCAGATGAGTCTTGCCGTTCCAGGCCGAGCCCTTCGGCAGGCGGTTCTGCACGAGGGTCGCCACCAGCCCCTCCCCGACCAGGCCGTGCCCCGAGACCGGCAACGGCACCACCTTCGGGTCGGCGACCAGGGCGCGCACGCGGCTCCAGTCGACACGCTCATCCGCGTGGGCCAGATGATGAATGAGGCTGCGCGTGAGCATGTGATCGAGCAGTGTGGCGTTGGTTTTCCACGGCCGCTTGTCGTCCTTGAGCGGACCATAGGCCTGCATGTACAGCCGTCCGTCCTTCCAGCCGAACAGGAACGGCTGATTGACGACGCGCACCGGCGTGCCGTTCGGCACCTCCTGGAACAGCTGCTTGATGTCCTCGGGGTAGAGGTGGATGCAGCCATGGCTGACGCGCCGGCCGACACCGGCCGGCTTGTCGGTGCCGTGGATGAGATAACCGGGCCAGCCGAGCGGCATCGCCCAGTTGCCGAGCGGATTGGTGGGGCCGGCGGGCACCACCCGCGGCAGCGGCACCCCCTCGCGGGCGTGCTCGGCCAGGATCGAGCGCGGCACCACCCAGGCCGGATGCGCGATGTGGCCGACGACCTCCGTCAGCCCCGTGGGTGTCGGCCAGCCGAGCCGGCCGATGCCGACCGGATGGGTGATCACCACCTGCGGCTGGCCCGGCTTGTGCGGCGGGAAGTAGAAAAGACGCATGGCCGCCACGTTCACCACGATGCCCACGTGCGGCGCGTCCGGCAGAATGAACTGCGTCGGCACGATCACCGCAGTGCCGACCGGCGCGAGCCACGGATTGATCTTGGGGTTGGCGTGCTTGATCGCGTCATACCCGACGTCGAACAGCCGGGCGATGTCGGAAAGCACCTGGTGCGGCTTGATCCGCACGATCTGGACCCGGCCGATCACGGTCTGGCCCGGCTTGAGCACGAAGCGCTCGGTCTGTACCGGTGCCGGCAGCTGGGCCGGAGCCGCGGCGAGGGCGGCGGAGACCGCCGCGGGCGCCGGGGAGGCGCTCATGCGGGCGTGCGCCGCGGAACAGGCCACTGCCGCCAGGGGCAGGCAGAGCGCGAATGCGATGCGGAAGTGCGTGGGTTTCATGTCGGCTTATTATGACAGCTTGACGGCCGATATGTTTTGGCCGGCGCAGAAAAAAGCCCCGATCCGCCGGGGACCGGGGCGATGAGGCGGACTTTCCAAAGAGGGGGGGCAGTCCGCCCAGGGGACTCAGTGAAGACGCGCCCAGTGAAGGATCCGAATATCCTCTGAGTCCAGGTTGAAACTGACGGCCAACAGCGAGCGCAGCTCACCGGCGTCGCGCCGGTCGCGCAGCGGCTCCTGCAACTCCACGACTCCGCTCCATTCGTGGGTGGCCGGGCTCTCGCGCTCGGCGCCGCCACTGGTGAGGAAGTGCGTGTAATACTTCGCAGCCACGTTGAAAGCCTAGCGCCGCTCCGCCCGCCGGGACCGTGAAGCGGTACGCAGAATGTCGCTCTTCTGCGACCGCCGCGCGATCCCGCCGGACCCGCGGGCGGCCCGACCCGCACCATGAGCCGATACCGTCCGCCATCGCCCGCCTCTTCCCAGTACATCACGCCCGAGGGCGCCGAGCAGCTGCGCCGGGAGCTCGAGCGGCTCTGGCGCATCGAGCGCCCGCAGGTCACGCAGGCGGTGGCCGAAGCGGCCGCGCAGGGAGACCGTTCGGAGAACGCCGAATACACCTACGGCAAGCGCCGGCTGCGCGAGATCGACCGGCGGGTCCGCTACCTGCGCAAGCGGCTCGAGGGCATGGTCGTGGTCGAGCAGCCCCCATCGGATCCGCGCAGGGTGTACTTCGGCGCCTGGGTGACGCTCGAGGGGCAGGACGGACAGGAGGTGCGCTACCGGATCGTCGGGCCCGACGAGATCGACCGCGAGCCGGGGTTCATCAGCATGGACTCGCCGCTCGCCCGCGCGCTGCTCGGACGGCGCCTCGACGAGGAGGTGAGCGTGGAGCTGCCCGGCGGCACGCGCCGCTTCGTGATCGTCGAGGTCGCCTACCGGGCGCCCTGAGGCCGGTATCGATCGCTACCAGGTGACCCGGACGTTCTTGAACTGCCAGGGGTCGGTGGCGTCGATGTCCTCGGGAAACAGCAGCCCGCGCTCGTGCAGGGGCGTCCAGTCCGTGTAGTGGCCGACCACCGGGCCGAGGTAGGGCCGGCAGATCTCCAGGGCGCGCCGGAAGTCCATCTCCTCGGGCTCGACGATGCCGCGGTTGGGATTTTCCATCGCCCACACCACCCCGGCGAGCACCGCCACCGTCACCTGCAGGCTCGTGGCGTTGTTCCACGGCGCGAGCCGGCGGGCCTCCTCGATCGACAGCTGCGAGCCGTACCAATAGGCGTTCTTCTTGTGCCCGGCGAGCAGCACGCCGAGCTCGTCGATCCCGCTGACGATCTCCTCCATCAGCAGCCGCTGGTGTTCCTGCTGCACGTAGTTGCGTCCGGCGAGCTCGTGCACCGACATCACCGCCGCGTCGCAGGGGTGATACGCGTAGTGCACGGTCGGACGGTACACCACCTGCGAGCCGTCGCGCACCGTGAAGTAATCGGCGATCGAGATCGACTCCCCGTGCGTGATGCAGAAGCCGTGGAAATGCCCGGCGCGCGGCGTCCAGGTGCGCACGCGCGTGCCGGCCCCGGGCTGCATCAGGTAGATCGCCGCCTGACAGCCGTTCTCGTGCCGTTTGCCGTCGCGGGGGAAATTGCGCTCGTGCGTTCCCCAGCCCATCTCGCTCGGCTGCGAGCCCTCGCTCACGAAGCCGTCGATCGACCACGTATTGACGAACTCCCCCGGCTGCTTCGGCACGTTCGAGCGCTGCGTGTCGCGCTCGGCGATGTGGATGGTCTTCACCCCGAGCGCTCGCGCGAGCGCGCCCCACTCGGCGCGCGAGGCGGGCGCGGGCGTCGAGAGGCCGGTGTCGGCCGCGATGGTGAGCAGCGCCTGCTTGACCAGGTGCGAGACCAGGCCCGGATTGGCGCCATGGGTCAGCAGCGCGGTCGGCGCCCGCTCGTTGCCCTGGCGCAGCGCGAGGGCCTCCTCGCGCAGCGCGTAGTTGGTGCGCCGGCCGGCCGGCACGGTCGGATCGGTATAGCCGCCGGGCCACGGCTCGATGCACGTATCGATGTACATCGCCCCCTTCTCCCAGCACAGCTTGACCAGCGCCAGGCTCGAGACGTTCACCGAGACGTTGATGAGGAAATCCCCGCGCCCGAGCAGCGCGCCGAGCACGCGCCGGTAATTCTCGCGCGTGAGCGCCTCGCGGATGAAGCGCACGCCGTACTGCTCGGCCTCGACTTTGCCCTTGTCTTCGGCAGTCACGATGGTGATGCGCTCGGCGGGTACGCCGATGTGCCGCAGCAGCAGCGGCAGAACGCCCTGGCCGATGCTGCCGAAGCCGACCAGGACAATGCGACCGGGAAATTCGACGTGGATCTTGTGTTCGCTCATCTCACTCACGATAAAGGGAAAAAACACTGGCCCGTGCGGCGGGCGGCGGGCACGCAGCCCGCCCCCGCGCCGCCGCCGCGGAGGGTATCAAACCGCGGCGGTCAACGAAATGCCGTGTTTCAGGCCTCGCGCCAGTGCGGCGGATACGTGCGCTCGTAGCCCGGCAGCGCCTCGATGCGCGCGAGCCAGCGGCCGAGGGCAGGATAGTTGACCTCCACGGGCATGAAGCGCGCGGCGAGCTCGCGTGCCACGGGGCGCTCGAGGGCGCGCTTGAGCAGCTGAATGCCCGGGAAAATCACCATGTCGAGCGCCGAGAAGCGCTCCCCGACCACCCAGTCCGACTTCGACAGCCGTCCCTCGATGGTGCGCGCCTCGCTCGCCACGGCGTGCATGGCCTGCGTGATCTCATCGCTGCGCAGATCGACGCCGCCGGAGAACACCGCGCGCGTGATGGTGCGCAGATGCGGCTCGATGTAGGCCTGGTACTCGCAGATGACCCGCATGATGGTGCCGGCCTCCTCGGCGCTCGTGCCGAAGATCGGCGGCGCGGGGTACTTCAGGTCCAGGTAATAGAGGATCGCAAGCGACTCGAAGCACACGTACTCCCCGTCCTTGAGCACCGGCACGCGCCCGCGCGGATTCATCTGCAGCATGTGCGGGGACTTGTGCTCCTGCTTGGAGAACTGCAGCAGGTGCGCCGTGTACGGCAGGCGCTTGTGTTCGAGCGCGAGCAGCACCCGCCAGGCGTAGGGACTGCCGCTGCCCCAGTAAACCTCGATCGCCATCCGCCCCCCATTTGGTATGCCGTGCAATTGTACCGAGTTCGCGGCCGAAGCGATCGGTGCCACGCCGCCGCCCGCGCCGGTTCGCCTGCGGCGCCCGCACTGCCTAGAATGTGCCACCCACCGGCGGCGGGCGCCGCCGCAACCACGGAACGCACATGTTCGACACGCTCATCAGCGCCCGAGAGCTCGCGCAACGGCTCGGCGATCCCGCGCTCGTCGTGCTCGATTGCCGCTTCGACCTGGCGCGCCCCGAGTGGGGGGCCGAGGCGTACGCCGCCGGCCGCATCCCGCACGCGCGCTACGCGCACCTCGACCGCGATCTGTCCTCGCCGGTGTCGGCCACGAGCGGGCGGCACCCCCTGCCGGAGCCGGTGGCGCTCGGTGCGCGCTTCGGGGCATGGGGCATCGGCCCCGACACCCAGGTGGTGGCCTATGACCAGGGGCCCGGCGCGTTCGCCGCGCGCCTGTGGTGGCTGCTGCGCTGGCTGGGACACACCGCCGTGGCGGTGCTCGACGGGGGGCTGGCGGCCTGGCAGGCCGCAGGCTTTGCGCTCGAGACCGCCGCGGCCGCAGCCCCGAGTGCGCGCCACTTCGCCGGCCGGCCCGATGCGCGCCTGCTCGCCGACACGCCGGAAATCGAGCGGGCGCTCAGAGCGGGCGCGCTCGAGCGCGGCGAGTATCCGCTGATCGATGCGCGCGGGGCGGACCGCTTCGCCGGGCAGAACGAAACGCTCGACCCCGTCGCCGGCCACATCCCCGGCGCGCTCAATCACCCCTTCACCGACAACCTCGCCGACGGGCGCTTCCTCGACGCCGCGACGCTGCGCGCGCGCTTTCTGCGCACGTTGGGCGGCCGCCCCGCCGAGCGGGCCGTGTGCATGTGCGGCTCGGGCGTGACCGCCTGTCACAACCTGCTCGCGCTCGAGATCGCCGGGCTCGGCGGCGCGCGCCTCTATGCGGGCTCCTGGAGCGAGTGGATCGTCGATCCGGCCCGGCCCGTCTCGCGCGGCCCGTAGCGCGGGCGCGGCGGAAAAATTTGCCCGCAGGACTTTCACTGCGGCGCCATTTTGATATCGTGCGCGGCGAACGCACTCCTGCGCGTCGTACGGAAATCACCGACGTGGCCGTAGATCCCAAGAGCATCCCGAATCACCCCTACAACCCCGCCGCCCCCTGGCGCGTCGAGGACTCCCTTGAGCTGTACCACGTCAACGCGTGGGGCAAGGGCTATTTCGGCATCAACGAGGCCGGCCACGTGGTGGTGCGCCCCGACACGCAAAGCGGCAGCGACATCGATCTGTACGAGGTGATCGAGGGGCTCGAGGCGCGCGACCTCACCACGCCGGTGGTGGTGCGCTTCTCGGACATCCTGGCGCACCGGCTGAAGCACCTGCACGATGCGTTCGCCCAGGCGATCGCGGAGAACGACTACCGCAACCGCTACGCGGCGGTGTTTCCGATCAAGGTCAATCAGCAGCGCCTGGTGGTGGAGGAGGTCTACCGCTACGGGGCCGAGTTCGGCTTCGGGCTCGAGGTCGGCTCCAAGCCGGAGCTGCTCGCGGTGATGGCGATGACCGAGAACGCGCCCGAGCGGCTGATCGTATGCAACGGCTTCAAGGACGACAGCTACATCGAGGCGGTCACGCTCGCGACCAAGCTCGGCCGGACCATCATCCCGGTGGTCGAGAACTTCGAGGAGCTCTCGCTGATCCTCAAACACGCCGAGAAATACCGGGTGCGTCCGCGCATCGGCGTGCGGGTCAAGCTGGTGACGGAAGGCTCGGGCAAGTGGCGCGACTCGACCGGCGAGAAGTCGAAGTTCGGCCTGTTCATCACCGAGATCCTCGAGCTGGTGCGCGAGCTGAAGGCGCGCGACATGCTCGACTGTCTGCAGCTCGTGCACTGCCATCCGGGCAGCCAGCTGCAGGACATCCGCCGCGTCAAGGACGCGATCAACGAGCTGGCGCACGTCTATGCGGAGCTGAAGCTGATGGGTGCCGGCCTGCAGTACATCGACGTCGGCGGCGGGCTCGGCGTCGACTACGACGGCAGCGGCACGAATTATTCCTCGTCGATGAACTACACGCTGAACGAGTACGCGAGCGACGTCGTCTACCGCATAGCGAGCGTCTGCAATGCGCGCGAAGTGCCCCACCCGATGATCATCAGCGAGTCGGGGCGCGCGGTCGCCGCCTATCACAGCGTGCTCATCTTCGACGTGCTCGGCTCCTCCGCGCTCGACAAGTTCCGCGTCACCGGGCGCGAGGAAGAGGACTACGGCGGGGCCGATGAGCTGCCCCAGCCGGTGCGCGACCTGTTCGAGGCGTTCCGCTCGGTGAGCCGCCGGCGCCTGGTCGAGTGCTATCACGATGCGCTCACCGCGCGCGACCAGATGCTGCAGATGTTCAATCTGGGTCTGCTGTCGCTCGAGTTCCGCGGCCTCGCCGAGCGGCTCTTCTGGGCCACCTGCGCCAAGGTGCGCGACTGCTGCCGGCGCCTCGAGCGCCAGCCGGAGGAGCTCGAGGGGCTCGAGTCGATCCTCTCGGACACCTATTTCTGCAACATGTCGGTGTTCCAGTCGCTGCCGGACAGCTGGGCGATCGATCAGCTCTTTCCGATCATGCCCATCCACCGCCTCGATGAGCGCCCGACGCGCACCGGGGTGCTGGCCGACATCACCTGCGACTCCGACGGCAAGATCGATCACTTCGTCTCGCTGCGCGACGTCAAACACACGCTGGAGCTGCACGAGCTGAAGCCGGCCGGAAAGTACTACCTCGCGGCCTTCCTGGTCGGGGCCTATCAGGAAACCCTCGGCGACCTGCACAACCTCTTCGGCGACACCCACGTCGTGCACGTACGGCGCCACGACGAGGGCGGCTGGTGGATCGAAGAGGTGGTCAAGGGCGACACGGCCAACCGGGTGCTCGAGTACATGGAATACGACGTCGCCGAGCTGTCCCCGGCGCTGATGCGCGACTGCGAGCGGGCGATCCGCGATGGGCGCATGAGCATCGCCGAAAGCCAGGTGCTGAAGCGCTTCTACGAGAGCGAGCTCGACGGATACGCCTACCTCGAGCCCGCCGCAAGCTAGATGTTGCGCCCCTGCCACAGACACCGCGAGGCCGGGTCCCGGCCGATCTGCGGGCTGTTTGCGTCCCGCAAAGGCCGGGAGTAGCATCAGGCCGTACCCAGTCCGCAGTGGATTGATCACGTTTGAGTTTCCGGCTCCTTCGATCCGCTCCTTCTTGCGCATCCTCCGTGCATGAACTTGGTGCAGGTTGCTGGGCCGCAGACGCCGCGCGCCGAACAAACCCAACCGTGACCGTCCAATCCCTGTCCCTCCCGATCGATTCTGCGACACCCGCGGCCGGCGCGTGCGGCCCGCGGCTCGCGCTGCCAAGAGAGATCTCCGGATGACGACGATTTACGTAGGCAATCTGCCATTCAACGCCACCGAGCAGGATGTGAAAACGCTCTTCGAGCGTCACGGCAAGGTGGACTCCGTTAAGTTGATCAATGACCGGGAAACCGGCAAGCCGCGCGGCTTCGGCTTCGTGGAAATGGCACCGGGCGAGGCTCAGGGGGCGATCCAGGCGCTGAATGGCTTCCAATTGAACGGCCGCGCGCTGCGGGTCAACGAGGCGCAGGAGCGCGCCCCGCGTCCCCGCTCCGGCGGCGGTCCGTACCGCCGCTGAAGGCCGCCCGCGCGGCCGCCCGCGCGTCGGAGACGGCCGCCGCAGGCCCGCCGGGCCTACGACCGGCGCACCCCACGGGGTGCGTCCAGCGTTCTGTTTTTTCCTGCAGGGCGCTCGGTGCCACCGGTGATGTGCTGAATAGCCCCGCTTGCGATCAAGCGGGGTTTTTTTTGGCCGCGCACCCGTCCACAATGGCAGCCCTCATGCGAGCGCTTCCGAAAGCGGCATCCGCCGCCGCGACCGCCCTGACCGCCCTGGCCCTGCTGGCCGGGTGCGCCACTACGAGCGGGCGCCATTCCACAGCCGTCGCGCTGGACGCCATCCTCGCCGGGCCGCGGCCGGCGGCGGACCGGCTCTGTGACCGCGAGCGCCATCCGGTGCAGACCCTGCTGTTCTTCGGTCTGCGCCCCGATACGCGGGTGCTTCAGGTCTGGCCCCGAACCGGCTACTACACGCGCATCATCGCCCCGCTGGTGCGCCGCCGCGGGCGCTTCTACGCCGCGCTGATCGATCCGGGCCACAGCGCCTTCCTCGCGGCGCGCAATGCGCGTTATCGCCGCATGCTCTCCGCCGAGCCGCATCTGTATGACCGCGTGCGCGTCGTGCGGTTCCCGCTCAACGGCGCCGACACCGTGCGGCCCGGCTCGGTGGGCCTGGTGCTCACATTCGGCGATCTGCACCAGTGGATGGCCCGCGGGGACGCCGAGAACGCCCTGCGGACGATTTACCGGGCGCTCGCGCCGGGCGGAGTGCTCGGCGTGGTCGACAATCGCGCCGCACCATCCGCGCCGCTCGACCCGCAGGCGCGCAACGGCTACGTGCGCCAGTCCTATGCGATCAGACTCATCGAGTCGGCCGGCTTCCGGCTGGTCGCCACCTCCGAGGTCAACGCCAACCCGCGCGATACGAAGGAGTATCCCGCAGGCGCCTGGACGCTGCCCCCGGCGTACCGGCTCGGCAAACTGCACCGCGAGCACTATGCGGAGATCGGCGAGCCGGACCGCTTCACGCTGAAGTTCGTCAAGCAGAGCCGCCCCTAAGCGGCCCGCGCCGCCGCGTCTACCACATCTCGCGCAGGCGCGCGCCCGCATCGAGCGCCGGTTCGAGCGTGGCTGCCGCCGCACCGCCCTCCGGCGCACCCACCGCGGGCGTGCCGGCCGCGAGGCGCTCCAGCACCGGCGCCGTGAGAAACCGGCTGCGTCCCCCGTAGACGTGCGCGTCGCCGTGGCGATGCTGACCCGTCACGTAGAACTTCAGCGGCGCGAACAACAGCAGGTCGTTGCGCGCCCGTGTCAGGGCGACGTAGAAGAGCCGCCGCTCTTCCTCCAGGAGCGCGGTGCTGCCGGCGGCGAACTCCGACGGGAAGCTGCCGTCGACGACGTTCAGCAGATACACCGTGTCCCATTCCATGCCCTTGGCGGAATGCACGGTCGAGAGCACCAGATAGTCCTCGTCGAGCGCCGGCGGACCGGCCAGATCGGAAGCGGCCGACGGCGGGTCGAGCGCCAGCTCGGTGAGAAACCGCTCGCGCGAGGCGTACTGCGCCGAGAGGATCTCGAGCTGCTCCAGATCACCGCTGCGGGTGTGCACCTGCTCGTAGAGGCGCTCGAGGTGCGGCTGGTACCACTGGCGCGAGCGCTGCACCTGTCCCGCCCACGGGCGGCGCGGATCGGCAAGCTCGAGCAGCACCTCGAGCAGCCCCGGCCAGTGCTCGGCCGCGCCCGCGGGCGGCGTGAAATCCGCGAGCGCCCCGAGCGCACCGCCGGCGCGCTCGAGGTGATCGAGCGCGCGGCGGGCATTGACCGGCCCCATGCCGGGAAGCAGCTGCAGCGTGCGAAAACCCGCGAGCGCGTTGCGGGGATTGTCGGCCCAGCGCAGCACAGCGAGCAGATCCTTCACGTGGCCCGCTTCGAGAAAGCGCAGACCGCCGTATTTGACGTACGGAATGCCCCGCCGGCTCAGCTCGATCTCGAGCACGTCGCTGTGGCTGGAGGAGCGGAACAGCACCCCCTGGCGCTTCAAGGGCACGTTCGCCTCGCGGCGCTTGAGCACTTCGGCGCACACGCACTCGGCCTGCTGACGCAGATCGGCCACGGTGATGAGCTCGGGGCGCGCGCCCGCGCCGCGCTCGGCCCTGAGGTCCTTGCGGAACTGGCGCGGCGCCTCGGCCATCACGGCGTTGGCGAGATCGAGGATCGGCTGGGTGGAGCGGTAATTGCGCTCGAGCGTGATCACCTGCGCGTGCGGCGTGAAGCGCTGCGGAAACGCCAGGATGTTCTCCACCGAGGCGGCGCGGAACGAGTAGATCGCCTGCGCATCATCGCCCACGACCGCAACGCCCGCGCCGTCTGGCTTGAGCGCCTGCAGAATGTCGGCCTGCAGCGTGTTGGTGTCCTGGTATTCATCGACCAGCACGTGGTCGAACTGCCCGCCGACGAGCGAGGCGAGGCGCGCATCGCTCATCATGACGTGCCAGTAGAGCAGCAGATCGTCGTAATCGAGGAGGCTGTCGCGCTGCTTGCGCTCGAGGTAGGCGCGGTACAGCCGCGTCAGCTCCTCTTCCCAGCGCGCGCACCAGGGAAACTGCTCCTCGAGCGTCGCGCGCAGCGGCCGCCGGGTGTTGACCCGGTGGGAATAGATCTGCAGACAGGTGTCCTTGCGCGGGAAACGCTGCTCCTTCTGCGCGAAGCCGAGCTCCTGGCGCAGCGCATCGAGCAGGTCCGCCGCATCGCCGCGATCGAGCACGGTGAACTGTGGATCGAGCCGCAGCGCGGCCGCGTAATGGCGCAGCAGCCGGTTGCCGACCGAATGGAACGTGCCGCTCCAGCTGAGCCGCTCGAGAACGGGCCCGCCCGAGGCGGCGCGCACGATGTCGGCGGCTCGGCGGCGCATCTCGGCGGCGGCGCGCCGCGTGAACGTCAGCATCAGGATGCGGGCCGGGTCGACGCCGTTCAGGATCAGATGCGCCACCCGGTGCGCCAGCGTGTTGGTTTTGCCGGTGCCCGCCCCCGCGACGATCAGCAACGGACCTGAGCGCACTCCCCGGCCGGGCACAGGCTCGCCGAAGGACGCCGCCCGGCGCTGCGGCTCGTTGAGCCGGGCAAGATGGGACACGCTCGACATGACTGGCGGGGACTATACGGAATCGGCCGCAGCGCCGCCACGCGGCGGCGGCGCTGCGGCGCCATACAGCGCGGCGGGGCAGCGAGCGCTGGATGGCGCCGCGCGCTTCAGGCCTCGGCCCGTGCCGCCCCCGGATCGACGTCGCAGGCGAGCACGCGTTGGCGGATGTCCGCTTCCGCTGCATCGAAATCTACCTCGGCGTCCGTGATCTCGTGGCGCGGCAGGTGGCAGTCGCCGAAGTCCACAGCCAGTCCGGTCGCCGCGAGGATCTGGGCATGGACGCCGGCGCGGTACGCCTCGGATGCCGAGAGCCGATCCACATCGAGCGACAGATCGGCCGCCTGCGCCGCCGCCGCCTGCGAGAGCAGCTGAACGGCAAGGAACACCCGGTAGGACAGCGCATCGCCGCTCGCACCCATCCTCGAGCGCAGCGCTTCGATCTGCCGGCGCACGTCCCACGCCCGCCACGGCGGCCGCGGCACACCGAGGCTGGCGGCGAGCCGCCCCGCGGGCGAATCCGCCGGCGCGAGCGCCAAGATCAGAAAGTGACACACCTCGAAATACGACAGCGGCTCCCCGCCGCGGTAGCTGCGGCAGGAGAGCCATTGCTGGCGCGCGTCGCGCCGCAGCACGATGTGATAGCCCCCGAGCGCCGACCTCATCGCCGCGGCGCGCCCCAGCGAGCGCGAAAACCCGAGGACCGCCACCGTTTCGCGCCGGCGGGCGTGCTCGATCAGGCGCCGCAGGTACGCGGCCTCGCGGCAGGCTTCGCCGCGCGGGAAATACCCCGCGAGCGCGAAGGACGGGCGGTACCCGGGCACGCCGCGCAGCACGGGCCGCAGCAGCGGCCGGTACTCCGTCCGGTACGGCGCGCCGAGCGCCGGGTGACGGGAGCGCCAGTCCCGCTTGCCGTCACGGTCGATGCGCCTGGAGGACAGCGCCGAGAGGTTCTCAGCGAATGGCTCATAGAAGCACGTGGTGCGCTGCAGCGCCCGGAAGCGGCTCCAGACGTACGTGCTGGCGCACCGCCAGCCGGCGTGCAGGAATACGACATTTTGTGGGGCGAAGGCCGCGCGCGGCGCACTGAACTCGGTCACGCGGGGATTATGGCACGAGCCGCTGTGACAAACTGTAAGCGCTCGCCCGCATCGGTTCACGATGCTACGCTCGGGCCATGCAATCCCCGAAGCAGACGGTGCATTACCGCGGCCGAATCATCTCGGTCACCACCGATGAGGTGCGCCTGCCGAACGGGCACCAGGCGACTCTCGAGGTCGTGCACCACCCCGGCGGTGCCGTGGCGGTTGCGGTCGATGCCGCGCAGCGCGTGTGTCTGCTGCGCCAGTACCGCTACGTGGCGGGCGGCTGGCTGTGGGAGCTGCCGGCCGGCAAGCTCGAGCCGGCCGAGCCGCCGCTGCTCACCGCGCAGCGGGAACTCACCGAGGAGGCCGGCGTGCGCGCCGCGCGCTGGCAGAGCCTCGGCGCGTACCTGAGCTCCCCCGGCGTGTTCAGCGAAGTGCTGCACCTGTTTCTCGCCACGGACCTCGAGCCGGCGAGCGCCGCGCACGAGCCCTCCGAGGTGATCGAGGTGCACTGGATCGCCTTCGAGGAAGCCTGCGGCTGGGCCGAGCGCGGGGAAATCCGCGACGGGAAAACCGCGCTCGGGCTGCTGCGCGCGCGCTACGCGCTCGCGGCGGATGGAGCGAGCGGCCCGCCGCGCTGATCCTCAGCGAGTCTGCCGGCCGCGGCAGCGTCCATCAGGCCAGCCGCTCGATATGCGCCCGCTTGCGCGCGTTCGTGTAGCGATAGAACCGGCGCAGCTCGGCGAGCACCTCATCTTCGGTCCGGCCGCGCGCCCCGTGCAGCAGCTGCTCGAGCCGCCGGCAGAAGCGCTCGGCATAGCCGCTCGCATGCCGATACAGCTCCTCCCGCCCGTCGGCGAGACGCGGGTCGATGCGCGAGCGATCGAACAGCAGCCGGCGCAGCTCCGCGGGAAAGTGCTGCGGGCTCTGCCGGCGCATCAGCCAGTAGCTGGCCACGTACTTGTCGACCTCCGCCTGCATCTCGAGCTCGAGCAGCGACACCGGCCGGTCGAAGCTCGCATTCCAGGCGAGATACAAGAAGTGGCTCACGCCCTCGAGCGCCGTCCACCAGTCCGCGACGTTGCGCTCGTGCAGACGCACCATCGGATCCTCGCGCCCGAGCCGCTCGAGCAGCGCCGGATCGAGGTACAGCGACATCGCTATCTCCTCGCCGCTCTGCGCGACGATCAGGTCCTCGGCGCTGACGCGCGCGCGCACCTGCGGCGGCAGCCGCGCCCGGTCGGTGACCAGGAAATCGTACACGTCGTAGGCGACGCCGAGATCGTAAATGCCGCCGATCAGCTGCTGCAGACTCGTCAGGATCATGGGACTCAGTGCAGCGCGCCGGGCACGGCCCCCGGATGCGCGGCCGGCTCGACGCCCAGGCGCTTCAGCAGCGCGTAGCTGCGCCGGCTGCCGGTCTTCAGCCACAACTCGTACAGCCTCAGGATGTCCTCGTGCGAGTGCGTGTAGCCGGCTTCGCTGAGCTCGTTGAGCGCATCGACCATGGGTTGGAACTTCTCGGCGAGCTCGGCGAACACCTGCCCGAGCACGCTCGCGCGGCGGCTCGCGCCCGCCGCCTGCGCGCCGCCCGGAGCGAGCCGGCGCGCGAGCGTGCCGTAGGCGCACCCGCCCATGGCGATGTGATAGTCGATGTCGATCAGCTTGCGCGCAAAGCCGCGCGCGAAGAACCCGGCGATAAAAAGCGACACGTCTCCGAGACGCTGCAGGCCGCGCTCACGCTCGGTCCGGCTGTGCGCCTCGAGGGCCTCGGAGAGCATCAGCACGAGCGGCTTCACTCGCAGCCCCTCTGCCGTCTGCTCGAACAGCGCCTCCGAGCGGGCGAACAGCGTGAGCAGGTTCACCACGTAGTACTCGGTCTGATCCTCGAGCGCGAGGCGCTGGTTGGCGAGCACGCCGTGCAGCGCGTCCTTGAAGTATTCCTTCAGACTCACGACCGGCTGGACTCTGCTCGACATCGATGGCCTGACCTCCCGCACGGCACTCTGTCAGTGACAGCGGCCGGACGCACTCCAAGTTGACCACACACGGCGCAAAAAACTGCGAGCCGCTACGCATTTTAGCGGGCAGCTTCACGGCTTTGCCACGGGCACCGCTGGCAGCGGCGCAGCGAGAGTGCTGACAACGTCCGGCGGGGCGGTGCTCAGCGCCAGAGCGCGCGGTAGGACAGACCGAGCTTCATGATCCGCTCGAGCAGCGTGCGGTACTTGATGCCGACGGCGAGCGCCGACTCGGCAAAATCCTCCCCGTCCTGCAGGTTGGGGTTGGCATTGGCTTCGAGCGCATACACGCGTCCGTCGGCGGTCAGCCGGAAGTCCATGCGCGCGTAGCCCGAGAGTCCGAGTACCCGGTAGATGCGGCGGGAGAGCTTATCGAGCTGGGCCTCGACGCCGCTCGGCAGATCCGTCGCCTTGTGGGTGGTGATCCCGTAGCGCTCGCGGTATTCGTGGTCCCACTTGACCTTGCGTGTGGCGATCATCGGCAGCGATTCGGGCATCGAGCCGAACACCATCTCCCACACCGGCAGACGCAGCAGCCGGTCGTTGCCGAGCACCCCGACGTACAGCTCCCTTCCCGGTATGTACTCCTCCACCAGCGCATCCGAGCCGATCTGCTCGTACATGAACTCCACCCGCTCCTTCAGCCGCGGCAGATCCTCGACCACGGAGGACTGAGCGATGCCGAGCGAGGCGTCCTCGGTGGCCGATTTGACGAACAGCGGGAAGGTGAGCTTGCGCGCGGTGCGCACCGGTGTGCCGCGGCGGAACACCTCGAAACGCGGCGTCGGAATGCGGTGGTAGGCGAGCAGCTGCTTGCTCAGCGGCTTATCGCGCGAGAGCAGCAGACCGCGCGGATTGCACCCGGTGTACGGCTGGCGCAGCAGCTCCAGGTACGCCACCACGTGCTGATCGTAGGTGACGATGCCGTTGAATTCCTCGAGCAGATTGAAGACGATGTCCGGCTTCCACTCGGCGATCGCCACGCGCATCTCGGTGAGGCTGTCGAGCACCCCGAGACAGCGCACGTCGTGTCCGCTGCGACGCAATGTCGTGGTGACATTGTACTCGGTCCGCCACTCGTCGATTTCCTTCTCGGTGTGCCCCGCGAGGGTCTTCGGGGGCACCAGGCTCGAGTGCATCACGACCAGCGTGCGCAGTTTCTTCATAGAAATATGTGCGGCGTTTCACCCTGCGAATACAACGACGCCAGCCGCTCCAGCAGCCAGCGGGAAACATTCACAGCATCGCGGCGGCTGCCGCGCACGTACAGTTGCAATGCCTCGCTCCGGTCGATCATCATGAGCATGATCTCACGCACACTATAGCGCGGCAGTCCGAGCTCGCGCGAGACGGCGTTGATGAGCGAGCGCTGATGCGCGCGCAGCACGGTGGCGGCCCGCGCGGCGTTCCTGCGCGGCCGCTCCTCGGTGAACAACCACGCCAACAGCCCCTCGACCATGCTGCGGCGATACTGTCGGTAACGCGCGACCTTGCGTCGGTAGTGCTCCTCGAGCGTGCGCGTGTTGGTATCAACGGGCTCCACGCGGTCGCGGTTGCGCACCGGGGCGGCTTTGCTGCGCACTTCGTCCATCAGCTGATCGACCACGTGCAGCTTGCGCACGGCCGGCCAGTCGGCGTAGCGCGTGCGCCATGCCGAACGCGGCGTCAGCCAGACGGCGAACGTCTCGGCGAAGTCCTCGGTGGGATGCGCCTGTGCATACCAGTCGCCGAGGTGGTGCACGTAACGGCGGCTGCCGGGCCGCGCCCGGTAGCGGTCGGGGTAGCGGCGCGAGGCCGGGCCGAAGGTCTCGCGCCAGCGCTTGCGACGGCGCAGCCGATAGGCGTTGTCGATGGCATGTCCGGCCTCGTGGCGCAGGATGCGCATGAACCAGCGCGCATTGCCGCCTTCGGCCTCGCCCATGATGCTGCGCTCCAGGCGCAGCAGGCGCGGGTGGGCCAGATAGAACGGCACGGCGATGCCCGGCACGCCATCGGGCGTGAACCACTCTTCGGAGAACCAGACGTGCGGCCGGAAGCGCAGGCCGCGTGCCGCGAGCTCCTCGTACAGGCGCTCAACGCCGCGCTCGATGGCCGAATTCTGCACGCTCAGGTGCAGATCGCGGAAGCGCAGCTTCAGCAGCTCCTCATCGCTCAGACGGGCCCACTCGGCGGCCCGCCGCCTGCTGCGCGGCGCGCTCATCGGCACAACCTCGCCTGCCCGGGGAAAGCGCATTGCATGTGCGGCGAGCTTAGCAGCACGGGCGCGCCGCTTCAGCCCATCTGCACCAGCGCATGGGCGAGCAGCCGGTCGGCGAAGGACTCGATCAGCGGGGCGCGCGCCAGCGCGGCGCGCCAGGCCGCGGGAATCCCGCTCGCCCCGTAGAATGCCCCGGCGAGCTGCCCGCAGGCCGCCGCGGTGACGTCCGAGTCGCCGCCGAGATTGGCCGCGTGCAGCACGGCCTGGCGGAAATTGCCGGTCACCGCAAAGGCTTCGAACGCGCCGGCAAGGGCCTGCACGACGCCCTTGCCGGCACTCTGCGCCGGCGCGGCGCTCTGCTCGGCGAGAATGCGCTCCTTCGGCTTGCCGCCGAGCGCCGCAAGCAGCGCGCGCGCCAGATCGGCGCACGCCGCGAGCACAGCGGCGACCTGGCATGTGGTGCGGGCCGCCTCGCTCGAGAGGCGTACCGCCTCCTCGGGAGCGGCGAACCCGAACAGCACCGCGCTCGCGACGCGCGAGAGCGGCTCCGGATCGAGCTGCGCCGGGTCGTGCGAGCCGGAAAACGGCTGCTGCCGCCAGTGCGCCATGGCGAGCGCGCGGGCGGTGCTCGCGGTGATCCCGACGCACTGGCCGGTGGCCGACAGATGCCCCTCGCGCTGCCAGCGCCGGTAGCGCTCGACCTGATCGGCCGGATCGAACCCGTCGCGCTCGAGCAGACTCTCGGCCAGGCACAGCGCCATGGCCGTATCGTCGCTCCAGCCGCCCCGCGGCAGCGCGAACGGTCCGCCGCCGAGCAGGTCGGCAACGGGCGCGAAGGTGCCGGGACGGCGGTACTGGGTCGCCGCGGCCACCGCATCGCCCACCGCGAGCCCGAGCAGCGCCCCGAGGAAACGCTCACGCAGCGCGCGTGCGGCGGCGAGCGCCGCCGGATCGAGCAGCGGGTCCGGGCCCGCGGCATCCTCCGGCGCCTCGGACACGGCAATCTGCCGGGGCGACCAGGCGCGCACGTACTCGCTCTGCGCGGCCGTCTCCGGGATGTGCGGCCAGTCCCTGGAGCGCTCCGACTGAGGCCACAGGCGCGCGAGCTCCTCGAGCGCCTGCTCGCCGGTGAGCCCACGCTCGACCAGCAGGCACCCGATCACCGTAGCGCTGCGGCCGATGCCCGCGCGACAGTGCACGTAGCAGGGCTTGCCCGCCGCGAGCGACTCGTGCAGACAATCGAGGATCTCGCACATGTGCTCGCGCCGCCCGGGCAGCCCGTGATCCGGGATCGGCTTGCGGCAATACTCGATCGCCAGCGGCAGCGCATCGTCGTAGCCGCCGATCTCCCCCGGCTCGGTCACATCGACGATGACCCGGATGCCGGCGGCGCGCAGCCGCGCGAGCCGCTCGCGAGTGGCCTCTGGACTCGCCCCCGCGGGATGCTCACCGGCGAGCAGCCGTCCGGGCAAGACCCAGTAGGCGTTCAGGAGCGGGGGCGCGGAAGTCGGGTCCATTCGGCGATGTGTCAGGCGACCTCGCAGGTCTCATCGAGGCACGCCTCCTCGGCCGCTGTCATCGGCGGCACGCGCCGCGCCTCGAGACCCGTGAAGTCAAACAGCCGCGTGTCGGCGAGCGTGCCCGGCTCGACGTGGCGCAGCGCGGTGAAGATGCTCTCGATGCGCCCCGGATAGGTCCGCTCCCACTCCGCCAACATGCGCTTGACGGCCACGCGCTGCAGATTGTCCTGCGAGCCGCACAGCCTGCAGGGAATGATGGGGAAGCGTCGGCCGCGGGCGTAGCGCTCGATGTCCCGCTCCGCCACGTAAGCGAGCGGGCGGATCACCACCTGCCGGCCGTCCTCCGAGAGCAGCTTCGGGGCCATCGCCTTCAGCCGGCCGCCGAAGAACAGGTTCAGAAACAACGTCTCGACGATGTCGTCGCGATGGTGGCCGAGGGCGATCTTGGTAACGCCGTGCTCGGCGGCAAAACGGTACAGCGCGCCGCGCCGCAGACGCGAGCACAGTCCGCACATCGTGCGCCCCTCGGGCACGACGCGCTTGACGACGCTGTAGGTGTCCTGCTCGATGATGTGAAAGGGCACGCCGAGGCCCGTCAGATACTCCGGCAGCACGTGCGGGGGAAAGCCGGGCTGCTTCTGGTCGAGATTGACCGCGATGAGCTCGAACCCGACCGGTGCGCTGCGCTGCAGGGACAGCAGGATCTCGAGCAGCGTGTAGGAATCCTTGCCGCCCGAGAGGCACACCATCACACGGTCGCCTGCGCCGATCATGGCAAAGTCCTCGATGGCCTTGCCGACCTGCCCGCGCAGCCTCGCCTGCAGGCGCGTCAGCGTCCGCGACATCGTGACCGGCGCGCTCATCTAGGCCGCCTCGCTCGCGGCGGGCTCCAGGTACTTCGCTTCGACGTAGCGGATGTAGGCGGCCGCCGTGAGCGGCTTGCGCGTCGCGCCGCGCAGCAGGTCCTGCACCGGCACCTTCGCGCCGAGGCCGTGCACGTTGGCGCGCAGCCAGCCGAGAAGCCCCGAGAACTCCCCGCGGGCAAGCTGCTCATCGAGCGCCGGCACGTCGTTGCGCAGGCTCTCGTACAGCTGCGCGGCGATCACTGCGCCGAGCGCGTAGGAGGGAAAGTAGCCGAAGGAACCGACCGCCCAGTGCACGTCCTGCAGACACCCCTCGGTGTCGTTCGCGGGTCGGATGCCGAGGCGCTGCTGCATGCCGGCATTCCACGCCTGCGGCAGGTCGCGCACCGCGAGCTCCCCGGAGAGCAGCTGCTTTTCCAGCTCGTAGCGCAGCAGGACGTGCAGCGGATAGGTGAGCTCATCGGCGTCCACCCGGATCAGCCCGCGCCGCACCCGGGTGAGGTGCGCGTAGATGTTCTGCACGTCCCACTCCGGGCCGGTGACGCCGAAGTGCTTCGCGAGCAGCGGCTGCACGTAGTGCACGAACGGGCGGCTGCGGCAGACGATCATCTCCATCAGCAGAGACTGGCTCTCCTCGAGCGCCATGCCGCGATCGCGGCCGACCGGCTGGTCGCGCCAGTCCTGCGGCAGGCCGAGGTCGTACATCGCATGCCCGGTCTCGTGCAGCGCTCCGAGCAGCCCGGTGAAGGGATCCGCCGCATCGAGGCGGGTGGTGAGGCGGATGTCCCCCGGCACGCCCTCGGTGAAGGGATGCTCGCTCTCATCGAGGCGGCCGCGGTCGAAGGGAAAGCCGATCTGCTTCATGACCTCCACGATGAGCGCGCGCTGCTTGGCGAAGGGAAACTTGCCGGTGAGCGGCTGCGGCGGGCGGTTCTCCTGGGCGGCGATGGCCTCGCGGATCAGCGACGGCAGCCGGCGCGAGAGCGCCTTGAACATCGTGTCGATGTCGGCGGTCGTGATCCCGGGGCTGAACTCATCGACGAGCGCATCGTAGGGGGCGAGGTTGAGCGCCTGGCCGAGGAGCGCCGCCTTATCGCGCACCAATTGCACGACCTCCTCCAGGTGCGGCGCGAACAGGTCGAAACGGCTCTGGGCGCGGGCATCGAGCCAGCACATCTCGGCGCGCGAGACCGCCTTGGTGAGCCGGGAAATGAGCGACACCGGGGTCGCGATGGCGTGATCGCGCTCGCGGCGCATCTCGCGCAGGTTGGCGATCTGCCAGTCCTCCAGTCCCTGCTCGTTGGCCTGCGCCCGATCGAGCAGCCGGCTGATGCGCGGAGCGGTGAGCAGCGCATGGTGCTCGGTTTCGAGCGCGGCGAGCTGCTCGCCGCGGATATCGGCGCTGCCCCGCGGCATCATCACCGCCGCGTCCCAGCGCAGCAGCGACAGCGCCCCGCGCAGGGCGTGAAGCCGCTTGAACTCCTGCTCGAGCTGTTTGTAGGGGGAAGCCGACATTGGATACGTCCCGGGCGCCGGCCGCGAACCGCACGCCGGTCCCGCAGGGGCGCCCTCAAAGAGCGCGGTTGGACGCGTTAGTCTACCAGCGGGTCCCCGGGCACCTTCTTCGGAAAGCAAAAATTCCTTTTATTTCAATTACATACGTGCAGACAGGCAGCTTGACAGTCCGCCGTCCGCAACGCCGCTTCCCGGGGATCAGGGCCGGGGCGGCCCGCCCATCCGGTACACTGCCGCTACAGCCAGGGCCAGCGGGCCACGGCGATCCCAATCCCGATCGAGACCGCGAGCAGCAGCGTGAGGACCAGACCGATGAGGAAGCGGCGCATCGCCCCCATGATAAACCGCAGCGGCGCGCCATGAGCCTCGGCGTCGCCCTGCTCGCCTCGGAAGCGACCCCCCTGTCCAAGACCGGCGGACTGGCCGATGTCGCCGGCGCGCTCGCTGAATGCCTGCATGCCGCCGGCCACGATGCGCGCCTGTTCACCCCCGGCTACGCTTCGATCGACCGCGGACGCTTCGCGCCGCAGCCGCTGCCGGCGCTGCAGGACATCCCGCTCGAGGTCGGCCCGCACCGCTATGTCTTTTCGGTCAGCGAGGCGCGCCTGCCGGGATCGGGCGTGCGAGCCTACCTGATCGAGTGTCCGCAGCTCTATGCGCGGGCGAGCCTCTACACCACCGACCCGGACGAGCACCTGCGCTTTCTCGCCTTCACCCGCGCAGCGCTCATCGCCTGCGCGAGGCTCGGCTTCTCCCCGGACATCGTGCACCTGAACGACTGGCACACAGCATTCGGCCCGCTCATGCTGCGCACGCAGTTCGCGCAGGAGGCGGCCTTCGCGCGCGCACACACCGTGCTCACCATCCACAACATCGGCTACCAGGGCGTGTTCGGCGCCGAGGCGGTGGGCGACCTTGCCCTCGGCGAGCAGGCCTATCTGCTGCACCAGGACGATCTGCGCGCCGGGCACATCAACCCGCTGCGCCACGGCATTCTCTATGCCGAGGCGCTCACCACCGTGAGCCCCACTCACGCCCGCGAGATCTGCACGGACGAGTACGGCATGGGCCTGCAGGACTCGCTGCGCATGCGCGAGCGCGATCTGACGGGGATCCTCAACGGCGTCGACTACAGCGTGTGGGATCCGCGCTGCGACCCGCATCTGCCGCGCCATTTCGATGCGCAGCACCTCGGCGCCAAAGCGGAGCTGAAGCGCGCATTCCTCGCGCGCATGGGGTTCACCACGGCCGCTGCCGTGCCGCTTGCCGGCATCGTGAGCCGCCTGGCCGTGCAGAAGGGATTCGATCTGACGTTCGAGGTGCTGCCGCGCATGCTTGAGGGGCGCGAGCTCGCGTTGATGGTGCTCGGCATGGGCGAGGCGCGCTACGAGCAGTTCTTCACCGAGCTCGCCGAGCGCTTCCCCGGGCGGGTGATCTTTCACCGCGGTTACGACGATGCGCTCGCGCACTGGATCGAAGCGAGCGCGGACCTGTTCCTGATGCCCTCGCGTTACGAGCCCTGCGGCCTGAACCAGATGTACAGCCTGCGCTACGGCACCGTGCCGGTGGTACGGCGCACCGGGGGGCTCGCCGACTCGGTCGAGCATTTCGATCCGGTCACGGGCTCAGGCACCGGCGTGGTGTTCAACGATTTCGACGCCCCGGCCCTCGAGTGGGCGCTCAACAGCGCGCTCGACTGGTACGCCGAGCCGAAGCTGTGGCGGCAGATCATGCGCAACGGCATGGCCCAGGATTTCTCCTGGACGCGCCAGACCGAACAGTACGTGCAGATCTACCAACGCCTCGCCGGGCGCTGAGCGGACAGTCCGATCCGGCGCAGATCCGCGCCCCGGCCTCCTGCTCCGGCGGGGCCGCCCCCCGGCGCTCGAGCGCGACGGCAAGATCCGAGCAGCGCGCCGCGCGGCGCTGAGTTGCTTGTGCGTGCCGCATGGGTGGCGAGCCGCCGCGCGCTCGAGAACCGCCGGGGGCCCGCCAGCGCCGGCGTATACTGCTCGCTCCGTTCGTCAAGCGATGCACATGACACCGCGATGAATCGATCCGGGGGATGCCTCGATGCGCCGATGCGCGCCCGGTCGGCCGCGCACGCGGACCTCAGGAGGGAGGTTGGGTTCGCCGCCGGCCCGGCGAGGCCGCCGGGCGCACCTCTCGGCTGCGGCTCGCTCGACACCGTTCATCGCGTCGCGCCAGGTACGAATCCCGCCTGAATCCACGGCACGCAGGAAGATGGGTGCAAGCATGCCTCTCTCGAAGCTTCGACTCGACGGCACCGGTGCACTGTACGAGCAAGTAGCCCGCGCGCTGCGGCATGCGATCCTCCAGGGGCTGTTCGTGCCCGGCGAGCGCATGCCCGCGACACGCGTGCTCGCGCAGACCCTCGGCGTCTCGCGCAACACGATCGCCACCGCGTACGAAATTCTGCGCGCGGACCAGCTTACGGTCGCCTACGAGCGCTCCGGCACGCGCGTGGCCGACATCACGCACCTTCCGACCCGACCGAAAGCCCAGAGCGCCACTCCTGCCCAATCACGTTTTGCCGCACGAGCACGCCAGCTGCCTTCGATCACCCTCGGTCGCATACGCGAGGGCCTGCCGTACGATCTGCACTACGGTGATCCGCCCTACGATCCGGCCTTGGTCCGCTCCTGGAGCCGGCGGCTGCTCGCCGCCGCCCGGGTCGCCGGACCTTTCTATCCCGAAGCGACGGGCTTCCCGCCGCTGCGCCGGGCGATCGTCGACTATCTGGCGCGGCGCCGCGGCATCACGTGCAGCGAGTCCGATATCCTGATCGTCGGCGGCACACAGCAGGCCATCACGCTCACCCTGCGTGTGTTGGTCGACGAAGGCGATCCGGTGGCGATCGAGGAGCCGCACTACCAGTCTCTCATGCACGCCGCGAGCGCCCACGGTGCCGAGATCATCGGCGTGCCCACGGACGAAGGCGGGATCATGACTTCCGAGCTGCGCCGGCATCAGGCTCGGCTCATCTGTGTCACCCCATCGCACCAGTTCCCCTCCGGCGCAGTGATGAGTCTCGCCCGCCGTCTGGAGCTGCTCGACATCGCCTCCCGCGACGGCAGCTGGATACTGGAGGACGATTATGACAGCGAATTCCACTATCACGGGCGCCCGCTTGCCGCGCTGCGCTCGCTCGATCTGTCCGGCCGCGTGGTGTACGTGGGCACCTTCTCCAAGACGCTCTTCCCCTCCCTGCGCCTCGGCTTCATCGTGATCCCGCCCGGACTGCGCAGAGACTTCGTCAGGGCCAAATGCCTCGATGACCTCGGCAGCCCGGCAGTCGAGCAGGCCGCCCTCGCCAGCTTCATGCGCAGCCGCCAGTTCGAGAAGAACTTGCGCCGGACGGTCCTCGACCTCGATCGCCGGCGGACCATTCTGATCGACGGATTGCTGCGTCACGCGCGCGGGCGGATCGAGATCAACGATACTCGGGCGGGCGTGCACATCGTCGTATGGCTGACGACGTTGTCGTACCCGCAGCTCGAGCGTCTGATCGACAAGGCGCTCACCCGCGGGCTCGGACTCTATCCCATGCACCCGCATTATCGCTCCCCGCCGCCCCGCCCCGGATTGCTTCTGGGGTATGCCGGCCTCAGCGCCGAGGCGCTCTGCCGCGCCGCCGAGATATTCGGCGAGTGCCTCGAGGCGGTGCACCGCGAGTGAATCGGAAGGTCCCGGAGCGGCGTTGCGCA
>JAJYUL010000030.1 GCA_021792555.1 Pseudomonadota bacterium
TTCCCATCTTCAGGCAATGGCACCTCGAGTCCCGCCCCGCCGTGATTCTCGGCATGGACGTGCTCGGCGCGATGGACTCCCTCGTCCTCGACTATCCGCGCGCGCGCGTCTACATCCTGCCCGCCCCACCGCCCGTTTCCATGGCGGATGCCGATTCGCCGCTGCCCCGCGGCTGACGGACCGCGCATGCGCTGAGCTTGAGCGTCCGGCGCGCAAGGGGGTGGGGGGCGGTCAGGACGCTCGGCGAAATTCCATGACCCAGGTGGTTTCCCAGGTCTCGCCGTGGTTTGCGGAGAATGCCTGCTCGCAGCGTGGCGCGTCATCGTGGCGGGTCCACACGTACCGCACGCACACCGGTGCGCCCTCGATCACACGCTCGCCGAGGAACACGCCGATGCTGTCTTGAAACTTTCCGCTGACGGGTGGCAGGAGGCGCGCGGGCAGACGCCCGTCATACCACCAAATGGACCAGACGTTCGTCTCGGTGTCGAAGGTACGAAGCGACATGGAGCGATACGTGCCGTGCGGCTCAAAAAAGATGCTTTCGTCAATGATGCCGAATCCACCGAGAATCTTGCGGGCTTCGCTTCGACCGGTGAATTCCTGCCAGCGCTGGCAGTGCGCCATGCGCGTGCTCAACTGGCGATGGTGGACTCTCCACTGGCCGATGAGGAAGTCGAAGTCGCTGAATCCGCAGGTCATATGCAAACCACGTCACGGTGCGCAGACGCGTGGCAATGAAATCCGCTTTGATTTGCGCTCCACGGAAATAAAATAGCGCCATGTGTTGGTCCCTTGAAGTACCAGCGCGACACAAATTTAGAGATCCAGCGTCACGCGGCGCCGCAACGATGTTGTGTGCTGCGCGGGTGTAGGCGGACTCCTGCCGCGGTACGCCGTGGCGCGCCGCCGGCTAACGTCAGCGACGTCTCTTGGCCGCCCGTTCCAGCCCCTCGAGGCATTCACCGAGCAGCTGGGCGGCCGGCTTCAGCGCGTCGGTGGACAGTCTCGAATGGCCAAGAATCAGGCCTGGATGTTGCGGGAGTACGGATGCATGGGGTAGAGGCCCAGGCTGCGCGCGAGCCAGAGCTCGATCGGGCGAGGCACCTGGGACTGCCAGGCGAGATGAGTGCCTGCTTGCCCGCCCTGGACGACAACGCGTTCACCGGCGTGCCGCCGCAATGCTTCCAGCAAGACCGAGCGGCGATGTTCCAGCTCGGCGATGGTGCGCCGCAAGTGCGGTTCGAACCGGCGGCTGAGCATGGATGCGGCGAGGGCGACCTGCTCGAGCGACCGGGTGCCGAGGTCGTCCGTTGTTCGCCGCGAATGCGACAGCGCGGGGCGGAATGCGTGACCGGCTCAGTAATGCGGCGGTCGCTCCTGTTCGGGCGTGCGCGGCGCGTCGTCCTCTGCGTATGCCTGCAGCCGCGAAGCCAGCGCGGCGATCTGCTTGCGGAGCGAGTCGATCTCGCGGTGCTGACGAAAGACGATGTCGCTCAATTCGGCGTTCGCGCGCTCCAGGAAGGCGATCTTGGTCTCGATCCGCTCAATCGGGTCGGTATCCACGGTTTGAGGTGCTCCGTTGAAATTGCAGCGCTAAATGCCGAACAAGCGGGACGCATTTCCCTCGCGAATGGCATAGCGCCGATCGGCGCTCATCGCCTCCGTCTTGGCGAGCATTCCCGCCATGTCGTGCACTTGATGCGGGTAATCGGTGCCGTAAAGGACGCGCTCGGCACCGACGATGCTGATCAGATAATCCAGTGCCTGCGCGCTGTAGCAGATGCCGTCGTACCAGATCCGCTTGAGATAGGCCGAGGGCGGCGCGTTGATCGTGCGGCGCGACGGCAATTCGACTTCGTCGCCCTTGTCGAAGCGGCCGATCAGATACGGCAGCGTGCCGCCGCCATGGGAGGCAATCAGCTTCAGGTCAGGGTACTGGTCAAGGAAGCCATCGAAGATCATCCGAGCGAAGCACAGCGTGGTGTCCGCCATGAACCCCACCGCCCATGAGAGGTCGTACTTGCCCATGTCCATCAGCTGTGCGCCGGGCGGATCGGTGGGGTGAACGAGTACGGGCAGCTTGCGGGCATCGATGGCCCGCCAGATCGGGCGGAAAAATGGATCGGTCAGGCTGCGCCCCTGGATGTTGGCGAGCACCATTACGCCCGAGGCGCCGGCGTCCATGGCGCGGGTGAGCTCCTCGAGCGCGCGCGCCGGGTATTGCCATGGCAGGGATGCGTACCAGTAGATGCGCCCCGGATACCTCTTCTGCGCCGCTGCCATGCTGTCATTGGACTGGCGCGCGACCGCGGCGCTGATCTGCTCGCCGCCCCAATAGCAGTTGGGGCACGTCAGCGAGACGATCGCGACGTCGATATGGTTCGCGTCCATCTCCCGGATGCGCAGCTCGTAGTCGAGATGCCCGGGCTGGGGCAGGGCCACGGGCGTCTCGCCGCGGAAAATCTCCTCCTTGCCGTCGGGGCGCATCTTCAGGCTGTAGACGCCGCCCGCGGTGCGCAGCAGCTCCAGATAGTCGCGCGTATAGGCATGGGTGTGGACGTCGATGACGGGCATGGTGCCTCACTCTCAGCTCGTGGCCGGCTCTCCCGAGTCGCCGGCCAGCCGCGCATACATGCGGAAATTCCCCGGGCGACCTCTTACGAGGCGATAGCCGCGCAGCAGACCCTCGAACGCGAAGCCGCATCGGCGCAGCACGCGCTCCGACCGCATGTTGGTCTCGAGAACCGTCGCCTGTACGCGCTGCAGGTCGAGCGCAGCATACGCCCACAGGGTGACGGCCGCACAGACTGCCGTCGCGATTGCGCGGCCCCAATAAAGTGGCGACAGATCGTACGCCAGCTCGGCGCGGCGGTCGGCGCTCGATCGGGAGTGAAGACCGATGGTGCCGGCGAGGCACTCGCGGCGCTCGTCAATGATGGCGAACCGCAGTGCGGAGTGAGGGGCCGGCGACTCGTACTGGTCGAAGAGCACCTCGAGAGTCTCTGGCCCCTGCAGGCTCCAGCTCGTGTGCTCGGTCACCTCGGGAATCGACAGGTAGGTATGCCAGGCGTCGATATCGGTCCGCGCGAGCGGCCGCAGTACGATGCCGGCCAGCCCGCAGCGGGGCGGATCAGCGATGATCACGGCCGGCCCGTACGCGCAGCGATCCCGTCGCGAGACCGGCCGGACCGCCGGGCGTGACGGCGCTCAGGCCTTCTTCAGCAGCCGGGTGATCCAGACCAGGATCACCGCGCCGACGAAGGCCACGATGATCGAGCCGATCAGTCCGCCTCCGTGCCACACGCCGAGCAGACCGAACAGCCACCCGCCGAGCAGGCCGCCCAAGATCCCGAGGATGATGTCGACGACGATGCCGTAGCCGCCGCCCTTCATGACCTTGCCGGCGCCCCAGCCCGCAATCAGACCGACGATCAACCAGGTGATGATACCCATGACGCCTCCCGTTCAGCCGATGTTGCAGAGACCGGTCAGCTTGCTGATTCCGGTCGCGGCGGCAGCGCGCCGGCGCGCCGGGTGTTCGTTCTTGTAGAGCAGCGGCATGATACGCCCGTTCCTGACACGTCACAACACGAGCTGCGTCGCCGAGTGCCGGCGGCGGATGAGCGCGGCGGGGTCCGGGCCGGGCCGCGGCGGCCCGTCAGGCGAAGTGCGAAGCGGATCGCGGCAGCAGGGCGGCAATGGACTCGAAGGGCGCTGGCCGCGCGTGCAGATAGCCCTGGGTCTGATGGCAGCCTATTTTGCGCAGCAGGTCGAACTGCGCCTGTGTTTCGACGCCCTCGGCCACCACGGTCAGCTGCGAAGCCGAGGCGATCGCCACGAGGCTCGAGACCAGCGTGACGCTGCGCGCATCGTCCGGCAGACCTGCGATGAAGGTTCGGTCGATCTTGAGCGTGTCGACCTCGAGGCGTGCGAGCAGGCCGAGGGAGGAGTAGCCGGTCCCGAAATCATCGAGCGCTACGCGCAAGCCCGCTCCGCGCAGTTCGCCGAGATCACGGTTCACGCCGTGCACGTCGTGCAGAAATCCGCTCTCGGTGATCTCGATGTCTACGGCCCACTCCGGCGCGGCGCCCGCGGCGAGAGCGAGCACGCTTTGCACGAAGCGCCGGCGTTTCAACTGCACGGGCGCGACGTTCACCGCGACGCGCAGCGGCCTGATGCCGCCTGCGTGCCAGCGGCGCGTGTCCTCGATCGCGCGCCGCATGACCCATTCGCCCACCGGGACGATCAATCCGGTGGACTCGAGCACGGGCAAAAACCGATCCGGCGGCACGATGCCGCGCTCCGGATGGCGCCAGCGCAGGAGAGCCTCCAGTGCGACGATCGCACCGCTCGCGGTGTCCACCTGCGGCTGGTAGAACACGACGAACTCCTCGTTGTCGAGCGCGTCGCGCAGCTGGTGCTCGAGCTGGAGCTGCTCGGCGAGCTCCCCGCTCATTTTCAACTGGTAGTGCAGATACTGCTCGCCGGAATCCTTAGCGCGTTTCAGGGCCGCCTCGGCGTACTCAAGCAGCGGCGCGCCGCGCCGTGCATCCTGCGGGTAGCGCGCCACGCCGATGCGGCACGAAGTGCGGATCGAGCGGCCGTCGAGCTTGAACGGCTCGTTGAAGACGGCCTCCTCGAGCAGACGCATGATGCTGTCTTCGGAGCTCTGCGCCCCGGGCACGACGAGCGCGAATGTGCCGCTGCCGAGATACGCGGCGCGTGTCTCCCCCGCCGCGTCGCGTTTGAGCCGCTCGGCGACCGCCTGCAGGAGTGCGTCGCCGGCGTGTCGGCCCAGACTGTCATTGACATGGGTCAGGCGCCGCACGTCGAAAGTGACGACGGCCCGCTCGCTGCTCAGGGCGGAGTCGTCTGCGATCACCCGCTGCAGCCGGTCGATGAACAGCGTCCGCCCGGCAAGACCCGTCAGCGGATCGAAGCACTGCAGAAAATCCGCGACGTGCTGCAGGTGATGCGAGTGCAGTGCGAACGACAGGGTGGCGCCAATGTCCTGCAGCAGCGCCACATGCTCATCGTCGATCTGGCTGCGGTCCAGGGATGCGAGCGACAGCGCGGCAACCGCTTTGCCCTCCACCACGAGCGGCAGCGCCGTGAGCGACTGGTAGCCGAACTCGAGCAGCTGCGTTCGACCGCCGACCGGCGGCTCCGAATGCCGCAGGTCGCTCATGCAGAGCGTGCCGGTGCGCAGCGCGCGCGCGGTCAGGCTGCCGTCCGGCTCGGAGCCGTCCGACACCGTGATCTCGGGGGGAATCTCGATGCCCTCGCCGCCGGCGCGGAACATGAGCCGTGCGCGGCGGTTGTCCGCCTCGACGGCCCAGAGCGCGGCGTTGTGGTAGCCCCCGCAGTCGACCGCCAGGCGGCAGGCCTCGCGCAGCAGTTCGTTGCGGTCGCGGATGCGCACCACCGCCGCATTGACGCTGCTCTGCAGGCGCAGAATCTGCGTCAACCGCTCGACTCGCGTACGGTGCTGCTTGCGCTCGGTGATATCGACTGCGCAGCCGACGAGCTCGCGTACCGCTCCCGAGTCGTCACGCAGCGGACTGAACGTGGCTTCGACCGTCAGCAGGCCGTCTGCGGCCATGGCGACCGTGAACTCCTCACGGACGATCTCGCCCGCCGCTGCGCTCTGCAGCGCGCTGCGCACGCGCGCACGTTCAGACTCGGAGTGCGCGAACCAGGGCGAATCGGCGAGCGGCCGGCCGATGATGTCCTCGCGCTTGATGTCGGCGCGCTGCAGCGCAGCGTCGTTGACGTGGCGCAGCCGTCCGTCGATGCCGATCAGTCCGACAAACATGAACAGCGCATCGAGCACCTGCTCCAGGCGCCAGTCGGCGGCAGGCGGCGGAGCGTGCGGCTGCGGCGCGCAGGCCGGCGGGCAGGCGCTGGGCGTCGGGTCGGAGGTGTCCCGATCATTCATGAGCGATACGCGCCAGACGCAAGGCGGGCTCCGGCCCGCCGGGGCCGAAACTCGGGCCGGCGTGCGCTGCTCGTGCGCGGCGAGCCGGCGCGTGCGTCAGGGGCGCCCTCCCCGGTGACGGACCTCGCGCCACCGATCGGTGTGCGCCGAGTGTTGCCCGGCAGCGCGGAACGTCGGCCTGAATGGTGTTCACCATGAGCCTGTCCCTCTCCCAGGTCGCATCGAGGGCTGCGCGCCCAGATGCGTGCGCACTCAGCATAGCCCTGCGGCGCCGGTTTGAACAACACGCCGGTGCGACTTGGTTCCCATTTTGGCCGAGGCTCGCGCCGGCGCGCGGCCTCAGCCGGCGGCCTATCCCAGCGGCCAGACCTGAATCCGCTCGCCGTCCAGATCGAACCGGCAGGGCTGCCCGGGCGCAAGACCGGGTGCGCCCGCGGCGCCGATGCGCGTGTCGCCGAAGCGGATCAGCGCCCGCGGCAGCGGTCCGTCGCTCAGCGTCTCGATGGTGCCGACGTGCCGACCGCCGGCGTGCAGCCAGACGCGGTCCGCCGGTACGCTCCAGCCGACGCGACCCGAGGGCAGAGCCGCACCGGGAACCTCCAGCGTCACGCCTCGGCCAAGTGCGATGCTGTTGGGTCCGGCGGTGATCCCTTCGGCCACGTTGTCGGCGCCCAACAGCCGCGCGGCGAGCTCGCTCACGGGCCGGCGCAGCACCTGCGCGGCCGGACCGCTCTGCAGAGCCCGGCCCTGCGCGAGCACCAGGATGTCATCGGCGAGCAGCAGCGCCTCGCCGGGATCGTGCGTCACCAGGAGCGTGGTGACCGGCAGCTCGGCCTGCAGGGCGCGCAGCTCGCGGCGCAGTGCGCCGCGCAGCGGTGCATCGAGCGCCGAGAAGGGCTCATCAAGCAGCAGCAGATCCGCCGGCCGCACCAGCGCGCGGGCGAGCGCGACGCGCTGCTGCTGGCCGAGGGACAGCTGTGCGGGGCGGCGGTGCGCCAGGTCCGCAAGCCCCAGGCGCTCGAGCCATCGGGCCGCGAGCGCCGGGTCGGCATCGGGCGCGAAGCGCAGCTGCTGGCGCACCTCGAGATGCGGGAACAGGGCGTAGCTCTGGGGAACGTAGCCGATGCGCCGCCGGCTGGGCTCCAGTTCGGTCAGCTCCCGCGCGCCCACACGCACGGTGCCGCGCTCGGGACGCTCGAGGCCGGCGATCAACTTCAGAGTCAGCGACTTGCCCGAGCCGGACGGACCGAGAATCGCCAGCCGCCGCGCATCGCTCGACCAGTCGACCACGAGCCGAAAGCCGTGCAGCCGTTTCTCCAGATCGAGGTACAGACCGGCCGGTCCGGCGGGCGCCGCCGGCGGCGCTGGCCGTACTGTGCTGGCACGTGGCGCGGCGGCGGAGACGGCGCCTGCGCGCGGCGCGGGGCGCGCCCTCACCACGGTGCTCAGGATCATGATCGTGAACGCCAGCACGATCGCCGGCAGCAGCACCGGCAGCATCGCCGGCAGTCCCTGATCGCCGAATGCCACGTACGTGTAGACCGGAAGCGAGTAGGGGTGATAGGCCACCATCACCGTCGCGCCGAATTCGCCGAAGGCGCGCAGCCACGCGAGGAGCAGTCCGGCGAGCAGCGCAGGCCGTGCTGTCGGCAGCGTGGCCCGCAGGAACACCGCCAGGCGGCCTCTGCCGAGCGTTGCCGCGACGTCTTCGATCGCCGGATCCATCGCCTCGAACGCCGAACGCGCCGCGATGATGACGAACGGGGCGGAGACGAACGCTTCCGCCAGCACGATGCCCGCGAACGAATCAGTGAGTGCGCCGTGGGCGAGGCGGCCGAGGGGTGCGTCGTAGCCGAGCAGAAACAACAGCAGCACGCCGCTCGCGAGCGGCGGAAGCGCGAGCGGCAGTTGCACGAGAAAGCCGAGCAGCCCCACGGCGCGTCCCCGGACGCGCGCGAGCAGGAAGCCGAGCGGGATTCCGCACAGTGCGGTGAGCAGCGTCGCGGTGCTCGCGCTGGCGAGGGATACGCCGCAGGCACGGGCGAGCGAGGCGTAGTCGACGCCGCGCCAGTGCGCGGTGAGCGCCGCTTGGATGCCCGCCACGAGCGGCGCGATCAGATACAGCGCCAACAAGCCGGCAAGCCAGGGCAGCGGCGAGGCGACCTTGCGCGTCATGCGCCGCGCCCGCCACGCATGCGGCGGCGCTCCGCGCGGCTCATGTGTGCGGGCCGTGGAGCAGGCGGCGCAGGGCCGCCGGCAGAGTGCGGGTGTCGCCGCTCGCCATCGGGGGCAGGAGCTTCAGGCCGTGGGCGCGCATGAGCCGCTGGCCCTCCGGTCCGAGCAGAAACGCGATGAACGCCACGGCCGCGCGCGGATGCGGCGCGTGGCGCACCAGCGCGATGGTGTAGAGCGCCTCGGGCGTGATGGCGCTCGGCAGCTGTACCGCAGGGATCTGCGCGGCCGCGGTCTCGGTCGTGTAAAAAAAGCCTGCATCGAGCTGGCCGGACTGCAGCCGTCCCACCAGCGTCTCCTCGGGCAGCACCTGCGCGGGATTCTCTCTCGGGCCGAGCACGCGCCGCGCGAGTCCGGGCAGGTGGTAGTAGGCCGCGGCACGGCGCATCAGCTCGATCGTGAGGACTCCCTTGGGATCGAGCCTCGGATCGGTCCGTCCGAGCCGCATGCCCGGCTGCTGCAGCACCGCATACCACGGCCGCGAGCGCCACAGCGCCGCGAAGCGGCTGTGCGGGTTGTAGCCGATCACCAGAGGCGAGCGCGCGAAGGTGATGTACGCGCCGATCCAATTGCCCCGGCGCCGGCCCATCAGGCGCGCGTTGACCGAGGGGGCGGCGCTGAGGAAGACATCGGCGCGGCGCAGATGGCCGCTGATTTCGTTGGCGAGCAGCTTCGAGCCGCCGGCATAGCCGCGGAAATGATCGCCGCTCGCGCGGTCGAACGCGGGGCCGACGGCCCCCTCCATCAGGTTGACGAGCGAGCCGGCGTAGAGCACGGCGACGTCACCGCCCGCACGGGCGGGCGCGGCGGCGAGCGCGCTGGCGAACAGCACGGCGGCCGCGGCCAGCGCCAGCCGCAGGCCGCGGGGAGTCGGACAGGGTGCATGTGGGCCAGACACGGTCGCCTCCTGATGCGCTCGTTCAGACACCGACGGATCGTACCGCAAACTCCGCGGCGCACTCCGGCGGGGGCGGCACGCGTGGATTCGTTCAGCGGAAGCGGTCGGTCGCGCTGACCAGCTCGTGCAGGTTGCCCCGCTCGAACGCCGAATGGCCGGCGTCCCCCACGATGCGCAGGTCGGCCTCGGGCCAGGCGCGGTGCAGGTCCCAAGCGCTGCGCATCGGGCAGACCACGTCGTAGCGTCCCTGGACGATCACCGCGGGAATGTGGCGGATCCGCTCCACGTTCTCGAGCAGCTGCCCGTCCGAGTGGAAGAACCCGCCGTTGACGAAGTAGTGGCACTCGATGCGGGCGAATGCTTCCGCGTAGCGTCCGTTGGCGAACTTCGCGACATAGTCCGCCGAGGTGCGCAGGTAGCTGGTCGCACCCTCCCAGCTCGACCAGGCCTGCGCGGCCTGGGCGCGCACGGCCGGATCCGCGCTCGTGAGGCGCGCGTAGTACGCGCGCATCATGTCGGCGCGCTCGGCCATCGGAATCGGCTCGACGTAGCGTTCCCACAGGTCCGGAAACAGCGCCGCGGCGCCGCCGGGGTTCTGATAGAACCACTCGAGCTCCCAGCGGCGCAGCAGGAAGATGCCGCGCAGCACCAGCTCGGTCACGCGCGCCGGGTGCGTCTCGGCGTAGGCGAGCGCGAGCGTCGAGCCCCACGAGCCGCCGAAGACCAGCCAGCGGTGGATGCCGAGGTGCTCGCGCAGCCGCTCGATGTCCTCGATCAGGTGCCAGGTGGTGTTCTCCGCCAGCTCCGCATGCGGACGGCTCTTGCCGCAGCCGCGCTGGTCGATGAGCACGATGCGGTAATGCGCCGGATCGAAGAAGCGGCGCATCTTCGGATCGGTGCCGCCGCCGGGGCCTCCGTGCAGGAACAGCGCGGGCTTGCCCTGGGGATTGCCGCTTTCCTCGAAGTAGATCTCGTGCAGCTCGGAGACGCGCAGCCGGCCCGTGCGGTACGGCTTGATCGGCGGGTACAGCCGGCGCCGTGCGCCGGCGGCTCGTGCGGGACTCGTCATGTTTTCAGCCTAGCAGATCGGCGCCGGGATGCCCACGAACGGCCGGCGGCGCCGGCCGTGCCCCGGTTATAATACGAGCTGCGATCCCCAGCGGCGGACCCGCTTGAAACTCACCCCCGACGACCTCGATGCGCACCTCGCGCAAAAGCTGCTGCCGGCGTACCTGATCTGCGGCGACGAGCCGCTCATCGCCTCGGAGGCCGCCGACGCGGTGCGCGCGCGGGCGCGCGCCGCCGGCTTCAGCGAGCGGGAAGTGCACTTCATCGAACGGGCAGCGGACTGGGAAGACGTGCGTGCCTCGGCGGGCACGCTGTCGCTGTTCGGCTCGCGGCGGCTGCTCGAGGTGCGCCTCGGCAGCGCGCGCCCCGGCGCCGCCGGCGGGGCGGTGCTTGCCACGCTGATCGAGCGTGCTGATCCTGACACGGTGCTGCTGATTCTGGCGCCGCGCCTGGATCGGGACGCACAGTCGGCCAAATGGGTCCAGGCGGTGGCGGCACACGGGGCCTGGGTGCCGGTCTGGCCGGTCGAGGCCGCAAAGTTCCCTGCCTGGCTGCGCGCGCGCAGCCGGCGGCTCGGGTTGACGCTCGATGCGCAGGCGCTGGAGCTGCTCGCGGCGCGGACCGAGGGCAATCTGCTCGCGGCGCACCAGGAGCTCGAGAAGCTCCGGCTGCTCGCGCCGGACGGCCGGCCCGAGGCCGGCGCCGCGCTCGCCGGCCTCGCCGACAGCGCCCGCTTCGACGTGTTCCGTCTTTCGGAGGCGGCGCTCGCGGGCGATGCGGGCCGGGCCCTGCGGGTGCTGGCGGGGCTGCGCGCCGAGGGCACCGAGCCCACCCTGGTGCTGTGGGCCCTGATCAAGGCGCTGCGCGATCTGTCCGGGGCGCTGCTACGCCCTGGGGGGGGCGGTGGCGCTCGCGGCTGGCAGCGGCCCAATGCGGCGCTCGATGCGGCCGTGCGGCGGGCGCGCCGGCTCTCGCTGCGCACCCTGATGCTGCGCGCCGCGCGCGCCGATCGCATGATCAAGGGGCGCCTCGGCGGCGATCCGTGGGACGAGATGGCGCTCCTCGCCACGGACCTGTGTGCGCGGCCGGCATTGTCAGCGCCGAAATCCATGTTCAAATAGCGCCCGAATCGCCGTGCCGCGGGCACGGCCGGATCGACGGAAATCATGCAACCCATCGGACTGTTCGGCGGTACCTTCGACCCCATCCACTACGGCCATCTGCGCACGGCGTTCGAGCTGTGGCAGCTGCTGCGTCTGGCGGAAGTGCGCTTTCTGCCCGCGGGCAATCCGCCGCATCGCGAGCAGCCGCTCGCCAGCGCCGAGCTGCGGCTGCGCATGGTGCGCGCTGCGGTCGCCGGTGAGCCGGCGTTCACGGTCGATGACCGCGAGACGCGCCGCAGCGGAGTGTCGTATTCGGTGGACACGCTGGCGGAGCTGCGCGCCGAGCACCCGCACCGCTCGCTGTGTCTGCTGCTCGGCATGGACGCGTTCCTCGGCCTGCCGCACTGGCATCGCTGGCGGGAGCTGCTCGAACTGGCCCACATCGTCGTCGCCCACCGGCCGGGCTGGAAGGCCCCGACCATGGGCCCGCTCGGCGAGGTGATGGTGGACCACGGAACCGGCTCGATCCGCGAGCTGCACGAGAAGACCGCCGGCCGCATCTACGTCCATGCGGTCACGCAGCTCGAGATCTCCTCGACCGAGCTGCGCCAGCTCATCGTCGCGGGCCGCGATCCGCGCTATCTGGTGCCGGACGAGGTGCGGCGCATTCTGCTCGATACGCAGTGCTATTCTCTGCACGCATGAGCACCCGTACCGCTGCCCGCCGCGGCAAGACCCCCCGCTCCCGGGCAAAAGGCGCCTCGGCCCTGCTGCGCATCGTGCAGGCGGCGCTCGAGGACATGAAGGCCGTCAACGTCAAGGTGATCGACGTGCGGGGGCTCACCGACGTGGCGGACACCCTGGTGATCGCCTCCGGCACCTCCGACCGGCATGTCCGCTCGATCGCCGACCGGGTCATCGAGCAGGCCAAGGCGAGCGGCGTGCGCCCGCTCGGCACCGAGGGCGAGCGCGAGGGCGAGTGGGTGCTGGTCGACCTGCGGGACATCGTCGTGCACGTCATGCTGCCGCGGGTGCGCGAGTTCTACGCGCTCGAGCGGCTCTGGGAGGCCGGAGCGGCGCCCGAGGCGCCCGCGCACGCGGCGCACCATTCCTAGTGGCGGCCGAGCGGCGCAAGCGATGCGCGTGCGGCTGATCGCGGTCGGGACCCGTCCGCCATCCTGGGTCAGCCAGGGATACGAAGACTACGCCCGGCGGCTCGGCCCGCGCCTGAAGCTCACGCTGGTGGCGATCGAGCCGGGGCGGCGCGCCGCCCATCAGGATCCGCGCCGGGCCATCGAGGCCGAGGGGCGCAAGATCCTCGCCGCCGTGCACGCCGGGGAGTTCGTGGTCGCCCTCGATGAGCACGGCACCGCGATGGACACCCGGGGATTCTCCGACTGGCTGGCCGCCCGCATGCAGGCCGGGCGGGACCTGGCCTTCCTCGTCGGCGGTCCGGATGGATTTGCCCCCGAGGTTCGGGCGCGGGCCGATCTGCTGCTGTCGCTGTCCCGGCTGACGCTGCCGCACGCCCTGGTGCGGGTCGTGCTGGCCGAGCAGCTTTACCGGGCGCTTAGCATCCTCGCCCATCACCCGTATCATCGCGCGTGATGAGCCTCGAGCCCGGCACCCCGGTCGTTTGCCTCGCCTCCGCCTCGCCGCGGCGGCGCGACCTGCTCTGGCAGATCGGCGTGCCGCACAAGGCCACGGCCGCGAACGTCGATGAGGATCCCCTGCCGGGGGAGTCGGCGCACGACTACGTCGAGCGCCTGGCCGTCGAGAAGGCGATGGCCGTGCGCAGCCGCGGCGAGCGCCTGCCCGTACTGGCGGCCGATACCGCCGTGGTCCTCGAGGGCGCCGTCTACGGCAAGCCCGTCGATCGCGCCGATGCGCTCGCCATGCTGAGCAGGCTCTCCGGCCGCGTCCATCAGGTGCTGACGGCGGTGGCGCTCGCCACCGAGCGCAGCGTCGAGGTGCGCGTGAGCGCCACCTCGGTGCGTTTTCGCGACCTGACGCTGGCGGAGCGCGAGGCGTACTGGCAGACCGGCGAGCCGCGCGACAAGGCAGGCGGCTACGCCATTCAGGGCTTCGGCGGCGTGTTCGTCGAGTCGCTCTCCGGCAGCTACTCCGGCGTCGTCGGGCTGCCGCTCGCGGAGACCGCGGAGCTGCTGCGCACGGCGGGCATCGGCTATTGGCGGGGAAGCCGCGCTTGAGGGAGATTCTGGTCAACGTTGGGCCGCGTGAGACACGCGCCGCGCTCATCGAAGACGGAATCGTCCAGGAGATCTTCATCGAGCGCGCCAGCCGCCGCCGGCTGGTGAGCAATCTGTACAAAGGGCGCGTGATGCGCGTGCTGCCGGGGATGCAGGCGGCATTCGTGGACATCGGACTTGAGCGCACCGCGTTCCTGCACGTCGATGACATCGTCAGCCCCCCGCTCGAGGAGGCGGAGCTCTCGCCGGCCGGGGAGCGCGGCGAGATCGATGTGCGCCGGCTGGTCAGCCCCGGCGATGAGCTGCTCGTGCAGGTGATCAAGGATCCGATCGGCACCAAGGGGGCGCGCCTGACGACGTTCGTCACGCTGCCGGCGCGCTACCTGGTGTACCTGCCGGAAGGCGAGGGCATCGGCGTGTCGGTCAAGATCGAGGAGGAGGAGGAGCGGACGCGGCTGAAGGCGCTGGTCGCCGGACTGCAGCCGCCCGCCGGCGGCTACATCCTGCGCACTGCCGCGCAGGGCGTCACCGCCGAGGGGCTGCGCGAGGACATGCAGTACCTGCAGCGGCTCTGGCAGCACGTGCGCCGGCGTGCCGCCGAGACGGGCGCCGGCACGGTGGTGCACGAGGACCTGCCGCTCGCGCTGCGCCTGCTGCGCGATGAGCTCTCTCGCGGCGTCGGCGCCGTGCGGGTCGACTCGGCCGAGACGCTCGCGCGCATGAGCGCGTTCGCCGCCGAGTTCATGCCGGGTGTGGACGCGCACCTGGAACTCTACAGCGCCGCACGCCCGATTTTCGATCTGCACGGTGTGGAGCAGGAGATCAGCCGGGCGCTCGAGCGCAGGGTGATGCTCAAGTCCGGCGGCCACCTGGTGATCGATCAGACCGAGGCGATGACCACGATCGACGTGAACACCGGCGGCTACGTCGGGCATCGCAATCTGGAGGAAACCAGCTTCCGCACCAACCTCGAGGCCGCCGAGGCGATCGGGCGGCAGCTGCGCCTGCGCAATCTCGGCGGCATCATCATCATCGATTTCATCGACATGCATGCCGAGTCCCACCGCCGGCAGATCCTCGCGGCGCTCGAGCGCTCGCTGGCCGATGACCGGGCCCAGACCCGCATCGTGAGCCTCTCGCCGCTCGGACTGGTGGAAATGACCCGCAAGCGCACGCGGGAGAGCCTGGCGCACCTGCTGTGCGAGCCCTGTCCGGCCTGCGAAGGGCGCGGATTCGTCAAGACCGCCGAGACGGTCTGTCACGAGATCTTCCGGGAACTGCTGCGCCAGGAGCGCGCCGCCGGCGGAGAGCTGCTGGTGCTGGCGCACCAGGCCGTGGTCGACCGGCTGCTCGATGCCGAATCCACGGCGCTCGGCGTGCTGCAGCGCTCCGTCGGGCGCACCGTGCGGCTGCAGGTGGAGGCGCTCTACGGGGTCGATCAGTTCGACGTCGTGGCGCTCTGAGGCGCCCCCGAGCCGGAGGGAGTAGGCTGTCCGCATGACCGTGGTGGCCGCCATTCAGATGACTTCCGGCCCGGACGTGGCCGCCAATCTCGAGGATGCGCGCGTGCTGCTCGAGGAGGCCGCGGCGCGTGATGCGCAGCTCGCGGTGCTGCCGGAGAACTTCGCGTTCATGGGGCGCAGCGACGCCGAGCGGCGCCGCGTCCAGGAGGCCGACGGCGGCGGTCCTATCCAGGATTTTCTCGCGGACACGGCCCGCCGGCTCGGGCTGTGGATCGTGGCCGGCACCGTGCCGCTCGCCGGGGCGCCCGACGGGCGCGTCGCGCCGGCCTCTCTGGTGTACGACGCCCGCGGCGAGCGGCGCGCGCGCTACGACAAGATTCACCTGTTCGACGTGCAGCTGCCCGGCCGAGCCGAGAGCTACCGCGAGTCCGCGCATTTCGCGCCGGGACGCGAGCCGGTGGTGCTCGATACGCCCGCCGGACGGTTGGGGCTGTCAGTCTGCTACGATGTACGCTTTCCGGAGCTGTACCGGATGCTGAGCGCACGCGGCGCGCAGCTGTTCACCGTGCCGGCCGCGTTTACCGCCGCCACGGGACGCGCGCACTGGGAAGTGCTGCTGCGCGCGCGGGCCATCGAGAACCTGTGCGCGGTCATCGCCCCGGGGCAGTCGGGACTGCACCCCAACGGCCGCGAGACCTACGGCGATACTCTCATCGCCGATCACTGGGGCCGGGTGCTCGCCCGGCTCTCGCAGGGGCGAGGCTGCATCACGGCCGACATCGACCTCGAGGCCGAGCGGCGCGACCGGCAGAGCTTTCCGGCACTCGAGCACCGCGTGCTCGGCTGAGCAACCGCCCGCACATTATCGGAAGCCGTACATGACCGAACCGACCCGCACCGATCCGCTGACGCTCGCCCGCGACCTGATCCTGCGCCCGAGCGGCCTCGATGGCCGTCTCGAGCACGTCTTCGGCGAGGTGCTCACCCATTCGGTGGACTTCGCGGACGTGTATTTCGAGCTCTCGCGCCAGGAGTCCTGGTCCCTCGAGGACGGCATCGTCAAGGACGGCAGCGCGAGCATCGAGCAGGGTGTGGGCGTGCGCGCACTCGCGGGGGAGAAGACCGGCTTCGCCTACTCGGACGAGATCCTGCTCCCGGCGCTCACCGAGGCCTCCCGCGCAGCGCGCGCCATCGCCGTGCACGGAGCGGACCGGCGCGTGGCGGCCTGGCACGAGCGCAGCGGACATCAGCTGTATCTGCCCACCGATCCGCTCCAGACCCTGCCGGACACCGAGAAGGTCGCCTGGCTCGAGCGCGTCGACCGCGAGGCGCGCCGCATCGATCCGCGCATCGTGCACGTCACCGCCAGTCTGGTCGCAGTGCATCAGGTCGTGCTGATCGCCAACAGCGACGGGGACCTCGCCGCCGACATCCGTCCGCTGGTGCGCTTCAACGTCTCGGTGCTCGTCGAGCACAACGGCCGGCGCGAACAGGGCTATTGCGGCGCCGGCGGGCGGTATTCGCTCGCCGAGCTCGTGGCCGACGAGACGCCGCTGCGCCTGGCGCGCGAGGCGGCCCGCCAGGCGCTGGTCAATCTCGAGGCGGTGCCGGCGCCGGCGGGACCCATGACGGTCGTGCTGGGCTCGGGCTGGCCGGGCATCCTGCTGCACGAGGCCATCGGCCACGGACTCGAAGGCGACTTCAATCGCAAGGGCACCTCGGCGTTCGCCAACCGGATCGGCCAGCGCGTGGCCGCGCCCGGCTGCACGGTGGTCGATGACGGCACGCTGCCGCGCCGCCGGGGCTCGCTCAACATCGATGACGAAGGCACACCGACGCAGTGTACGACGCTGATCGAGGACGGGATCCTGCGGGGGTACATGCAGGATCGGCTCAATGCCCGGCTGATGGGCCAGCGCCCCACCGGCAACGGTCGGCGCGAGTCGTTCGCGCACGTGACCATGCCGCGCATGACCAACACCTACATGCGCCCGGGTCCCTACGATCCGCAGGAAATCATCCGCTCGGTCGAACGCGGCATCTACGCGGTGAATTTCGGTGGGGGCCAGGTGGACATCACCTCGGGCAAATTCGTGTTCTCCGCGAGCGAGGCCTACGCCATCGAGAACGGCCGCGTCGGGGCGCCGCTGAAGGGCGCCACGCTGATCGGCAACGGGCCGGACGTGCTGACGCGTGTGACCATGGTGGGCAATGACCTGAAGCTCGACGAGGGCGTGGGGACCTGCGGCAAGGAAGGCCAGAGCGTCCCGGTGGGCGTGGGCCAGCCGACCCTGAAGATCGAGGGGCTCACCGTCGGCGGCACCGGCTGAGCGCGCCATGGATCACGAGGAGTTCCGGCGGCTCGGGCACCAGCTGATCGACTGGATCGCCGACTACCGGCGCGATTGCGCTGCGGGCGCCTTTCCGGTCATGGCGCGCCTGAACCCCGGGGAGGTGCGCGGCCGGCTGGCGCCGAGCGCGCCGCTCGATCCGCAGCCCATGGAGGAGGTGCTCGCCGATCTGTCCCGGATCGTCCTGCCTGGGTGCACCCACTGGCAGGACCCGCGGTTCTTCGCCTATTTCCCGTCCAACAGCACGCTCGCGGCGGTGCTCGGCGATCTGGCGAGCACCGGACTGGCGCAGCTCGGGCTGAACTGGCAGGCGAGCCCGGCGCTGACCGAGCTGGAGGACCTCACCACCGACTGGCTGCGCCAGATGATGGGGTTGTCGGAGAGTTGGAGCGGCGTGATCCAGGACACCGCCTCCACCGCGACGCTCGTGGCTCTGCTGTGCGCCCGCGAACGTGCCACGGACTACGGCGCCGCCCGCGGCGGACTGCAGGCACATGACCGGCCGCTCACGGTCTACATGACCAGCCAGAGCCACAGTTCGGTCGAGAAGGCGGCGCTGCTCGCCGGGTTCGGACGTGACAACCTGCGGGTGATCGCCGTGGACGAGCAGTACCGAATGCGCCCGGACGCGCTGCGCGAGGCAATCGCCGCAGACGCTGCGCACGGGCTGCGTCCTTGCGCCGTCGTGGCCACGGTGGGCTCGACCGCGACGACCGCCATCGATCCGCTGGCGCCGTTGGCCGACGTCGCGCGCGCACAGGATGTGTGGCTGCACGTCGATGCCGCCCTGGCCGGCTCGGCGATGATCCTGCCGGAGTGCCGGCCCCTGTGGCTGGGCATCGAGCAGGCCGACTCGCTGGTCGTCAACGCGCACAAATGGCTCGGCGCCTCGTTCGACTGCTCGCTTTACTACGTGCGCGACCCGCAGCATCTGATCCGTGTGATGTCGAGCAGCCCGAGCTACCTGCGCACCGCGGCGGACGAGACGGCGCGCAACCTGCGCGACTGGGGGATCCCGCTCGGCCGGCGCATGCGGGCGCTGAAGCTGTGGTTCCTCATCCGCGAGCAGGGCGTGAGCGGCCTGCAGACCCGTCTGCGGCGCGACCTCGCGCACGCGCGCTGGCTCGCCGAGCGCATCGATGCGGCGGGCCAGTGGCGGCGTCTTGCGCCGGTGGCCCTGCAGACCGTGTGCGTCCGGCACGAGCCGCCGGGGCTCGAAGGCGATGCGCTCGATCGCCACACCCTCGCGTGGGCGCGGCGCATCAATGAGTCCGGTCAGGCCTACCTCACCCCGGCGATGCTCGACGGCCGCTGGATGGTCCGGGTGTCGTTCGGTGTGGAAGCGACCGAGCATCGCCACGTCGAGGCGCTCTGGGCGCTGATGCAGTCGGCCGCCGCGGCCGCCTAGAGCGGGCACGCCCGCGCGGCCGTCCCTACGCGTTCAAGTCGGGAATGAGCTCGCTCTCCAGGCGCGTGATCTGATCCTTCAGCACCAGCTTGCGCTTCTTCAGGCGCTTCAGCTGCAGCTCATCGATGTGCATGTCGAGGGACAGCCGGCCGATCACCTCATCGAGATCACGGTGCTCGATGCGCAGCTGCCGCAGCTTCTCCATGTTGCGGAACAGCTCCCGATCGATGTTGTCTTCGGTTTCGGTATCCATCATGGCGCACAGTGATCGCCGCTCGAGGGGCGAAGGCCGCCCCGTGCGCTGCGCCGTGCCGGCCGCCGCAGCGTCGCCCTATCATACCGCGCGCCGGCCGGGGCGGGGCGTCAGCCCGGCCGATGCGGCTTGCCGCGTCCGCGCCGGCCCGCCGGCCCGCCCGCTCCCGGCCGCGGCCGGCGGCCCGGGCGTGGCCCGCCGCGGCGGGGCCCGCGCCGATGCTCCGGCAGCGCCTCGGGTTGGGCAAGTCCGGTGGCAAGCAGCTCCGGGGCGATCGGCGCGGAGGGAATCTTGTGCCCGATGTAGCTCTCGATCTCCGGCAGCGCCACGGCGTACTCCTCGCAGGCGAAGCTGATGGCATCGCCCTCGGCGCCGGCGCGCGCGGTGCGGCCGATGCGGTGCACGTAGTCGGCGGCATCCTGCGGCAGATCGAAGTTGAACACGTGGCTGACCTCGGGAATGTGCAGCCCGCGCGAGGCGACGTCGGTGGCGATCAGCACCGCCAGATCCCCGTTGTGGAAGTCACGCAGGAAGCGCAGCCGCTTCGCCTGCGGCACGTCGCCGGAGAGCGCCTGGGCGTGAAACGCGTTGGCGCGCAGCACGGCCTCGAGCTTCTCGGCCATGCGCTTGGTGTTGACGAAAATCATGGTCCGGCGCGCCTCGCTCTGGCGCAGCAGCCCGATCAGCAGCGGGATCTTCTCCTCCATCGACGGGTAGTACATGATCTGGCGGATCCCGTCGACGGTCTTCTTGTCCGGCTCGATGCGCACCAGCTCGGGGTTGTTCATGTGCTCGTAGGCGAGCTCGAGCACCCGGTAGGACAGCGTCGCTGAAAACAACATCGACTGGCGCCGCTCCGGCGGCGGCAGCCGGCGCAGCAGGTAGCGGATGTCGGCGATGAAGCCGAGGTCGAACATGCGGTCGGCTTCATCGAGCACCAGGGTCTGCACGTGCTTCAGGTCGAAGACGCGCTGCTTGAAGTAATCGATCAGGCGCCCCGGCGTGCCGATCAGCACGTCGATGCCCTCCTCGAGCGTGCGGCGCTGCTTGTCGTAGTCGATGCCGCCGTAGACGACCGCATGCTTCAGCCCGGTATGCCGGCCGAGCGTCTCGGCGTCGTGATGGATCTGCACCGCGAGCTCGCGCGTCGGGGCGAGAATCAGCGCGCGCGCCGAGGTTGCAGTGCGCCCGGGCGGCGGGGAGTGGGTGAGCAGCGTGTGATACAGAGCCACCAGGAACGCGGCGGTCTTGCCGGTACCGGTCTGGGCCTGCCCGGCCACGTCCCGGCCGGTGAGCGCAATCGGCAGCGTCTGCGCCTGGATGGGCGTGCATTGTGTGAAGCCGGCGTCGCGGATGCCCGCGAGGACCGGCGCGGCGAGTCCGAGACTGTCGAAGGTCACGGTGTGTGCGAGCGGTTCGTTCATCGATTCTCCAGCGCGCGCCGGCCGCGGGCTGCAAGCCGCGGGAAGGCGCCGCCTAAGCGGTTGTGGTAATATACGTTTATCGAATAGTGCGCCCATGGTACCTGCTGCCGCGTCCGCGCGGACAGCCGGCCCGGTCCGCTTGCGGACCGATGCGCAGCGCCGGCCGGCACGCCAAGCACGTGCCCGGCCTTGCCGCCCGCGGGGCGTACCGGTTGGAATTTCAGCGGCCGATCTGCAGGTGTTTCGGCTCTCATGACGCGGGGGGGGCGTCGTGCGCGGCCCGGGTGCGGGCGGCAGCGGCTTTGGGTCACAGTGTTGAACGGAGGTCTGGGTGGGCCTTGCAAAAGCGCCCCGGAAGCGCTAAAAAGCACGTCAGTGGGCGGACCAGCCGGTCCGCGCCTGCCGGCCCCAGGGGGCGCTCCAAGCAGGCACCATCCTAATTGAATCAAGCTCGATACCTCATTACTTCACGAGTTAGTGTAACCGTTTGACGGGTATTTCCGGCAGGGGCGTTCTCAGCCCGCCACCCGGCCTCGATAGCCCTTTCGCCAATCCCGACAAAAAACTGCCTTCGACGGAGGTTGAACCGCGTGAGCAATCCGCACATCGTCCATACCACGGACGCCACTTTTGCGCAGGATGTCCTGCAGTCCGACAAGCCTGTGCTGCTTGATTTCTGGGCGGAGTGGTGCGGTCCGTGCAAGATGATCGCCCCGATATTGGACGAGATCGCCGGCGAGTACCAGGACCGCATCAAGATCGCCAAGCTCAACATCGATGAGAATCCGCAGACCCCGCCGAAGTACGGCATCCGCGGCATTCCGACGCTGATCCTGTTCAAGAACGGCACGGTCGAGGCCCAGAAGGTCGGCGCCGTGTCCAAATCCCAACTTTCGGCATTTCTGGAAAGCAATCTGTGAGAGGCTACCTCGGCAATCAGGGCCGCAACCGGTCCAAGGGCCAGCGCCACGGCAATCGTGAACGCGACGGCAACCGCGCCAACGGCAACACCGGCGGCCGTCCCGACGACCTGCACGATGACGTGTTCGAGGCCGACGAGTCGGAAATCATCAGTCCCGCCGAGCTTGCGCAGTCGCGCAACTCGATGAACCTGACCGAGCTCAAGGCCAAGCCCATCCACGAGCTCGTGAAGGTCGCCGAGTCCATGGGGCTCGAGAACCTCGCCCGCTCGCGCAAGCAGGACATCATCTTCTCGATCCTCAAGGCGCACGCACGCAACGGCGAGAACATCTACGGCGACGGCGTGCTCGAGATCCTGCAGGACGGCTTCGGCTTCCTGCGCTCGGCGGACGGCTCGTACCTCGCCGGCCCCGACGACATCTACATCAGCCCGAGTCAGATCCGCCGCTTCAATCTGCGCACCGGCGACACGATCTCGGGACTCATCCGTCCGCCGAAGGACGGGGAGCGCTACTTCGCGCTGCTGAAGGTCGGGGAGATCAACTTCGACTCCCCGGAGAGCTCGCGCAACAAGGTGCTGTTCGAGAATCTCACGCCGCTGCACCCGACCAAGCGATTGAAGCTCGAGCGCGGCAACGGCTCCACCGAGGACCTCACCGCGCGCACCATCGACCTGGTGGCGCCGATCGGCAAAGGCCAGCGCGGCCTGATCGTCTCCCCGCCGAAAGCCGGCAAGACGATGCTGCTGCAGAACATCGCCACCTCCCTCACCGCCAACCATCCGGAGATCTATCTGATCGTGCTGCTCATCGACGAGCGGCCCGAGGAAGTGACCGAGATGCAGCGCACCGTCAAGGGCGAGGTCGTCTCGAGCACCTTCGATGAGCCGGCCGCCCGCCACGTGCAGGTCGCCGAGATGGTCATCGAGAAGGCCAAGCGCCTGGTCGAGCACAAAAAGGATGTGGTGATCCTGCTCGACTCGATTACGCGCCTGGCGCGAGCCTACAACACGGTGGTGCCGTCCTCCGGCAAGGTGCTCACTGGTGGCGTGGACGCCAATGCGCTGCAGCGCCCGAAGCGCTTCTTCGGGGCGGCCCGCAACATCGAGGAGGGCGGCAGTCTCACCATCCTCGCTACCGCGCTGATCGATACCGGCTCGAAGATGGACGACGTCATCTACGAGGAGTTCAAGGGCACCGGCAACAGCGAGATTCACCTCGACCGGCGCATCGCCGAGAAGCGGGTGTTCCCGGCGGTGAACATCAACCGCTCGGGCACGCGCAAGGAAGAGCTCATCACCGATCAGGGCGAGCTCGCCAAGATGTGGATCCTGCGCAAGCTGTTGCACCCCATGGACGAGCTCGCCGCCATCGAGTTCCTGCTCGATAAGCTCAAGGACACCAAGTCGAACAGCGAGTTCTTCGAGGCGATGAAGCGCTAGATGTCCGCGGGGTGTCGCATCGAGGTTCCGGCCGCGAGCAAAGTTGCCTCTGAGAAGTGGGAACTGTGTCCGGCCCGATGCCCCATAAGGGTTCCGGGCGAGCGCAGGTTGCGACTCTGGCGCGGCATGCGCGGCGAAAGAGCCGTACGAGAGCACTGAGAGACGGGGCGGACGAGCCTATCGGACTTGTGGCGGCGGTCGCGGGGGGCGACCCGGGCGCCGCTCCTGTGCCGGCGGCGGCGGAATCAGCCGCGCCGTTCGCGAGCGATCGCGCGGTAGCCGATGTCCCGCCGATACTGCATGTCGGGCCAGTGGATCGCCCCGGCCAGCGCGTACGCGCTCTCGGCGGCCGCGGAAACGGACTCGCCGAGTCCCACTGCACATAGCACCCGTCCGCCGTCGGTGAGGACCCGGCCGTCCTCCAGGCGCGTGCCGGCATGGAACACCTTGCCGCGGCCGGCGGCGAGCGCGGCCGCCTGCTCGAGCCCCTCGATGCAATCGCCCTTGCGCACCGCGTCAGGATATCCGCCCGCGGCGAGCACGACGCCGAGCGCGGCCCTCGGGTCCCATTCGGCGTTCACCGTATCGAGGCGGCCCGCGAGCGCCGCCTCGCACAGCACCGTCAGGTCCGAGCGCAGCCGGCTCAATACCGGCTGGGTTTCCGGGTCGCCGAAGCGGCAGTTGAATTCGAGTACATTCGGCGTGCCGTCCTCGGCGACCATCAACCCGGCGTAGAGAAATCCCGTGTAGGGTGTGCCATCGGCGGCGAGTCCGGCGAGCGTGGGCCCGATGACCTCGCGCATGATGCGCGCGTGCAGCTCGGGTGTGACGCGCGGCGCCGGTGAGTACGCGCCCATGCCTCCGGTATTCGGGCCCCGGTCGCCGTCGTCGCGGCGCTTGTGGTCCTGGGAGGTGGCGAGCGGCAGCACGTGGACGCCGTCGGCCATGACGATGAAGCTGATCTCCTCCCCGCGCAGAAACTCCTCGACCACCACTTGCTCGCCGGCGTGGCCGAACCGGCCGGCGAACATCTCGCCGACCGCCGCGCGCGCCTCCTCGAGCGTCTCGGCGATGATCACGCCCTTGCCGGCGGCGAGCCCGCTCGCCTTGATCACGAGCGGCAGCGGCTGCCGCTCGAGCCAGGATGGATCGTAGTCCTCGCGCCTGAAGGTGCGGGAGCGGGCCGTGGGAATGCCGTGGCGCTCGAGGAAGTCCTTGGTGAAGGCCTTGGAGCCCTCCAGGCGCGCGGCCTGCCGGCGCGGGCCGAAGCAGGCGAGGCCGGCGGCCTCGAAGGCATCGACCACTCCGGCCACGAGCGGCCCCTCGGGCCCGACGATGGTGAGCTGAACGCCCTCGCGTCGGGCGAGATCGACGAGCGCCGGGATGTCCTCGGCGCCGACCGGCACATTGCGGCATTTCGGCTCGAGGGCGGTGCCGGCGTTGCCGGGCGCGACCAGCACCTCCTGCACGCGCGCGGAGGCGGCGCATCGCCAGGCGAGCGCGTGTTCCCGGCCGCCCGCGCCAATGACGAGGACCTTCATCGGCGTGTCAGTGCCGGAAGTGCCGCATGCCGGTGAAGACCATCGCCATGCCGTGTTCGTCCGCGGCCGCGATCACCTCGGCATCGTTGCGCGAGCCGCCGGGCTGTATGACCGCCCGGATGCCGTACTGCGCGGCGACGTCGATGCCGTCGCGGAACGGGAAGAACGCATCGGAGGCCATGACGGCGCCTTCGACCTGCAGATGCTCATCGGCCGCCTTCATGGCCGCGATCCGGCTGGAGTAGACGCGGCTCATCTGCCCGGCGCCGACGCCCACCGTGGCGCCGCCGTGGGCGTACACGATGGCGTTGGATTTGACGAACTTCGCCACCCGCCAGGCGAACAGCAGATCGGCGATCTGCTCGGCCGTCGGCTTGCGTTGCGTGACGACCTTCAGGTCGGCCGCGGCGAGGTGGCCGGTGTCGCGGCTCTGCACGAGCAGCCCGCCGGAGACGCTGCGGTATTCGAGGCCGTTCCCGGCCGGAGTCTGCAGGTCTCCGAGCGCCAGAACCCGCACGTTGGGTTTGGCGGCGAGCGCTGCGGCCGCATCCTCATCCACGGCCGGCGCGGCGATCACCTCCACGAACTGTCTGCCGATGATGGCGCGCGCGGTGGGCGCATCGAGCGGGCGGTTGAAGGCGATGATGCCGCCGAACGCCGAGGTCGGGTCGGTGCGGTAGGCGTGCTCGTAGGCCGCAAGCAGCGTGGGCGCGAGCGCAACCCCGCAGGGGTTGGCGTGTTTGACGATCACGCAGGCCGGCCCATCGAACTGGCGCACGCACTCGAGCGCCGTATCGGCGTCGGCGATGTTGTTGAAGGAGAGATCCTTGCCCTGCAGGATGCGCGCCTGGGCCAGGCCGTGGCCGCCGAGCGCATCGCGATAGAGCGCCGCGCGCTGGTGCGGGTTTTCCCCGTAGCGCAGATCGCGCACCTTGTCGAAGACGAGCGGCAGCGAGGCGGGCAGTGCCGCGGCCTCGCCGTGCTGGCGGGCGAGGTACGCGGCGACCATCGCGTCATAGCGGGCAGTGTGGGCGAACACCTTGGCGGCCAGATACGCGCGCGTCGCGTCGCTGATGTGGCCCTGGGCGTCGAGTTCGGCCACCAGCCGGTCGTAATCGGCCGGGTCGACCGCCGCGGCCACCGACTCGTGGTTCTTGGCGGCCGCGCGCAGCATCGCCGGCCCGCCGATGTCGATGTTCTCGATCGCCTCCTCGTAGCTGCAGTTCGGGCGCGTGACCGTCTCGGCGAACGGATACAGGTTCACCACGAGCAGGTCGATGGGCTCGATGCCGTGCAGCGCCATGACCTGCTCGTCCATCCCGCGCCGTCCGAGCAGGCCGCCGTGGATCTTCGGATGCAGCGTCTTGACGCGCCCGCCCATGATCTCGGGGAAGCCGGTGTGATCCGACACTTCGCGCACCGTCAGCCCCTGTGCGGCGAGCAGCTTCGCGGTGCCGCCGGTCGAGAGGATCTCGATGCCGTGCCGCGCCAGCGCGCGCGCCAGTTCCACCACGCCGGTCTTGTCGGAAACGGAAAGCAGTGCCCGCTGCACGGGCCGCGGCGTCTGGATCATTACAACACGTCAGTTGGTCAGACCGAACTGCTTGAGTTTCTTGCGCAGGGTGCCGCGGTTGATGCCGAGGATATCCGCCGCGCGGCTCTGGTTGCCCGCGACGTAGTCGAGCACCACGCGAAACAGCGGCTCCTCGACCTCGCGCAGCACCAGGCTGTACAGGTCCGCCGGATGCGAGCCGTTCAGATGCGTGAAATAGTCGCTGAGCGCCCGTTCGGCATGACTGCGCAGCGGCAGTTCGTGACCATTGATGCGGATGCCCCCATCACGCCACTGCTCGTTCTTTTTTTTTGCTGTCATGTGAAATTCTCGAGTGAATCCGGTTCGTCAGGCCGCGCGCGCGCAGTCCGCTGCCCACGCGTCGAAGTGCCGGCGTGCGCGTGCGAGCTGCTCGTCCGCGTCCACCGCCGCCATCAGATCCAGACGGATCGGCTCCGGATCGGACAGGCATCGTTCGCAATACCAGCCGATGTGCTTGCGAGCGATGCGCACGCCAGTCTCCTCGCCGTAAAAACCGTACAGGGAGTCGAGGTGAGCGAGGATGATATCACGCACCTCGCCGCGCGACAGCGGTTGGCTCGCACGCGCATCGAGGTATGCATCGACGGCACGGAAGATCCACGGCTCGCCGAAGCTCGCGCGTCCGATCATGACACCGTCCGCCCCAGTGAAATCAATCACTTTGCGTGCATCCTGCGGGCTGCGTATGTCGCCGTTGGCAAACACCGGAATGCGCACGGCGGACTTGATTTCGCGGATGGTTTGGTATTCGGCCTCGCCCTGGTAGAAATCGGCGCGCGTGCGGCCGTGGACCGCGAGCGCCTGAATTCCGTTGCGCTCGGCGAGGCGCGCGATCTGAAGGCCGTTGCGGTGCTCGCGATCCCATCCGGTGCGGATCTTCAGGGTGACCGGCACGTCCACCGCGCGCACCACGGCGGCGAGGATGCGCTCGATGAGCGCCTCATCGCGCAGCAGCGCCGAGCCGCAGAGCTTTCCGCACACCTTCTTCGCCGGGCAGCCCATGTTCAGGTCGATGATCTGCGCGCCGCGATCCACGCTCAGTCGGGCCGCCTGTGCCAGCACGTCGGGCTCGGCGCCCGCAAGCTGCACGACGCGAGGCTCGGGCTCGCCGGTGTGATCGAGGCGGCGGCGCGATTTCGCCGTATGCCACAGCCGCGCATCCGAGGTGAGCATCTCCGATGCCGCGAGGCCCGCCCCCAGGCGGCGGCAGAGGATGCGGAACGGCCGGTCCGTCACGCCCGCCATGGGAGCCAGCACTGCCCGCGAGGGCAGTGTGTACGGTCCGATGCGCAGCATCAGCGCGGCCCGTGCGCGCACACCACGGCGGCGCCTTCGCGCAGACAGGCGTCGATCTCGAACCCGATGGCCTGGGGTCCGGGGTTGACGAACGCCACGGTCGCATCGATGCGCCCGCCCGCCGGGAGCATCGCGGAGGCCGAGGCCGCGTTCGCCAGGTAATCCCGCGGCGGCACGTCGCGCGCGGCGATGGTCCGTCCGTAGCGGTCCTGCAGCGTCACGCGCAGCAGCGGCAGGGGCAGGGGCCAGTGCCCGCGATTGGCGATGCTCGCCCGCACCGTGATCTGGTGAGGATCGTGGCCGCTCACGGTGGCCCCGAGCTGGCGGGCTTCGTAGGCGCGCACGTTCCAGAGCGGTACGACGGGGATGCCGAGCGCGCCGTAGAAGGCGCGCACCGTCCGTCCCACCGAGGGCACCGTGGCGAGCGTGCCCCGATAGTGGTTGACGAGCTGGCCGGCGAGCACCAGCAGCAGAACGAAGGCGCCGAGCAGCCAGCGGCCGGTGCGCGGCTCATCCGCCGTCTCGAGCTCGAATGCCGCCGGCCCCGGGGCGGGCTCCTCCGCGGGCAGCGGCGCATCGTGCCGGGCGGGCTGCGGGGCGGACTGCAGCGCGGCAGCGGCCGGCCCGGGCGAGGGCTCCTCGGCCTGCTGCACGGCCGCAGGCTCCTGCGCAGCGATGGCGGCGGGCTCCTCGACCTGAGGGGGGGGCTCCTGCGCCGCTGCCTCGAGCTCGAACCAGACATCGTCCGCCGTCTGCGGCTCCTGTGCCATCGGCTCGGGCGCGGCGTGCTCCGCCATGGCCGGCACCGGTTTGCTCGGCATTGCCGGCGGCTCGGGCGCCGCCACGCTGTGCGGCGGCGGTGCGGACGGCGTCGAGGGGCTCTCCTGGGGGGGGCTCTCCGAGAGCGACTCGAGCGCATTGAAGACACTGCGGCAGCGCCCGCAGCGCACGTGTCCCTGCGCTGCGCGCAGATCCGCGGCCGTCACGACCAGCATCAGACCGCATTTCGGGCAGACGGTGTACATTCAGGCCTGCGCCAGCGGGTCGGGAGCCGCAGTGCGCAGCCCGGCAAGGGCGATCCATCCCTCGCGTGCGCCGAACGGGCGCAGCTCGAACCAGGGCGCGTATGCCGCGCACACCTGCGGTGTGTCGCGCTCGAGCAGTCCGGAGAGCAGGATCGATCCGCGTGGCGCGAGCAGCGCGGCGAAGCGCGGCGCGAGCGCCACGAGCGGCGCACACAGAATGTTGGCCATCAGCAGCCCTACGGGCGCGCTCAGCGCATCCGCCGAAGCGCACGGCCGGATCCGCTCCGCCAGCGCATTCGCCTCGGCGTTATCACGCGTCGCGAGCAGCGCCTGGGGGTCGATGTCGAAGCACTGCACGCGGCATGCCCCGAGCCGGGCCGCAGCAAGCGCCAGAATGCCGGAGCCGCACCCATAGTCGATCACCTCGCGCTCAAGCGGCGGATGTGCATCGAGCCACTCCAGGCACAGCGCGGTGGTCGGATGCGTCCCGGTGCCGAAGGCGAGGCCCGGGTCGAGCCGCACCACCGCGGCATCCGGGTCCTCGACCTGCTCGTGATGCGGGCAGATCCACAGCCGCGCGCCGAAGCGCATGGCGTGAAAGTCGCGCAGCCACTCGCGCTCCCAGGCCCGGTCGGCCAGGTGCTGCACCTGCAGCCGCTCCGGCGGGACGCCGAGCGCGCCGCTCAGGGCGCGCACGGTGGCGGCCTGGGGCGCATCGGGCGCGAACAGCGCCTGCATCCGGGTCGCCGGCCACAGCCGCACCTCCCCCGGCGCCGGCTCGAGTACCGGCTCGTCACGGGCATCGGCGAAGGTGATCGCGCTTGCGCCGCACGCGAAGCAGGCCTCCTCGGCCTGCTCCGCCGGCAGGCCGAGGAGCTCGAAGCTGATCTGCAGAAACTCGCTCATGCGTGCGGCGCGGGCGGGCCGATCCGTCACACGCTGCGGCGGCCGGTGCGCGGCGGGCGGGTCATTTCAGGCCGAGCCGCCGTTCCAGATAATGGATATCGGTGCCGCCCTTCTGGAAGGTCGCATGGTTGCAGATCTCCTGGTGCAGCGGGACGTTCGTCTTGATGCCCTCGATCACCATCTCGGCGAGCGCGTTGCGCATGCGGGCGATCGCCGCTTCGCGCGTCTCGCCGTGCGTGATCAGCTTGCCGATCAGCGAGTCGTAGTTCGGCGGTACGTTGTAGCCCGAATACACGTGACTGTCGACCCGCACGCCGGGGCCGCCCGGGGCGTGCCAGAGCCGGATCGGTCCCGGCGAGGGCATGAACGTCTTGGCGTCCTCGGCGTTGATCCGGCACTCGATGGCATGTCCGCGGATCTGGATGTCGTTCTGCACGTAGGGCAGGCGCTCCCCGGCGGCGATCAGCAGCTGCGTCTTGACCAGATCGATGCCGGTGATCAGCTCGGTGACCGGGTGCTCGACCTGGATGCGGGTGTTCATCTCGATGAAGTAGAACTCCCCGTCCTGGTAGAGGAACTCAAGCGTTCCGGCGCTGCGGTAGCCGACCGCCAGGCACGCCTCCACGCAGCGATCGCCCATGATGCGCCGCTGCTTGGGCGTGATGCCCGGCGCCGGCGCTTCTTCCAGCACCTTCTGGTGGCGCCGCTGCATGGAGCAGTCGCGCTCCCCGAGGTGGATCACGTTGCCGTGATGATCGGCGAGCACCTGGAACTCGATGTGCCGCGGCCGCTCCAGGAATTTCTCCATGTAGACCTGGTCGTTGCCGAAGGCCGCCTGGGCCTCGCTGCGCGTGACGCCGATGGAATTCAGCAGCGAGGCGTCGCTGTGCACCACGCGCATGCCGCGTCCGCCGCCGCCGCCGGAGGCCTTGATGATGACCGGGTAGCCGATGTCGCGGGCGATGCGGAAATTCTCGTCCGGATCGTCTCCGAGCGGACCGTCCGATCCGGGCACGCACGGCACCCCATGTCCCTTCATCACGCGGATCGCCGAGACTTTGTCGCCCATGGTGCGGATGGTCTCGGCCTTCGGCCCGACGAACACGAAGCCGCTGTTCTCCACCCGCTCGGCGAAATCGGCATTCTCGGAGAGAAAGCCGTAGCCGGGATGGATGGCCACCGCGTCGGTGACCTCCGCGGCGCTGATGATCGCCGGCATGTTCAGATAGCTCGCCGTCGAGGGCGGCGGGCCGATGCACACCGACTCATCGGCGAGCAGCACGTGCTTGAGGCTGTAATCGGCGGTGGAATGCACCGCGACGGTCTTGATGCCGAGCTCGCGGCAGGCCCTGAGGATGCGCAGGGCGATTTCACCGCGGTTGGCGATAAGAACCTTTTCCAACATGGCTGGGCGCGCTTATTCGATGACGAACAGCGGCTGGCCGTACTCGACCGGATCGCCGTTGCGCGCCATGATCGAGGTGACCCGCCCGGGGCGATCCGCTTCGATCTGATTCATCATCTTCATCGCCTCGATGATGCACAGCACCTGGCCGACCTTGATCTCATCGCCGATGTCCACGAACGGCTTCGCGCCTGGCGTCGGCGCGGCGTAGAAGGTTCCCACCATCGGCGCGGTGACCACGTGCTCGTTGGGCCGCGGCTTGGCGGCCTCCACCGAGGCTGCAGCGGCCGGAGCCGCTTCGGCCGGCACCGCGGCGGCGATCTGCGGCATGGCGTGCACCACCGCGTTGCCGGTCGGCATGCGGCTGATGCGCACCGCCTCCTCGCCTTCCTTGATCTCGATTTCGGCGATGCCGGATTCCTCCAGCAATTCGATCAATTTTTTGATTTTGCGGATGTCCATGTGGGAAAGCCCCCTTGCGTCATGGGACGGTGAGCAGCGGAATGCCTCGGAATTACCCGGCGCGCGGCGTGCGGGCGGCGTGGTGCGCGGCGGCGCGCACGGCCAGCTCGTACCCCAGGGCACCAAAGCCGGAAATCACCCCGAGGGCGATATCAGAGAAATAGGACCGGTGGCGGAAAGGCTCGCGCGCGTGCGGGTTGGACAGGTGCACCTCGATCAGCGGCAGCTGGACCGCCAGCACCGCATCGCGCAACGCAACGCTCGTGTGGGTGAATGCCCCGGGATTGAAGATCAGGCACCCCACGCCTTCGACGGCGGCCTGATGGATGCGCTCGAGCAGCACGTGCTCGGCATTGCTCTGGAAGCACAGCAGCTCGCAGCCGGCTTCTCGCGCGCACTCGGCGGCGCGCCGCTCGATCGACTCGAGCGTGTCCGCCCCGTAAATCCCGGGCTCGCGGGTGCCGAGCAGGCTCAGGTTTGGGCCGTTCAGGAGCAACAGGCGTGTCATGCGGACGTTCGGGAGGCCTCTGCACGGGATGCGCGGGGCAATTTACCCTAATTCCAGCCTAAATGGGTGGAATTTGTCTCGAACGGACGGGATCAGGCCGTCATCGGTCAGCTGGCGGCAGTGTTCGCGCGCTGCGCGGCCAGCTGGGCGATTCCGGTGGCGATCTGTCGCCGCGCCGTGGCGAGATCGATCTGGCCGCGGTCCAGGGCGCCGATCTGCTCCAGGATCAGGCGGGCTTGCGCAGCGCGCAGCCGGCCGATTTTGAGGGTGACGATCTGCCCGCGCGCATCGACGAACACCGAGAACGGGAAGACCTCCACCATCCCCAGCGCCCGGACGGCCCGCATCCCGGCGCGCAGGCCGATCAGCAAAGGATAGCGGATTCCGGCGCGCCGCGCGTAGCGCAGCACGGCGGCCCGCCCGTCGACCGCCACGCCGATGACCTGCACGCCCTGCGGCCGAGAGCGGCTCAGCTGCTTCAGCAGGGGGATCTCCGCGCGGCACGGCGAGCACCACGGCGCCCAGAAGTTCACCAGCAGCGGCTGGCCGCGCCAGTCGGACAGGCGCCGCAGCGCGCCGCGCCGGTCGCGGAAGGCGACATTGGGCAGGGTGTCCGGCACCACATGCGCGGCGGCGCCCGCGTGTGTCTGGCCGGCGGGCGCGGCGGCAGGCCGGCGCGCGTCACTGCGCAGCAGCACGGTCCGCGGCGTGCGCGGCTGCTGCACTGCCCGCAGCGCAAATCCCGCGATCCCGGCGGCGAGGATCAGCCCCGCGGCGAGCATACCGCGGCCCACTCTGCGCGAGCGGCTCATGCGGACGGCCGCGCCGCGAATGCGGCCCGCACCCGCCGCAGGAAGGCCGTGGCGTCCAGGTAGCCCACCACGCGGTATCGGCGCCGCTCATGACCGTCGCGATCGTAGAACGCGACCGTCGGTGGTCCGAAGATTCCGAAGTATTTCAGCAGAGCCTGGTCGGCTGCATCGTTCGAGGTGACATCGGCGCGCAGCAGCACCGTATGCGCCAGCGCCCGCCGCACCGCGGGATTGGTGAATGTCGTGGCCTCCATTTCCTTACAGGAGGTGCACCAATCCGCGTAGAAATCCACCATCACCGTCTGGTGCCGCGCGGCGGCACGGCGCACGGCGCGCTGCAGGCCCGCGACCGAGCCGATGGCGGTGAAGCGCAGCGCCGGCGCAGCGCGCGCGTGCTGCAGCGGCGAGAGGGGATTGGTGCCGCCGAGCGCCGCGCCGGTCACCAGGATCAGCGCATAGGCCGTGACCAGGCCGCCGGCGAGCGCCGCCGGCCAGCGGCCGCGCCGCAGGCGGCGCGCCTGCGAGCTGAGTGCCCAGGCTGCCGCGAGGACGGGCACGGCCCACAGGGCGAGCGTCGCGCGGGCGGGGGTGAGCCGCGCGAGCATCCACACCGCCACGCCCAGCATCATTGCGCCGAAGAGCTTTTTGACCAGATCCATCCAGGGGCCAGCCTTCGGCAGCAGCCGTCCGGCCGAGGCGCCAACGGCGAGCAGCGGCGTGCCCATGCCGATGCTGAGCGCGAATAGAGCCGCGCCCCCGCGCACGAGCTCGCCCGACTGGCCGATCACGGCCAGGGCGCCGACCAGCGCCGGCGCCACGCAGGTGGTGACGATCAGGGCCGAGAGGGCGCCCATCGCAGCGACGCCCCCAAGGGTTCCGGCGCTGCGCCGGTTGCTGAGCTCGGCGAGGCGCGTCTGCACCGCGGCGGGCATCTGAACCGAGAACGCGCCCAGCATGGCCACGCCCATCGCCGCGAGCAGCGCCGCGAACGCGCCGAGGATCCAGGGCTGCTGGAAGGCGGCCTGGACTTCTGCGCCCGCGGCCGCCGCTGCGATGCCGGCCAGCGTGTAGGTGAACGCCATGCCGAGGACGTACGCGCCGGACAGCAGCAGGGACCGGGCGGCGCTCAGGGTTCGTCCGCCGGCGATCAGCCCGGAGAGAATGGGAATCATCGGCAGGCAGCAGGGCGTGAAGGCGAGCGCGAGACCGGCCAGATAGAACGCGCCGAGCATCGCCAGGAGGCCCCCGGAGCGGACCAGTCCGGCGAAGCGGCTCTGGCTCGATGCGCCGGCGGCGTGCACCGCGGCGGGGAGCGGCGCAGGGGCGGCCAGGTGTGCCGGGGCGGAACCGGCGGCCGCGGCCGACCCGTGTGCCGCGGCGCTGCCCCCGGCGCCTGTCGCCGGGGGCAGCGCGACGGTGAGGGTCTTGGTGATGGGCGGGTAGCACAGGCCTGCGTCGGCGCAGCCCTGGTAGGTCACCGCCAGCGCCGCATCCCGCGGCGCGGCCGCCGTGCCGTGCAGGACAGTGAGCTCGCCGGTGACGGCGATTCGGTAGATCTGCTCGCGGCCGAAGTACGGGTCGACCTTGATGATGCCCTTCGGCAGGGTGAGCGCCCCGAGCGCGGTGCCGGAGAGCGCCTTGACGTGAATGCGGCTGCGGTAGAGGTAGAAGCCGGGCCGGATGGCCCATGACAGACGGATCCGGTGAGCGCCCGGCGCGGCTTTGAAATGAAAGACCTCATCCGGCGGGGGGAATTTGCTGCCCCCGCTCTGGGCTTCCCCGAGGGCGGCGAGCACGGCGGGCGAGAGGGACGGCGGGCTCGCCGCCTGCGCCAGAGCGCCCAGGCACGGCAGCAGCGCCAGGGCCGCCAGCAGGGTGCGTCCCCGAGCCCAGCTCGGTCTTAATCTCGACAATGTCGTCACGGCGCCACCTCGGCGCCCAGCCACGACAGGTAGGCGGCCGAACCGGCGGTGATCGGCAGCGCGATGATTTCCGGCACGTCGTAAGGATGCAGCGATTTGAGGCGCATTTCGAGGTCCGCGAAGCGGCTGTCCACGGTTTTGATGAGCAGGAGCACCTCCGGTTCATCTTCGATGCGGCCCTGCCAGCGGTACGTCGAGCGGACCGCCTGGCGGCTGACGCAGGCGGCGAGCCGGGACTCGATGAGCTCCCCGGCGATGCGCGCCGCGCTCGCCTCGTCGGGGCAGGTGGTCAGGACCACGAGAGATTCAGGCATGCGTTCGGCCATGGCGCAAAAACTCATTCTAATGCCCCCGGGCGGCGGGCACCTCAGGGTTGTCCGCAGGGCTTCGCGCCCCGGCGGCGCAAAAAAAAGACCCCGGCAGGGTTGAAAAACGGCGTCGTCTACCTATGATTAGCAGCCACGCGGGTAGAGTGCTAATAGCTCTCTCGTGGCTTTAACTTAACCCATTCGTGTCCTTAAGGAGCGTTCACCATGAAGATTCGTCCTCTTCATGATCGCGTCATCGTCAAGCGCCTGGAAGAGGAGCGTACCTCCCCGGGTGGCATCGTCATTCCCGATACCGCGGCTGAGAAGCCCATTCAGGGAAAGATCGTCGCGGTCGGAAACGGCAAGATTCTTGAAAACGGCCAGGTCCGCGCCCTCGATGTGAAGGTCGGCGACAAGGTCCTTTTCGGCAAGTACAGCGGAACGGAAGTGAAGGTCGAGGGAGAGGAACTCCTCGTGATGCGGGAAGAAGACCTCATGGCCGTGATCGAGAGCAAGTAAGCGAGGAGCACTCAAAATGGCAGCCAAAGAAGTCCGTTTCAGCGATGACGCCCGCCAGCGCATGTTCAAGGGCGTCAACATTCTGGCGAACGCCGTGAAGGCGACGCTCGGCCCGAAGGGCCGCAACGCCGTGCTCGAGAAGAGCTTCGGCGCCCCCACCGTCACCAAGGACGGTGTGTCGGTCGCGAAAGAGATCGAACTGAAGGACAAGTTCGAGAACATGGGCGCGCAGATGGTGAAGGAAGTCGCGTCCAACACCTCCGATGAGGCCGGCGACGGCACCACCACCGCAACGGTGCTCGCTCAGGCGATCATCCGCGAGGGCCTGAAGGCCGTCTCCTCGGGCCGCAACCCGATGGACGTCAAGCGCGGCATCGACAAGGGCGTTGCTGCAGCGGTCGAGGAGCTGAAGAAGCTCGCCAAGCCCTGCAAGGATTCCAAGGCGATCGCGCAGGTCGGCACGATTTCCGCCAACTCCGACGAGTCGATCGGCAAGACGATCGCGGACGCGATGGAGAAGGTCGGCAAGGAAGGCGTGATCACGGTTGAGGAAGGCTCGGGTCTCGAAAACGAGCTCGAGGTGGTCGAGGGTATGCAGTTCGACCGCGGTTACCTCTCGCCCTACTTCATCAACAGCCAGCAGAACCAGACGGCCGAGCTCGACAAGCCGTACATCCTGCTGGTCGACAAGAAGATCTCCAATATCCGCGAGCTGCTGCCGCTGCTCGAGGGCATTGCCAAGGCCGGCCGGCCGCTGCTGGTCGTCGCCGAGGACGTCGAGGGCGAGGCGCTCGCCACCCTCGTGGTGAACAACATTCGCGGCATCCTCAAAGTGGCCGCCGTCAAGGCCCCGGGCTTCGGCGACCGCCGCAAGGCGATGCTGCAGGATATCGCCATCCTGACCGGCGGCACGGTGATCTCCGATGAGGTCGGCCTGTCGCTCGAGAAGGCGACGCTGAACGATCTCGGCGAGGCGAAGAAGATCGTCGTCGAGAAGGAGAACACCACGATCATCGACGGCGCCGGCAAGCAGGCCGACATCAAGGCCCGCGTCGAGTCGATCCGTCAGCAGATCGAGGAGGCGACCTCCGACTACGACAAGGAGAAGCTGCAGGAGCGTGTCGCGAAGCTCTCCGGCGGCGTCGCCGTGATCAAGGTCGGCGCAGCCACCGAGATGGAGATGAAGGAGAAGAAGGCCCGCGTCGAAGATGCGCTGCATGCGACCCGTGCGGCCGTCGAGGAAGGCGTGGTGCCGGGCGGCGGTGTCGCCCTGATCCGCGTGCAGAAGGCCGTCGAGAAGGTCGAGGGCGTCAACGAGGACCAGCAGGTCGGCGTGCGCATTCTCGCCCGTTCCATCGAGGAGCCGCTGCGCCAGATCGTCGACAACGCCGGTGAAGACGCCGCCGTTGTGTTGAATCGCGTCAAGGAAGGCAAGGGCGCGTTCGGCTACAACGCCGCTACGGGCACGTACGGCGACATGATCGAGCTCGGCATTCTCGACCCGGCCAAGGTGACCCGCCTGGCGCTGCAGAACTCCGCCTCGGTGGCGGGGCTGCTGCTCACCACGGAGGTCATGGTGGCCGAGGCCCCGAAGGAGGAGGAGCACAGCCACGCCATGCCGCCGGGCGGCATGGGCGGAATGGATATGTAAGGACCCCTCTAAAGAGGTATCGATTCCAGCGGAGGGAATCGCTAAGATGACAACATCGGTTAGGGATTGTGCCCGACCCCAAAGCGGGGACAATCCTGAAAGACGCGGATCAAGACCCCCCTATTCCGCGCAATCCTCGAAGCCCCGCAACTTGCGGGGCTTTTTTTTATCTCCGGACCGCGCGTTTGTCCGGCGCCGCGCTGCGAGTGCGCGAGCGGTGTTGTCTGTATCCAACGACCTGAAGTTGCCTTGGCCTGCAATTCGGGTTGGATTGGGGCAGTATGATGTCGCATGAGCGCCGAGCTTGACGCCTGCGTGCAACGATCGCTGGAGGCCCTGGAAGCGGCTGCGCCGGGTCTGCGTGCGGCGCTGACGCCACAGGTGGCGGAGAGCCTGCCGCGGGTGTTCGCGGCGAGCGACTTCGTGGCCGAGGCATGCGCCCGCGATGCCGGCCTGCTCCCCGATCTGCTCACGCGCTTCGGGCTCGAGCGGCCCCTCGAGCCGCTCGAGCCGGCGCGCCGCGCGCCGCCGCTGGCGGACAGCGCGCCGCAGATGCTGACGGCGCTGCGCCGCTGGCGCCGCCGTGAACTGGTCCGTATCGCCTGGCGCGCGCTCGCCGGCTGGGCCGACATCGAGGAGAGCCTGCGGGAGTCCTCCGAGTTCGCCGAGGCGGCGATCGCGGTCTGCGTCGAGTACGCGCGGCGAGAGCTCACCGAGCGCTTCGGCGAGCCGCGCGGCCCGGGCGGCGAGGTGCAGCCGCTCGTGGTGGTGGCCATGGGCAAGCTCGGCGGCCGGGAACTGAACTTCTCCTCCGACGTCGATCTGGTGCTGCTCTTTCCCGAGCACGGCGAGACCGACGGCGCCCGAGCGATCAGCAACGAGGAGTTCTTCACGCGGCTCGGTCAGGGAATGATCCGGCTGTTGGAGTCCCCGACGCACGAGGGCATCGTGCTGCGGGTCGACATGCGCCTGCGGCCGTTCGGCGACAGCGGACCGCTCGTGACGAGCTTCGCCGCGCTGGAGGATTATCTGCCGCTGCATGGCCGCGACTGGGAGCGCTATGCGTACGTCAAGGCGCGGCCGCTCATCGGCGCGGAGCGCTTTGCCGAGCTGCGGGCCGCATCGCTGCGCCCGTTCGTCTACCGCCGTTATCTCGATTACGGCGTGTTCGAAAGTCTGCGCGAGATGAAGGCACTCATCGAGCGGGAGGTGGCGCGCCGTGAGCTCGCCGATGACGTCAAGCTCGGCCCGGGCGGCATCCGCGAGATCGAGTTCATCGCCCAGACCTTCCAGCTGATCCGCGGCGGACGCGATCCGCACCTGCAGACGCCCTCGCTGCTCGGGGCGCTGGCGCTGCTTGGGGCGGGGCGGTTCCTGCCCGCGGCGGCGGTCGCCGAACTGACCGACGCCTACCGGTATCTGCGCCGCGTGGAGAACGCCCTGCAGATGCTCACCGACGCACAGACCCATCAGCTGCCCCAGGAGGCGCTTGCCCGCGAGCGCATCGCCGTGGCGCTCGGCGAGCCCGACTGGACGGCGCTGCTGCGCACGCTGCAGCGGCACCGGCAGCACGTCGCCCGGCACTTCCGCCGGCTGGTATTCGGCCGCAGGGAAAGCCCCCGCCAGGGCGTGAAGCTCGACCTCGGCCGGGCCTGGGATGATGCGGCCGAAACCGCCTCGCTCACCGAGTCGCTCGCCGAGGCCGGCTTTGCCGCCCCCGGCGAGGCGGCCCAGAGGCTGCTCGAGCTGCGCGCCTCGACGCTGGTGCGCAAGCTCGATGAAGCCGGCCGGCACCGCCTGCAGGTGCTGCTCGGGCCTCTGCTCGCGGACGTTGCGGCGGGCAGTGCGCGCGGGGAGGAGCAGCTGACGGTGCTGCGGCGGATCCTGTCGATCCTCGAGGCAATGGGCAAGCGTTCGGCCTACTTCGCGCTGCTCAGCGAGAGTCCCGCCGTGCGCGTGCGGCTGGTGGAGATCTGCCGGCGGGGCGAGTTCCTCGCACGGCAGATCGCTGCCTACCCGCTGCTCCTCGATGAGTTCATCGACGAGAGCGCCTTCGAGGCGCTGCCGGGGCGCGAGGCGCTCGAGCGTGAGCTCGATGCCGCCCTGGAGCGGGCCGAGCAGGATGATCCGGAGCGCCAGGTCGAGGCGCTGTGCCACTTTCAGCGCGCGGCGCTGTTCCGGGTGGCGGTCGCGGACCTCTCCGGCCGGCTGCCCGTGATGCGCGTCAGCGACCGGCTGACCGAGATCGCCGAGATCATCCTGGATCGGGCCATCGAGCTCGGCTGGCGGCAGATCACCGCGCAGTTCGGTGTGCCGTGCTGCGGCGAGGAGCGCCGGCCGGTGCGGGTGTGCGCCATCGGTTACGGCAAGCTCGGCGGCATGGAGCTCGGCTACGGCTCGGATCTGGATCTGGTGTTCGTGCACGACTCGCGCGGCGAGCGGCAGGAGACCGTCGGCGAGCATCCGATCGACAACCAGGTGTTCTTCGTGCGCCTCGTGCAGCGCGTGGTCCACCTGCTCACCATGCACTCGGCGGCCGGCCGGCTGTACGAGGTCGACGTGCGGCTGCGGCCGAGCGGCAAGGGCGGACTGCTGGTGACGCAGATCGATGCCTTCGCCGAGTATCAGCGGCACGAGGCGTGGACCTGGGAGCATCAGGCGCTGCTGCATGCGCGCGCCGTGGCCGGCTCACGCGAGCTGTGCGGGGAGTTCGAGCGCATCCGGCTCGAGGTGCTGCGCTTCAGCGTGCGCCGTGAGCTGCTGCGCGAGGAGGTGCGCGCGATGCGCGAGCGGATGCGCCGCGAGCGCTCCCGCAGCGAGCCGGGCTGGATGGATTTGAAGAACGATGCGGGCGGAATCGCCGATATCGAGTTCCTCGCCCAGTACTGGGCGCTGAGGTGGGCCCGCGAATACCCGCCGGTGGCGCTCTATGCCGATACCATCCGGCAGCTCGAGTCGGTGGCCTCGGCGAACCTGGTGCCCCAGGAGACGGTCGACCGCCTGACCGCGGCGTACCGGGCCTACCGGGCCTGCCGACATCATCTGGCGCTCGCCGGCTCCCGGGAGGAGCGGGTCCCGGCCGCGCAGTTCGACGCCGAGCGCGCCGCGGTGAGCGCCATCTGGACGGACACCTTCGGCGGCACAGGGTAGGGCGAGAGGCGCCGCCCGGCCGGTATAATGGCCGCTTCACCGAACCCTCGTCCGCAAGGAATTGACATGGCCGCAGCCGCGCAGCCCCTGATTCAGCCGAACGCCCAGCATCACTACGAGGTGGGGGTCGAAGACCTGCCGCTGTCCTGCCCGATGCCGCAGATGCAGCTGTGGAATTCCCATCCCAAGGTGTACCTGCCGATCGAGCCGAGCGGCTGGGCCAAGTGCCCCTACTGCGGGGCGGAGTACACCCTGCGGCGCTGAGCGGCCTCAGCGGCCCGCGGCGTGAAGCTGCGCGCCGATCAGGGCGAGCAGCCGCTCGAGCGCGCCGCGATTGTCGGCGACCGCGCTGCGGCCGAGGGCGCCGATGCGCGCCCGCTCGCCGGGCTCGGCAAGCCAGGTGATCAGGCACTCGGCCAGCTCCTGCGCGTCGTGCACGAGCCGCGCCGCACCGCGTGCCAGGAGCAGCTGCGCGACTTCCGCGGCGTTGAACTGATGCGGCCCGGTGGCGATCGGCAGGCCGAGCGCGGCGGGCTCCAGCAGATTGTGACCGCCCACCGGCGAGAGACTCCCGCCCACGAACGCGGCGTCCGCCGCCGCATAGAAATCGAGCAGCTCGCCGAGCGTATCGAGCAGGACCACTGCAGCGTGCGCGCCGGCATCGGCATCGGGGGAGCGCGAGTGGCGCACGCAAGCCACGCCCTGCGCGGCGAGCGCTGCCGCGACGCTCTCGAAACGCTGCGGATGGCGCGGGGCCAGCACCAGCAGCGCTTCCGGCAGCACCTCGCGCACCCGGCAGTGGGCGGCGATCACCACGGCCTCCTCGCCCTCATGGGTGCTGCCGGCGACCCACAGGGGGCGCCCTGGAGCGTACCGCTGCCGCAGCCGCCCGCCGCGCGCGCCGATGTCCGGCGGCAGGGCGCAATCGAACTTGAGATTGCCCGTGACCTGCGTCCGGTCGGGCTCGGCACCGATGGCGCGGAAGCGCTCGGCATCCGCCTCGCTCTGGGCGGCCACGACGGCCCCGCGCAGCGCAGTGCGGAACAGCGCGCCGAAGCGCCGGTAGCGGCGCGCCGAACGGCTCGAAAGACGCGCACTGGCGATGATCAGCGGTATGCCGCGGCGCCGGCAGTGACCGTAGAGCGTCGGCCACAGCTCCGTCTCCAGGATGATCGCGAGCCGCGGGCGCGTACGCTTGAGAAAACGGCGCACCGGGCCCGGCAGGTCGTAGGGCAGGTAGCGCACGGTGACATCCGGGCCGAGCGTGACGGCGCGCGCGGCCCCGGTCGGCGTGAACGCGGTCACCAGGATCGGCAGGTCCGGCCAGCGCGCGCGCACGGCTCTGACCAGCGCCCCGGCCGGCTGCATCTCGCCGACCGACGCGGCATGGATCCACAGCGGCTCGCCCGGCACCGGCGGGCCGAACCCGAAACGCTGCGCGAGGCGCGGGGCCCGCGGGTCGCGGGCTCCGCGCGAGCGAACCGCCAGCATCGCGGCGTGCAGTGGCGCGGTGAGGTACACCACGAGCAGATACAGCCAGCGCACTACGGCGCCTGCGCCGAGTGCTGCGGCTGCGAGTGGTAGCCGCCGAGCAGCGCGTGCCAGTCCGCTTCGCTGAAGCGCTCGGCCGGCAGGGCATAGGTGACCTTTTCCAGCGAGCGGCGCAGCCGCACCAGATTGCCGTCGCGCCACAGGCCGTCGGGGCGCAGCCGGCAGCGATCGAAATCCACCAAGTAAACCGCCTCGGCGCCCAGCAGCACGTTGTGCGCATTGAGATCGGCGTGATCGACGCCCAGGTCGTGAAAGCGGCGGATGCACCGCCCGATCGAGATCCACGTGAGCAGCGGCAGCGGCGCTTCCTGCAGCGCGGCGGTGAGCGGCTTCGTGGCGGGCAGCCGCTCGGTGATGATGTCGCCGCGGTAGTACCTGCCCTCGCGCAGATAGCGCGCGGCGATCGGCATGGGCACGGGCAGTCCCGCGCGGTGCAGCCGATGGGTGAGCAGCCACTCGGCGAATGGCCGCGTGCTTTGCTCGTCGTGCCAGACGTAGCGGTCGCCGTACAGGCGCGCCATCAGTCCGCCGCGCTGGTAGTGACGCAGCACGAGCTCTCGTCCCTCGACCTGCACGAAATGGGCCGTGCCGCGGCCGCGCGCGGTGCCGAGCAGCCGGCCCTGCGCGGCCCAGTACTGCGGCTCGAACCACTCGGGCTGCCAATTGCGGGCCAGGGCCGCGTTGTATAGCATGGCGCCGCCCGCGATGGGCACATGCTTCACCAAAGGCCCGAGCGGCCAGTTCGCGCTCACCGGATCGCGCTCCTCACTCCAACTCCCCCGTGATGTTGCCCACAGATCGACCGCCGCGCTCCGTGTGCATCCTCCGGCTTTCCGCGCTCGGCGACGCCTGCCACGTCGTGCCGGTCATACGCACGCTGCAGCGCAGCTGGCCCGAGACGCGTTTGACGTGGATCATCGGTAAGGCGGAGGCGCGGCTGCTCGGGCTCATCGAGGGGGTGGAGTTTATCACCGTCGACAAGCGCGCCGGACTCGCAACTGTGCGCGAGTTGCGCGCTCGCTTCGCCGGCCGGCATTTCGACGTGCTGCTGCACATGCAGCTGGCGCTGCGCGCCAGCCTGATCGCGCGCCTGGTGCCCGCGACGCTGCGGCTCGGCTTCGATCGCGCCCGGGCGCGCGAGCTGCAGTGGCTGTTCACCAATGCTCGCATCGCCGCGCGGACCCGCGAGCACGTGCTCGACAGCTTCTTCGGCTTCCCGGCCGCGCTCGGCATCACCGAGCGGGTGCTGCGCTGGGACGTGCCTCTGCCGGCCGAGGCGCTCGAGTACGCCGCGCGGCTCATCCCCGATGAGCGTCCGACGCTCGTGATCAGTCCGTGCTCGAGCCATGCGCTGCGCAACTGGCGGCCCGAGCGCTATGCGGCGCTCGCCGAACACGCGGTGCGCCGGCACGGCATGCGGGTGATCCTCGCCGGCGGCCCGTCGGCCGCCGAGCGTCTCATGGGCGAGCAGATCGAGCGCGCAGCGCCGGTCGCGCTCGTCAATCAGATCGGCCGCGACACCCTGCCGCAGATGCTGGCGCTGCTTGCGCGCGCCCGGGCGCTGGTGAGCCCGGACTCCGGGCCTGCGCACATGGCCACCATGGTCGCCACCCCGGTGATCGGACTGTACGCGGCCACCAATCCCGCGCGCAGCGGACCGTACCTGTCGCGCCGCTGGTGCGTGGACGCCTACGGCGAGGCGGCGCGGCGCTTTCGCGGCTGCGAACCGCAGCAGCTGCCGTGGACCACGAAGATCGAGGTGCCGGGCGTGATGGACCTGATCGAGGTGCGGCAGGTGACCGCAAAGCTCGACGAATTGTTAGCATAGCGGCCATGAAAGACATTCTGGTGCCGATTTCCCCCGGGGAGCTGCTCGACAAGATCACCATTCTGAGGATCAAGGCCGAGCGGATGGGCGATGCGGTCAAGCTCGCCAACGTGCGCCTGGAGCTCGAGCTGCTGGAGCGGACCTGGCGCGAGGCGTGCGGCGCGGCGGACATCGCGGCCGAAGAGCGCGCGCTGCAGGCGGTCAACGAGCGGCTGTGGGACATCGAGGACCGCATCCGCGCCAAGGAGGCCGCGCGCAGCTTCGATGCGGAATTCATCGAGCTCGCCCGCTCCGTGTACGTCGAGAACGACGAGCGCGCGGCGGTGAAAAAGCGCATCAACCTCGCGTTCGGCTCGCGGCTCATCGAGGAGAAGTCCTACCAGGCGTACCGCTGAGGCACCCGCCCTCGGCGCACCGGGCTCGAAGCAGGCACGGGAACCTATGAACAAGCGTTATTCACTGCGCAAGAGAATCCTGGTCACCGGCGGCGCCGGCTTCATCGGCGCGCACCTGTGCCGGCGGCTGGTGCAGGAGGGCAACGACGTGCTGTGCGTCGATAACTTCTACACCGGCACGCGCGACAACGTCGCGGATCTGCTCGCCAGCCCGCACTTCGAGGTGATGCGTCACGACGTCACCTTTCCTCTGTTCGTCGAGGTCGACGAGATCTACAACCTGGCGTGCCCGGCCTCGCCCGTGCACTACCAGAACAACCCGGTGCAGACCACCAAGACCTCGGTGCACGGCGCGATCAACATGCTCGGGCTCGCCAAGCGCGTGCGGGCGAAGATCCTGCAGGCCTCGACCAGCGAGGTGTACGGCGATCCGACCACGCACCCGCAGACCGAGGAGTACTGGGGCAACGTCAACCCGATCGGACCGCGCGCCTGCTACGACGAGGGCAAGCGCTGCGCCGAGACGCTGTTTTTCGACTACCACCGCCAGCACCGGCTGCGGATCAAGGTGGCGCGCATCTTCAACACTTACGGTCCGCTCATGCACCCCAACGACGGCCGCGTGGTGTCGAATTTCGTGATGCAGGCGCTGCGCGGGGAGCCGATCACCATCTATGGAGACGGCAGCCAGACCCGCTCGTTCTGCTACGTGTCCGATCTGGTCGAGGGTCTGGTGCGCCTGATGAGCTCCGCTGATGAGATCACCGGACCGATCAATCTCGGCAATCCCAACGAGATGACGGTGCGCGAGATGGCCGAGACCATCGTGCGCCAGTGCGGTTCGCGCTCTCCGATCAGCTTCGAGCCGCTGCCGGCCGACGATCCCAAGCAGCGCCAGCCGGACATCACCAAGGCGCAGCAGCTCCTGCGGTGGCGGCCGTCGGTCGCGCTCGCGGACGGGCTGCCGCCGACCATCGAGTATTTCCGCCGCTTCGCGCAATGAACCGGCCGTCCTCCGCCGCGCCGCGCCTGCTGTTCGTGCCGGTGTCCGGGCCGACTGGAATGGGCGAATACTTCCAGTCGCTCGCCATTGCGCAGGCGGCGCGCCGGCGCTGGCCGGACGCGGCCATTCACTTCCTCCTGAACCGTCAGGCGCCCTATGCGGCGACGACGCCGTTCGATGCGACGCTGCTGCCGTCCTCGCCGACGTTCCACACGCCCGAGGTGATCGAGGCGATCAACACGTTCCGGCCGGACGTCGTGATCTTCGCCAACTCGGGCCGCCGGGAGCAGTTCCGCGCGGCCCGGCGCTCGGGCGCGACGGTCGTCTTCATCAGCTACCGGCGCAAGAAGCGGCTCAAGGCCGCGCGGCTGCGCTGGATGCGTCTCATCGACGAGCACTGGATCGCCTTCCCGCGCTTCATCTCGGGCGGCCCGGTGCCCTTCGAGCGCATCAACCGCTGGCTGTGCGGCAAGCCCGAGCCGCGCTATCTGGATATCGTGCTGCCTCCCACGGACGGCGCGCTTGACGCGCCGCGGCAGGTCGATCCGGGGTCGGCCCCGCCCGCGGTGCTCGTCGTGCCCGGTGGCGGCGCCGCGCCGCGCAATGCGCCGGATGCGCCGCAGCGCTTCCGCGCAGCCGCCGTCATGCTGGCCGAGTCCGGCGTGAGCACGCTGTATGTGGGGCCCGGCGACGGACCGCTCCCCGCGGCGCTGCGCGCCTTGCGGTTTCTGCCGCAGCCGGAGCTGTTCGAGCTGATGCGCGCCGTGCGGCTGGTCGTCACGAACGGCGGTCAGACTCTGCTGCAGGCGATCGCCTGCGGCACTCCGTGCGTCGCGGCGCCCATCAACAGAGACCAGCCCATTCGAGTTCGCAACGCTGCGGCGGCGGGCGTCGCCGTGCCCGCGCGCCTCGATGCCGCGGCGATCGCGCAGGCGGCGCGCAGGCTGCTCGAGGACGAGGCCGAGCGGCTGACGATGGTGCGGCACATCGAGGCGCTCGCGCTCGCCGACGGGGCGAAGGTGGCGGTGGATGCGCTGGCGGGACTGCTGGCCGGGCGCGTCCCGGCGCGGCCATGAGCGGCGTCGTCTTCTTCGATCCCGCCTGCGCCCGGCCGTACAGCTCGCAAACCCTGACCGAAACGGCCATCGGCGGGACGGAGGCGAGCGTGGTGCGCATTGCCGATGCGCTCGGCGCCCATGTCATGCAGCACAACCGCACTGCGCCGGACGGCCGCTACCGGCCGCCCGCGCCGCTGCCGGGCGTCGATAGCGTGATCCTCGTGCGCGACTCGCGCGCCCTGCCGACCGTCGCGCGTCTGTTCCCCAATGCGCGGTATTTCCTGTGGCTGCACGACAAGATGCGGCCGCGCTCGAAGCGGGGCCGGCGGCTCGCCGCGACCGCGGAGTTGCTCGCGCAGATGGCGGTCACCGTCGTATGCGTATCAGAGACGCAGCGCGCCGATGTGGTCGCGACGCTCGAGTGGATCGGGATCGCCGAGCGGGTGCGCACGGTCAGGCTGTACAACCCGGTGGATGATGCGCTGCAGCCGGACGGCTCGCCCGTCGACGGCTCGAAACTGGTGTTCTTCTCCTCGCCGAACAAGGGTCTCGCCTTTGCGCTCGATGCGTTTCGGGCGCTGCGGCGGGCCATCCCGGACCTGCGCCTGCTCGTCGGCAATCCCGGCTACAAACTCGCCGCGGCGGGCGGCTTGGCGGGCGTGCAGTATCTCGGGCCGCAGCCCCAGTGGCGCATCCACGCCGAGGTGCGCACCGCGCTGTGCACGTTCCATCCGAATTTCGTGATTCCCGAGACGTTCGGTCTGGTGTACGCCGAGTCGAATGCGCTCGGCACGCCGGTGCTCACGCACGACTTCGGCGCGGCCGCCGAGGTGATCGGTGATCCGCGCCAGCTTCTGCCGGTCACCGCTGCGCATCGGCTGTACGAGCGGCTGGCCGGCGCTCTGCCGCCGGCGGCGCGCGCATTGCCTGCGCGGCTGGCCGCCCGGGTCGGTCTGTTCGATCCTTATATCGAGCGCATCCGCCGCTGGCGGGACGGCGAGCGCCCCGTCGTGGGCCCCGATCCGCGCTTCCGGCTGACGCACGTGGCGCAGCAGTGGCGGCAGCTGCTCGAGGCCGAGTAGCCGCGGCCTGCCGGCCGCGCTGCGCCGCTCACTCCTTCGGCGGCGGCGGGGTCATGCCGGCGGGGGTCATCTGGCCCTCTGGGGCGACGCTGACGGTGGTGGTGAGCCAGCGGTTGATGGTCTCGACCTGTGCGGGGGTGAGGGTGCCTGCGGCGTACTGCAGCTGGATGATGCTGTTGATGTAGCTGT
>JAJYUL010000031.1 GCA_021792555.1 Pseudomonadota bacterium
GTGACCCTTACGCTGTTGATTCTCGAAGGTTCGAATTTTGGAGCGCGAAAAATCGTGAGACAGACCTATGGGACCTTGACAGCAGTCAGGCCATATGAGCCACTTGACCTCTTGTCACAGGACTGCTCACCTGTACGAACAACCAGGTTACCGAGATCTTCACCTCGATTTAAAAATCGGAGAGAGCTCCTACCGGTAGGCCCCTGATAATTGGTATCAGACTAATTTATCGTAAAAAATAACCTAATCGTTTGATTTTATAGGGCTGACGGTTACCACAATTCAGTTGGCCGACACCTTGGTTGTCGGTCCCACGAGATTTCCGCAACCCCGGCCGAGATTTCAGCGGTAACCAAAGCCCGGAGAACGCGATCGCGTTCAATAAGGCCTGAACTGCGCCTCACCGCTGCGCCCTTGAGCATCATATTCAGCGAATCGACCTTAGGAATGCTAACTCAGGCGAATCTCCAGTTTCGGGCGCGGATGCGGCCTCTCAGTGTACTGCGACGTCCACGGCGTCCGAGAATGTGGCACCCGAATCAATGCAGCCCGACAGAGCCCCATTGGCTCCGATCGTGCACACCGCCACGCCGGACTGCGTTGCCATCGTCACCTTGTTGGCGGATACGTAGGGAATGTACGCGTAGCCCCCTCCCATCGTGACCGGAGCATCGAAATAAGTGTAAGTGCCGGAGCCGCCGCCGCCCGAGAACGGAACGGAGGTGGAGCAGGCTGAGAGCGTGCCGCCGCTCCCGATCGTGCACACCATGACACCGCTGCCCGTCATCACGTAGAGCCAGCTCTGGTACACGGACACGGCCTCGGCGGCTGAGAGGCCGGTATTCGCGTTCACGCAGCCGGAATTTGGAATGTCGCCTGCGGAGTCCACCGTGCACTGCAGCACCCCTGGGCCGCCACTGTCGCCGAGCGTCGTCACGTACGCAGTGCTGCCGTGGAACGCCACCCCGGTGGCCTGATTCGAACTGGAGACGGCGTCGGTCAGGGCGCATGCGCTCAGAGCCCCTCCGCTGCCAATCGAGCAGTACTGCGGACCGCCGTAGGCGCTGCCATTCGGCGCGTACAGCCACGTGCCCGAGACGGCGAGCAGGCCCGGATTCTGGAACCCCGAGGCGGCCGATGCGCAGCCGGAGAAATTCCCGTCGTCTGTCAACTGGCACAAATAGATCGCGCCCCCGGTATCCGCCACGTACGCGTCCGATCCGTCGAACACCACCGAGGACGGACCGGAAAAGCCGCTTCCGGTCGGCACGCATCCCGACAGCAGGCCACCGGATCCGATGCTGCACACGTCGACCGTGCCCGACCCGCTGTCGGTGACGTAGGCGTGCAGCTGGACCGCGGTATAAGGAATGACGAGCGTCCCGGTCTTGCTGACGCCCGCGTTATCCTGGTAGCCGTACGGGAGGATGATCGTGCCGCTAGCGGAGGCGGGAGGCACATAGGTGAGCGTGAGCCGGCAGCCCGCGCCTGAAGCGAAGGTGGCACAGTAGAACGGATCGCTCGCGCTGCTCCAGCCGCCCGGGAGAGACGAGAGCGCTGCGGTCGAGATCGACAGTCCGGTCGCGGTGTTGCCGTCATCGGTCGTGAAGCTCACAGTGACCGTCTGACTCGACCCGACGTTCACCGAGACCGTGCCGGCGGGATTCACGGCCACCACCGCATTGTCGTTAGTCGTCGCCGAATAGGGAATGTCGACGACGCCGTTCTTGGCCGTACCTGCGTTGTCGGTGTAGCTGAAATCGAGCGTCAGCGTGCCGGTGCCGGACTGCGTGGGCTTGTATGTCAGTGCGAGCTGGCAGGCGTTCCCGATGCTGACGGAGCTGCACGCGAAGTTGCCTGAGGTGCTGCTCCACCCGGAAGGTAGGGAGGACAGGCTGCTCGTGACGGCGAGGTTGCTCGCCACATTGCCGTCGTCGGTATCGAAAGTGACGGTGATCGGCTCACTGCTGCCGACCACTGTGGCGATCTGGCCGGCGGGCGAGACGGTTGCGTTGACGTTGTCGTTCGTCGTGGCTGCATACGGAATTGAGACACTCCCGCCCTGCGTCCGCCCCGCATTGTCGACATACGTGTATCCGACCCACAGCGTCCCGCTGGCACTGGCAGTCGGAGTGAACGTGAGATCGAGCAGGCAGCCGCTGCCGGTCGACACCGTCGCGCAGCTGAAGGTTTGAGGGGAGGCAGTCCAGCCGGCGGGCAGAGTGCTCAGGTCCGTGATGATCTGCAGGTCCTTGGCCGTCTTCCCGTCGCTGGTGTTGAACGTCAGTGTGTCGCTGACACCGCTCCCCCCGACCACCGCACGCACGGTACCTGAAATCGAAGCGGTTGCTGCGACGGTGTCGTGACTTCCGGAGGGAGATTGACTGCTATTGCAGCCGGCCAGAGAGAGCAGGATCGCTGCAAGAGTCATCACTGCGGAGGCGATGCGCACGAGCTTCACTTGTATGTGCCTTGGGACGGAGATCGGGACAGTGTCGGCATCGGCGGACTCTAACCGTCCGGCCCGTGCCAAGCCGAGAGTGCATTCACAGTTGCGCCGAGGCGCAGCCGCTAGGAGAGATCCAGGGAACGCACCGATTGCAGAGACCGGGAGCTTCGCTCTGCGGGAACCGCGCCGGCATGGGGTCCTCCGTCGCAGGTGCGCCCACGAACTTGCAGGGTGCTGTGAGCCGGGGAAGCGAAGCCTCGAACAAGCTTGCGTCGCAATAACAAGTACTTAAATATCATAAACTTACGAATAGAATCGAACGCTACCGCGAGATCAGCCAAGTCTTTGATCCACGTGACGCGGCGTTACTGAAATCTGCTCGGACCGACCCCTCTGAGGGCCATGGCCGAAGGCGCTCCCAGTCGATGAGTACGCCCGGTATCGCGCGGAGGGTCGTTCGACCTTTCAGAGTGTGGTCAATGCACGCATGGCCGAGTCGCTAACCCGCGAGCGAGCTTGCCGCCTGCGCTGCTACCGGAGCGCGCGGCGCTGGCCGCTGGGGCTCTCGCCGCGCGATGGGCTGAGAGCGCGGCGAAGAACATCCGGGCCGAGGGGTTGCGGCAGATCGGGGGATCCTCATCGCCCGCCACCGGCAAGGGGCCGGGAAGTGACGCACGGGAAGTGGCTTGCGCGGCGGAGCGCACACGGCGGGTGACCGTCAAGAGTTCTCAGCGCCGCCCCACGCAGAACCGCGAACCCGCCGAACGGCCCGCCAGGGCCAGTTGCGCGCGAGTGCTGTCGAGAACCGCACGAGGAGCGGACACGGCGGGACCCTGAGGCACGTCTCCTCCATTTTTGCTACGAATGATGGATCACCAATCGACGATCCAGCTCAATAGCGCGCGAATCCGTACCCCACGGCGCTTCCGCGCAATGGATCATGAGCCCGACCCATCCCAAGGCACTCATTATGCAAGCGCCGCCAGAAGACGGTCCCAGTCGACCGTCACATCAGGGACGGCTGCGAGCGACGTTTGACCTTTCATTTCCACGATGACCGGCCGCCCGTACCGTGCGCCCTCGAGCCGATAGACGCTCACCATCCGCTGCGCAGGATGAATGAACCAGACTTCTGGAACGCCCGCACGCTCATATGCTGCCAGTTTCACGAATGGATCGTGACTGCCGTCGTCGGCGACAGGACTTCTGCGACCCAGTCGGGCGCGCCGCGCATGCCGCGCTCATCGAGTTTCTTGCGGTCGCATACGATGAGCACATCCGGCTGCACGACCGTGTCGATCTGCTCGTCTGCCTCACTGGCCTTGGGCAGACGGACATCGAACGGCGCGATATAGGCCCGAGGGACTCGCCCTTCCACTGCCGCGCCGACCTGCAGATGCAGCTGTCCGACCATCTCCTGATGAACTCTCGAGGGGGCCGGCGGCTCACGAATATAGGCGACGCCGTCTATCAGCTCCTCACGCTCAGCGTCAGACTAGGTCAGATAATCGGCATAGGTGTGCCGCAACAAATCGCGTCTGCGCAGTGACATGGCGTTGGGTCATTCAGAGTCCCGCCCTGAGCGCTCATCCTCCGGTAGCGGGCGATGAGGATGCGTCGATCTGCCGCAACCCCTCGGCCCGGATGTTCTTCGCCGCGTTCTCAGCCCATCGCGCGGCGAAATCCCCTGCGGTCAGGTAGCAGCGCAGGCGGTACGCTCGCTCGCGAGGTATCGACTCGGCCATGCGTGCATTGATCACGCTTCGGTGCCAAAAGTCAACGGGCAGGACACAACTTCAAACATCCGTCGCACGCCCTGCTTCGCGTCCCCACACAACGTCATCACCGACGTCATGTTGGGACGCTGCGCAAATGGCTTGAACCGACGGGGTCGCGAGCGGCCATGCTCGCTTCGACGCCTGGAGCAGTCAGGAAAATAGTACGCCCCCTACACTGCAATCCTCAACTAGCAATGCCACGCGGGACCGGTCGTCTCAATCTACCTCGTGCATGTCGTGCGCAACTTGCGTCGGTGGTTGACGTCTGCAGCTCCGCGCCGCTGTCACGACGTCCCGTCTGATTCATTTTGCTTGACGATCCGCCGGCCGTAGGGTACCAGATGCGGCTGATTCTGCTGGGGCCGTCAGCCGATCCAACAGACGCCTGGATGGGTCTTTCTCCATTCGCGCCCCTCGGCTCAATCCCCGGCCCCCGCCCTCCTAAGGGCGTCTCTTTCGGACGCGCTTGCCGCCACCATCTTGCACGACGACCGCATCGTGACAACCCGGTACCGGCTGGTTCAACTCACTCAGCGTGTCCAGACCGAGCGCTCTTTCCTTGATGCGAGCCAATACCTCCATGCACGATCGCAGCTCGGCAGGCGGTATGCCTTCCAGCAACTCGCCGCTCAGTTGCGCGGCCACCGCGTTGATCCGCTGGAGCAACGCGCGCGACTTGCGTCGCAGGTGCACCGTCTTGCTGCGCCGGTCGGTGTCCGATCCCCGCCGCTCGATCCAGCCGTCGGCCGCCATTCGATCCAGAAGCTTGACAAGGGTTGGACCCTCGATACACAGACGCTCGGCCAGCTCCTTCTGTGTCATGGTTCCCTCGGACCGCGAAAGCTTCAGCAGCGTGATCCATTTCGCCTGGCTCAGCCCGAGCGGCTTCAGTCGCTGATCGAGCCGATGCCGCCAGACGCGGCCGGTTTCACCGAGCAGCGTGCCGAACCCCGCTCTGTCGGTGCGCTCAGGCACCGCTGAGGGCCTCTAGAGCCGCGAGGACACACACACAGGATCCGCCCCGCTGCCCACTCTCAGGCATGGGCATAAGAACAGACGAAGCCTCTGGAGCTCGCACCATCGCCCTTCCCCCAAACTGCGCATCGCTCAGTACATCGGAGCGACATCCCGCCCGGGAGCGACCGATTCGCTTGCCGCCTCGCGGATGGCTCACGGCTGCGCAACCGAAGCGGTGCTGCCGCGCCGATCGCGTGCCAGATACGTGTAGATCACGGGCACCACATAGAGCGAGAACAGCGCGCCGATCGCCAGACCCGCCGCGATCACCAGGCCCATATCGAAACGGCTCACCGCGCCCGGACCGGTTGCGAACACCAGCGGCAGAGCGCCAAAGACCATCGCGCCCGTGGTCATGAGAATCGGACGCAGGCGGATGCTAGAGGCCTTCTCCACCGCAGCACCGCGGTCCAGTCCTTCGGTCTCCTGGATCACGTTGGCGAACTGCACGATCAAGATGCCCTGCTTGGTGATCAACCCGATGAGGGTGATCAGGCCGACTTCGGTATAGATGTTGATCGTGGCGGCGCCGAGGTACAGGAAGACGAGCGCGCCGGTGATCGCCATCGGCAGGGTAACCAGGACGATCAGGGGATCCCGGAAGCTCTCAAACTGCGCGGCCAGCAGAAGATAAACCAGCAGCACGGACAGCACGAAAGTGATGATGATCGCGTGGCCCTGCTGGATGTATTGGCGTGACTCGCTGGCATAGTTGATGCCGAAGCCGGGCGGCAGTATCTTTTTGGCCTCTGTCTTCAGATACGAAAGCGCCTGCCCCAGGGTCACTCCGGGCGCCATGACGCCCTGTATCGTCGCGGAGTTCAGCTGCTGGAATTGCGGCAGGAACTCCGGCTGAACTTCGGTGTGCACCCTGATCAGCGTCGAAAGCGGGATCAGGGCTCCCGCACCGCTGCGGATGTAGTAGTCGCGCAGCATCGAGGGATCGGCGCGGAAACGGTCCGATACCTGCGGGATGACCTTGTAGCTGTGCCCGGAGATATCGAAGCGATTGACGTAGTTGCCGCCGAGCAAGGGCTCTAGATTGTCGGCGATATTCGCCATGTTGACGCCGAGGTCACCGGCCAGATCCCGATTGACGTGCAGCACAACTCCGGGGGAGTCATAGCGCAGATCCTTGGTGAGGAACGCGAACCGTCCGCTTTGCATCGCCTTGGCGATGAGCGCGTTGGCCACCTGATCGATCTTGCCGAACTCGCCGCTCGAGGTGATGACGAACTGGACCGGGAACCCGCCTGCAGAGCCCGGCAGCGTCGGTCTGGGGAAGGCCGCGGCCTGCACGCCAGTGAGACGATTGAGCTTTTGCTGTACCTCAGGCATCAGCGCCATCTGCGTCTTGGAGCGCTGGCTCCAGGGCTTGAGCTTCATTCCCCCGACCAGAGCGTTATCAGCCGCGCCGCTGAGGGATATGCCGTTGATCTGGAAGACCTGTTTTGTCTGCGGGAAGCTCCTGAAAATGTGCGCGATCTGGCGTGAATAGTGGTTCAGATAATGCAATGTCGCCGTCGCCGGGCCGGTCGCCGACACGAGGATGAGTCCCTGATCTTCGGTGGGCGCGAGTTCACTCGGTGTGCCTAAAAACAGGACAGGGATCGACACGAGGACCGCCGCGGATACCACGAGCGCAGCAGAGCGGTACTTGAGCACCGCCGCAAGCGAGCGGTCGTACGCGCGGCGCAGCTGCTCATAACCCGCATCGAGTGCGTGCGCAAAACCGTGCGACGGCGATGGCCGCAGCACCTTTGACGACAGCATCGGCGAGAGCGTGAGCGCAATGACGGCCGAGACTGCAACCGTAAAGACGAGTGTAAAGGCGAACTCCGAGAACAGGCTTCCGGTCAGTCCGCCGGTCAGGGCGATGGGAGCGAATACCGCCGCGAGAGTCGTCGACATGACGATGATCGGACTGCCGAGCTCGCGCGCCCCGCGAATCGCGGCATCAAATCCGCTCATTCCCTCCTCCATGTGCCGATGGATATTCTCGACGATGATGATGGCATCGTCCACGACCAATCCGATGGCAAGCACAACCGCGAGCAGCGTGATCAGATTGATCGTGTAGCCCGCGGCAAGCATGAAGATGCCGCCGCCCACGATCGCGAGCGGAATGGCCACGGCGGGAATGAGCAGCGAGCGCAGCGAGCCGAGAAACAGGAATATCACCACCACAACCACGGCGAGCGTGATCGCAATGGTCGTCATGACCTCATGGATCGATTTCTGGATGAACACGCTCCCGTCGTACGGGATCGCCGCCTCGATGCCTGGAGGCAGTGCGCGCCGCAGCCGAGCAAACGCAGCGTGTACGCCCTTGGCCACCGACAGGCTGTTGGCGTTCGGAGTGGCGAAGACGCCGATGAAAACGGCCGGTTTTCCGTTGTAATAGACCGCTTGATTGTAGTTCTGGCCGCCGAGCTCGACTTTGGCCACTTCGCCCAGGCGTACCAACGTATTGCCAGAATGAGCCACGACGAGATTGCGGAACTCGCTCGCGTTGTGCAGGATCGTGTCTGCGCGGATCGGTCGCGCGATATTGGTCGAGCGGGTGCGGCCTACGGCGCTGATGTAGTTATTGGCGGCAAGCGCCGAGGACACCTCGGCGGGCGTCACCCCCAGGGCCGCCATGCGATTCGGATTCAGCCACACGCGCAACGCGAAGCTGTCGCCGCTCGGACCGGTTCCGGCCGGCACGATCTGCGCCTGACCGACGCCCTTGACCCCCTGGATCGCCGGCTGCACGACCCGCAAGACGTAGTCGTTCACCTGCTGCTGGCTCAGCGTCTTGCTGTAGAACGCGAGGTACATCAGCGCGGTCTGATTGCCGACGGTCTCATTGATCACCGGCGCCTGGGTGCCGGTGGGCAACTGGTTCTGCACCTGCTGCACTTTGGACATGATCTGCGCGACGGCGGCATTCGGGTTGTAATTGAGCCGCATGTACACCGTGATCGTCGAGGTACCCTGCGAGCTGGTGGCCGTCATGTAGTCGATGCCCGGAGCCGAGGCGATCGCCTGTTCGAGCCGTGCGGTCACGAATCCGAGCACGGTGGAGGAGCTCGCACCGGGATAGGCCGTGGTCACGGTCACGAGCGTGCTCGTGACCTTAGGATACTGACGCACTGCCATCTCGGTCCAGGCGCGCAGCCCGAGCAGCAGGATCACCAGACTCAAGGCGGTGGCAAGCACCGGCCGGCGTATGAAGATGTCCGTGAAACGCATCGCGCTGTCCTTGTGCTCAGTGCGCGCTGCGCCGATGAATCACGACCGGCATTCCATTGCGCAGCTTGATCTGCCCGGCAGTGACCACTTGCTCCCCGAGATGCAGACCGGCGAGGACTTCGGTGAGCTCGCCGCGTGTGTGCCCCGTCCTTATCGGCGTGGAAACGGCTACCTGCAGCTCGTGGGTCCCCACCTTACGGTCTTTGATGACGTACACGTAATCGCCGAACGTGCTGTAGGTGACTGCCACCGTCGGCACGGCCAGGACTTTGTGCGCCGTGCCGACCAGGATTCGAGCCTCGCCGAACATGCCCGGGCGCAGCCGCATCTGCGGATTCCGGACGATGGCCTCGACGGTCACATTGCGAGTATTGGGGTTGACCTGAGAATTGATCGCCGTGATCCGTCCTTGAAAGCTTCGGCCGGGAAAGGCATCGACCGTGAGGTCGACCGGCTGGCCGGGATGTATCAGGCCGCTCTGGCTTTGCGGCACGGTGAACTCGGCCCGAAGCGGATTCCACACGTTGAGTGCGGCGATCTCCGTCCCGGGCGAGAGATACTCGCCGAGGCTGACCTGCCGCACGCCCATCCAGCCCGAAAACGGCGCACTGACGGCAAGCTTCGCGAGCGTCGCACGCACGTTGGCGACGGCCGCCTTGGCGCTTTGCTCGTCCGCCCGCGCGGTATCCAGAGCCGCGAGGCTCGTGGCGCGTGCCGCGTACAGGTGCTGCGCGCGCTGATAGTTGATGCGGGCCAGTGCCTCATTGGCGCGATCCTCAGCCAATGTCGCCAGCTGGTTCGAGTCATCGAGCTGGACGAGCCGCTGGCCCTTGTTCACGTACTCGCCGGAGTGGAAATAAATGCCGGTCACCTGCCCGGAGAGCTGCGGTGTGAGATTGACGCCGGAGGTCGCCACCAAGCTCGCCACCGTGTGGATTTCCGACCGCCAAGACACTTTGACCACCGGTTCCGCCGAAACGCTCACCTCGAAGGGTCCCTGGTGCGCATGGGCTGCCCGCGCGGCGTGCTCCCGCCAGAGCTTGATGCCACCGATCAGCGCGATCACCACCGCGACGATGAGCACTGTGCGCAATAAGACGCGCCGCTCCGGGTTCGCCATCGGTCAATTCTCCTCACTCATACTGGATGTTCCTCTGGAGGCAGCCGCCGGATGCGGCTGCGCGGCCGGCAGCTGCGCCGTCCAGCTCCCACCGAGCGCGACAAAAAGACTCACGGTGTCTAGGTATCGTTGCGACTGCGCCTGGATGTAGCTCAAGCGCGTATCGCTGTATTGCACCTCGGCGGTCAACAGCGAAAGATAATCGACCGCGCCGTCCCGATAGCTCGTCTCGGCAACGCGCAAGGCCGCGCGGTTGGCGGCGAGCGCATGCTGCTCGGCACGCAGGGTTTGAGCATCGTGCTCGAGAGCCCGCAGGGCATTGGCGACCTGCTGGAACGCGCCCAGTACCGTCTGCCGGTACGCCGCAAATGTCGCATCGTAGGCCGCAACCGCTTCGCGCTTCTGCGCCTCGAGTGTGCCGCCTGCGAAGATCGGCATAGCCAGATCGCCCGCGAGACTCCAGATGTTGCTCGCAGCGTGCAGGAGCGCCCCCGGCGCAGTGCTTTCCTGGCCGAACTGCGCGGTCAGCGTTACGGTCGGATACATCTGCGCCTTCGCCACACCGATCTCGACGTCCGCATAACGCAACTGCGCTTGCGCGGCGCGGATATCGGGGCGCTGTTGCAGCAGGGTAGACGGCAGACTCACCGGAATCCGCACCGGCAGCCGCACCTGCGCCATGCGCGGCGAGCGATCGCGCAACTGTGCGGGCAGCTCACCGACCAGGATCGCGAGTTCGTGCCGATAGACCGCCCACTGTTGCTCGAGCGACGGCAAGGTGGCCTCGCTCGAAGCGACGTGACCGCGCTGCGTGAGGACGCTCAGGTAAGGCACGGCACCGAATCGATATTGCGTTTCGGTCAGCTTCAGCAGCGTCTTTTCACGGGCAATGATGGAGCGCGTCGCCACGATCTGCGCGCGCACGGATGCCGCATTGATCGCAGCGGAGGCGACGTTCCCGATCAGCGTCAAACGAGCCGCGTCGAGCTCGTAGCGCCGGTAGTCCACCTGCGCCCGCTCGCCCTTGTAAACCAGGCGGTTGACGCCGAAGAAGTCAGGATAGTAGCTCACGGCGAGCCCGCCGGAGTACAGCGAGTAAATCCGACCGGGAAAGGATCCGCCGGAGCTCGCCGAAGATGTCCTCTGCCGTGAGGCGCCGAGGTTACCGCCGACCTGCGGGTAGAAAATGCCCGCCGCGGCGGCCATCGCAGCCCGCGCCTCGCGCAGCCGCGCCTGCTCCTGAACCAGACCAGGATTGTTCGCCAGCGCCTGACGGATCAGAGTGTCGAGTTCGGGCGAGTCGAACTGGCGCCACCATTCGGCCGATGGTGAGGCGCCGTACTCGAACCGCTGCGCCTGACCGGCCGAGCCGGCGGCGCTGACGGTGACACGCGGCGCCGGGGCGCGCGTGTAGGACTCCGTCGGAACCGACGGCAAAGAATACCGAGGCGCGAAAGAGCAGCCCTCTAGGCTCAGCAGCCAGGCGCAGCCGGCCAACAGGAGCGCGGACCTGATTTTGTGCATGCGCGGCCCAGCATCTCGCTGCGGCACGCAGCGCACGCGAGCCGAGTTCGGGCAGCGGTAATTTGCAAGCATCCCTAGCTCATCAAACCCAACAGCCGCACATGTGTGACACGTGCGGTCGAGTGGTATTTCATTTCGGGTATGGACAGTGCCCGCCGTATCGGGGGGCAAAGACTATTGAATAGCATGCTACCGTATCCGCAATGGACATGCAATCCTCACGGCGCACGTCTAGGATTCGCAAATGCCGAACGCGCGTGCGGGACTGCGGACCGGCCCGCCGCCCCACTGCCCCACTGCCGCGCGCACTGGGCTCACCCGGGGCGTTTGACCCCGAACCACGTGACTCAGCGCCATGAGGCGCGATTTGCCATTGCGCATCAGCTGGCAGCCGCGCCGGATCAATCAAAAGGAATGCCGCTCGCATCGGCGCACGCGGACCGCGGCAGTTAGCAACGCTCAGCGTCGCCTCGCGAGGGAACTCAACAGCCTGGCCCGTGAGCTCCTGCCAGCGCACGAGTACGCCCCATCCATCGCGCTGCTGTGCGGATGCCGATGAGGTGTCAGAGAGAATGTACACCGTCCCGAGCAACCCTCCCGGGTCTGCGCCTCGAGTTCCCCCGGTAACCTGCCTGGGCGTGTTTCACCCGGCACCGTTGCCAGACGCGCCGGGGTGTCTGCGGCTTCGCATCTGTAAGGACGGGCGGTCCGGAGCTCTCCGTGGCCGGACGCCCCCCGCGTCGCACCCGTCAGCCAACCATGTTGGACGCTTCATCCCGTCGCTGCCCGTATGGCTCATCGCCGACAGGGGCCGGGCGTCTGCCGAACTCCAGAGCCGCGTCAATAGATCCGAGCGTTGTCATAAGCCCGGCAATGGCGCATGCAGAAGTCGGCGGTTCGAGTGTCGGCGGGCGCCACGCTTTGAACTCCAGTGCACGCCGCGCCTGTGCCGCAGTGGTTGTCGCCGCCGGCGTGTGGGAGCAGAATCGCATGGGTCGAAACAGCGCCGTTCCCGAGGACCGCGCGCGGGCCTCAGCAGGGCGACGTGATCCATCATTCGCGGCCCGGAGGAAACTGCCATGAGCGCTGCCCGGCTCCGTCCCGACCCGAGCTTTTACCCCTCCCCTCGCCTTGCCATGGAGGGGCCGGTCGAAACCCTCGCGTATGTCGCTCTCCTATGCCCGGACGGTTCCCGACCGGATGCGCTCGCCGTGATTGATCTGGATCCCGCCTCGGCGCGCCGGGGCCAGATCCTCTCCCGGCTCGATCTGCCGCACATCGGGGATGAGCTGCACCACTACGGCTGGAACGCCTGCAGTTCCGCGCTCTGCCCGATGACCGGCCACCCTTTCACCGAGCGGCGCTATCTGATCGTCCCCGGCATCCGCTCCTCGCGTCTCTACATTGTCGACACGCGTCCCGACCCGCGCGCGCCGCGCCTCGTCCAGGAGATCTCGCCCGAGGAGCTGCTGCGCAAGACCGGCTATTCCCGCCCACACACCGTTCACTGCGGCCCGGAAGGCATCTACATCAGCACGCTCGGCGGCAAGGGCCCACATGGCGATGGGAGCGTGCCCGGCATCTTCCTGCTCGATTGCGAGACGTTCGAGATTCGAGGGCAGTGGGAAATGGCGCGCGGGCCGCAGACCATGAGCTACGACTTCTGGTGGAACATCCCGCACGATTACATGATCTCGAGCGAATGGGGCCTGCCACCCCAGTTCGAGAACGGCCTGGTGGCGGAGGATCTGCTCGCGAATCGCTATGGCCATCGGCTGCACTTCTGGGACCTGCGCGGCCGGCGCCACATGCAGACGATCGATATCGGCGCCAACCACCAGATGGCGCTCGAGGTCCGTCCCGCCCACGACCCCACCAAGGATTACGGCTTCCTCGGTGTCGTCGTCGACACCACCAATCTCGAGGGCTCGATCTGGACCTGGTGGCGCGAAGAAGGCACTTTCTACGCGCGCAAAACCGCGACCATCGCCCCGGAGCCGGCCGACGCGGCGAAGCTGCCTGCGCTGCTCAAGCCCTTCGGCGCCGTCCCTGCACTCGTCACCGATATCGACCTGTCGCTCGATGACCGCTATCTCTACGTCGCCTGCTGGGGCACCGGGGAGTTGCGCCAGTATGACGTGAGCAACCCCTTCTCGCCCCGCCTCGCAGGGTCGATCCGCCTCGGCGGGGTAGCCGAGCACACCCCCCATCCCTCCGGCGCGCCCTATCACGGCGGGCCGCAGATGATAGAGATCAGCCGCGACGGCAAGCGGATCTATTTCACCAACTCACTGTATTCGACCTGGGACACGCAGTTTTATCCCGAGGGCATTCCCGGCCAGATGGTCATGGCGCACAACGGAGCCGACGGATTCGCGCTCGATCGGGACTTTCACATCGCCTTCGAGGATGGCCTGCGTGCGCACCAGATCCGTCTCGAAGGCGGCGACTGCTCGACCGAGAGTTTCTGCTTCCCCTCGGCCTGAGTCGGTGGACGTGCCCCGATGGGCGCCGACACGATCTGGGGCATGATTCTGGCGATGGGGCTCTATCAGGGCCTCAATCCCACGATGGGCTGGCTCGCCGCGGTCGGCCGCGGCCTGGAAACCCGCTCCGGCCGCGCCGTGCTCCTCAGCACGGCCACTTACGCGGCGGGCCATTACTGCGCGATGGCAGCGGTATTGCTCCCCGCCGCTGTATTCGTGGGACTTACCGCAGTGCGGCCGGCCACCCTGCTGCCCTGGCTGGGCGTTGCGCTGATCGGCTTTGGCCTGTTCAAGCTGTATCGCCCGGCCCACCCGCGCTTTCTCACCCGCATCCGCCCGAATCAGCGCGTGCGCTTCTCCTGTCTCATGGCGCTCTGCCATTGCGGCTCGCCGCTCATGATGCTAGGCCCGCTCGCGAGCCTGATGATGCTGCTCGACATGACAGCTCACACGGGACACGGTTCTGCCTCCCGAGCGCTCCGCTTCGCACTCCTCGCGCTGACGCTGCCGGCGGGGATGGGCTTGGCGCTGCTCAGCGCGGCCAGCCTGACCGCCTGGATCGTCTGGCGCCGCTTTGGTCTGACGGCGCTGACGCGGATCTGGGTCAATCTCGATGGACTGTGGGCATTGGTCTTCGTTCTCATGGGCGCCATGCAACTCGCCATGGCTGCCGCGCCCGGCGCCGCAGGCGGCATGCCGTCCTGGATCCCCGCGCTGCGCAGCCGGTGAGCACCCCGTCATGACTCAGAACGGGACGGCCAGATGACGCACCGCGTGCCGTCGTGGCGCGCCGGATGCGGCTCGCAATTCAGCGCTCGATGCAACCATGCGGGGCTCCAACACCTGCCGCTCAACAAAATGTCATTGACATCGCGGCGCGCCGGGGAACATATTTGACGATTCCGGATGCAGCCGCACCCGTCCCACAGGGCGGCCGCTCAGGATGGTTCCGCGAGACGATGGACAACGAGGGTCGCTCATGCAACAGACCAACCCTGGAATCGGAATGCATGACACACCGAGCACTGCGCGCACCGGACTTGCGAACCGCTCGTCCTGGATTGCCTACGTCGTCCTGGCGATCGCCGTTGCGGCATTTCTCGCGGTGCTGCTGCCCGGTCCCCTGTACCGCATCCGGATACTGAGCCTCGGCGCGGCGTTCAGCTCAATTAAATACGGCGCCTACGGCGGCATCGTCGCCGTCGTTCTCGGCTTGGCGCTGCTGCCGCTGGCATGGCGCGCGCGTGCCGGCGCCGCGGGCTTCATCGTGCCTGTTCTGGCCATCCTGTTGGGCGGAATTTCCTGGGGTGTGCCGTACCTGTGGCTGAGGAAAGCTGAATCCGTGCCGGCAATCCACGACATTACGACGGACACCAGAAACCCTCCCCAGTTCCTGCCGGATGTGGTGGCGCTGCGCGCCGCCGCCGGCGCGACCAATTCCACGGTCTATGGGGGCGCACGGGTTGCCGCTCTGCAGAAGAAAGCGTATCCCGACATCCGACCCATGTTCTTCAAACTGAGCCCCGCACAGCTCTTCGCAGGCGCGTTGCGCGCGGCCAAGGCGATGGGATGGAAATTGGACTCGGAGCATCCCAATCGCGGGATCATTGAAGCGAGCAGCACGACGCTCTGGTTCGGGTTTACCGACGACGTTGTGATCCGGATCGAGCCGCAGACCGACGGCAGCCGGCTGGATATCCGCTCCGAATCGCGCATCGGCGAGAGTGACATCGGGCGCAATGCGGCACGGATTCTGCGCTTCCGCGCCATGCTCTACAGGACGCTCGGCATACACCCGCCCGGACGCTTGGCCGGCATGCTTCGACCGTGATCGCTCGTGCAGCGATGGCCGGTTCCGATGCCGGGAGGGTGGTGGAAACCCCGCGAGCATCTGCATACTGATCCGGACCCGGCGCCTGCACAGCTCTGCGCCGCGGGAGCATCCCCGTCATCGCGGGCTCCGGTCGATGCACGGCAGGTGCGCTGTACGCGGGTGACGCACGGCTCATCGGGTTCGCCATCGGTAATGCCCCTATTGCCGCTCGGGCACGAACCGTCACGCGGATCAATCAGCCCCTCCTCGTCACGCTTCAGGCGGTACACGCGGCTGTCAACTGCCCGCGCAGAGCGGCGGCAGAGAGTTCCCCCTGCCTTTCAGCGGCCGCAGAGGATCGCGCAGCCGACCGATTCGCTCGCCCTGCCCGCCAAGCGATACGCCCGCCGGGCCACTGAGACGATGCCCCCGCGGCACACCGCCCGGCGTCGAGCGCAGGTCAAGCGAACCCCTGACCGCACCGACACACCTCCTGTCATGCACCTGCCCGCGGGCCTCGAGGCCCCGTGCCGTTCGGCGCCCGCTCAGCGCAGGTGATAACGCACGGTCGCATAGACGTAGCGCCCGCGAGGATCACCATAGGTCAGATCGTATCCGCCGACGAAATTGTTGGCGATGGACGCATAGTTCGCATACGGCGGATTCTGATTGAACAGATTGATCACGCCCAGAGTGAAATCGAAGCGTCGCAACCCCGTGTAGGAGGCCTGCGCGTTGATCGTGTCGTACGCCGAGACATGGCGCGGCACCTGGGTGATGGTCGAGGGAGTATCCAGGTAGGGCTCCTGGTACTGCTGCGTCACCGAGAGCTCCCATGACGGTGTCGTGTACCCGATCGTCAGGGTGTGGCGCCACCGTACGATGACTCCGCCCGCCTCACCGACCTGCGAGAGACCCTGGTTGATCACGCTGGTCCACGTGCCGTTGAAATTCTGCACGGCGTACTTGTAGAAATACGCACCGTTGCCCCGGACGAAGATATCGCCGGGACCCAGCCTCTTGTTGTACGTGAGGGTGATATCGAGGCCGCTCAGGTAGGTCTTGAAGAGATTCTGGTTGGTCTGGCTAATGGAGACGATGTTGCCCGACGCGTCGCGCGTGACGAAGCGGGAGAATTCCGCCGCCGTCTGCGCGTTCTCCAGAATGACGCTGTACGGCAGACCGCCGGGAACGATCTCATTGCGCAGATAGATCCAGAACGAGTCCAGGCCCAGACGCAGGTTGCGCACCGGCTCGAGCACCGTGCCCAGGGTGTAGTTGATCGACTTCTCCGGCTTGAGGTTCGGGTTGCCGCCGATCACAGTCGTGAACTGCTCGCTGCAGGCCGGGTTGTTCGGGTTGAACACCGGGCACTGGACCGGATCGCGCGTGCCGTTCGAGGTCACACTGAAAGTCTCGGGTGCGTACAGATCGGGCAGCGACGGCGCGCGGAAGCCCGTGCCCGCCGAGCCGCGCAGCTGGAACCACCGCAGCGGCCGCCAATGCAGCCACAGCTGGGGATTGACCGTGCTGCCGATCGTCTGATAGTGGTCCCAGCGCACGGCCACGTCCGCCTGCAGCGAGTGCGCGAGATAGCCGTTGAGCTCGAAGTATGCGGCCTGCGCGGTCCGCGAAGAGGACTCCGGCAGCGAGTTGCCGCCGAGGCCGCCGACGTTGCCCTGCTCGAGAACGAGCGCCGGGGAGTAGTCGTAGGTTTCCCGGCGCAGTTCCGCGCCCACCGCGAGGCGCAGGGGCCCGGTCGGCAGTTGCGCGATCTTGCGCGTTGCGCTGGCATCGAGGCTCGTGAGCGACGTCTTGGACGAGTAGTCCTGGCCGATGAATTCATCCGACTTGGCTTGTGCGAGCGCATTGGCATCCTGCGTCGCTCCGAAGGGGTTGATGACCCCGGAGTCCAGGAGCGGCATGATCTTCGAATAGAGCGGCCAGCCGCTCTCGAGGTTGTCGTACAGGGCCACCTGGCCGAAGAGAACGGATGCGTTGTAGTGCCAGCCGATCGCATGGCCCTTCACCCCGCCCACCACGCGCAACGTATTGGTCGTATCGAGCGTCTGGCGGATCCCGTTCGCGAAGTCCCGATAGATGAGGTTCAGCGGCTCACCGGCCAGTCCGTGCTGCGCCGCCCAGGCGGTCGGATAATAGGGGCTGCTCGGCGGGAGCAGGAACGCCCCCTGCCCCGGCCGGGCATTCGGGTTGCTGTAGCCGGGGTACTGCGTGGCCAGCAGGTTCGCGAGGTACGCGATGTACGGGTTCCCGGGCAGCATCGGGTTGAGGAACGCCAGCGGCACCGGCTGGGTGTAGGTCCTCTGCCTCACCTGCGAGAAGAGCACGTTGCCGTAGAGCTGGGCCGAGTGCGTCAGCTCATAGGTGCCGTTGAGATAGGCGCTGTAGCGGGAGCGCTTGGGCTGCAGCGAGTCGTACGGGGAGTTGTCGAAGCGGCACTGCGTCGGGTAGTTCTTGTCATTGATGGAGGTGGGCGCACAGTTGCCGACCTCCGGGCTGTAGACGCCCCCGTGCGGGAGCACGCTGTTCGGCGGAATCAGCACGTTCGCCGGGAAAGCGAAGAACGAGGTCACGTCATTGCCGTAGCCCGGGCTGTAGCGGCTGGCAAAGGAGCGCGAGGCGCCCATGATGGGGGATTTGTGGTCGTACTCGAGCCCGATGCCGAGGTTGTAGCGATCCTTCTCGAGCGAGCCGATGCCCCCGTAGATCGAGATGTTCTCGGAGGTCCCGCCGCCCGCCCGGGTCGGCGTGCCCACGGTCGCGCTCGCATCCAGGCCCTGGAAATCCGACTTGAGGATGAAATTGACCACCCCCGCGATGGCATCGCTTCCGTATACCGCCGAGGCGCCGTTCTCCAGCACCTCGATGCGCTGGACCGCCGCGAGCGGAATGGCGCCGACATCGACCGAGTCGCCGGTCGTGCTGACCGGCGTGCGCAGTCCATTGATGAGAACGAGCGTGCGGGCCGCGCCGAGGCCGTGCAGCGAGATCGTCTCGATGCCCCCGGTGGTGAAGCCAGTCGCCTGCGCTGAGGTGACACTGCCCACGCTGCTCGTGGAGCTCACCTGCTGCAGCAGCTGCGGGACGCTGGTGGCGCCCGAGAGCCGGATATCCCGCCGGCTCAGAATCTGCACGGGCAGCGCGTTCAGGGTATTGATTCCCCTGATGCGGGTGCCCGTGACGACCACTTCCCGTAGCGTGGAGGCGCCGGTGAGGGAAGCGGCGCCGGGAGTGGACGATTGCGCAGCGGCGCTGCCGGCAGCGCCGGCGGATGCCGCAGTCGGCGCCTGGGGGTCGCCGCCGGCGCTCTGACTCGGCCCCTCGTCCAGGGATTGCGGATCGTCCGGCCTCTGCCCAACGCGCTGCGGCAACGGGGCGACCGGCGGGTCAGCGGCTGCCTCAGCACGGGCAACCGGCAATATGGTGATCGTGTGGACGTCGATGTATCGGAACGTCAGTCCCGTGCCGGCCAGAGCCTGTCCCAGCGCTTCGGGCAGGGTGAAGCGGCCGACCACACCGCGGGTGCGCAGAGCCGCGACGTCTTTGGATGGATAGACGATCTGAAAGCCGAATTCCTGCGCGAGACTCCTCAGCGCCGGGCGGAGCGCCTCCGGCGGGATGTCGGTGCGCACCCGGATGCTCGCGGGTTGCGCCTCGGCAACGGCTGACAACCCAATCAACGCCACACCCAGCGCCACGGCGATGACATTGGCTCGCATATCCCCCCCCATCCGTTCGTTCTAATGACCGATGCGGCAGCCCACCGAGGCCCGCTCGCGAAACGACCTTATGCGCACATAGAGCGTCCGGCGCGCCGGTTTATACCCCCACCGCAGACTTCTCGACGCTATTGTCTGGAGATCACCACCTCCTCACCCGTCTCGGTGACCTTGATGCCCGGATACTGGCGCAGGAACGCGATCAGAGGCTTGGGATTCGTCGAGGAGAACACCCCATCGATCTTGAAGGTCTCGAGCGACGGGGAAGCGATCACGAGCCGCCGGGCGTTGTAGCGGTTGAATTCCTGGACCACATCACGCAACGCAGTCGAGGCGAAAACGAGCTTGTGGTGGACCCAGGCAATTGCGTCCGTAACGTTCGTGCGCACGGGCCCCATTCGCCGTGTGGGCGTCACCGTCAACTGCTCGCCGGCCGTGAGATAGACCGTGGAGACATTGGAGCCGGCAAGATGGGACAGGGGCCGCACGTGTTCCGATATGCCCTGGAACGCCTGCGGTTGCGGCGCGACGGCTACCTTGCCCTGAATGACCGTGACGATGGTTTCGGCGTCGAGCACGTTGACATCGAATTGGGTCCCGACCGCGCGCACGAGCGTCGAGCGGCTGCGCACGATGAACGGCCGGTTCGGCTCGTAAGTGTCTGAAAACAGGGCCTGACCCCGGATCAGATCGATCTCCCGCCGGGTCTTGCTGTAATGCACGATGATGCGCGAGCGCGCATTCAGATCGATGATCGAGCCGTCCGCCAGACGGATCACGCGCTTCTCGCCTATGCCGGTCGAATAGGTCGGATTGGCACGCATCCACAGCGTGAGCAGCGTACCGGCGAGGAGCGCGAGCACGCCCGCGGCCGCCGCGAGGCCGAGCGGCGAAAGCAGCCTCGAGCCGATCCCGCGGCGGCCCGGGGGCCTGGCCGGCACGGTCGCGCCCGGATAGAGCAGGAGATTGTCGGCGTCTGCCGCCTGGGCCACGAGCGTCTCTCTCGGGAAGCGGGCGCTGACGTCCATGGCGCCCGTCCAGTTCCAGCTCGCAGCCACATCGAGGTAAGCGGCCATGTGGGCCGGTGCCTGGTGCAGCCAGGCGTGAAAGCCGTGCCGCACCTGCTCGTCGGCCGTGGCCGCACGGAATTCCACGAACCACTCGCAGGCCTGCTCGTAGACCTCCGCGGAATACCGTTTTCCCAACCGACCGCGCACTGCCCACCTATTCCGCATCAAGGTACTCGTGTATCTGCTGAAGCGCTTTGGCAAGGTACTTCTTCGCCATCGGGAAGGAGATCCGCAACTCGCGGCTGATCTCCTTCAGCGTCAGGCCGTACTGGCGGTGCAGCACGAACGTCGCGCGCGCCTTGGGAGAGAGCCGCTCGAGCGCCCGCGTGAACGCCTCGAGACATTGCTCGCCATGGGCCTGCAGCACCGGATCGGCATCGGGCGGGGCGGGCAGCTGCGCCAGCAGCTCCTCGACCTGCACCGAAGGGGGAATGGCCGAGACCTGCATGGCGTGCTGCTGGGCCACGTGCAGAGCCACCGTAAAGAGGTAGGCCTCGGGCGAGCGAATGGCATCCCGGTCCGGAACCCGCAGCATGCGCAGGAAGACTTCCTGCGTGAGATCCGGGATGTCCGCCGGGTTTCTCACCCGGAAAGAGAAAAAGCGGCGCAGCTTCTCGCTCTGGGACTGAGCAAGCGAGGCGGCCAGGCTGGGCGGTTTATCCGGCGGCATGATCGAGCGGCGGCAGAGCCCCTGTGCATCCGACTACTCTAAGATCGCCCCTGCCCCTGAATTTATACCCTCTGCCCCGAAGAATAAGGAGAATTTCGCGCGCCGCAGGCGTGCGACCGCCCCGCCGGCGCGTGAGAAGCGCCGAGGTGGCCGAAGGCTCGGCCGCCGCGAGATGCACACCGCGCGCGAAACGTGCCCCCTCCCGGCGCACTGCTCGTTGCCGAGCGCCGCAGGGTCTGTCTCTGCGTGCGCAAACCCGGCGCGGCGGCACGCCCGCTGCAGGCTGTTCGGACAAGGCCCCGGTCCACCGCACCCTTCCTCGGCGTGCGCGGATCTTGCAGTTCAGCCCGGCGCTCCTCTGCGAAGGATGCCGCGAGGAGCGCATCCCCAGTGTGCGTCCGACAGAGCTTTGCGCCGCCGCAGCTCTCAGGGCGTCAGACCTCGAGGACTCGCCGCCCGCTCCTTGAGCGCGCACGAACACCCCAGGCGGTCACACCGCAGCATCCCTTCGTGCAACCGCACTCTCACTGCGGAATCTACCGCGCTCCCGGCACGCCCGTATATTCACGCTTGCGCATATTTCACACAGTCCATATATTGCGGGCAAGTTATTTTTCTACGCCCGCGCAGGATGCGCGGGCAGACGAGAAACCGCATGAGCGCAACGCCCGACGTCAAGGCATTCTTCGATCCTCAGACCAACACCGTCAGCTACGTAGTGACGGATCCGACTACGCGGCAATGCGCCATCATCGACTCGGTGCTTGACTACGATCCCAAAGCAGGCCGCACCTCGACGCGCTCGGCCGCCCAGATCGTCGAGTTCGTGCAGCAGCAGGGTCTCAAGACGCGCTGGATCCTCGAGACCCATGCGCACGCCGACCACTTGAGCGCCGCGCAGTATCTGAAGCAGACACTCGGCGGAACGCTCGCCATCGGTGAGCACATCAAAGAGGTGCAGCGGACTTTCAGCCGGATATTCCACCTCGAACCCGCTTTTCTCCCCGACGGCTCCCAGTTCGATCATTTGTTCGCCGACGGCGAAACGTTCGCGATTGGAGCATTGAGCGCGCGGGTCATGCACACCCCGGGTCACACGCCCGCCTGCGTAACGTACCTCATCGGTGATGCCGCCTTCGTGGGCGACACCCTGTTCATGCCCGATTACGGCACGGCGCGAACCGACTTCCCGGGCGGAGACGCGCGCACGCTCTATCGGTCCATTCACGCGATCCTCGCCCTTGCGCCCGCGACACGGCTGTTCATGTGTCACGATTATGGCGCGCCCGGACGCGCGGAATTCGCCTGGCAGAGCACCGTCGAGGAAGAACGGAACGCCAACGTCCACATCCGGGTCGGGATTGGCGAAGATGCGTTCGTCGCCATGAGGACCGCGCGGGACGCCACCCTCGGGATGCCGGCCCTCATCCTGCCCTCGGTGCAGGTCAATATCCGTGCCGGCGAACTGCCGCCGCCCGAGGCCAACGGTGTCAGTTACCTGAAGATCCCCCTCAACGTTCTCTGAGCGGACCGCGCAGCGCGCCGCGGACGACGTTCGCGGCTCGACGGCCCGGCCCCGCCTGACGTGACGGGACCTCATCGGTCCACACGGACACGACCCTCGGACAGCAGCGCCCTACTCCGCGCGGCGTGTCGCCTCGTAGAGGAACCACGTCCGGCGTTCCGCTTCGTCGATCCAGACCTCCAGGAGACTGGCGGTCGCGACATCGCCGTATTCGGCGCAGAGCCCGTGCAATTCGCGCATGGAGGCCGCGAGCCGGCCGTTGTCGTCCCGAAGCTCCGCCAACATGTCCCGCGGCGTGACGAACGCCGCATCATTGTCGGCCAGACGCTGCAGCTTCGCGATGTGTCCGATGGATCGCAGCGTCGTGCCGCCGACCTTGCGAGCCCGCTCCGCAATGGTGTCGGTGATCGCGAAGATCTGGGTCGCCTGTTCGTCGAGCAGCAGATGATAGTCACGAAAATGCGGCCCCGACATGTGCCAGTGGAAATTCTTCGTCTTGATGTACAGCGCGAATACATCCGCCAGCAGGGCCGTCAGTGCCGGCGGAATCTCCTTGGTCGCTTGCGCCCCAAGGCCGGATGGGGTATCGAGCGCCGCGGTCTTTCTCGCTTTCGTGTCCATGACGTGACTCCCAGTGATTGATGAACTGCACCCCTGTGCGCCGAGCACGCCGAGTGCTCGCTTTGGCGCCCTGCGCCGGCCCAGTGGAGCCTCCGCGCCAGGGTCCACGCGGATTTGAGCACCTTTGTCATCGCACAGTCTATTCGGGCATCCGACGCCGGGCCGAAGGCATTCGGCGCCCGCTCCTCGCTCAGGAGAATCCTCGGCCGCCCGCATCGGCGCGTCCCGCGCTCGACCCGCAACGTGAGCCTGGCCTCCATGAGGCGCTCGTCCGCGGCGGTGGCATGGTCCGACCGGGCCCATCGCCTTGGAATCGCCGCGCTCAGGCACAGGCCGAAGCGCTCCTCGCCCACCCGTACCGGGCAGGTCCGCTCGCCAGTCAACAGCCGCGCGCCGTTCATCACCTGCGCTGCCCTGTGGGCGTGCCGCAGCGCACGGCGTCCAAGGATCCTTCTGCGAAGTGCCTCACGAGCTCATCGAGGAGCGGCAACTGCCCCTTCGCGATCTTGCCCTTGGCGTTCTCGAGCGAGAACCATGCCGCGCGGTCCACCTCCGGAAATTCCTGCCGCCGGCCCGAGTGAGGCGGCCATTCCAGGGAAAACATGTTGCTCCTGAGCGCCGCGACATCGAAATCGCCGCTGAGCGCCCAGGCGTGAACGATCTTCCCACTCGGCTGGCGGACAGGCGCGAGGGGCACAAAAACGCCGCCCGGGGGCGCAACTCCGGTCTCTTCCTCGAATTCGCGTTTTGCGGCCTCCACAGGCGCCTCGCCATCCCCGAACTCTCCCTTGGGAATCGACCAGGCGCCCTCGTCCTTGCCGACCCAGAACGGGCCACCCGGATGCACGAGGAGCACTTCAAGACCGCCCGAGACTTCCCGGTACATGAGCAGGCCCGCACTCTGCTTCTTCGGCATTACCCCTGCACCCGAACATTGCCTCCGGCCGAACGCGGTACACCGCTCGCCGCCGCCGGCACTCTCGCGCCGCGCAGCTCGGCTCCGCGGCATGCCGACTGATCGGACAGGCGCCAGGGGCCCGGTTGATCAGCGCGAAAGCCGTGCGACCGCATTCATCCGTCCACGCTTCTCAGGCCTCTCCAGCCGCCGCACCTGCTGCGGCGAATATCCCAGCGCTTTGAAATTCATCACGCCATGCGCCGAGTGGCAGGCGGCACAGGCAAGCCCATTCCTGCGGATCCCATGATTCACCGAGATATAGGACGTTCCCGGCACCCGCATCGCCATCCACTGCCCGCTCCACGGAACCCCGAGTGCCTTCATCCCGGCCGCAATCGCACGCGTGACGTCTCCGGTCCGGTTATAGACCTCGCGGTTCGGCGCCAGCAGCAATGGGAAGTCTGCCGTCTGGGGATCGTGCTTCATGAATGCCATGCCCGGCGCCTGCCACATCTTCCGTGTCCGGTCGAAGAGCATGACCTGGATCAATGCCCGCACCGGGAAGATCCGTGCGCCGGGGGTGCTCCGCTGCGCCGTCGCGAAGGCCATCCAGCTCTGCGCCCGCGGCTGCTCCCGGGTATTGGGCACTCGCCACATGTAGGACGGCGCTCCTCTGTGGATGCGCACCGTCGGCACAAACGCGCCACGGATCGCGGGGATTCTGTCGTACTTGGAAATCGCGCTGTAAGGCCCATGCGCATCGTCCCGCACGGGTCGTCCCCAGTTCTCATATACGATGCCGCTCACCGTGGGGATGTGACAGGTCTGGCACGCGAGCCTGCGGATGTGCGCGTTCAGTACCGCTCCAGTGCGCCCGGTGTGCGGACTCGGCCCGTGGCAGCGCGAGCAGCTCACCGCCACATCCGGCAGGTCGTTCGCCACCATGTCCGACTCATACAGCCCCTTCGCGATCTTGTGATGCTCGGTCACATGACACGTCACACAGCGCAGTCCTGCTTTGGCGTGCACGTCGTTGGCCGGCGTGAACGGCGTGCCGCGCTTGTAGTCATAAGAGAAGGCATGCTCATGACAGCGCAGGCAGGCAGCGTCCGTCGGCACCCGCGTCACGCTCAACGCTGCCGTCAGCGACGTGTCCTCTCCCCAATGCACCCCGGCAGCATCCCTCACGAGCGTGGCCCGCCGGTTCCAGTCGTAGGTTTTCGCATGACAGACGAGGCAATCGACGGTCTGTGCCTGCGCCGCCGTCGCCGGCTTGCCCGGCTCGGGCGGAGCCGGCAGCGAGCCGATATGACATACGCCGCAGCCGGAGGACTGTGGCGTGAATTTTCCCCCGGTTGCGGCCACCCAGTTCGCCCCGGCCATGCATCCGGCGAGTGCGCACTGCCGGTTCGCCATACCCCACCAGGAGCCCTGCGGCAGGCCCTGTACGTTTCTGACCGGGGAGGCAAGACTCCAGTGCACCGTGTGCACGATCTCCCTCAGCGCTGCCGCATGACAGAGCGCACAGGTCTTGGCACCCTGATAACCATTCTTCCTCATGTACGCGTTGCCGGGATGAACCCATCCGCGCAGCAGATGCGCGGGCTGTCGAGCCGCAACAGGCGCCGCAAGAGACAGCACGAATAGAAACGCTGCGAAGCGCATTGCACGGTAGGTCATAGGTTGCCCGTGTCATGATGTCGTGCGCGCAACATGCTATGACATCTTGGGCTCTCCGTCGGGTGGACATCCGCTACGTATCTCCCGCAGGCTTCGAAACGGCGGTTCTGTCAATATTCCTGCAGCCGGATGCGGCATCCCGTTGGTGATCGCGGGCTGGCGCCTGCCCGCTTCAGCCCGAGCCGCCGGCGGCATGCTCCGTGAGTCGGCCGATGCGCCCGAGGTCGAGGATTCCCGCCGCGCCCCAGCCGGCAACGCCCGCCGGAATCTCCGGCCGGAACGCTTCGTACAGCCGGTACGCCCTTCTCGCCAATTCCTCCTCCGGCATCGCGCGGGCAAGACGCATCATGGCCGCCTCGGTCTTCGGCAGCATTGCGCCGAATTTCGACTCGAGGTACCGCTGCACGCTCTGCGGCATCACGGGCTTGTCTTTCGACAATGCCCGCAGGCCGGCATCGGTCCGCACGACCGGTACCGCGCGATTGAGCAGAGTGATCTCGAGGACTGCGCCGAGCTGCAGCTTCTTGCGCTCCTTCGCCAGCGTCTGCACACGTGGATGATACAGTCCGAGCGCCTTGCCTTTGGCGTAGGCATTGAGTCCCGCGACCACCCGGCCCATGGTCAATGCCTCATCCCGATCGAATCCGAGGCATTGCGCAACGACCGCGGACCAGAGGGTCAGAACCGCAGCGCGATTGACGGACAGGTGTTCTTGAACCGTCGCGGTCACGGACGCCCACCCACTCCTCACGCTGCTCATCGCCATCGTTGTGCTGGCACTCAGCTTCGAGGTGCAACCTGCGCCCAGGGCGCCGAGGGCGCAATGCGGAAATACACGCAGCGCGCGCCGCGCGCGGGCCTCCTGCCGGGCGGGGGGCTCACCTTCGCGGGCACTTGCGCCCTACGGTCTTGATTGCAGCGCTTCCCGCGAAGACCCCGCACCGTCATGCGCTCGGGTGGACGGTGCTACGCACCAATACGAATGGCCGCTCGCGCACAGGCGTGCAGACTCGCACCGTACGATCCAGAGCGCCGGGCGGCAATGCCCACGCTGTTCCTCACAGGCGGAGCGACACCCAATGACCCGCAGCACCGTCATGTTCGCCGTCTCGGCGCCGCACCAGATCGGCCCGGTCATCGTGGACAAAGTCGCCCGGATCACGGCCGCGCTCGATGCAGATCTCGAGCTGTTTCGCTGCGTATTCGACTCCGACGCCATCGCCTCGGAGCAGGCCGGTCCCGAGCGCACCCAGGAGGAGATTCAACAGCTGGTTCTGCGCGGACGGCGCGAGCTCGAGGCGGCTGCGGAGCCCTTTGCGGCCCGTGGCCTGCATGTCAGAACGAGCATACGCTGGGACCATCCGGCCTACGAAGGCATCGTGCGCCAAGTGCTGCGCCACAGGCCGCGCCTGCTGTTTGCGCAGTCGACGCATCGCGATCCGGTGGCGCGCTTCTTTCTGCAGCACACGGACTGGAAGCTCATCGAGGCTTGCCCCTGCCCGCTTCTGCTCCTGAAGTCCCCGCGTCCGTATGCGGCGCCGCTCGTGATCGCAGCCGTGGATCCCGGACACCGACACGACAAGCCCGCCGCCCTCGACGAGCAGATACTCCAGAGCGCAGCTCTCCTGAGCACGGCGCTCGCGGGTCGGCTGGCGGTATTTCACGCCCGAACGCCCTGGGACGAGGCGTCCCGAGCGGATCCGGATTTGCGCGATCTGCCGGAATATCGGGACGAGGAGATCCACCGCGCCTATCTGGCTCAGGTCGAGGCGCGTGTGCTGGCGCTCGCCGAGAAGCACCACATCGGCGCAGCACAGGTCCACATCGAAGACGGCCATCCCGGCGAGCTCCTCCCGCAGTTCGTCAGCCGGCAGAGTGCGGATTTGGTCGTCATGGGCGCGGTATCGCGCTCACGGCTGCGCCGGGCCCTCATCGGCCACACCGCAGAGCGCGTCCTCGATGCGCTCGACACCGACCTGCTGATCGTCAAGCCGCCGGGGTTTCGCACACCGGTGCACCGCCAGTCGCTGCACCATATCCGCTCCCGTGCCGAGACGCGCCCCCGGCTGATCTGGTGAGCGGGCCGAGGCCGCTCGGCTCGGATCGAGTCTCGCCGCCGCGCTGCGCTTCAGCGAATCACGTGCGCGGCAACGACCGCGACCACCAGCAGAATCACCGCGACGATGAGTACGATGAGCAGGTGTCTTGCGTGCACTCTCATGACTTCTCACCCACCTTCCAAGTCCGGTCAACCGCCCCAGGAGGCGGGCTCGACGCACGGCCGCGAGCGCATCGGGTCACAACGTGACCTCCTCGTGTGAGCGACGCAGCGAACGCGTGCCCGGCGGCCCGTAACCGAAGCGGATGAGGGCATCGGGCAGCTGGTGTCGACTGTGCAGGAGCGCGCCGAGCTCGAGCCGCATCGCGCGCACTTCCAGCGGCTCGAGGACCATCGCGGCCCGCATGTTCAGGGCGGTCGCCTGCAGCAGGAACCTCTCGCAGGCGCGTCCGACCGCGGTCCAGCTGCGCGGATCGCTGCGCCCGCCGAACAGCGCCGCGAATCCTCCTGAGCTGCGCATCTGCTGCGCATATCGGGCGCCATACGCGTACCGCCCGCTCGAGAGAGCGAAGAGTCGCTCGCCGAGCCACTGCGGCAGCACCTGCCTTCCCTCGCAGCGGGCAAAGACCCCATCACGCCTGCGCAATGCCTCGCGCTCGCTGAAGCGGATCCACTTCTTGCGCTCCTCGAGCAGCGCCGAGTCGGCTCTCTGGACCGCGTACGCTGCGCACGCCAGCTCGGCGATCCGTTCGATCTGATACCGCGTGCTCACCACTGCGATGTGTACGCCGAGATCCGCCCCGGAGCGTTCCAGCAGGTCCACTTCGCGCTCGCTCGGCATGCGCCCGTCATACAGGCCGCGGCCGCTCTGGCGCCTGGGGATCGCATGAAACAAGGCCGAAGGCTCGATGTGTGCCGCCGCAGCCAGCTCGACTCTCAAGCCGCCCAGCCCCGAGGGATGGTAGGCGACTGTCCCGTTCATGCCGAACGCGCGCGCCGCGATGCTCGCATTTTCAGCGGCGCAGCCGAGTGCCATAAACAGCCGCTCATCGTCAGGATCAGCGAGCAGCATGCGCCGCGTGAAGTCCGGGTGAACGAACAGCTCCCCAGAGCGCACACGGAACTTCCACGGCTGTGTGTTCAGGCTGCTCGGCGCCAGAGTGGCATAGCGGACGACCTCCCGATGCGCGCCCCACGGCGCACCCGCCGCAATCTCTGCGGGACGCCAGGTCTCCCGTACGGCGATCGCATAGGCGCCGGCCTGGGTGGGCCTGCCCTCCTCCGCCAGGGTGCCCGCGGTACTCCCCGCGGGCGATGCTGCGACCGTTGCGAGCACTCCACGCGGGTTCATCTGGAGGCGCTCCCGAAGGGACGATCGATGCTGACCGGCATATGCCCCGTGCGGAACCCTCCGGCCTGCAGCACAATCCATCGATCCTGCGTTGTCCTCGCCTCGACCGCCAGCGTCTGCGCACCCGATGTTTCCTGGTGCCGATGCAGGCGCCGGGCGCCGTGACGGGGGATTTCAGCGAGTATCATGGCTGTCTCCCGGAGTTGACGCTTTGAGATCCTCTCCTCGCGGGTTAACTGCACACATCTGCCCTGGGGTCAAGACCTATGCCCACCCGTGCGCTGCGCGCGCACTCGGGCGTGTGTTAGGACGTCCTCTCGTGCCGCGCTCTGATCATCTCAACATGATCATCCGCCAGCCCGTGGGAGATCGACATAGCGGATAGCCGCAGCACGGGAAACCCGAAGGCGTTGTAGCCGCAGCGCCACACCCTTGCGGTCGCGGCGGTTTCGCAGCGCAGGACTCGGGGAAACCACCATCCCCTGCGCGCGACTCGGCCGCTGCAACGCCTGCGTCCGCGGCCGCTGCGGCAGCGTCAGCCGGGCGGTGCGTGCCGCGCGATATTGACCGCAGCGTGCGGGTCCGCCGCTGCCCGCAACGGGAGAGACGGTCCCTGATCGCTGCCGGGCGATCTCCGGCTCAGAGCAGATCAGGCTCCCCGCTGTGCTTTCGAATGTACTCACGGGCCGCATCGCGCAGCTCGACTGCGGCCGCGAAAGGACTTTCTGCGGTGAGCGGCCCGAGCGCTGTGCCGATCGATGCGCTGACCGCGGCCCGCCGCGGCAACCAGCGGCCGTCGCGCAGCACTGTGCGCGTGCCGCGCAGGGCAATGGGCAGCACCGGCACGCCGGCCCGTGCCGCGAGCTCGAAGGCGCCGAGCCGCAAGGGCCGCAATCCCGTCACGCTCGTGAATGTGCCCTCCGGAAACACCACGAGAGCATCGCCCCGCGCCAGACGGTCCCTGAGGCGCTCGATCTCGGCGAGGCTCTCGAGCGCAGCGGCGCGCTCGATGAACAGCGTGCCCAGTCGGATGAGCACAGCGCCGAGCACGGGCACCCACTTCAGCTCGCGTTTGGCGACGAAACGATGCGGCTGCGGCAGCAGCGCAATGAGCACCAGACTGTCGATGTAACTGCAATGGTTGGCCACGACGACACAAGGCGGCTCGATGCGGCGCTCCGACTCGCGCATGACGGTTACGGGAATACGCGCGGCGCGAAGCGCCCAGCGCGCGAGCCAATGGGCCACGCGCCAGGGCGCGCGCCGGCCCGGAAGAGCGAGCACGAGCACCGTGAGGGGAATCGCGAACAGGATCGCAACCAGCCAGACATACAGCCCGTAAGCCACCGCCAGGCCGGCGCGCCACATCCGGCGCACGGCCGGCCAGGCCGTGGCGCCTGCGAGCCTGAGCAGTTGCACGGCCGGGGGCGCCGGTGCACGACGGAGCCTTCCGCTCAAGTACGCTGTTCGGGTCGCCGCGCGCCGCAGCTTGCCGCTGGAGGTCTTCAGCACCGTATGCGGGACCGCGAGCACGATTTCGTCGGGAGGCTCGCCGATGCCCTCGAGGACACGCTGGTTGATGCGCGCCCGCAAGGCCTCACGCTGCGGTGCATCCCGGTACGAGCTCTCCGCGAGCACGACCAGCCGCTCGGTGGCCTCCCCCGCAGCGGCCGCGCCGAATGCCACGACGCAGCCCTTGCGCACGCCCTCGAGCGTGCCCACGGCTCGCTCGATCTCTTCCGGATAGATGTGATGCCCGCGGCGGATGATCAGATCCTTGTTGCGCCCCGTGATATAGAGCTCGCCATCGGCGAGATAGCCGAGATCCCCTGTGTCCAACCATCCGTCATGGCGTATGCGCAGCGTGGCCTCGGGATTGTCGTAGTAGCCGAGCGTTGCAGACGGTCCTGTGAACTGCACACTGCCCTCGGTGCGCTCGGGCACTTCGATCTCGTCGGATCCCATGATGCGCACCCGGTAGCCCGGCAGCGGCCGCCCGCAGGACACCAGGCGCAGCGCATCGGGGGCACTGTGCGCGGCGGGCTGCGCCTGCCCCCGGCCGGTCAACGCGTTGCGCTCGACACGGTCGATCAGAGGGCCGCGATCAAGCGGTGGGAAAGTCAACCCGACCGCCGCCTCGGCCAGTCCATAGACCGGCGTCATCGCCGTGCGCTTGAATCCGAAGGGGGCGAAGCGCTGCGCAAAACGCTCGATGGTATCCGGCGCGACCGGCTCGGCGCCGTTGAAGGCGATCCGCCAGGAGGACAGATCGAGCCCCTCGAGCTCGGCATCGGGGATGCGCTGCGCGGCGAGCTCGTAGCCGAAGTTGGGCGCGGCAGAAAGCGTTGCGTGATACTCGTCGATCGCCCGCAGCCAGCGCGCCGGACGGTTCAGGAAGCGCTGCGGCGGCATCACGACGAACAGGCAGCCGAAATAGAGCGATCCGAGCCAGGCGCCGATGAGGCCCATGTCGTGGTACAGCGGCAGCCAGCTCACGAAGACCTCGGATTCCTTCACGGCCATGACCGCGCCCATCGCCCGGATGTTGGCGAGCAGATCGGCATGGGTCAGGATGACGCCTTTCGGATCGCCGGTGCTGCCCGAGGTGTACTGCAGCATCGCGATCGAGTCGGCGGCGGCGCGCGGCGCTGCCGTCCCGAGCGCAGCGTGCGCGGTGAGTTCATCGACCGAAAGCACCTGCTCCAGGCTGACGACCCGCGGGGCAAGCAGGCGCGCCGCGGCGCGCGCCTCCCTGAAGGTAATGAGTACCTGCGCACCGGCGTTGCGCAGGATGCGAGTGTGCCGCCGAACGTGCTCTTCGATCTGCGCGGGCCGCAGCGGCGGGTAGATCGGCACCGGGACGGCTCCGGCAAGCAGTGTTCCGAGGAAGGCGTGGAAGTATTCGATGCTCGTCGGCAACATCAGCGCCACTCGGGCGCCGGCCCTGACTCCCGCCCGCCGCAGGCCGCTCGCCAGCCGGCGCGCGCCGTCCCGCAGTTGCGCGTAGGTCAGTGAAGTTGGACCGTCCTCGCCGAGCACCGTGACGTGGGTCGCATCGGGCTGTGCCTGGGCGCGCCAGTCGAGCACCTCGATGAGGGTTGCGGCCCGAAATGGCGTGCCGGCGCGCCGCGGCTGCGCGGCAACGGCCCTGCCGGCCGGAGCGGGCGGCTCGTGCGCTCGGCCGCGCTGCTCGAGGGCCCTCGAGACGGCACGGGCGAGATCGCCCAGCGTTTCGATCGATGCCAGGGCCGAGTCGGGAAGCTCCACCTCAAAGCGCCGTCCGATCCGCAGCAGCAGCTCCGCCCGCGACAGGCTGTCGAAGCCCAGATCCGCCTCGAGCCTGCTGCCGAGATCGATCCCCTCGATCGGGGGCTCTCCGCGGTGCAGCTGTGCGTACAGCGAGCGCACGGTGGTGAGGAGCGCCTCGGACGAAAACACGGTCCGTTCGCTCGCTGCGCCTGTGCTCGGTGCGGGATGCATTGCCATCCGAAGATCCGTTCGACTCACTCAGGCGGCGCTGCCGCACTCTATCAGCTGATCCGGCCGCCGGACGATCCGCGCAATTGCCTATGGACGCACCGCCTGTCCTCTCGGACGGTGCGGGGGGGAATCGGCGTTCAGGGTCGGATCGGCGCCGCAGCGGGATCTCTGACACGGCCTGGCGGCCCGGCCGGCACCTTTGCCGCAATCACGGCGGGACGTCCCGGCCGCGATCCGCGCAGGAGTGTCGACGGCGCGTCTGAATCAGGAGTCGGCACCGTCCGCGTGATGCGCCTCGATGCACAGCCCGTGATCGGCCAGCGTCGCGATCACACGGCAGTCGCGGATGCGGTTGCCATGGTCGTGCTTGAGCATTCTTTCGAGCTCTGAGCGCAGACTCATCAGCATCGCGACGCGGCGATTGACCGCCTCCAACTGGCGCCGCGCGATGCCATCGGCCCGCGCACAGTCCGAGTCCTGCTCGTGCGCCAGCGCCAGCAGCTCCCGGATCGCCGGCAACGGGAAGCCGAGCTCGCGCGCATGCCGGATGAAGCTCAGTTTCTGCCGATGCGCCTCTCCGTAGCGCCGTTGAGCCCCCGCGGTGCGCGCCGCAGGCGGCAACAGACCGATCTGTTCGTAATAGCGGATGGTCTGCACCTTGCAGCCCACGCTGCGGGCCAGCTGGCCGATGGGCATCGCGACGTCGTTCATGCTTGAAGCTCTAGTGACTGTAGGTTTTAGGATAGGGGCCCCAAGTCGCTGATTCAAGGCCACTCCCGGCTCGCACCGACCGCCATGGCGCATGACCATTCGCATCCCGCCGACCACGCCCACCGCCATGGGCACGGTCACGGCGCCAGTGAGCGCCGGCTGCTGCTGACGCTGGGCATTCTGCTGAGCTTCACGGCCCTCGAAGCCCTCGGCGGCTGGTTCGCCAACTCCATCGCCTTGCTCGCCGAGGCTGGCCACATGCTGGCCGATTCCGGCTCGCTGGTGCTCGCCCTTCTGGCGATTCGGGCCAGCCGCCGTCCGGCCGACGCGAGGCACACCTACGGGTCGAGCCGGTACCAGACGCTCGCGGCCTACACCAATGGACTGATCCTGCTCGCGCTCACGGTCTGGGTGATGGCCGAGGCCGTGCGGCGCCTGATCACACCGCCGCCGGTCGATGGCACCTTGATGCTCATCATCGCGCTCATCGGGGGTCTCGCCAATCTCGCCGCGTTCATCGCCCTGTCGGGCGCGAGCTCGCTCAACGAGCGCGGCGCGCGGGCCCATGTATTGAGCGATCTGCTGGGCTCGGTGGCCGCGGCCGGTGCAGCGCTGTTGATTCTGGAGTTGAACTGGAGGATCGCCGACCCGATCCTCTCAATCATCGTTTCGCTCCTCATCCTGCGCTCCGGCTGGAAGCTGACGTACGAAGCCGGACACGTGCTGCTGCAGGGTGCGCCGCAGACCGCCGACCCGGAGGCGATCGCGCGCGATCTCGAAGCGGTTCCGGGGGTCTGCGATGTGCACCATCTGCACGTGTGGTCATTGACGGGTGAGGCCCCGGTGGTGACCCTGCACGCCACCCTCGAGGCGTCCGCGGATCAGCAGGCTGCCCTGCGGGGCATTCTCGAGCGCCTGCGCGATCGCCATGCCATCACACACGCCACCGTGCAGCTCGAGCGCGGTCAGTGCCTCGACGAAGGCGATCACCGCTGCCACGGCGCCTGATCGGTCGACTCTGCCTAAGACTCGACTCCTGTCAGCCCGTCGATCGCCTCCCCGATATCGAATCGGACGAATCGCAAGGCAAGCGTCGGCAGAACCAGCAGGGTGAGCGCTGTGGAGCTGACCAGACCTCCGAGGATCACCATCGCCATCGGCCCTTCGATCTCCTGGCCGGGACGGTGCGCACCCAGAGCCAAAGGCAACAATCCCAGAGCCGTCACGGCGGCGGTCATGAGAATCGGCGCCAGACGGTGCATCGCGCCGAGTTCAGCGGTGTCCCGGTCCCACTGCCGGCCCTCCTCGAGCACCAGCGTGCGGTAGTGCGCAAGCAGCATGATCGCATTGCGCAGCGTGATACCGAACACGGTCACGAAGCCGACCGCCGCGCCGAGAGAGACAGGCAATCCTGCAATCCAGATCGCGGCGATACCGCCTACCAGCGCAAAGGGCAGGTTCACGGCAAGCAGGCCGACGGTACGCGCATCGCGCAGAGCAACGACGAGAAGCGCCAGGATTGCAACCACCGCCAGCATGGAATCGAGCGCCAGCTGCATGCGCGCTTGATGCGACGCCGCCGCCGTTCCGCCGACGCGCAGGTAGTCGCCGGAAGCAAGCGGAACGGCAGAGAGCCGCTGGCGCGCCAACTCGACAAACTGCCCGGCGCCGCCTGTGACATTCGCCGTCACGATCTGCACGCGCTGTGCGCCGCGGTGAAGGATGACGGACTGCCCTGCCCGCTCGCGCACTCGGGCCAGTGCGGCCAGCGGCACCACCAGCCCCGTCGGGCTCATGAGCGGCACTTGGCCGATGGCGGCCGGATCAGCCCGCAGTGCCGGCGGCAGTATCACCACAATCGGAAAGGATCGGCCGGCGGTGTACACACGGCCCACCGCTCGGCCACTGTAACTGGTCTGGATTGCGCGCAGCACCTGCTTCGCAGTGAATCCATAGCGCGTCAGCGCCGAACGATTCAATCGGATCGACAACTCCGGTGTGCCGGGCGGCGCCTGGATGCGCACGCCGGCCGCGCCGGGCACCGCCCTCAGCGCTGCTGCGACGCGCCGCGCATCGGCGTTCAGAGCCTGAAGATGACGCCCGTAGATGGTCACCACCACCGGCGCGGTGACGCCGGAGAGCGTCTCGTGGATCCGCTCGGTGAGGAACGTATTGGCCCACCAGCGTACGCCGGGCGCCCCGCGGATCGCCGCGAGAATCTTGCGTTCCGCTGTGGCGCTGTCGGCGTTGCCTTCAGCGCTCAGACCGACATCAATCTCCGCCTTGTTGGTCAGCGCGTTGCCGTTCGACAGGTGCGCGCGCCCGACGTGCATCACGACATGCGCCACTTGCGGCAGACGCTGCATGATGCGGATAGCCCGCTCCCCAACGCGCGTCGTCGCCGCGAGCGAAGTACCGGGCGCCGTCTCGAAATGCACGATCAGATCGTTCTCATTGAACTTTGGCAGGAAGCGGGTGCGCAGCAGCGGCAGACTCGCCAAGCCGCCGATGACCAGGACGAGGACCGCGGCCAATGTCGCTGCGGCGTGCCGGTCCACGAAGGCGAGCATCCGGCTGTAGTACCGCTTGGCCCGCACGAGCAGGGGAGGATCGGCTGGATCGAGCGCCGCGCGGCCGAGCAGAATGTACGCCAGGGCAGGCGTGACCGTCAGCGCCACGACTAAGGAGGCGAGGATGGCCAGGATGTAGGCCAATGCCAGGGGACGGAACAGCCGCCCCGCCACGCCGCTCAGGTACAGCACGGGCAGGAAAATCAGAACGACCGCGACGGTTGCGAAGATGACCGCCTTGCGCACTTCGAGGGTTGCCCCGAGCAGCACCGCCATGGCGTGTCGGGGCTGCGCACGGCTGCGGTTCTCGCGCAGGCGGCGATAGATGTTCTCGACACCCACGACTGCATCATCGACCACTTCGCCGAGCGCGATCGCGAGTCCGCCGAGGGACAGCGCGTTCAAGCTGAAGCCAGATGCCGTGAGCACTAACGCGGCCGCGAGCAGAGACAGCGGAATGGCGGTGAAAGAGATCACGGCAGTGCGCCAGTTGCGCAGCGCGAAATACAGCACCACGAAGATGAGCACGCCGCCCATGCCGAGCGAATCGCGCACGTCGCGCAATGCGGCCTCGATAAAGGAAGCCGGCCTCAGGCCGTCCGCCTGAACCGCAATCCCATCGCGCTTCAGCACCGGCGCGAGAGCCGCCAGCGCGCGGTCAAGTCCACGCGTCACGGCAAGCGTATTGGCGCCGTACTGCGAGCCGATCACGAGCACCAGTCCGCGCCGGGCCCCAACCCGCGCACTGCCGATCGGCGGCGGTGATCCGGCAACGACCCGGGCGACTTCCCCGAGAGTAATGCTGCGGTGAGCGCGCCGGAGGAAGAGGCTTGCGCCGAGTGACTTCGCACTGCTCGCCTGGCCGTGGCTCATCAGGAACAGCTGCTGATTCGGGGTATTCACGACGCCCGCGCCGCGCACCGCGCTCGCCCCGGCGGCAGCCGCGGTCAGCTGATTGAGACCGGCGTGCAGCTCGATCAGCCTGCCGGGGTCGAACTGCACCTGCAGTTGCTCGGGCCGCGCGCCGAAGATCACCACTTTCGACACCCCCGGCACGGCGAGCAACGCCGGACGGATCGTCCAGCGGGCGATCTCGGTCAGTTTCATCGCCGAGAGCTTCGGGGCGGTCAGGCCGATCGAGAGCGCAACACCGGTGGACGATTGCAGCGGCGCAATGACCGGCTTCGCCCCCGATGGAAGGCTCGCGGCAAGAGGCGCAAGCCGCTGCGCGACGAGCTGCTGGTCAAGGTAGATATCGGTGCCCCCGTGGAAGACTGCCGTGACGACCGACAGTCCTTCCATCGACTGGGAGCGCAGCACGGCGAGCCCCGCAATGCCGTTTACGGCATCCTCGACCGGTGTGGTGACCAGCGCCTCGATTTGGCGCGGCGCAAGCCCTGCGGCATTGGTCACGACCGTGATCGTCGGTTCGCCAAAATTGGGGAACACGTCGTACGGTGCATGGATGACCGCGAGCCCTCCGAGCACGGCCAATGCGAACGCCGCCAGCAGGACGACCCAGCGGAAACGCAGGCAGAACCCGACGATGGAGCGCATCACGGCGCGATCTCAGGCACCGCCGTCCGAGGCGAGCCGGCCGGGGGCGGCCTTTCCCGCCGGAGGCGATTGAACCGCGGCCGAATACACGAGCCCCGCCCCAGCGGCAATGATGCGCTCCCCGGCCTTCAGCGGCACCCCGGCATGCTCGGGCACGAAGTAGCCATCGTCTGCGCTGAAGGCGCCCGGAATCGGAACCGGCGTGAACGAACGTGGAGCCGTCTCGCGCAATACCCAGGGCTCACCGTGGTGCCAGAGGACGGCCGAGCGGGGCACCTGGACACCTGTGCGAGCCGCAGACGCATCAAGGGACACGCTGAGCGGCGTCCCGATCGGCACGGATGCCCGTGCATGCATCAAATAGAGCAGGCTCACACCCGCGACGCCCGCCGCAGTGTGCGGCGCGCGGGTGAGAAACCGCAGCGAGACCTCTACTCCGTCAGGGCTCCTCGCCGAGGCGATTGCGGGCGGATGTCCCACCGTCTCGCCCAGCGGCAGGCTGATTTCGACGAGTACCGCTGCGCCGCGTTCGATGGCCGGCAGCGGGGCGCTCCCCGAGAGGGCCGCAGTGGCCAGTCCTGGCCCCCAGCGGGTCAGCATCCGCGTCCTGGCCTCAACAAGAATGGCAGCGGCCGTCGCGCGCTGCGCTTCGGCCACTGCGAACGCCGAGCGCGCACGCTGCAGCGCGGCCTGCGCAATGTTGTGCCGGGCGTGATACAGGTATGCCGCACGGCGGGCCTGCTGGCGGGCCAGAACCACCTTGGCGTTCGCGGCGGCCACCGCACTGCGCGCCGCGACCAGCCGAGCGACCGAGCGCATCAGCGCTCCGGGACCCAGAACGATGCCGTAGCCTGCCACTTGGGGCGCAATCCGCACGCTCTTCACTCGAACGGTGCGAATCCCTCCGGCCGCCAGCGCGCGCGGATCGAGCTTCACGGGGTTCAGCCCACAGGCCACGGCCGCTGGGGCGAGGAGCACCGCGGCTGCGGCCGCGAGCCGGTTCAGCGCGAAGGAGTTGCGCATCAAGGCTTTCCTGCTGCGATCAGAAAGGGGTGGTAGAGCGCTGATTCAAGCTCACCGAGCGCCACTCGCTCGTGTACCGAGGCAACGAGCGAGCCCTCCTCGGTCTGCGCAAGCGCCTCCTCGGCGCCGAAGAGGCGCAGCCGGCCGATCTGGCCGGCTGCAAATTCCGCCCGCCGCCGCGCGAGCATCTGGGCAGCGCAGGCACGCACCCGCCGGGCAGTGGCCAACTCCGCTTCGCTCGCCTTCCAGTCGGTTCGTGCCTGTTCGATCTGCGCCAGCACCCGCGCCTGAGTCGCCCTGAATTGCGCCGCGGCAAGGCGCCGCGCAGCTCGCGCCTGCGCGATCGGGCCTTGGTTCTGGTTGAGGATTGGCAAAGGCAGTGAGACGCCGAGCATGAACTTGTTGTCACCCTGGTCGTAGCGATAGCCCGGACCGATATTGAGCGACGGATACTGTCGCGCGATCGCGAGCCGCAGATCGGCCTGTGACGCCCGATAGCGCTCAAGGGCTGCGCGCACATCCGGGCGACTGATGAGCGCTGAGTGGATAAGCGGGCCGAGCTTTCCAGCGCGGCGCGGATGGGCGATCCCCTGCAAATCAACTCGGACACCGCGCAGTGCCGCCACCGGCAGACCCAAGGCGACCGCCAGCGCCGTCCGCGCCCTGCGCAGCCGCCGCCGGCTCGCGGCCTCGGCAAGCCGCGCGCGCTCCTCGGCGAGTGCGGCCGCTGTGAGCGTGGCAGCCGACACCATCCCGACCTTGAACCGCTGTGCCACCGCGGCCTGATACCGATCCGCCGCACGAGCGACATCGCCCGAAAGCCTGCCCGCGCGCTGCGCGGACCACAACCTAATGAGCGCAGCGCTCACCCTGGCGCGCAATTGCCAGGCCGTGACCGCGATCGCCTCCCGCGCGGCACCGGCTTGCGCGCGCGCCCGCGCGATGAGTGCGGGTCGAACGCCGAACGCACGGATCAGGAAACTGACGATAGGACCGACTTTCCAGGGGGATGGAACCGCCGTAGTCGTGTTGTAGGTCGGCCGCAATGACAGTGTCGGGTTCGGCCACTGCGCGGCCGTGATCTCGCCCGCCTTCGCCTCGCCCAATCGGGCAGTCGCGAGCGGCATATCCGGTCGCTCGTAGGTGGCCACCAGAGTCAGCGTCTGGAGATTCCACCGCGGCGGGCCCGCGCGGTGCTCCTCGATTGCGATAAAGCGCAGCAGCCGAGGATCGCGCAGGCTTCGTGCCACCAGAGCGCTTGCGCTGGCCTCGGGATGCAATGGACGGGCCCGATACGTCGCGCAGCTGGCAAGCAGCAAAACGATTAGGACAGCCAGGGGCCTCACAGCCCGGCAAACGGTCTCCTTCATACTTGCAGCAAGCTACGCCCGCGCCGATGACGCGACGCTGACGCTGGGATTACGATTTCGTAAGCTGGCCGGGCACGGCAGCGGCCAGCCTCGGCACGATGAGCCGGACCCGAGTCCCCTCACCGACCCGGCTGTCAATCTCCACCCGCCCGCCGTGGCGCTTCACAATGCTCTTCACCACCGCCAGACCCAGCCCGGCGTTCTGCTGCGAGCCGCTTCGGGACGGCTCCACGCGGTAGAAGCGCTCAAAGACGTGCGGCAGATGCTGCGGCGCTATACCGCCCCCTGAGTCCGTCACGCTCACCACGACGTCCTGTCCGCTTGCGCTCGCCGCAAGCTCAATCGAGCCGCCGGCCGGCGTATGCGCGAGTGAGTTCGAAATCAGATTGCCGATCGCCTGCTGCAGAAGCGTCCTGTCGAGTTCGGCACGCACGCCGGCTGCACCCACAACACGAAGCTCAACGCCCCCTTCCCCGGCGGCCGCCTCGTAAAATGCCGCGACCTTGGCGAGCTGCTCACCGAGATCGATAGGCTCGCGCTGCAGAGCATCGGCAGCAGTGTCCGCGCGCGCCAGAAAGAGCAGCGTGCGGATCAGGCGCGCGATGCGCGTGCATTCCTCGAAGCACGAGCCGAGCACGTCGCGATACTCCTCGGGCGAGCGCGGCTTACCCAGCGCCACTTCTATCTCACCACGCAGGTTATTGATCGGGGTGCGCAGCTCATGGGCCACATCATCGGAGAACTGCGAAATGTGCGCGAATGACTGCTCGAGGCGATCGAGCATGCTGTTGAAGGTCTCTGCCAGGCCACGCAGCTCCTCCGGCAGACCGTCGGCCGAGATGCGCTCGTGAAGCGTGGTCGCACGGATGCGCTCGGCGGTGCGACTTATTCCTTCGATGGGCCGCATCCCACTGCGCGCAATGAGATAGCCCACCAGTGCGCACAGTACGAGCGACACGCCGAGCACCAGCCAGAGCCGCTCGCGGTAGCGGGCGAGGAGAAACTCATCGTGTGCCCGGTCCATGGCGACTTGCAGAAATCGCGCCTTGCCTCCGGAAATAGGCGCAATCAGCGTCAAGAAGGGCTCGCCCTGCCGTGAGAGTATCTGGCGACTCGTGCCGCCGCCTGCGGGGAGCGCGGCGAGCTGCGCTCTCGTGGGTGCGGGCAGTTGCCTCGAGAGGCCCGGTGTCTCGACCAGCACGCGCCCGTTCGAATCGAGCACGCGCACGTAGATGTCCGGCCGGCGGCTCCGCGCCGGCGAATGAAGCCGAAGAGGACTCGGCGCTGCCTGCCGCCCGGCCGAGGCGAGCAGCAGCGCTGCGTTCTCGAGATTGTCCCTCAGGTCGTGCACGTCCTCCCGGTACATGCCGTTGACCAGCACCCAGTAGAGCAATCCGGTCGCAACGATGATCAGCGCAAAGGCCGAAAGCACGTACCAGGCGGTCATGCGCAGCGCAATCGATGGCGGCCGCCGGGAGAGCCCCCCGCGTACCGTGTCCTGCTCAGCCGCGCGCATCGAGAACATATCCGACGCCACGCACCGTGTGAATGAGCCTCGTTTCGAACGGGTCGTCCACCTTCGAGCGCAGGCGGCGCATATGGACCTCGACGAGATTGGAATCACTCTCGAAATTGATGTCCCATACCTGCTCGGCAATCAGAGTGCGGGAGAGGACTTCCCCGCAACGCTGCAGCAGAAACGATAGAAGCTGGAATTCCTTCGGCGTCAGGTCAAGCGCCCGGCCGGCTCGCTGCGCGCGGTGGCGGGAGAGATCGACCTCAAGATCCCCCAGCCGCAGAACCGCCGACTGTCTCGCCGGCCCGCGGCGCAGAAGCGATCGTACCCGCGCGAGCAGCTCCGAGAACGCAAAGGGTTTCACCAGATAATCGTCCGCGCCGAGCTCGAAGCCCTTGACGCGGTCGCGGACCGCATCGCGCGCCGTGAGGAACAGCACGGGTGTTTCGATCCCGCGACGCCGCAGCTCCGTCACGACTTTCCAGCCGTCGCGCCCCGGCAGCAGCACATCGAGAACGATCAGGTCGTAGGGCTGCGTTTCGGCCAGATGGCTGCCATCCTCACCGGTGTGAGCGACATCGACGACAAAGCCGTTCTCTTCCAGGCCGCGCTTGAGATAGGCGGACGTCTTCTGCTCATCCTCGACGACCAGGATTTTCATATCGCGACGGAATCTCGAATCGGCGGCCCCACCTCTCTCATGTCCGAAGCCCGCGGGCCGATGAGACGGCGAGCGCTTCTCCGACCTGTCGCCCGCCAGCGCACGAGGGCAGAAATTCCGCGGACACGAGCCGAACGCCTCATTTCAGACTCAGCGCTCCCCTGGCGCCCCCTCAGCGCAACACCTGCCGGCAATCTGCACCGGCGGACACGGAACCGACCCGTAGGAGCAGAAGACACAGCAGTCGCCCGCTTTGGGTTTCAGCATCGCCCCGCATGCCGGACATTCGAAATAGTAGACGCACGCGTCCGTTGGCATCTGTTCGCGGTGACGAGCACCGCAATGCGGACAGGTGATCTCGCTCATCGTCACGGCCTTCACCGTCGAGGCACATGGTTGATCAGACATCTGAATCCCCTTCCGCTCCCGATCGTCTGCGCAATCCAGGCAACGGCGGCCCAGCGCGCAATGCTGGGCGCGCATCCCTCGGTAAGGACTGCGCGCCGCCAAGCCGATTCTACCGCCTTGCCGGACTAGGCGCTGCAGTCTCCCGGGCGAGCCGCTCGGGCATTCGAGGCGAGTGGCTGCGGCGCATCCGCGGCGCCTGAACGCCGCCCAGGCAACAGCCGCGCCGAATTGAGGATGAACGCGAGCTCCGAGGCAACGTGGATGAACGCCGCGAGCAGCGGGTTCAGCAGCCCGGCTGCCGCGAGGGCGATGCCGAGCGCATCGACACCGATGGTGCCGGCGAAGTTCGCCCAGATGATCCGCCGCGTGCGCCGCGCAATCGCGAGCGTCTCGGCGAATTTCGCCAGATCGTTGCCGAGCAGGACCACATCGGCGCTTTCCCGGGCCACATCG
>JAJYUL010000032.1 GCA_021792555.1 Pseudomonadota bacterium
GAAAAACACTATCCGGCGCGCGGCGAAGCTTGAGTATGGCGCACGAAGCACCATGAACATGTCCCCGTTAAATGGAATTCGCGCCTGCGTTTTCGACGCCTACGGCACCTTGTTCGACTACGCTTCAGCGGCCGCGCGCTGCCGGGAATTGCCGGGTTCGCTGCGTGACCGGCTCAATTCGGTATGGCGTGAGAAGCAACTTCAGTACACCTGGCTTCGCTCCCTGCAGGGGCGGCACGCGGATTTCTGGGAAGTGACCGGCGAAGCGCTCGACTTCGCCCTGGAGACAATTGGGATCGACGATGCCGCGCTGCGCGAGCGGCTGATGCGCCTTTACATGCGTCTTGATGCGTTTCCAGAGGTGCCGCAGGTGCTCGAGCGACTGCGCGCCGCGGGGCTCAAGACCGCTATTCTCTCTAACGGCTCTCCCAAGATGCTGGAAGCGGCAGTGAAGAATGCGAAGATCGGCCAGCTATTCGATGCCGTGCTGTCGGTGGAAGCTGTCGGCGTCTACAAACCGCATCCGAAGGTGTACCAGCTGGCGGTGGACCGTCTGGGTTTGGAGCCTCGTGCCATTGCATTTCAGTCGTCCAATGCTTGGGATGCCTGGGCTGCGTCCGCTTTCGGCCTACGCGTGGTGTGGTGCAACCGTTATGCCCAGGGCCCGGAGCGCCTGCCGGGCCGACCCGATCGGGAGATCACCTCGCTGGCGGAACTGCCCGCCCTGGTGGGCGCCTGAATTGGATGTTCCGGGATGCAATCGCCGGTGTCCAGTGCCGGTCTCCTGGGGAGTCCACCCGTTTCGGGTGCGTCGCGGAGACCCTCATGCTGCGAAGGCTTGGCTTCTGGCTGGCTTGCTACCTCGATCGGCCGATTCGGCATTACGAGCCGCTCGCGGCCGTGTCGCTCGATTGTCTGACGGCGGTGCTCAGGCCCGCGGACGTGCTGCTGGTCGAGGGTAAGTGTCGGGTCAGCACGCCCATCAAGTACCTCACTCAATCCACCTGGTCGCACGCGGCGCTCTTTGTCGGAGACTTCCGGGGTACGGGGTGCGGTCTCGATGCGCCGACGCTGATTGAGGCCGACCTTCAGCACGGGGTGCGCGCAGTCTCCCTCTCGTATTATGCCGGACACAACCTGCGGATCTGCCGGCCTGCGGGGCTGACGGAGGCTGACGGAGGCCATGTATGCCGCTACGCGATCGAGCGGCTCGGTTTGGAATACGATCTGAAGAACGTCATCGATCTGGCGCGCTATCTATTGCCGGTGCCGCCGGTGCCGGTGTATTGGCGCAGGCAGTTGCTCGCGCTCGGCAGTGGCAGCCCGACGCGCGCGATCTGCTCGACGCTCATTGCTCAGGCGTTTCAATCCGTGCGTTACCCCATCTTGCCGCAGGTCGAGGCCGCCGACGGGCAGCGGTTGACTCAGGGCGCCCGCGAGGTGCTGCACGTGCGCCATCACAGCCTGTTCACGCCGCGCGATTTCGATATCTCGCCGTACTTCCAGATTCTCAAGCCGGAGGTCGAATGCGGGTTCGACTATCACGAGTTGATCTGGGGGAGAACGGCCACGGTGTGAGCCACGTTGCCGGCAGGTCTCATGCCGGCGATCGTGCGGCAAACGCCGCCCGGACGCGCCGCAGAAATGCGCCAGCATCGAGGTATCCCACCACGCGATCGCGGCGCAGCTCGCGGCCGTTGCGGTCAAAGAACGCCACCGTTGGAGGGCCGTAGATGCCGAAGTACTTCAACAGCGCGCGGTCGGCCACGTTATTCGATGTGACATCGGCACGCAGCAGCACCGTGTGCGCGAGCGCCCGGCGCACCGCCGGATTGGTGAAGGTGGTGGCCTGCATTTCATTGCACGAGGTACACCAGTTCGCGTAGAAATCCACCATGACGGTCTGGTGCCGCGCGGCGGCTCCAGACACGGCCCGCTTCAAACCGGCGACGGAATGGATGTCCGTGAAATGCAGCGTCGGCGGGCCACCGGTCCAGGGCAGCGGTGCGAGTGGATCTGTGCCGCCGAGCGCCGCGCCGGTCAGCAGCAACAACGCGTACGCACCGAGGAGAGCACCCGCGGCGAGGAGCAGCCGACGGCCGTGGCGCAGGCGGCGCGCCTCGAACGCTACCGCCCAGGCCGCCGCCGCGACCGGCACGGCCCATAGAGCCAGTGTCAGGCGCTCGGGTGCCAGCCGCGCCAGCGTCCACACGGCCACCGCCAGCATCATCGCGCCGAAGAGCTTCTTGACCAGGTCCATCCAGGGACCGGCCTTGGGCAGCAACCGCCCCGCGGATGCCCCCACAGCCAGCAGCGGGGTTCCCATGCCGATGCTGAGCGCGAACAGGGCCGCGCCGCCGCGTACGATCTGTCCCGATTGGCCGATGACGGCCAGCGCGCCGACTAGGGCCGGCGCCACACAGGTGGTGACGATCAGGGCCGAAAGGGAGCCCATGGCGAGCACGCCGCCGACGGTTCGCGCGGTACGCCGGTTGCTGATCTCGGCCAGGCGCGTCTGCATTGCCGCCGGCATTTGAACGGAGAACAGGCCGAGCATGGCGAGTCCCATGGCCGCGAGCAGTGCCGCGAAGACGCCGAGGATCCACGGCTGCTGAAACGCGGCCTGGACTTCCCCACCGGCGGCGGCGGCCGCGATTCCGGCCAGCGTGTAGGTAAACGCCATGCCCAGCACGTAAGCGCTTGAGAGCAGTAGCGATCGGCCGCTGCTCAGGGTGCGCCCGCCGGCGATGAGCCCCGCGAGAATGGGAATCATGGGCAGGCAGCACGGCGTGAAGGCGAGCACGAGACCCGCGAGGTAGAACGCGCCGAGCATGGCGAGCAGGTTCCCGGAGCGCACCAATCCGGCGAAGCGGGTCTGACTGGCTGTCGGGACGACCCGGGCGTCGGCGAACGCCGGCGTCGTGGTGTGGGGCGCGGCGCTCGGGGGCACCGCGACAGTGACAGACTTGATGATCGGGGGATAGCACAGCCCGGCATCGGCACAACCCTGATAAGTGACCTCGAGCGCCGCAGCCCCCGGCACCGCGGTGGAGCCGTGCTGGACGACCAGCTCACCCGTGACCGCGCCGCGATAGATCTGCTCGCGGCCAAAGTACGGATCGACCTTGATGATCCCGGGCGGCATCGTCAGCGCCCCGGTCGCCGTGCCGGCGAGTGCCTTGACGCGTATGCGGCTGCGATACAGGTAGAACCCAGGACGAATGGTCCACGAGAGCCGGATCCGATGCGCGCCGGAGGTCGCTCTGAAATGGAACACCGCATCTGGCGGAGGGAATCTGTTGCTGCCGATCCGCTGGGCGCCGAGCGCGGCCAGAGCCGCGGCCGAAGTGGGGGAGGGCGGTGGCGCCATCCGCGCCGAACCCATAAGGCAGGGCAACAGCAATAACGCCGCCCACGCCTGCCATCGGCGCCTTCCTAACGATATTGAGCTTGAACTCACGACGTTCCCTGGCACGAAGTCATTACCTGTAGCGTGCTGATCGTGTGCGGACGTATAGAACGGTGACTCCCTGGCACTTGCGTCCCAGGTTTTGGCGCTGGGAAGTTCACCCACTCTATGCTAGCGAGAGATCCGCCTCTTCTTCATCCAACTCTCGATAGCGAAGTCAAGCGACGCTTTGCCCGGACCCATGGTGATGATGGCGAGCGCAAGTCCGGCCCAAGGCAGGTGAAAATTCGCCCATCCTGAGGGATCGGTGAGTTGGATGACCGCGATCATGCCGAGCAGGGCGAGAGCGCTGAAGCGTGTGGCGAGGCCGGCGATCAGCAGCACCGGGAGGAGGATCTCACCGACCGCATCGATGTGCGCCAGCACATCAGGCATGGGGAAGGGGTAGCGGTGTCCGAGGATATGCAGGCGGAACATGGACTCAAAGAGGAAATCTGCCGCTGGCGAGACGTGGAACCAGCCGCTCCACTTGGTCAGACCGGATTTGAGAAACGGGATCGCCACCGCCAGGCGAGCCACGGGAGCGGCGAGCAGGCCAGCCCCCCAGGCAAGCCAGCCCAACGCGCGGTGTACGGCATGGTCGAGACCTCGGGCGCGTGACAATGAGTGTTCAGCGGAGCTCGTGGACATAAGTCAGTGACCTCGTGATCGGCGCCTCTTCAGGCGCCCGGCAATGACCAAGCCGGTCGCGAGAAGACCGGTCAGATGGTCGGTTAGGTTAAATTCGGGGCAAGACTCGCTCGCACGTTCCGCGGCCTTGGCAAGGCATTCGTTTTCCGCAAGTGCGGCCAGAAAAAGGGCGCCGCCTGCCGGCAGCGCGCGGACTTGCACCTCCGCCTCGGGCCGCGCCACAAGCGCGTCTTCGCCGCCGCCCTCGAGATCTATCGGTTGGACCGCGGCATCCCCAATGTTCATGTGCCAGATCGAAAGCGCCGGGAAAGATGACTGGACGATGCGCACAGACGGGTGGAGCGTGAGGCACAAATCGCCCGCGCGGTGCTCCGGAACGCCGGCGAGTGCCGAAGGGTCGAGTGGTGCAGCCTCCGCGGCATGATACGACTCGAGCCACGCCCGCTCGATCCGCGCGACGTCTGACAGGTACGGGAAGTCGGCGAGCGGCTCGAACTGCGCAAGAAAGGCTGGAAATTCTGCTCCATATTCGAGCATGACGGGAGAGCGCGGCAGATCCTGTGCGGCGTGGGCGCGAGCGGTCTCGCGGAAGCACGCCTCGCCGAGCAGGCGTCGGACGGCGGGGTAGCTTTCCCCCAGAGACTCGATGAGACTCGAGACGACATTGTTGCGGTAGACCGCAAAACGCTTCGTATCGGGACAGCCGTCCGGGTCCACACAGTCTGCGGGAATGGGTAGATCCGGATCACGCAGAGCCGCGGCGAATTCCCGTTGTACCTCAGCCAAGGGACGCACGAGACATCTCGTCATTCTGACGCTGGCCCGAGAGGACAGCCTCGGCACGAGTGGCCTCCGCCTGCAGCTCAGCCCATTCGGGCAGGTTCTGGTCCCACTCGATCAGCGTCGGAGTGGGCCCCAACTTCTCGATGGTCCGGGCGTAGAGATCCCAGACGATTTCGTCGACCTGCCGGTCGTGAGAATCGATGAGTAGCGGTCGACCACGCTCGTCCGCATCCCTGGCGTAACCGGCGAGGTGAATCTGGCGCACATGTGACAACGGGAACTGGTCGATGTAGCGTGTCGGATCCCAGTGCTGGTTCGTGCACGCGACATACACGTTATTGACATCCAGCAGCAGACCGCAGCCGGTTCTGCGCGCCACTTCCGCAATGAAATCGACTTCCCAATACGTGCTCTCGGCAAAGGCCACGTAGGTCGAAGGGTTCTCGAGCAGCATCTGCCGTCCGAGATACTCCTGAGCCTGATCGATATGCTCACATACACGATGCAGGGTTTGCAGGGTGTAGGGCACGGGGAGCAGATCGTTGAAGAACAGTCCCCCGTGCGAGGACCACGCCAGGTGTTCAGAAAACAGCCCCGGCTCGTAGCGTACAACGAGCTCGGCGAGCCGCCGCAGGTGATCCCGATCGAGTGGACGATCCGCGCCGATCGACAGTCCCACACCGTGCAGGGTGAGTGGATATCGTGTGCGGATTTCGGTCAGGTACCGATGCGGCGGCCCGCCGGCACCCATGTAATTCTCTGCGTGCACCTCGAAGAAGCCGATGTCCGGCTGTGTCTCGAGAATCGTCCGGTAGTGCGGGGCTTTGAGCCCGACACCGGCCCGGGCGGGGATCTCGTTGCGCGTTCGGCGGGGAGGTGTGGCTTGTAGAACAGACATGGGCGAGTTCCGGGATATGATCTTCAGTGATCAGCTGGGCGTGCGGTCAGCCCTGGCTTTCCGTGATCTTGTGCAGACTTCCATGGCCGTTGAGGATGGTGACGTACGGCGTGTGGATGGCGGTGCACGTCCCCGTGGGCACGAGCTTGAAGGCATTGCCTTGGTAGTTGCGGGCGGCCGTGCCGGCGCAGGTTGTGCCGGGTCCAGCATAGCAGTCGTTGTGGCCGGCGAGCGCCACGCCCCAGCATTGCTGGAATTGCCCGGTCTTCAACTCCTTCATGGTGTGCGCGCGCTTTTCCATCATCATCTTCTGCATGGCAGGGCTCATCTGCATGCCCCCGGCAACGGCCGCAGGCCCGCTGAGGGCAGTGATGGCGGTGGCCAAAGCACCGGCCACGGCCAACGATACGTTTCGTTTAGACATCTCGAATTCTCCGAGTAGGTTGATCTCAGGGACCGGTGGACCTGAGCGATCCAAGTTTTCCCCGTCCCATACCTAGTTTCGGACAGGTGAGCCAAAAGGTTACGCCGTGGGTCGCTCTGACCCCGCCCGGGCGAGGGCGTGGCTGTGAGCCGAGCCGTTATCGCCGGCGCCCGAGCGGAGTCGGCTCGCCGACTGCCGCCACGGCCTCGCCGTGGACGGCGGCTGAAGCGTGCTGAGGCGGCCAGGAGTGCAACATATGCCGAGCATTACCGGTCCTTAGTATTCTGGGGCCCAATAGGCCGCCAGAGTCCTATCGAGGAGTCGCAACAAGCCAGTGGAATCCATCTATTACGTACTGTCCTGGGCGTGTCATCGCAAGTGCCGCCATTGCTACGAGCCGCGCTTCCGACCCTATGTGCGCGCAGCGCTGGAGGCGGTCGTCAGCGAGGCGGTTGCCCATTTTCCACGCGTTGTCGATCATCTTCCGCCGCAGATGCGGTATCTCGATCGCGAGCATCCAGCGCCCGATGGCAGCCTGCCGCAGCGTCGTGGCAGAATCATTCTCGCGGGCGGTGAAGTGCTGATCGATCCGGTGCGCACTCGGGTGCTGTATCCGGCCATGGATCGCCTTCGGGCGCGCTATGCAACCGAAGGCGGGGTCGACCTCATCGTCCAGACGACGGGCGATCTGCTGACGGAAGCCATTGTCGACGAGCTGCTTGGCCACGGCGCCTCGACGATCTCGGTATCGGGCATCGATGACTTCCACTCCGGCATGCAAGGGGCCGCTCGGCAGGCGGCGTTCAAGGAGCGCCTGACGCGCCTCTTCGAATCGTACGGTCTGCGCCCCTCGGCGGCGCCGGTGAGCGCCGATGCCGAGTCCGACGGGAACCCGGGGCCCTATTATCATTTCTTCGGCGCCACGCCGGATGCCTGGATCGGCCGGCTCTGGCCGAGGGGGCGAGCGTGGGAGAATGGTCTCTCGAGGGCGACGCTTGCCGACAACTTCTGCAACCGCTGGTCCGGTGGGCTCAATTTTCTGCAGCATCGGTACAGCGGCTCGGAAGTGTCGATTGATTCGAACGGCAATGTATTCCCGTGCTGCCTCAAGACGCGGCTACCGATCGGAAATCTGCTGGAGGATGATTTGATCTCGATCCTGGATTCTCTCGCGCAGGAGCCCGCATTCCAGGCAATCTCGATGGGTCGGCCCGAGCGCATGGGACTCGCCTACGGTTGGAGCGAGGAGCGCTTCATCGCGGAGTCCAGTACCATCACGCCAAAGGGGGAGCCGTATGCCAATCTCTGCATCGGCTGCGATCGCTTCCACGAAGCGGTGATGGGACCTGTGATCGAGGCGGCCCGAAATCGGCGCGCAGCCCGGAGGGGCTCTCTCACGTGATCCGGCAGCATGTTCTGCGATTCGCCGCTGCCGCGGCGGCCCTGTGCGTGTTCACGGCTTCACGCGCGGCCACGGCACCGTGGCGGGGCGTGCTGGCGCAAGCGCGCGGCCAGACCGTCTATTTTGATGCGTGGGCCGGCGACGAGAAGACGAACTCCTTCATCGCATGGGTGGGGCGCCAGGTGGCGGCGTGTTGCGACATCACGCTGCGGCAGGTGCCCCTACAGAACACGTCCGAAGCAGTGACGCAGATCATTGCCGACAGAGCGGCAGGCCAAAATACCGATGGGACTGTGGATCTCATCTGGATCAACGGTCCGAACTTCTTCGCGCTGAAGCGACGCGGACTTCTATACGGGCCTTTCACACAGCGGCTGCCGAACGACGCGTTGGTCGACACTCAGGACAGATCGAACCGCTATGACTTCAGCGTGCCCGTCGATGGATACGAGTCGCCCTGGCGCAAGGCCCAGCTCGTCTTCATCTACGATTCCGCCGACATCAAGCATGTGCCGAACGACATCAAAGCTTTTCCCGCCTGGGCAAAGCGTCATCCGGGCCGCTTCACATTTCCGCAAGTACACAATTTTCTCGGTGTCGCATTCCTCGAGCAGGCGCTCTACGCGCTGACGCCTGACCCAGCGGTGCTGCAGCGACCGGTGCGGGAGGCAAATTTCGCGAAAGTGACCGCGCCCCTGTGGGCCTGGTACGACCAGCTGCGGCCGTATCTCTGGCGTCATGGCCGGGAATTCCCCGCAAGCGGCCCGGCTGAGCGGCAGCTCTTGGAGGATGGCGAGATCGACCTCATGCCCGCATTCAATCCCACCGAGGCTGCCGCGGACGTCGATGCGGGCCTTTTGCCCAAGTCGGTCCGCACTTACGTGCTCACTCATGGAACGATCGGTAACACGAGCTTCGTGGCGATTCCGTATAACTCGCCGCACAAAGCGGGCGCGATGGTGGTCGCGAACTTTCTCCTCTCGCCGGCGGCACAGGCGCGCGCGGCCGATATCCGCTACCTGGGCGGTCCCTCGGTGCTGGATCTTACGAAACTGACTCCCGCCGAGCGGGCACGGTTCAGGGTCTTGCCCAAGAGTCCTTGGGTGCCCTCCGGCGCTGCGCTCAAGAACGTCCTTCCTGAGCCTCATCCGTCCTGGGCCCCCCGTCTGGTCGATGCCTGGGAGCGGCGTTACACGCCATGACGGGCAGTGCCACGTTTGAGGCGAGCCCTGCGCCGCCGCTCTCGGCGCGCTCGCCGTTCTGGTTACGGCACGCACCGCTGGTCACGGTGGCGTTGTTTCTCGTGCCGATCGCTGCGGGGCTACTCGGCACGGTGCTGCCCGCATTCGGGTGGTTGCCGGCTATCGGCGGGCGCGCAGTGAGCATCGCGCCCTGGGCTAGACTCTTCTCCGAGCCGGGAATCGGCGATGCGATCGGCCTGACGCTCTCGACGGGACTTCTCGCGACTGTGCTCTCGGTGGCGCTCGTATTTGGATTTTGCGCGCAAGTCCATGGGCGCAAACCGGGTCGACTCGGCCGAGCCCTGATGGCCCCGATTCTCGGTGCGCCACATGCGGCGATGGCGATCGGCGTCGGCTTTCTGATTGCGCCGAGCGGCTGGATCGTGCGGCTGCTCTCGCCCTGGCTCACCGGCTGGCATCAGCCGCCCGACATCGCGACCGTGCAGGATCCGTATGGCATGGCCCTCACCTTGGGGTTGCTGGTGAAGGAGGTGCCGTATCTACTCTTGATGACCGTCACGGCACTCGATCAGGTCCCCGCCGCGCGCCACCTTGAAGCGGCCGCGGCGCTCGGTTATGGCCGCACGGCCGCGTGGCTGAAACTGGTCCTCCCCCAGGTGTATCCGCTGATCCGTTTGCCGATCTACGCCGTGCTCGCCTATGCCCTCTCGGTGGTGGACATGGCCCTGATCCTGGGCCCGAGCAATCCGCCGACCTTAAGCGTACTGGCACTGCGCTGGTTCACGGCGCCTGACGTGCGGATGTACTTTCCGGCCGCCGCCGCCGCACTCTTGCAACTGCTCATCGTGCTGGCAAGCATCGCGCTCTGGCGGGGGGGCGAACAGGTCGTTGCCCGTCTTGGCCGGCGGTGGATTGCCCGGGGTGCTCGCCGTACGCGACTTGCGCCTCCTGCCAGGCTCGCCGCCGCCGCAGTGGCCGGGCTTGCCGTCCTCGGGCTGGCGTCCCTGGCTGATCTCGCCGTGTGGTCGCTGGCGGCAGGTTGGCGGTTCCCGCATGGGCTGCCCGCGCACTGGAACGCTCGGACGTGGATCGGTCAGCTCGGGAGCATTCTTTGGCCTCTTGAAACCACGCTCGCAGTGGCCGCGATTGCCAGCGGGCTTGCGCTCCTTCTCGTCCTGGCATGCTTGGAGAATGAGCAGCGTCAAGGCGCGGTGGCGACCTCACGCGCGCTGTGGTTGCTTTACGTCCCGCTGCTCGTGCCACAGATTGGCTTCCTCTTCGGAATGCAGGTCCTGCTGACGGTCTCTCACCTCGGCGGTTCGCTGATCGCCGTGATCTGGTCGCATCTTTTGTTCGTGCTGCCATATGTTTTCCTCTCCCTCGCCGACCCATGGCGAGCGCTCGACACGCGCTACGCGCGTACGGCGCTTAGTCTCGGCGCCCGGCCGCGGCGTGTGTTTCTCAGGATCAAGCTTCCGCTGCTGTTGCGTCCCGTCCTCGTCGCTGCGGCAGTGGGTCTGGCCGTCAGTGTGGATCAGTACTTGCCAACGATATTCGCAGGCGCCGGTCGTGTCGTGACGCTGACGACTGAGGCGGTGACGCTCGCGAGCGGTGGCGATCGGCGCATCACCGGTGTCTTCGGGCTGCTGCAAGCGCTCCTTCCACTGCTGGCCTATGGTGTCGCTCTCGGGGTGTCGGGGGGCCAGTTTCGCAGACGAGCGCTCGGGGAGTATTCGTGAGCGGACCGCTACGTCTCGAAGAGGTCTCGGTCGCTCTCGAGGGGCGCGTGCTGATCCCGCCGCTGAGTGTGAGGGTGATGCCGGGCGAGGTCCTGACGCTCATGGGGCCGAGCGGTGCGGGCAAGTCCGCCTTGCTCAGCTTCCTCGGCGGCACGGTCTCGGCCGCATTTCGCGTTGCGGGCAGAATCTGGATCGGCGAGCGCGAGGTGACGGGTCTGCCGTCCGAACGCCGACGGATCGGGATTCTGTTTCAGGACGATCTGCTGTTTCCGCACTTGTCGGTCGGCGAGAATCTGGCGTTCGGCCTTTCGCCTTCAGTGCGAGGCCGTCAGGCGCGCGCGGCGCGGATCGAGGCGGCACTCGGTGAGGCGGGGCTTGCGGGCTTTTCCCGGCGCGATCCCGCGACGCTCTCCGGCGGGCAGCGCGCCCGCGTCGCGATGCTCCGACTGCTGCTCGCCGAGCCGCAGGTGCTGCTGCTCGATGAGCCGTTCAACAAGCTTGACGCCGCGATGCGTGCGGAGTTCCGCCGTTTCGTGTTCGAGCATGCGAGGGCGGCGGGCCTGCCGGTGCTGATGGTCACGCACGACGCAGCGGATGCCGCCGCCGCCCAGGGAGGAGTGCTTGAGCTCTCCCAGACGCCGGATGGCGCGGCGGTCATCACCAGAGCGCCGGGCGCACTCACGTTGCTCGACAATCCTGACGACAAGCTGTCTGAACCGGCTGGATCGCCACTTGCGCATGAGGTCATATCATGACGGATACTCTCCATTGCGACCTCTGCGTCATTGGCGCCGGCTCGGCCGGACTGTCGGTGGCGGTGGGCGCGGTGCAGCTCGGCGCCCGGACCGTCCTGTTCGAAAAGGGCGCCATGGGCGGAGACTGCCTCAATTACGGTTGCGTCCCGTCGAAGTCACTCCTGGCGGCCGCGCATGCGGCGCAGACGATCGCGGACGCAGGCCGGTTCGGCATTTCCTGCGGTGCGCCTGAGGTCGACTTCCCGACCGTCATGTCCCACGTACGCGACGTGATCGCACAGATCGCGCCGCACGATTCGGTCGAGCGTCTCGAAAAATTGGGTGTACGTGTCATCCGCGCACCGGCCGCATTTACCGGCCGCGACGAGGTGAGCGGCGGCGGAATTCGCGTTCGAGCCCGGCGTTTCGTCATCGCCGCGGGCTCCTCGGCTGTCATTCCATCCGTTCCGGGCATCGCAGACGTTCCGGTGCTGACCAATGAAAATCTCTTCACGCTGCGGGAGCGCCCGGCACATCTGCTCGTGGTCGGCGGTGGACCGATCGGAGTGGAAATGGCGCAGGCGTTCAGGCGCCTCGGCAGCGCCGTGACTCTGTTCCAGCGCGGTCGCCTGCTGCCGCGCGACGAGCCGGAATTCGTTGAGGCGCTCTCGGAGCGGCTCGCTGTGGAGGGGATCACGGTACACGAACACGCAGACATTACGGAAGTCGCGCGTTCCGGCAGCGGCATCACGGTGCGGACCGGTAAGAGCACTGAGGCGGTCGGCTCGCATCTGCTGGTTGCGGCGGGTCGTCAGCCACGGCTCGCGGGTCTGGCGCTCGAGCGGGCTGGGGTTGCCCATACAGCCCACGGCATCACGGTCGATACGCGGCTGCGAACCACGAACAAGCGAGTCTTTGCGCTCGGCGATGTGATCGGACGGCCGCAATTCACCCACACGGCCGGGTATCAGGCCGGGATCCTAATTCGCAATGCGCTGTTTCGGCTGCCAGCGAAGGTCGATTACCGTGCCCTGCCGCGGGTGACTTATTCCGACCCTGAGCTGGCGCATGTCGGGCTGACCGAACAGGAGGCCCGGGAGCGATTCGGCGGCGCTGTGCGCGTGGTGCGGGCAGGTCTTGCGGACAATGATCGTGCCCGAGCCGAGCGGCAGGTCACTGGCGGCATCAAGGTGGTGATCGACGGCCGGGGAACCGTTCTTGGAGCAGGCATCCTCGGGCCGCATGCCGGCGAGCTCATCGGGCTCTGGGGGCTTGCGATCACGCGACGGCTGAAGCTTGGCGCGCTGACGGACGTGATCTTCCCCTACCCGACGCTGGGAGAGATTTCAAAAGCGGCCGTGAGCGCATTCTACGCCCCGAAGCTCTTCAGTCCCTGGCCCAAGCGCTTGGCTCGTATGCTGCTTTCCCTGCCGTGAGCGGCCATGACCCGGGGTCTCGCACCAGTCGCCGGCGTACTGGACGTATCGGTCATCATCCCGACGCTGAATGCGGCGCGTCATCTGCCGGCAGCGATGGCGGCCTGCGGCGGCACCCGCGAGACTGTCGTCGTCGACGGAGGCTCCAGTGACGATACCGTGGCGCTCGCGCGGCAGCTCGGAGCGCGCATCGTCGCAGCGCAACCGGGGCGCGGCATCCAGCTGCACGCGGGCGCGACAGCCGCCGTGGGCAAGTGGCTGCTGTTTCTGCACGCGGACACGGTACTCAACGGGGAGTGGCTCGAGGCCGTCCGTGCATTTATCGCGAGTCCGCCCAACCGGCTGCGTGCCGCGACATTCCGCTTCGGATTGGACGAGGCAAGCCCTGCGGCCCGCCGACTCGAACGACGGGTCGCCTGGCGTGTGCGGCATCTCGGTCTGGCTTATGGCGATCAGGGACTGCTGATGCATCGCGCTCTGTATCAGATGCTCGGCGGCTTCCGGCCGTGGCCGCTGATGGAAGATGTCGATCTTGTGCGACGTATCGGCCGCCACAGGCTCACCGTGCTGCCGTCCATCGCCCGCACATCGGGGGAGCGGTGGCGACGCGAGGGCTGGCGGCGTCGCAGCGTGCGCAACCTCGGTTGTCTCACCTTGTATTTCCTGGGCGTGCCGCCGCGGCTCATCGCAAGACTCTACGGCGAATGACCGGACACACCCGCCACCTCGTGATCTTCACGCGCGCGCCCCGCGTGGGCCAGGGCAAGCGCCGCCTGGCACGCGACGTGGGCGACATTACCGCGTATCGCTTCCAGCGTACGATGCTGGCGGGGCTACTGCGCGGCGTGGGTGCCGATGCCCGCTGGAAGACGTGGCTCGCGATCACCCCGGATCGCTCCGGTCCCTGGCCAAGGGCAGTGGCGACCCTGCCGCAGGGTCGAGGCGATCTTGGCCGGCGGATGGCGTCGGTGGCGCGCCGATTGCCGCCCGGTCCCGTGGTCATCATCGGCAGCGACATTCCAGGGATCCGGGCCGCCGATATCGCGGCCGCATTCCGCGCGCTGGGGGCCAAGGAGGCGGTTTTCGGCCCGGCGCGCGACGGCGGCTATTGGTTGATCGGCCTGCGCCGACGGCTGCGCTTCGTCGATCCTTTCACGCACGTGCGGTGGTCGAGCGAGCACGCCCTCGAAGATACACTCGGCAACTTGGCGGGCGCGGAGGTGGTCTTGCTCCGCACGCTCACCGACATTGATGACGGCGAGGACTGGCGCCGCTATCAACGGGGTGAGTTCAGTTGAGGGGCCGCGCGAGTCGCCCGGGTCGCTCACCTCCCGGATCGAGTTGCGGTCGACCAGGACGAGCCACGCTCAGAAATCGTGTCGGTATTGAAGCAAAACCGTCAACGGGAGCAGCGTCGCGACTTGTGGAATGACCGTTCCATCCACGGTGTACTGCGCATAGCCGATGTAGCCGATATCGCCGAGATTCCCCCTGGCGTTGGTCGCATTTCGCACGTTGAAGGAGATTGAAGTTTGTCCGTGGCGCACGCCAACCCTTAGGTTGACCAGCACGTATGAGCTGCGCGTGGCGAAGGTGTCGTTGGCGCCGTTGAGCAGCGCCCGGCTGTCCCCGGTATAGCTCGCATCGGTTTCCACGAAGCCCTCGAGCGAGGCTGTGATCGGGCGGGTGTAGACCCCGGAGAGCGTTGCCGTCCAGGCGGGCGTGCCGAGAACCCGTGAGCCGGGGGTCACCCCGACGATCGCGAGCGCGCCCGGCTCGGTGATGTCGGTCTTTTCGTAACCGACACCCGCGCGCAGCGCGAGGGAGGGAATGAGATGACCGTCGAGCTCGAGCTCCCCGCCGTTGATTTGCGCTCGACGGCCGTTGATGTCGAAGATCGCTTCGCAGGGTAGGGCGACCTGCTGCTGGGGATTGCGCCAGTCGATGTGGAAAGCGGCCGCCGAGAGCAGCAGGGCAGTGCCCGGGACCTGCGCCTTCCCGCCGACTTCGTAATTCCAGAGCGTGTCGGACTTCAGGTGCGTGATGTCGGTGACCGACAGGTTTGGTTCCTGGCAGAAGGGCAGGTAGGTCTGCGCGGCGCCGGCCCGAAAGCCTTCGGACGCGGACGCATAGATCATCGCACGCTTGTTGAGCTGATAGGAGAGCGCCGCTTTCGGATCGATGCCGGACTGGCGGCTCGATTGCGGATCACTGGGCGTCACGCCGAAATTGTTGAAGCCGTTCGCCGTGAAATCCGATGTTTGATGCAGCCAGTATTGTCGCGCGCCCAGTGTCAATGTGAGTCTTCGACCGAGCGGCACATAGATCTGTCCGAACAGTGCCGTATCCCGCTGCATCGCCGGGTTGTAATCGGTCCAGAGGAGGTCATTGGGCCAGGGTCCCACGACGGAGTTATTGACCGTCGCGGCCACCAGACCCCGGGCGTACGTCGGTGGGATGGATAGTACCGAGCGGGTGCGCGCATAGAACGCGCCCACGGTGCCGCTGACGCCGAGGACGCCCTTGAAGGAGAGCCGCAGCTCCTCCGTGAATTGGTTCTCGTAGTGCTCCTGATCCCACAGAAACGGCTGGGTGGGGAGCGAGGTGACGCCGTAATAGCTCTGCAGGATCTGCTCCGTCCCGTAGGTCGAGTCCTCGATATCGCGGTTGTGGCGGTAGAAATAGTTGGTGGCGGAGACGACGCGCACTTTGCCGTGTCGATAGTGAATCTCGAGAGACGGCAGCACCCACGCACTGGTTGCGCCGGGCTGGACATTGAAGGCGCGATTGAGGGTGTAGACGGGCTTGAAGGCCGGCAACGGCGCGAAGGTCGCCGGGTATCCCTTGTCGTGCGTGTCCTGCGCCATGACGCGTAGGCGCACGCCGAGCGCCGCATTGACCCGCAGGCTGGTCGTGACCGAGCCGCCATACGTGGTCTTTGCGCCCTGGTCCCCGACGCTCGTGCGGGGCGCGGTGAGGAAGGGGTTGTCGGTCGCGGGGCTGGAGGGAGCGGGGAAGGTGCGGGTCAGGTATCCCGCGTCATGGTTGCCGAAGAGCACGATGCGGGTCGCGAGATGGCCTGGAACGAGCGCAATGTTCTCGATGAGGCTCGCGCCGGCATCGGCGCTGCCGCCGCCCGAGGTGAGCCCGACCTGAGCGGTATAGCCGAGCTCGTCATGCCTCAGATTGGGCTCTCGGGTGATGAGGCGCACGGTGCCGCCGAGGGAGCTTTCGCCAAATAGCGTGCCCTGCGGGCCCTTGAGCACCTCGATCCGCTTCACATCGACGATGCGCGGATTGACGGACTCCGGCAACGGCGTGTTATCGATATAGAAACCGGTCGCGCCCGAGGTGCCGAAGAGATTCTGTCCGGTGATGCCCCGGATCGAGACGGTACGGGCGTTTGAGATTCCCGTTGAGCCGGCGCCATAGACGAATGACAGGTTCGGCGTCTTTGTCGCGTAATCGTTGAAGGACTGGATGTCAAGCGATGCCAGCGTCCGTGCTGAGAAGACGGTAATGCTCTCAGGCACGCGGGCGACCGGTTCCCGCTGTTCCTGCGCAGTGACGATGACGGTACGCAACGCATCGGGGTCGCTCTGCGCGGGTGCGGCGTGTGCCACAACGCAGGGGCTCAAGACTACCGCCACGAGGGCGAACACGGCCGGCGCACGCAGGCCGGTCCGTGTCGCGCGCGTAGTGAGTGCCTCGCAAGCCCAACAGGAAATACGACAAAATTTCAAGGGTAGGGCGTCCCACGCTTTTCGATTCGGTCGGATCTCTCGCATCGGTTGGCACGGCTTTCCTGTGAGACGGAGACAGTTCTTGCCAGGGTTGGCGGCGGCACCGCGGCCGGTCCGATGCGGTGGGGGACGGGGCATCCAATTACCGCGCGTTCGGGTCGGAACGGCGCCGCCGCCAAGCGATGCGACCCCGCCGACGAAGGGCAGGACCTTGCGGCGGTCGGCCGTCAATACGGTTTCGGCGCGCGCGGGGGCTTGGCTGTGCAGGGTGAGCAGGGATTTCGCGGTTTGCTCGCGCAGGGACTTTTCGGCTTGGCGGCACAGGGATTCTTGGCGGTCGCGCACGGGTTCTTTGCCGCACACGGGCTTTTGGGACCGCAGGGGCTTTTCGACGAGCAGGTGCCACGCGTGGGTGCCGGCTTGCACGGCCCCCCGTTATTCGCGTTTTGAGCGAACGCGGGGGCTGCCAGTGCGCTGCCGAGTGCGATGGCTGCGCCGAGAGTGAGCGCCGCTTTGGTGAAGGACTTCATGCAGATCTCCGAGGGCGGTGTGACTACATAGAGTTTCGGTCGAGCGGGCGAAAAGGTTACGGGTGTGCCTGGATGGCGTGATGGGCTTTCGGCAGCGAAACCTTTTGGCCGCCCGGAACGAACCTGTAAACAGGTGGGGCGGCGATTTCCGTCCTGTGATTTCATTCGGACGCCGCGCACCAATTTGGAGAATTGAGGATTGACCGCGCTGAGGACAGAAGAATTGATTGGCATTCTGGTGTCCCAGATGCATCCTGTTCGACCTCTGCGTCCACCCGCACGGCGTGTCGCCGCCTGGGCGGCGATCTCATTGCCCTGGGTGGCACTCGTCGTCTTCATCATGGGTCTGCGGCCCGATTTGCATGCTCGACTGGTCGATGGGCGATGGCTGACCGAGCTAGCGGCGGCGGCCGCGACGGCCATCACAGCGGCCCACGCCGCATTGAGTGCCGGCATTCCGGGACGTGGACGAAGACGGGAGCGATTCGTGCCGCTGGCGTTCCTGGCGTTGTGGCTGGGATTGCTCGGCCGAGGCTGCATCGTGACCTCACAGATACACGGCGCGGCCGGCTTCGTGCTGCGGTCTGACTGGCATTGTCTGCCCGCTGTGGTCGCGGCGGGGTTTGTTCCCGGACTTATCATCGCTCGCATGATCTCACGGGGGGTGCCGCTTGCGCCCACCTCGACCGCGGCGCTGGGCGCGCTCGCCACGGCCGCAATGGGCGATTTGGGATTGCAACTTTTTCACCAGGTCGACTCCAGTCTGATGGTGCTCATCTGGCAGGGGGGGGGCGTCGTCGGGTTGACGCTGCTCGGCGCTTCATTGGGGCCGCGCCTTCTGCGCTGGCGATTGGACATTCCGTGAGCACTCTGCACGAACAGGTTACGCGCGCAGGTCGCGCGGAATCTCAGGCGCAGCTCGAGCGGATGGCGGAAGCCGCCGCCGAAGTGGTCAACTGCATCCGGGTGTTGGAGAAAGGCGCCAGCAACCTCGTTGCCGAGGTGCTTGGTGACCGGGAATTCATCGAGTTCGAGCATTATCCGCAGGACGACGTCTACGATCCCGAGACGCATGCGCAGTATTATTTTCACGCGCATCCGCAGACGCGTGGCGAGTGGAATGACTATGGTCATTTTCATACCTTCCTCAGATCGAAAGACATGCGTCAGGAAATCCGTCCGGCGGCCCTGGCGAGAACGCCTTCGAACGAGGGAGACAACGATTCCACATTTCATCTCATCGCGATCTCGATGAGTCGGGAGGGGCGCCCCGTGCGACTCTTCACCACGAACCGATGGGTGACTGCGGAAACCTGGTGCGCGGCTCCGGACGTCATTGCCATGCTCGATCGATTCGTGGTTGATTTGGCAACGCCCTCCTGGCCACTCAACCGCTGGATCTCGGCGATGGTCATCCTGTATCGGGATGACATCGAGCGAATGATTCTGGAGCGCGACGCAAAGATTGCGCAGTGGCGAGCCGCGCATCCGGATCGGAACGTCTTCGAGGATCGCGCGCTCGAGGTGACCTCGGCGGTGGCGATTGACCTCGATGCACGCCTGGCGCTCATCCGCTCGCGCCTGGGCCTGACGGACTGAAGTGGGCCGGAGGCCCTGATGGTGCCTCGAGCGGCAAGTCGTCAACGTCGCTGTGACTTCGATCAGCCAGTGCGGCAGCGGTCGGGCCGCTCAGGGCTGGCAAATTGCTGCGGCCTGTAACAGCGCGCGCTCCATTGCGTCAAAGGGCCAGTAAACAAGCTTCTGGCGCACGAAACAGCCAGCACACGCGATGGGCATTGCCACTCGGGCCCGCTCACGGGGCTGCTGACCATCGAGCACAGAGCAGGAGATTGACTCATGCCTCGCGCTCCCGATTCACAATCCGTCATCAGCACGCAGCATCGGCATCCAATCCGCGCCCCCGAGTACAGGCGGGAACCAGGCGAGCCCCGTCGCTGGTCGCTCGTGTGCCGGACCGTATCCGGCCAGAACAATAACCATCGAGGCGAGTCAGCGCAGGTGCAATGCAGGCCGGCGGCGTTCCGGAGCGGGCCAACCTGGCCACCGGTCGGACTTGCGGCCGGTAGTGACCCCACAGCGAACTGGATCGCCCGATTCAAGAGCGCTCGGCCGCAGATCAGTCCCATCATCGGACTCCGGGCGTTCAACGTCGGGCATCTTCAAGCCATGATGCCGTTTTGGGGGATCACAAGCGCAGCTCGCGCTCAAGCTCGCGCCGGGCGAAGTATGTGACGAGAGCGATCACGGTGATCGTAGCGACAAGACCCACCCACAAAAGAATGTCGCCCGGCTCGCCAACGGGCGTGTGTCCGCTGATCACTTCGGTGAGATTGGCTGCCGCGGTGCCAGCATACACGTAGAGGAGCGTGCCCGGCAGCATGCCGATCCAGGAGGCGAGCAGGTAATCGCGTACGCGCACCGTGGTGATGCCGAAGGTGTAGTTGAGGAGTCCATACGGAATTATCGGGGACAGTCGAGTGAGGAACACGATCCAGAAGCCATGGCGCGCGATCGCGCGATCAAGGGCATGAAACGTCGGCCAGCGCTCGGCGCGACGGTGAACCCAGTTTCTGACGAGACTTCTGCCGAGGAAGAAGGCCGCCGCCGCCCCGAGCATACTTCCGATCGACACCAGCACCAGCCCTCTGAGCAGCCCGAAGAGGGCTCCCGCCGCAATCGTCAGCAGGGAATCGGGCAAGAGAACGACCGCAGCGAATGCGTAGACGAGCACAAATGGAACTGATGCGACCCCACGCCAAGCGGCGATCCAGGCGAGCACGGTCCCGAGCCCGTACTTGGCCAGCACGGCAGCAGCGGCAGCGCTGAGGAGAATGAGCCCGCTGGCAAGAAGTATCCGTGTCCTCACCAGGGCTCCCGCTGAGGGCTCAATGCGCGGGAACGCTGGCAGTCGCCACAATTCGCCCCAGTTCGCTCTTGGCGGGCAGTCCGCCGGCCACATAGACCTTACCCTTCGCGTCGGCCAACACCAGGCCGGGTGTCCCGTCTATGCCGAAAGCCTGCATGAGCGCCTCGTTTCGGGCGAGTTCGCGCAGGTCCTTGGCGCTGGGATGCGCGATGGGCGTGATGCCTCCGCCTGCATCGATCCCGTGGTCCCAGCGAATTTCGTTTGTGCGCAGAGCCGCGGAAGGGTTGGCAGCGTCGAAGATCGCCGCCGCCTTGCCTGGACTGCTCGCCGAGATAACCCCGACCAGGATGTCACGGACCTGCAGGCCCGAGCGGTAATAGGGCTTCAGAGCAAGCCACAGCGCGTGACAGTAGGGACAATTGGCGTCCATGAATACGTAAATGACATGGCGCGGGCGCGCGCTCCCCTCCGGTATCCATTTGGCCTGCTGCAGGGCGAGCATCGGAGTGCGCGCCATCGCCGTCCGGGCGCTCACCGCCCGTAGAGGTGTCAAGCACAGCAGCGCCGCAGCCATCCAAGCGAGACCCATTTTAAGGTCATTACGCATCGTCAGATCCTCAGCCGATATTGGAAGAAGACCCTGCCGCGAGTTCAGATATTGCGATCTCTGCACCGAGCCTCGCGTCCACTGTTCGTCGCAACATAGGTGGCGCCTGCAAACGCTGCCTATCCCTGCTCGATCCGCTCCATGATCGGACAGCACGTGCCCGAGCCTGTGCAGAGGGCCAACAGACGGGTGAGTTCGGCGTGCATCCGGTGGACTTCCTGCATCTGCACTTCGAGCTGGTCGCGCTTGCGCAACGCAAGCGCGCGCACGGTGCGGCTCGAGCGTGCGGGGGCGTCCCGCAGTCGCAGGAGCTGGCGAATCTCCTGCAGGCTGAAGCCGAGCGCCTGTGCCCGCTTGAGAAAGCGCAGCCGCGCGAGATCCGCTTCGCGATAGACGCGGCGGCCGGCCGCATTGCGCGGCGGCGACGGAACGAGCCGCAGCTTCTCGTAGTAGCGCAGTGTGTCGGGCGTGATTCCGAGGGACTTCGCCGTGTTTCCGATGCAGTGGTTCATCGTTTCAATACCCTGACCGTTCGTTCGCTCCAGGGGTCGAGTCTACCGAGACCGAATTCTACTCCGGCAGGGCTTGACCTGGAGCGCACTCCAGGTCCTATGCTGAGCGGCGGTGAATTCTGAGGACGCCGCTTGCTCGGAGGCGGACGCCCGGGCTGGCTGGCGAGGGGTTTTCATGAGATCCATTGTTTTGAAGATCATCGGAATGCATTGTGGCGGCTGCGCGGCCACGATGACGGCGCTGCTCGAGCGCGAGCCGGGCGTCAAGTCGGTGGCCGTCACCTTCGAGAGCGGCGAAGCCCACGTGCTCTTCGATCCGGCCCAGGTGGATGAACGGCGCCTGATCGAGGTGGTTCGCCAGCCCGGCTATCAAGCCGTGGTGCAATCGACCGCATGACACTCGGGCCTTTCCAGGGTCCCTGGCTGCCGGTGGGTCTTGGGCTGCTCGGCTTTGTGGAGCCCTGCGCGATCGGCGCGACGCTGATTTTTGTGAAATCCATGGAAGGGCAGAGCGGTGCTCACAAGCTCGCCCAGGTGACGCTCTTTACCGCGGTGCGCGCGCTCGTGATCGGCGCCTTGGGCGCCCTGGCCGCCCTGGTGGGTACCCATTTTCTCGGTTTTCAGCGGGGCGTCTGGATCAGCCTCGGCGCGTTGTACTTCGCGCTCGGCCTCGCCTTTCTGCTGGGCAAGGCGTCGCTCTTCAGTGTTTCGCTCGGTCCAACCCTGACTCGCCTGGGGAATCTCGGCGGCTCGGCGGTCCTCGGGGCGGCCTTCGGCTTGAACGTACCGGCCTGCGCGGCGCCGCTTCTTGCCGCTCTGCTCGGCGCGGCTGCGGCGCACGCGACACGCGCGGCCGGCGCACGGCAGCCTGCCCTCGCGATGAGTGGCGATATCGCCTCCGGATTCACCTCCCTTGCGCTGTTTGGACTCGCACTGTCGTTGCCCTTGGTCGCGGCCGTCCTGATTCCACCGGCGCGGCGCAGTCTCGATGGGCTCGCGGCACTTTCCCGGCGGATCCCGCGCTGGACAGGGGCGCTGCTGCTCGCGCTCGGCGCCTGGTCGATCCGGCTGGCGCTGAAGGCTTGAGCGCTTGACCTGGAGCTGACTCCAGGTTGTAGGGTAGCGCCATGGAGGTTACCCGCATGAACACCGCCACCCCTCTTGAGACAGCCCGGGACTGGGCCGAAGAGCCCTCGAGCCGGCCGGACCGCAGAAAGATCCGCGCGCACATCGGCGGCCTGCACTGCTCGTTGTGCACCGGGACCATCGAGAAGGCGCTCGGGCGGATGGCCGGAGTGGACAAGGTCGCCGTCAGTCTCACGCACGAGCAGGCGCTCATCGAGTACGACCCGCGGATCGCGCGGCCGGAAGCCGTGATGCAGACGCTCAGGGACATCGGCTACACGCTCTACGATCCCCGCAAGCTCCGCTCCTTCGAGGAGGAGGAGCAGGACCTCGTTCGCGAGGGGCGCCGTTTCGTGATCGCAGTGGGCGCGAGCCTTGCCGCGATTGCGCTCATTCTCAACCTCGTCGGGATGTGGGCCGCGCTGCTGCCCGCGCTCGTGTTCGTGAGCCTGGTGGCGATGGTCTTTCTGGTGCTGCGCCCGAGCGGCGTCCTGTTGGCCCTCGCGGCCGCCGGGGGGCTTGCCGCGCTCGCCGTCGCGCTCTTTGACTTGAGGCAAAGTGGCCGGCTGGGAGGTGCGACACCGTGGATCACGGCGGGACTTGCGCTGTGGGTCGTCTTCTGGGTCGGCCGGCATATCCTCTACATGGCGGGCCAAGCGCTGCGTCGCGGCATCCTCAATCAACATGTACTCCTCGAAGTCGGCGCCTTCGCGGGCCTCGTGGGCGGGGCCATCGGGCTCACATTCAGGCCGATCGGATATCCTACGGCGCCGTTCTTCGCCGTGTCCGTGATGATCGCGACCTACCACATCTTCTCGGAGTGGCTGTCGCTCATCGTCAAGACGCGCAGCTCCCAGGCGGTCAAGCGGTTGCTGAACCTCCAGCCCGACCTCGCGCGCGTGGTGCGTGGGGACAGGGAAGTGGACGTCGACATCGACGAGATCGCGGTCGGCGATCTCGTGCGCATCCGCCCCGGAGAGCGCGTGCCGGTGGACGGAACGGTGGTGAGCGGTCACTCCGGGGTCGACCAGTCGTTCGTGACCGGCGAGCCGGCCCCGCTCGAGAAGCGCGAGGGAGATGCGGTCGTCGGCGGCTCGATGAACGCTACCGGGACTCTGTTGGTTCGTGTCTCGGCAATCGGAGAGGAGAGCTTCCTTAAGCGGGTGGTGTGCCAGGTCGAGGATGCGCGCGCCCTGAAGCCCGGGATCCTGCACCTCGTGGATCGGATCCTGCGGGTCTACACGCCGGTCGTATTGCTCATCTCGGCGCTGGCGTTCGCGGGCTGGATGGCCGGTCCCTTGCTTCTGCCGGGCCATGCCGATCTGGGGCGCGCCGTGTTCGCCGCGCTGAGTGTGCTGGTGATGGGCTACCCCTGTGCGGTGGGGATCTCAGCGCCGCTGTCGATCGTGCGGGGGGCCGGAGAGGCGGCCGAGCAGGGGATCCTCATGCGCACCGGCGAGGCGTTCCAGACCTATCGCCTGGTGAATCAGGTCGTGCTCGATAAGACCGGAACGCTCACGGAGGGCAGGCCCGCCGTGCGCGAGATTGAGCCGGCGGGCGTGAGCGAGGACGAGTTGCTCGCGCTCGCCGCGGCGGCTGAGTCCTCTTCGGAGCATCCGCTCGGGGAGTCGATGGTCAAATCCGCGTTCGCGCGCCGCATCGTACCGCCGGAAGTGGAGTCTTTCGAGGCGGTCCCGGGCAAGGGTGTCATCGCCCGGATCGATGGCCGCGAAGTCCTGGTGGGGGGTCCTCATTTCCTGGCGGAGCGTGGGATCCGTCTCGGGTCGCTCGGCACGCGGGTCACAGCATTGGAAGAGGAGGGGCGTACGGTCGTCACGATCGCGCGGGACGGACAAGCGCTCGGCCTGATCGCGCTCGGCGATACGGTGAGGCCGGACGCAGGCGCTACGGTGGCGGCGCTGCGGGCGGCGGGGCTCAAGACGATTCTCGTCACCGGCGACAATCCGCGCGCTGCGGAACGGATCGCCGGACAGCTGGGCATCGACGAAGTCCATGCTCAAGTGCTGCCGGGTGCGAAAGCCGACATCGTCCGCAGGCTCCAGAAGGCAGGCAAGGTGGCCATGGTCGGGGATGGCATCAACGATGCGCCGGCGCTGATGCAGGCGGACGTTGGCATCGCGATGGGCAGCGGCACGGATATCGCGGTGGAGTCGGCAGACATCATCCTGCTGCGGTCCGAGCTCGATCTCCTGCTGCGCGCCCGGCAGATCAGCCGCACCAGTTACCGCAAGATGCTGCAGAACGTATCGTTGGCGTTCTGCTTCAACGGCCTGGGGATTCCGCTCGCGGCCACGGGACTCGTCTATCCGGTCTGGGCCATGGTGGCGATGGCGGTGAGTGTGACCGCGATCTTCATCAACTCGCTCTGGGGCCGGCCGTCGCTCTTCATCAACGCCATCTCGACCGTCGGGCGGGCGCCGACATCGACCGTCGTGCATGCCTCAGGCGCTGTCGGGCACGGCTGAGCCATCGTGGCAATGCGCTCTCTATCTACACTCGGAATTTCCGCTGCCGCGCTCGCGCTGTTGGCCGGCTGCGTGGTCGGCCCGAATTACTCGCCGCCTGCAGCGCCAAAGGTCGGCGTCTACCAGCGCGCTCCGCTGGCGAGTCTTCGCCCGGGGCGTGGGGAGCCCGCACAGCGGCTGGTCAGCGGTAAGGCCATTCCGGCGGCCTGGTGGAGCCTGTTTCGCTCGACCCCTCTCAACCGGCTGGTCCGTGAGGCCCTCTCGGGCAGTCCCACGATCCAGGCCGCACGGGCGAGACTGGCGGCGGCCCGACAGTCAGTGGTAGTGGCGCGGGGCGCGTTCTACCCACAGCTCGATGCGGCAGCCTTTGCCGAGCGCGAGAAGGGACCGCCCTTTGCCACGGGTCTCCTGCACCCGCGCCGCGTACCCACCTATGACCTCTATTCCCTCGGTCCCACGGTGGGTTTCGTGCCGGACGTCTTCGGTCTCACCGCGCGCCGGGTCGAAGAACACTCGGCACTCGCGCAGCGACAAGCGGACGAGCTGGCTGCTGCGCAGCTCTCCGTGACGGGCAACGTGGTGGTCGAAGCGCTCACGATCGCCTCCGTGCGATTGCAGCTGCATGCCATCGAGAGCGTCGTCAAAGACGACAAGCAGAATCTCGCGCTGGTTAAGCAGCAGTTCACCGCGGGCAGGGTGGACCGCTCGGATGTGGCGCTCGCCGAGGCGCGGCTCGCGAGCGACCGCGTGCCGCTCCCGGCGCTCGAGCAGCAGCTGGCCGCGGCGAATGATGCGCTCGCGCTGCTCGTCGGCGAGTCCCCCGGAGCGTGGACGCCGCCTGCCTTCACGCTCGGTGATTTCATGCTGCCGCCGGACGTGCCGCTGAGTCTGCCTTCCGCGCTCGTGCATCAACGCCCTGACATCCTGGCCGCGGAGGCGGAGCTGCACGCGAGCAGCGCTGCGGTCGGTGTGGCGACGGGTAGGCTCTATCCCACCCTGACCCTGTCCGCGGCGCTCGCGCCGACGTCGCTCACGCCCGCAGCGCTCTTCGATGGATCGAATCTCGACTGGAACCTGCTCTCGGGGCTGACGGCGCCGCTGTTCCACGGTGGCGCGTTGCGTGCACAGAGGCAGGCAGCGGTCGAAACCTTCCGGGCAGCGCTGGCCACGTATCGTGAGACGGTGCTCGAGGGGCTACGGCAGGTGGCCGACACCCTGCAGGCGCTCGAGCACGACACCGAGCTCGTCGGCGACGAGCACCGGGCGCTCGATGCCACTCACCAGGCGCTCGAGCTCGAGCGCATCCGATATGCCGCGGGCAAGGTCGACCTGTTGCGATTGCTCGATGCCGAGCGCAGCTACCAGGAGGCACGCGTTGGATATGTCCGTGCCCGCGCGGCGCGGTATCTGGACAGCGCGGACCTGCTCGTCGCCCTGGGCGGCGGCTTGCAACCATCTTCACTGCGACAATAAGAGGACCCTCCATGCCGCTCGCCCGCTTTTGTTCGTGGCACTCGCTCCCGGGCTGGGCGATGGGTCTCACCTTGCTCCTCGCGCTGGGGGTCGGCCTGCATCTGACCGTCTTTGCCCCGCCGCCGGTTTCCGTCGCTGAAGTGACGCGCGGCAACCTGCCGGACGAGATCGAGGGAACGGGCACGGTTACGGCGGACGTTCTGGCCAACGTCGCCTCGGAGATCACCGGGCGGGTAGAGGGCGTGGACGTAGACGAGGGCGACTTCGTCCACAAGGGAGAGATCGTCGCAACACTTGATCGGACGGGTCTGCGCCGGCAGCTCGAGGCTGCGCGAGCAAAAGTCGCCGCGGCGGACGCGGTCGCCGCGGAGCAACGGCGCGAATGGGTGCGCGAAATGGGTCTGGTCAAGACAGGGGCGGCGAGCGTCGAAGACTCGCAGGAGTACGCTGAGCGGCTCACCGTTGCGCAAGACGATGCCCGGACAGCTGAAGCCGAGGCCAGTGCCCTGCGGTACCAGCTGTCATTGACGCGGATTCCAGCGTTGTTCAGCGGCGTCGTGACACGGCGATGGGTCGTGCCCGGTGCATCAGTGGTGCCCGGCGAGACGATGTTCACCGTGGCCGACACGCGCCTGATTTATGTGCGGGCGCACGTCGATCAGGATTTCACCGGCGATCTCAAACAGGGAGAAGCGGCGACAGTCATCCTCAGGGGACGAAAGAACCAGCCCTTGCGCGGGACAGTGCTGCGCATGAGTCCCGAGGCGGATGCCGCGACGGAGGAAACGGTTGCGGACGTCACCTTTACGATTCCGCGTGAGGAGTTTCAGCTCGGCGAGTGGGCAAACGTCTTCATTCGGGTCGGCATGGCGAAGGACGCGCTGTTAGTCCCGACCCGAGCCATCGCATGGATGGCCGGGCGATCGTTCGTGTTCGCCCTGGACCGTCACAACGTCGTCCAGCGTGTCGCAGTGCGCATTCTCGCGCACAGCCCCCGGTTGCCGTGGGTGGCGGTCTCGGGATCGCTGCGGCTCCACGAGCCGGTGGTGCTCATGCCCATGGGGCTCAAACCCGGCGAGCGGGTATCGCCCCACACGCCGGACCCAAGTGCCGGGATGGGCGCGGCCGGCCGCGGAGGCACGCGGTGAATCTCGCCTTCGGGGATGTCCGTTATCATCGGCTCAAGTTCTTCAGCTCGACGCTCGGAGTTGCGCTCCTCATCATGGTGGTGGTGACCATCGGTGGCATCATCCGGGGGGTGATCCTCGATTCCTCGACGTTGATCGAGAGCACCGGAGCCGATCTCTGGGTCGTGCAGACGAACGGCGCTCATCCCGAGGTCGGCACCTTTGGTCCGTTCGTCGAGATCTCGCGTCTGCCGGAATCAATCTATCACGCCATCGCAGCGATTCCCGGCGTCGCCGACGCGAGCCCGATCGTCACCGCGTGGGAGCACGTGCCGCAGATGCCGCGCCCGACGTGGCTGATGAAGTTCATGTACATCAACGCGCTCCTCAACACCCGGACCATGGTCAAGCCCCGCTGGATGGCGATGCCGCACGCACAACGGTTCGAGGTGGTCGGCTACGAGCTCGGCAAGATCGGCGGCCCGCCGGTGATCGTCGCCGGACGCGGGATCGAGGCGAGCCACTATGAGATCGTGGCCGACGTGAAAACGGGATTTCACGTGGGACAGCGGGTCCGCCTCGGCAACTTCGACTATACGGTAGTGGGATTGACCCGCAACATGGTGGGCTTCACGGCGGACCCGGTCATCTATATGAGTCTGCGGGACGCCCAGCACTTTCTCTTCCAGACCGATCCGAATCTGCTGCGTAGCGAACGGGCCGTCGCACGGCAGCAAGCAGCGGACCTTGCCGCAACGTCACCGCGGCTGGTCCCGGCGCTGACGGCTCACGACGAAGCGCGCCTGGCCAATACTCTGTACGTCAACGCCATCGCCGTGAAGTTGCGTCCCGACGCGAACGCTGCGGCCGTCGCCGCGCACATCCATAGCTGGGAGCATCTGGCGGTCTATACCGCCGCGCAGGAGGTGAACCTGCAGCTGATGGGCTCGAACCGGTTGATTCTGTTCCAGCTCTCGTTGTTCCGCGACATTCTGGTTCTGATCGCCGGCATCGTCATCGGCATCATCATCTACACCTTCACGCTCGACAAGGTGCACGAGATTGCGATCCTGAAGCTCCTGGGTGCGCGCGGCGGCGTGGTGTACCGCATGATCCTGCAGGAGGCGCTCTTTATGGGTATCGTCGGCACCCTTGTGGGTAGCGCTCTTGAGCTGCTCAGCGAGCCCTATTTCCCCCGACGCGTGGTCGCCACGAGCGGTGACATCGTGCAGATGCTCATCCTCATGAGCGTGGTGGCCGCGGGGGCGAGCATTCTGGCCGTGCACCGCGCGGTGCGCGTCGATCCTCGTAGCGTGCTCAGCACCGGCTGATGGGCAGAAACAGCAGATGAGCATGACCCAACAGTCTGGCAATGCGGTGCTATCAGCCGAGTCCGAGGCGGGCGCCTTCGCGATCCGGGCCGAGCGCCTCGTGAAAGTCTACGGCGCGGGGCTTACGCGTGTCGAGGCTCTCAAAGGCATCGATCTTGTCGTCCGTCCGGGAGATTTCTTTGCGATCATGGGTCCGAGCGGCTCAGGCAAGACGACGCTGCTGACGATCCTGGGTCTCGTGACCGAGCCTACGGCCGGTGGGCTCGAGGTTGGCGGGCGCGAAATTTATGGCGGCCGGATGCCGGATCTCGCACGCATCCGCCGAGAGGAGACGGGCTTCATCTTTCAGGCACCGAATCTCATTCCGTTTCTCACCGCGAAGGAGAACGTGCTTCTGCCACTCAGTCTGGCCGGCGTTCGGGGAAAACGCGCGCAGGATCGCGTGGCGGAGCTGCTGACCTACCTCGAGGTGGCCGAGCGCGCCGAGCTCTATCCGAACCAGCTCTCAGGCGGCGAGCAGCAACGGGTGGCGATCGCTCGCGCGCTCGCCAACACCCCGAGAATCATTCTGGCTGATGAGCCGACCGCAAGCCTGGACACCGACCGGGCTTTGGCTGTCATGCGGCTGCTGCGCCGCATATCACGCGAGAATGGGACGGCCGTGCTCGTGGTCACACACGATCACCGGCTGATCGGCGAGGTCGATCAGGTGATCGAGATGGAGGACGGGCGTATCGTGCTCAAGGAGTCGAAGGGTGGCGGCGATGCGGCGCAGCAAGCGAACCCGGGAGGAAGCGACTCATGAGCCTGAATGCGTGACCCGGTTTTCTTCCCGGCCGATGACCGGTCGGCTCGATCGGCAAGACCGTAATTTCCCGCCACGTCCTCGCGGCGCACGCGCCGGCGTCGGCGGTCCTGTCCATTGAATCCGCCTCCCCGCGCGGGGATGAGACTGAGATCCTGAGCCGGGATGACGAGAGAGGGGCGCAGGTGCTGAAGACTCGGCTTTTCGCCGACAGCACGCAGAACACCACGATCATCGATTCAGGCGTCACGGACGCTGAGCTGGTCGCGCAGGCGCTTGCTGATGCGCTCGTCAGCCTGCACATCTTCCTGGCTCGGCATTCTTCCGACAAGCGACAAACGGTGCAGGGTCCCGTCGATGTCGCGGCGCTTCCAAAGGGAGGTGGTTTTCAATGGGTCAAGCGGAAAAGTCTCGGTAGCGGAAGGGGGCTCGCAGCTTTGTGATTATGGGTTGATGGCGGTTTCCAGTAGCCGATGTCCTCAAGGAGGCGCTCGAGGCGCTCGAGGCGCGCGTTCGGGCGGAGGGCGCTCCCGCGACAGGCAGGACAACTGCCGCGGCGAGTGCGGCGGAAAGAATGGATCGAGTGCGCGTGTGAATTGCTCCAAGAAAGGCGGCACATCCATGTGCCGAGGTGCGGAGTTCAAACCGGGACTCCGAGCACCGGCGGGGGCGGCACTGGCATGGGTTCGCCCGGGTGCAGCACGCTCCACATCAGGTCATCGACCTGGCACCGCCACATGTGCAGGCTCATCCGCGTGCCGAGCTGCGGCCCGCGCATCAGCGCGTCGACTGTGATCCGTTGCACCATCACCGTGTCGGCGATCTCGTCATACATCTCGGGGAAATCCAGTGTGGCGCCGCCGCCGCTCTCAATTGCCGTACGGATTTTCGAGGTGTTGTAGAGAGTGAATTTTCCAGCTCTGCCGAAGTAGAGATTCCGAAGCACGATGATGCGCCCGGGCATGGTGCTACGGTAATCAGCCAGGAGCTCCAGACTGTCCCGCTGTCGATTGACCGGCCACAACGTGACGAACTCCCGCTGTAGTTCGGCCGCCGCCGTCACCAGCAGGTGGCCATACTGTCGCCGCCCGTCGCGATTGCGCGCGGCTGAATTGATAATTGCCACGCAATCGGGATGCGCAGCGATCGCATCTACCGCTCGGATCCAGCCCTCCTCCGCATCGAGATCCGCCGGGACCGGATGCACGCCCTCGACACCACTGAATATCTTGGCGACGTCGGGATTGCTCGTGTCGCTTTCAATGAGCGTCACAGGGAGCGGTGGGTCGTGCCGTAGGTGCCAGTCGGTAACCGCCACGGTGGTCATGCTCTTGCCCACGCCCCCCTTGTCGCCGCCGATGAAAATGATTGGTTGATTCATGGTTGTCACTCCGCAAGATGCATTGATTAGATTTCTGTCGTATCCGAACGGACTTGGAACGTGCCCACCTCCGGGGGCAATTCGCGCACGCGCGCGGCCTGCGTCTCGCTCTTGTGCTTCACCTGTCGCTGCTCGCGCTCGGATTTCTTCCGCGCGAGCGTCGTGAAGAAGTCCGTGACTTGCTGCTCGGTGAGCGGCACGCCCTCCGTCTCGAGCATTTCGTGGGCCTCGCTCGCCGTGTATTTCGCCCGCCAGAGGAATCGCAGGACCTGTGCGGTTTCGCCCGCGATGGGCTGATCCCTCGGCGGGCTGGATCGCGAGCGCGCCCGGATCCTCGCCAGCAGTGATCTCTGTCTCGTTGCCATATCGCGTACTCCGTTGAATGTGATGGGGACTTGTTCCCGTCACTCCTTACTCTGCCGCCTGGGCCCCCCGTGACTTGTCACGGTGCCCACGGTGAGTGACCGGCTTGCCGGGAGCCGCGGGCCCGGATGGCGGAGAACGCACAGACCACTGGAATGGAGCAGAGCGGAATTTCAGTGGGAATGTGCACATTCCCACTGAATCCGCTCCGCGTCCTCAGTGAGGTGTGGCAGGGGCAAGCCCCTGCACCCGTAAGAGACAGGCGCTGGACGAGTCCAAGCGCCCGATGAGATCGAGGACAAGTCCTATGGCAAGACAATCAGCGTGGAAGAAGCAGACCTGTAAGCACCCGGCGGCGGCCGTGAAGCACATGCTGCGCACCGGCAAAACAGAGCCCCGTTACCTGCTGGCGCCGGAGATGAGGCTCCCGAATCGGACCGTGATGGACAACACCGCCGCGCTGCTGGAAGTGCATCGCCAGAAGATGACGACGGCGAAGCCGAATTGGATCGCGCGCGGATATTCGCCGGTCGCCGAGGGCGTCGTAGTACTGACCGAGCCGCAGGACGGTGAGTCGCACGAGCAGTATCTGGATCGCATGTCGCACCTGCTGCTCGAGGAGTGGAAACCCTGCTACGAGGCAATGATGGGGCACAAGGTCTATGGGATCGCGATCCACTGCGACGAAGGGGAGATGAGTGAGGACGGCAAGACGCTGCTCACGCGCAACTGGCACGCTCACGTGCTCTACGACAAGACCGACGAGCGCGGCAAGACGCTGCGCGTCGGTGACAAGGAAGGCATGCGCAAGATTCAGGACATGACCGCGCGGATTTTCGAAGGAATCGATGCGACGGAGCGGCGCGAGCGTGCGCGAAAAGCAAGCGAGGAGCGCGGCTGGGCGCGCGGACTTGATCACAGGAAGTTCCGGTCTGCGATGCGCACCGCGAAGGCGGAAATATCGCGGCAGCACGCACGCGCAGAAACAGCCGAGCGACGGGCGGCTGCGGCGGAAATCGAGCGCGACGAGGCGGAGCAATTTATCGGCGAGGTCGCGGATCGATATGGTGTACGCCTCACCGGGGACCGTGACGTCGACTACCGCGCGCTGCGTTCCGCCCTCAAGGCATCGGGAGTCGCTACTCAGCAGGATTACATGGCGCTGCGCGCCGCTCATGAGGCGCTGCGGGAACGGGCAGCGAAGGCGGAGCATGCGCGCGATGATGCGCGTAGGGAGCGCGACGTGGCACGCCGAGAGCGGGACCAGGCTCGGCGCGAGCGAGATCAGTCCCGCGCCGAGCAGATGGGGGCTGCGTCGGACGCGGCTGCGGAAACGGAGATCACCGACAAGGAGATTGCCCCGGCGCGGGCGGCGCTCGAGCAGTATACCCGCGCGCGCAAGATCACCATCGATTCGCCCGCGGGTCTCAAGCGGGCCTACGATGGGCTGCGTGCGGAGTGGATCGCCGACGGCAAGGCCGCCGCGGCAGCCGGCCGCGCGAAGCCGCACGGACAGCGTGACTATTCGGCGCTCCGGCTGGCACAGCAGGCGATGCAAGCCGAAATCGCGCAGCGTCACGCGGCTCGCGAGCGTACCAAGCGTCGCTGCGACCGGCGGGCATACGAGGCTCGAGAGCACCAGCACGACGGATTCGCCGCCAGCGGTGGCATCGGCGGCGCCCTGAAAGCGGGCTACAAGTCGGCGGAGCTCGCCACAGCGCGGGAACTCGGGCTGCGCTACGCGTGGGATCAGGCCGCGCAGTGCAAGAGGTACTGGGATCAGGCCGGGAGCGAGGTATTCACGGTCCAGCGCAAGACCGTCACCCTGGTCCGCCACGACCAGACCGCAGAGCATGCGGCACTGCGAATCGCGGCCGTCCGTTTCGGCGGTCGGGTGAGTATCCAAGGATCATCAGAATTCAGGGGGAGGATGGCCCGGGCGGCGGTCCGTGAGCGCATCGAAGTTGCCGACGAGGATTTGCGTGGGATCGTCGACGACGAGCGGGAGCGCCAGCGGCAGGAGGACGAGCAGGGCGACGAGCAGGACCTCGACGATGGGAGGTAGCCAGGAGGCCGCCGACGCGCTGCACGCCGTGGCCGAGTGCCTACGGCATCTGGCCCACGGCCGCGAGCTGCTGGCGATCGAGCGAGAGGCGTGCCTGCAACTCCTCGGGCGGCCGATCGCCGGGACTTCGGCTGTCGACCTCGATTCGGCCCGAAAGATCATCGGTCAGGCCGGATGGCGACCGCTCGCCGACCGGACGCGGGAGCGCGCGAGCAACCTTTCCCTCCAGCCCTCGGCTATCGCCGAGTCCCTACGCTCCCGATCCTGACTCCCTCTCCGCCGTACGCAGGGTGGCGGCGGGCGGGACGGCCACGAGAGCGGCGCCTTCGGGTGCCGTTTTCGTGTAAGGTCCGCTTTCATCGTGCTGGTATTCATCGATGAGAGCGGTTGCCCTGGGTTCAAGTTTACGCGCGGATCGGACCCCGTGTTTGGGCTTGGCATGGTCATCTTCGCCAGTGGCGACGATGCGCTGAGCACCGAACAAAGCCTCGGCGCGTTGCGACGCGATCTGCGGCACAAGACCGAATTCAAATTCAGCAAGTCGAGCGACCGATTGCGCGACGCATTCTTCACTGGTGTATCGGCGTGCCCCTTCACGGTGCGCGCGCTGATCGTGCGCAAGGAGCTGCTGCACAGCCAACAATTGCGAACGCAAGTCGATAATTTCTATAACTATTTCGTCAAGATGCTGATGGCGCACGATGATGGCGTGCTCGCAGGCGCGCGTGTCCGAATCGACGGTAGCGGTGATCGCAAATTTCAGCGAGCACTCGGAACATACCTGCGCCGCGAACTCGGTGCCCGCATCAAAGACGTGAAAATGTCCGATTCGGCTCGCGATCCGCTGATGCAGCTTGCCGACATGTGTGTCGGCGCTATTACCCGAGCCGAACGCGAGAAGAACTCCGCTGGCGTCCGTTGGAAAAACATGTTGGGATCCCGCATTGGGGACGTCTGGCATTTCGGATAGCCAAGAAACGAAAAACCCCGCGCACGGCGGGGCAATTCGCGCGACCCTGAGCCCTAGCCGGGGGTTTCCCGCGGCAAGCACTCCATACGGAGCCGGTTCGGCGCTCAGGGGCGACTTGTCGAGAGAGAGTATAGCCCACCAAAATGCGTCCAGCGCAAGCGGCTTGTGTATCAGTGACTTACGCCACGCTTGCGGCTGCTCAGCGCCTCGCGAGTAGCGATTTTACCAGCCATGCACGGCTTCACGGCTGGCGGCAGCTCCCGAACCGCAACCGTTCGCAGGACCCATGCTTGCCGCCCCGCCTCCGGCGGTAGCACCCGTTGCTGGAGGCGCAGCCCCCGCAGGACCGCTCGAGGCGCCGGCAGCGCCACGATCGTTCCCCCCTGGCCGGTGGAAGCCGACCACGAACACGGCGATCTCGACAACGAGCTGACCGATGCCACGTGGATTCGCCGGGCCCGGCGGGATGGCGGAACCCCGAGGGCCGCGGGCGGCTGGTGCCTCGGGATTCGCTGGCTCCCCGCTCCGACGGGATCCTGCAGTCTATGACGGCCTTCCCTCTGCGGCCTGCCGCCAATAGGCGGCGAACACCGCCAGCCCGGGCCAGCGATTACCGGGAACGCGCAGCTCCCCGGTGACGACTGTCCCCGCAGAATCACGCAGGCCGAGCAGCACAGACACTTCCCCCACCGCCGGGCCGACCGGGGTGGCGCCCTGCACGTCAAAGGCATACCGCAGGGCCGGATCGGTGCACAGCTCGTCGATCACCTTCAGCCGACGACGCTCCAGGTCAGCGATCGCCGAGTTCTGGTCTCCCCGCGCCCGGCTCGCGGCGGCTCTCGCCAGTCGCATCAAGTCAGACATAGCTCCTCCAGTGCGCGCCACTGTCTGTTCTTCTCCGCGGCCCGGTCCCTGGCCTGCGAATAAAGCGAAGAAAGCGAATCAAGTCACCTCTGGCGGTTATGCCATACCCCCTTTCTTCGCTTTATTCGCTTTATTCGCGCCGCCGCCGATGCGCCATACCTCACTCGGCCTCCCCCCTGTGGAAACTACGGTCATCCTCGCAAGGCCGCGTGACGCCAGCAGGCCGAGCGCAGCGTGGATCCGCTCGGCTCTCTGGTGGCGTCCCAGTAGATTGGAGATGGCGAGTCTGGTCATCCCCGCATCCCCCGCCCGGCGCAGCGCACCCAGGAGTTCGTCCGCCACCGGATCACCCAGCGAGTCCCCGAAGATGTATGTCGCGGACGCTTGTGCGTAGGTGGCGATCGCCAGTGCCGCCAGCAGGTGGGGGGTGTCGATCTCTGGCGAGCAGTCGACCAGTGCGTATACCAGCGCTATCCGAAGCGCCAGCGCCTCCATTCTTGAGGTGACCGAGCCCACCAGGCCAGGGCGATCCTGTGATAGTTCATCGTACACGCTCGCCCAGATTTCCTTGGCGGCGTCCGTCATCCCCACCGCGCTGAGGCATCGCGCATGTTCAACGGCAGCATCGATTCGCCGCCCTATGTCTGCCAGCGCGTCGGGGGATATAGGACCCCCGCCGAACGGTAGCCTTTTTGACCGCCGCACCGCCGTAAACAGGAATCGATTGGCGAATCCATTACAGGTGTCTGTCGCCGTCAGTTGCGCCCGTAGCTCATCCACCGTGATATGCCCCATGATGCATATGTGCGCACCAGTGGCCACGATGGGGTCGTTTTTGGTGAGGCTGCGGAGCACGCCTTTATCGAAGGACGTCCGAATAACAGGTGACAGCGTGTTGCCAGGGCGGGCAGCCTGTTTGAGGACTTGGGCAAATTCCGATTCCTCCACCAGGAGCCGCTTGTCGGCGACTCCCTCGTCTATCACCTCTCCATTGCGCTCGACCGAATCCCTTACGTGATACTTCAGGCCCTCGCCGCTCGACAATCCCTCCACCGTCCCAGGCCAATACCTGGACCGGGAGAAGATCTCTTTCACTCGTCCGGCGGACGTGCCCTTGCGAGCCTTACTGGTTTTTCCAACGATGATAACGTACAGGACAGCATGGTGCTGGTCGCCTTCCACGCGCACATGCGGCCCACGACCTATCGTCGCGCCCATCGCCACCAGTGTCTGGAACAGGATGGCCGCCGGGTCCGCCTCCGTCTGCGGCTCGATGATCCTGGCTATCTCCCCCACGATACCGTGGTAGGCGGCACTGTCGGGCGGATCCGGCCAGGGAACGGGACCGCTCGCATGCGTTTCCGACAGCCCGGCGGCAAGGCCCTCCTTCTGACCCTTGAGCAACCCCTCGGCCCATGCCTTGCGTTCGGAAGGGGTCATCGGAGTGGCTGTCCCGCCGTTCATTGCACACCGCATTGCTCGGTGTAGGGGCGCTTATCCCGGAATACCGGGATGCTGTACGCCTCGGCCAGCGCCAGCGCTGCTTGCATCGTGTTCATTGGTGTATCTCTGGATCGGCGCTGGCTCTACCGCCGTGCCGGCCTCGACCTCGCGCACGAGCGCCTCGACCAGCAGGTCGAGGAGGGTGTCGTAGCGCCGAAGCTGGACCGGCAACGCCATGGTGGCTTACCCGCGCGGCAGACCTGCAGGCCGGGTATTACGCTCAGTGCGCTCCGCGAGGTAGCGCCGCGCGAGCGCAATATCCTCGGCCGTATAGAGCCGCCGCCCCCAGGGGTCGCGCGCCGGGCGGACGATGCCCTGATAGTCGAGCCGCCTCAGCGTCCATTCGCTGCACCCCACCTGGTGCGCCGCACCGGCTATGCCCCGTCGTTCGTCTTTCATTGCCATTGCCGTATCGCTCTCTGTCATTAGCGCTCTTGCGCGATGTCCCTGATACTGGCATAGTTCATGGCGCGCCCGGAATCGTCCCGGCAAATGGCACTGTTTATGGGACAGTCGATGAAAAATAGGCTGTACATCCTGCACAATGACATCGAATCGCCCGCCGACGATGCAGCGCTGGTCGCTGCGCTGCTGGCATACGTCAATGGACGCGACGTGGTGATCCGCGATCAGGAGGACCGATGCTCGAACGAGCCGCCCGAGCTAAGTGATGTGACTCAGTGGGCGAAACGCCGTTCGGATGGCAGCGCGGATGCGCGACCTATATTTACAGACTTGCTGCGGCGCAGCCTGCTCGAGCCGGACACACTCATCTCGTACTGCCACGAACGTTGGTCCTCGGACCGCAGCTATTACGCCATCAGCGGGTTTTTTCGGTTGGATCGCGAGCGCGGACGGCTTGTCAGGCTGAAATCGCCGTCGCGGACCGACATGACCGACGATAGTTTCGGTCCGGAAAATATCAGGGAGGACTCGTGGCTTGTGGGTTTTTTTCCGTACCTGCGCGAGCTGTCAGAATCTATTGTGCGCGAGCCCATCGTCGCGATCAGCGCCGCTGAAGGGTACGCGCTGACGGAGTGCCGGCGCTTCCTAACTGTGAGCGCCGCGCTGACTTGCGGACTATTTGCGCTAATGGACGAGACAGGACCGTTCCACGCGGCGCTCGCGCGCTGCAAGTTGCCGCGCTGCGGCCGGTTTTACCTTGCCTCACGAAAGCCGGCTGGTGGACCCGCCAACCGGACCTATTGCTGCCCCGCGCATCGTGACGAGCATCATAACTCTGCGGAGCGACGGCGAGCGGACCGGCAAGCGCGCCGAGCGAGGAGGACGAAATGAGAGCAGCCCTTTACGCGCGCTTCAGCACCGATAAGCAGCGCGACACGTCGATCGACGATCAGATGCGGGAATGCGAGCGCGTTGCGCGGGCCGCAGGGCTCGAAGTCGTCGCGCAATTCGAAGACAAGGGCATCTCCGGCGGTACGGCAGCCCGTCCCGGCTACCAGGCGCTGCTCGCCGGCGCCCGGCGGCGCGAGTTCGAGGTGATCGTTACGGAGGACATCTCGCGGTTGTGGAGAAACCGCGCGGAGTTCGGTCCGCGGTCCGCCGAGCTCGAAGATCTTGGCATCCATTGGGTATCGTGTGTGGGACAAGACACACGGCGCGACGGGTGGGGGCTCGTGGTGCAGATTCTGCAGGCGATGGCGGAACAATACCGGCGCGAGGCCGCGTATCGAACGCGCCGGGGCCTGGAGGGCGTCGCGCGGTCCGGGAGGTCGGCTGGCGGGCGCAGCTACGGCTATATCCCCGCGAACAAGACTGGCACGGGGCGAATGGAGATCGATGAGGGGCAAGCGCTGATTGTCCGTCGCATCTTCGAGATGTATGCAGCCGGGCATTCGCCGCGGGCCATTGCCGCTGCGCTGAACCGTGACGGTACTCCGGCGCCGGGCTCGACCTGGGAGCGCGAGCGGCGGCGCAAGGCGGGATGGGTGCACAGCGTCATCGCGGGAAATCCGGACCGAGGGCTCGGCATCCTGAACAACGATCTCTATCGTGGCGTCGTCGTCTGGAATCGCTCGAGGTGGATCCGCTCCGCCGCCGATTCGAGCAAGCGCCGACAGGTGCAGAATCCGAAATCCGAATGGATCACTCGCCAGGACGGGCGGCTACGGATCGTGTCCCAGGAGCTGTGGGAGCGCGTGAAAACGCGGCAGGCCGTGCAGGCGGGTCGCATTGGCGCACGAGTGCGTCATGGGATGTCCAAGGCCGCTGCGGCCCGCACCGGAGCTGGCCCGAAGTATCTCGTTTCGGGGTTGCTGCGCTGTGGCCACTGCGGATCGAACTACGCCATCGCCGGCCGCGGCATCTACAAATGCGCGGGACACACGAATGGCGGAGCGGCGCTATGCGCGAACGACGCCCTGCTGCATCGGGAGGAGATCGAAGCCGAAGTGCTCGCCGGGATCAAGCGCGATCTGCGCTCTCCGGCTGTGATCGACGAGATTTGCCGCCGGGTGCGCTTGGCCCTTCGAGCCGGTGCGCATTCGCACAGAGTGGCCGACCGCTCCGCCCGCATCGCTCAGCTACGGCAGGAGGCTGCGAACCTTGCCGAAGCGATCGCCTGCGGGGGCCTTCGGGCCTCGCCGACCATTGCCGGTCGCCTCGCTGCATCGGAACGCGAGCTGGAACGGCTGCTCGCGGCCGAAGCCGCCGCAGCCACGGCGCCCGTGACTGACGTGACGCGGTTGCTGGCCGATCTGCGGGTTCGCGCCACGCAGGCGGTCGATCAGCTCGAGCGGACGCTGGCCGCCGGGGACATCGTGCGCGCCAGAGCGGCGATCAAGGAGCACGTCGGCACAGTGACTGTGGAAGCGGATGTCCGTGAAATCAGGCTTTACAGCGAGCAGGGGAGCATGACTGCAACGCTGTTGCGAGCGGCGGGAGCCGATGCAAGTTTGTGTGGTAGCGGGGGCAGGATTTGAACCTGCGACCTTCGGGTTATGAGCCCGACGAGCTGCCAGACTGCTCCACCCCGCACCAGGAAGGGGGCGCATTGTACGGACCCTGGGAGGATCCGGCAAGGCTTT
>JAJYUL010000033.1 GCA_021792555.1 Pseudomonadota bacterium
GACACTCGGCGGTGTATGCCGGGCGGTGCGATCGCGGGTGCATCGCCCCGAGCTACGGACGAGAGGCTGGTGTGGTCTGCATTGGCGAGACGGACTCGAGACTCCCCATCGGAGGTCGCATCCTGCACGGGGGATCGGCAGTTCTCGCAGTCGAGCCATCGGTGTGCAACGATATGTGTGCGCATAGATGGGGCGGCGCGTACGGCGCTGCGACCGAGAGACGCTTTGCGGCGGGACGCAGGAGGTGGCGGCGCGAGCGCCGCTACGGCTGGGGGGGACTTTCGTGACCTCACAGATCGAAGTTCTGGCCGTCCTTGTGGCGGCCATTGCACTGTTCATCCTCGATCGTTGGCGCTACGACGTCACGGCGATGCTTGCGCTTCTGGCTCTGGCATTGCTGCGGATTCTGCCGGAGCGGGAGCTGTTCAGCGGATTCGGCAACCCCGCCGTGATCACGGTGGCGGGCGTGATGATCGTCAGCCGCGCGTTGTGGAACGTTGGGCTGGTCGATGCGATTACCGCCTGGCTGCTGCGTCACGTGCAAGCCCGCGGCGGCCAGTTCCTGGCGCTGACCGGCCTGCTTGTCCTGACGTCCACGCTGATCAGTGACGTGGGCGCCTTGGCCGTCTTCCTGCCCGTGGCGCTGCAGATCGGCCGGCGCAGCGAGCAAAGCACCTCGAAGTGGCTGATGCCGATGGCGTTCAGTGCGCTTCTCGGCGGAATCATTACGCTCATCGGCACGGTGCCCAACATCCTGATCTCGAATTTCCGCGCGCATGCCGTCGGGCACCCGTTCGGTATGTTCTCCTTCACCCCGGTGGGGGCGGCGATCGCTGGCGGGGATCTGCTGCTGATCTGGCTCGCTGCCCGTTGGCTCGTGCCGCAGCGCAAGTCGCCGACCTCCGCGGTGGCGCAGGAGCTCGCCGAGTACGTCACCGAGGTTGAACTGAATGAGGAGTCGAAATTCATCGGCAGCTCGCTCGGGGAGCTGCTCGAGGAGGTCAACTGCGACGTCAGCGTGCTCGGCGTGATCCGTGATGAGAAACGCCGCGCGCCGGGACGCTATCTGCGCCTGAAGGCAGGGGACATATTGCTCCTCGAGGCGGAGCCTGAGGATCTGAAGGTGCTGCTCGATGCCGCAAAGGGCACGCTGTCCGAGGATCGTGGCCTGGCGAAGAAATTCCTGGTGTCCGATGAGATCGCCATTGAAGAGGCAGTGCTCGGGCCGGATTCGCCGCTCATCGGGCAATCCGTCGGCAGATTCGGTCTGCGGCGGCGCGTGGGCGTCAACATGCTGGCCGTCGCCCGCCGCGGCAGCCGGGTTCGCGAGCGGCTCTCGCAGATCACATTGCACGCCGGCGATGTGCTGCTGCTGCAGGGGGACAAGGCGCTGCTCGGCGAGGCGATGGGACAGCTTGGCCTCTTGCCGCTCGCGAAGCGTGACTTACGCATTGGCAAGCCGACGCGCATTCTTTCGGCGCTGACGGTGTTTACCGCGGCCGTCATGGCCGCGGCAAGCGGATGGCTCAGTGTCGATGTCGCATTCCTGGGGGCCGCCGGACTGATGCTGATGCTGGGCCATATCAGTCTGCGTGAAATGTATGCCAGCATCGAATGGCCGATCGTCATATTGCTCGGGGCGTTCATGCCAATCGGTCTCGCCATGCAGAAGACGGGCGTTGCCGCCGGGGTGGCGCATGGGTTCGTTGCCCTGAGCCACTATATGCCCGCGGCCGGCATGGTCGCGATTCTCATGGCCACCTGCATGCTGCTCAGCAATTTCATCAACAATGCGGCAACGGCGGTCATTTTCGCGCCCGTGGCGCTCGGGATCGCGCACGGTATGGGCATCTCGGTCGATCCGCTCCTGATGGCGGTCGCAGTCGGCAGCTGCCTGCCGTTCCTGACACCCGTCGGGCACCAGTGCACGGCTCTCGTGATGACCCCGGGGGGCTATCGCTTTACGGACTACGCGCGGCTCGGCGCGCCAGTGTCGGTGCTTACATTATTGATCGGGACACCGGCGATTCTCATGGTCTGGCCTCTCCATCCCTGAGGCGATCGGTTACGCTGGCCGATCGACGGTCGCCCGCGCGGCCAGAGAGCGGCTGTGGGCACGAGCCGGGATGAGCGCGCGTGCAGCGCGGCGTGTGTCGCCGAGCGCGGTCCGGGTCTGTTCAGACAGCACCTCGCAGCCGACCTGCCGCGCCGAGCGCTACGGACCGTAGTTGCTCCTGCCAGGCACCGACGAGTTGCCGCGCTGCGAGGTGCATCGCGCACCTGATATCAATGCAATGCGAGCGAGAGCCCCACCATCGAGCGTACCGGGCGGCTGCGGGCGTATCCGACGCGCGCAGCTGTCCGTCCTCGGACGGCTGATCGGCGTGGCCCGGCTCGCGTGGAACTCGGCGCTCGCGCAACTGCCGCGCGAGGCGTTCGACCAGGTGCTGCGCGACCCGGAGCGCGCCTGTGCGACCTTCTTTGCCCAGAGGGCCCGGTACCCGAGGTCTCGCCGCCGGGGCGGCGAGGCGGCTCGCCGCAGGTTTACAATACCCGCCCTATGAAAATCTCCGGCACGCCCTACCGCACGATCTGGCCGCTTCCGACGGGAGCGGTGCGGGTCATCGACCAGTCCCGTCTGCCGTTCGAGTTCGTGACGCTCGATCTGGCGACCCTCGAGGATGCCGCTCACGCGATCCGCACCATGGTGGTGCGCGGCGCGCCGCTGATCGGCGCGACCGCCGCTTATGGACTGGCGCTTGCGCTGCGCGCAGACGCCTCCGATGCACGTATCGCCGAAGCTGCGCGGGTCTTGCGCGCGACGCGCCCGACCGCCGTCAATCTGGCGTGGGCGCTCGAGCGGGTGCGCCAGGCGATCGGGCCGCTGCCCGAAGCGCAGCGCGCCGCGGCGGCATTCGCCGAAGCCGGGCGCATCTGCGAGGAAGACGTCGAGCAGTGCCGCGCCATCGGCCAGCACGGCGCGAAGATCATTCGTGAGATCGCCGCACAGGCCGGCCGCCGCGTGAACGTGCTGACCCACTGCAACGCAGGATGGCTCGCCTGTGTCGATTGGGGCACCGCGCTCGCGCCGATCTATGCGGCGCACGACGCCGGGATCGAGGTGCATGTGTGGGTGGATGAGACCCGTCCGCGCAATCAGGGCGCCTCGCTCACCGCGTTCGAGCTCGGCGCCCATGGGGTGCCGCACACCGTGATCGTCGACAATCTGGGCGGGCACCTGATGCAGCACGGCCAGGTGGACCTGGCGATCGTCGGCAGCGACCGCACCACGGCCGCCGGCGACGTGTGCAACAAGGTCGGCACCTATCTGAAGGCCCTCGCGGCGCACGACAACCGGGTGCCGTTCTATGCCGCGCTGCCGCTGAGCACCATCGACTGGAGCATCGAGGACGGGCGCGCGATCGAGATCGAGGCGCGCGATGCCACCGAGGTCACCCACATGAGCGGCCGCACCGAGTCCGGGGCGATCGAGCGGGTGAGGGTGGTGCCCGAGGCGAGCGCCGCGCTCAATCTCGCGTTCGATGTCACGCCCGCTCGGCTCGTCACCGGCATCATCACCGAGCGCGGCGTGTGCGAAGCGAGCCGCGCCGGGCTGCTCAAGCTTTATCCGGAGCGCGCGGCATGAGCACTGCGCTCAGCGGGGAGGCCGACGCGGCGCAGCGGCGCGCGCTGATCGGCGCGTGCCGGGACCTGCAGCGGCTGGGGCTCACGCACGGCACCTCGGGCAATGTCAGCGTGCGGCGCGATGCGACATCGTTCTTCGTCAGTCCCACCGGCCTGCCGTACGAGTCGCTCGAGCCGCAGGACATTCCGCTGCTCACGCTCGATGGCCTCTGGTACGGGCGGCGCCGCCCTTCGAGCGAGTGGCGGTTCCATCGGGACATTCTCGCCGCGCGCCCCGAAGCAGGCGCGATCGTGCACGCCCATCCCCGTCATGCCACGGCGCTCGCCTGCACCGGGCGGGGGATTCCGGCGTTTCATTACATGGTGGCGGTGGCCGGCGGCGTGGACATCCGCTGCGCGCCCTATCACACCTTCGGCTCGCAGGCGCTCTCGGACGCGGCACTCGCGGCGCTCACCGACCGCCGCGCCTGCCTGCTCGCCCATCACGGCATCATCGCGCTCGGCGCCGATCTGCAGGGCGCGCTCAATCTGGCCGCCGAAGTGGAAAATCTCGCCGCCCAGTACGCCACGGCGCTCGCCATCGGCGGCCTCGAGGTGCTCGGTGAGGCCGAGATGCGCCGGGTGGTGGAGAAATTCCGCACCTACGGCCGGCAGGACGCCGCCGATGCGGATCTGACCCACGGCGGGCAGTCGCTGCCGCCGGTGCGCTGAAGGCACGCTCAGCGTCGCGCGCGCCGGTCGAGCACGAAGCGGGCGAGGATGTTGATGATCAGCACGAAGCCGGTCACGAGCAGCGCCGCCGCATAGGCGAGCGCGTTGGCCGAGGCGAACGGCTCGTTGATGAAGGTCCAGATCGCGTAGGTCAGATAGCCGATGGGCGAGTGGGTGAGGTGCCCGTCCCACATGTAGTTCGACCAGCCCGCGGTGTAGAGCAGCGGCGCGGTCTCGCCCACCGAGACGGCGAGCGCGAGCAGAATGCCGGTGAGGATTCCCGGCAGCGCCGCCGGCAGGCACACCCCGAGGATGACCCGCCGGTCGTTCGCCCCGAGGGAGTAGGCCGCATCGCGCAGGTCGTTCGAGACCTGCCGCAGCGCGAGCTCGGTGGTGCGGCAGATGTAGGGCAGGCTGATGATCGCGAGCGCGATGGAGCCGGCGGCGACCGAGAAGCTCCAGCCCAGCCACTCCACCATGCCCACGTAGCCGAAGTAGCCGACCACGATCGAGGGCACCCCGACCAGCACGTCGGCGAGAAAGCGGATGGTGGTGGCCCAGCGGGTGAAGCGGTACTCGGCGGAGTAGATGCCCGCGGCCACCCCGAACGGCACGGCGAGCAGCAGCGCCCCGGCCGAGAGCACGAGCGTGCCCTCGATGGCGTTCAGCAGTCCGCCGCCGCTGCCCTGGGTGATGGTGGTGAGCACCGAGAGCTTCAGCGCCGTCATGCCGCGCATGAAGACCACCGCGAGGATCCACACCATGAGCGCCGAGAGCGCGAGCAGGCAGGCCCCGCTCAGCGTCCAGCCGGTGAGGCTCAAGAACCGGCGCGAGAGCCGGATCTGATGCGCGGGCCTGCGGGCCGGTGCGAGTGCCGTCATGGGCTCAGACCATCACCGAGCGCTGGCTGTTGTTCCACACCAGGAGCAGCACCCGCGCCAGCGCGTTGACGAGAATGGAGATGATCGCCAGCACGAAGGCGATCTCGGCAAGGGAGCGCACGGCAAGGCCGGTCGGGTCCTGCAGCGCGCTGTCGAGCTGCGAGACGATGAACGCGGCCATGGTCGAGACCGGGTCGTAGATGCGGTGCGGCAGGTAGTTCAGCGCGTTGCCGCTGACCATCAGCACCGCCATGGTTTCCCCAAGCGCCCGGCCGAGGGCGAGGAACGTCGCTCCGATCAGCGTCTTGCGGGTCCCGGGGAGCATCACCTTCCAGAGCGCCTCGAAGCGGGTGGCGCCGAGCCCGAGCGCCGCCTCGCGCAGTGAGACCGGCTGGCTGACGAGTGCATCGCGCAGCGTCGCGGCGATGATCGGCACGATCATCAGCGAGAGCACGATGCCGGCGGTGAGCAGCCCGTAGCCGCTGCCGGTCGGCTCGGCGAAGAAGGGGATCGCCTTGCCGAGGCTGTGCGCGAGGAGCGGGTAGAGGTGATGGCCCAGAAACGGGATCACCACCACGTAGCCCCACAGGCCGAACACCACGCTCGGAATGGCCATCAGCAGCTCGACGAAGAACGAGATCCACAGCCGCAGGCCCGCCGGGACCGCCTCGGCGAGGAAGATCGCCGCGCCCACGCCCATGGGCAGCGCGATGGCGAGAGCGATGAGGGTGGAGGCGAGCGTGCCGACGATGAGAAAGAGAATGCCGTAGGTGGCCCCGGGCTGTACCTGCGTGCCGTTGCGCATGATCGGATTGGCGTACAGGTTGCCGAGGTTCCAGGTGTCGCGCACTACGAAACCGAGGCCATTGAAATGCATGGCCGGCCACGAGTACAGCGCCAGGAACAGAACGATGGCGGCGAGGGTGGCGGGCAGGATGCCCGCGACGAGGGCGAGCCAGGCTCTGAACTTCATGGCGCGCAAGGATGGCTGCTCCGCTGCGCCGATGCAACGGCTGTGTGCAGAAGTGAAGCCGGCACCGCGCCTCGTCCCTGAGGGGCGGATACCGGCTTCGAGGGGGTCTTGCTATTGGATCCGGGCGACCTGGGCCTTGCTGAGCGCCACGATGGGCGCCGGCAGGGCCACGAAGCCGACCTCTTTCATGAAGCGCTCGGAGTTGCCCTCGGTCGGGCTCAGCGCCCAGTTGAAGAACTCGCGCAGCGCCGCGGCGGTCTGCGCATTGGGCTGCTGCGCGTTCACGATGGCGTACTCGTAATTGATGATCGGGTACGACCACTTGCCGGGGGCGAAGATCAGGCTGATGCGCTCATCGCGCGGGGTGTGCGAGGCGGTCGCCTCCACGGCGGCCTGCACCGTGCGCGGGTTCGGCAGCACGAAGTTGCCGCTGCGGTTCTCGATCGCCGCCACGCCGAGGCCGGCCGACTCGATCGCCTTCTTGTAGCTGATGCCGATGTAGGCCACCGAGTACGGCGTGCCCTTGCAGGCATTGACCATGCCCGGGTTGCCCTCGGCGCCGATGCCGCCCTCGACCGCCGGCCAGCTCACCGTCGTGCCGTAGCTCACCGTGTTGTTCCACGAGGGGGTGCTGAAGGACAGGTACTGGGTGAAGATGAAGGTGTCGCCGCTGCCGTCGGTGCGGTGCACGAGCACGATCTGCTTGTGCGGCAGGCGCACGCCCGGGTTCAGCCGAGCGATCATCGGGTCGTCCCAGAAGCGCACCCGGCCGGAGTACATGGCCGCGAGCACCGGGCCGCTCAGCTTCAGGTGGATGTTGTTCAGGCCCGGCACGTTGTAATTGATCATCTGCGAGGAGATGGCGAGCGGGATGTTCAGCATCGTCGGGTGCATGCGCACCAGCGGGTCGCTCATGTAGGCGTCGGACGCGCCGATCTGCGCGATGCCCGAGACCGCCTCGGAGATGCCCGTGCCGCTGCCGGTCGACTGGGTCGTGATCTGCACGCCCGGGTGGGTTTTGGCGTATACCGGCACCCACAGATTGAACAGCGGGTACAGGAGCGAGGAGCCCGTCTCGAGCAGCCGCTGCTGCGCCATCGCAGCTTGCGCGCCGAAGGCGGTGCAGATCGCCAGGGTGGCCGTCAGGACCAGGGAGGCCCGCCGGCGGGCAGGACCAGATTTCATGCTCATGTGGTTACCTTTTGCGAAACAGGACAGTGCGAGTGGCAAAGGGGTTCCTCTACGGCGCGGTACTCTACCCCGGCAATATGACGGAATTGTGACAGGCGCCTGTCATATATTAAAATCATATTAAACAATGGCTTAGGAGCATTTATGGCGACTCGGGCTGAACCTGACGTGCGCCTGCGGCGCATCTACGAGCCCCCCGGCGAGGACGGCCTGCGGGTGCTGATCGACCGGCTCTGGCCCCGCGGGGTGCGCCGCGACGGCGTGCCCATCGACGCCTGGCTGAAGGACCTGGCCCCGAGCAGCGCGCTGCGGCGCTGGTTCGGGCACGACCCGGCGCGCTGGAGCGAATTCCGCCGCCGCTATCGCGCGGAGCTTCGCGAGCAGGGCGCGCTCATCGAGCAGCTGCGCCAGGCCGCGCGCGAGCGGCCCGTCACGCTGCTCTACGCGGCGCGCGATGCCGAGCACAACCATGCGCTCGTTCTGCGCGAGGCCATTGTCGGTGCCGCGCGCGCGGCCGGCGCAGGGAAGACACCCCGGCGCGGATCGGTTAAGGTGCGCCCATAGGGGGTGTGCGCGAGAGCGGCGCGCGCTCTCGCGAACGAAAGTACCGAAGAATGAATACACCCGCACCCGAGAGCGCCGGGTCGCTCGGCGAGTTCACGTTCCGCGGCATGGTCATCGGGGTGCTCATCACCCTGGTGTTCACCGCCGCCAATGTGTACTTCGGCCTGAAGGCCGGCATCACCTTCTCCACGTCCATCCCGGCGGCCGTGATTTCGATGGCCATCCTGCGCGCGCTGAAGGGCGCGACCATGCAGGAGAACAACATCGTGCAGACCGTGGCCTCGGCCGCGGGTACCCTCTCCAGCATCATCTTCGTGCTGCCGGGGCTGGTCATCGTCGGCTGGTGGACGGGCTTTCCGTTCTGGATGTCCTTCCTGGTGTGCGCCGCCGGCGGCATTCTCGGGGTCATGTACACCATCCCGCTGCGCCGGGCGCTGGTGACCGATTCGGATCTGCCGTACCCCGAGGGCGTCGCCTGCGCGGAGGTGCTGAAGGTCGGCTCCGGCGCGGCCCACGATGCGGACATCGAGGCCGTCGAGACCGGCGGGGCGGGGCTGAAGGCGGTGCTGGTCGGGGCGCTCACCTCGGCCGCCTTCTACGTGGTGGTGCAGACGAAGATCTTCACCAGCGACGTGGTGCGCTACTTCCGCTTCGGCAAATCGCAGGCGAGCGGATTCGATTTCAGCCTGTCGTTCGCGTTGTTTGCGATCGGCCACCTGGTCGGCCCCGCGGTCGGCATCGCCATGCTGATCGGCGCGCTGATCGGCTGGGGCTGGGCGGTGCCGCACTTTCTGCTGCTGCACCCGGCCGCGGGCTCGGCGGCCGCCGCCGCCCAGGGGGCGTGGGCGCACTACGTGCGCTTCCTCGGCGCCGGGGCGATCGGCGTCGCCGCGGTGTGGACGCTCGGCACCATGGTCAAGCCGGTCATCAAGGGGCTCGCGGGCGCCTTCGCCGCCTCGCGCGCGCGCAAGGCGGGGCTTGCGCACACGCTGCCGCGCACCGAGCAGGACATTCCGGTCGGCACGGTGGGGCTGGTCTCACTCGCCTGCCTGGTGCCGGTCGGCTGGCTGTTGTGGCATTTCAGCCGCATCAGCGGGCTCGGCGCGCACGCGCTGCTGCTCACCGTCGGCGGGGTGATCTTCATCGCCGTGATGGGCTTTCTGGTCTCGACCGTGTGCGGCTACATGGCCGGGCTCATCGGCTCCTCGAACAGCCCGCTCTCCGGGATCGGCATTCTGGTGGTGGTGGTGTTCGCGCTGCTGCTGGTGTTCATCGTCAAGTCGGGCCTGCCGCCCGATGCGGGCCGGGCGCTCGTGGCCTTCGCGCTGTTCGTCACCTCGGTGGTGTTCGCGGTGGCCTCGATCGCCAACAACAATCTGCAGGACCTGAAGACCGGCCAGCTGGTCGATGCCACGCCCGCCAAGCAGCAGTGGGCGCTGGTGGTGGGGGTGATCGCCGGTGCGCTCGTGATCCCCCCCGTGCTCGACCTCGTCAACCACGCGTACGGGTTCCTCGGCGCTCCGGGCGTCAATCCCGCCCATGCGCTGCCGGCGCCGCAGGCGGGGCTGATCTCGGCGCTCGCCCAGGGCGTCATCCAGCACAACATCGATTGGAGCGCGATCATCGCGGGCGGGCTGATCGGTGCGGCGGTGATCGCGTTCGACGAAGTGCTCGCGCGCGTGTCGAAAACGGTGCGCGTGCCGCCGCTGGCGGTCGGACTCGGGATCTATCTGCCCACCTCGAGCACGCTGATGATCGTGGTCGGCTCGCTCGTCGGCTGGTGGTTCAACCGCCGCGCCGCGCGCGCCCCGCGTGCCGAGGCGATCAAACAGCTCGGCGTGCTGCTCGCCTCGGGGCTGATCGTGGGCGAGAGCCTCCTCGGGGTCGTGTTCGCCGCCGCCGTGGCCTTCACCGGGCGGCCCGCGCCGATTGCGCTCGTGGGTGCGGATTTCGCCACCGCCTCGATGTGGCTCGGAGGCGTCGCCTTCGCCGCCGTGGTGTTCGTGCTGTACCGCTGGGTCGAGGGCCTGGTGCGCAGCGCGTGAGCGGCTGCGCTACGGGCTCGCGGCGCGCCCGTGGCCGCTGACTTCCGCGCCGGTGTTCTCCGGCAGGCTGCCGTAGGCGATGAGGCTGAGCGCGCCTAGCACGGCCATCAGGCTGAGCGCCACGCGGAAGTCGAGCGCGCCGAGCGTCGCGGAGTGGCGCATCAGGCGCGTGAAGTTCAGGATCAGCGCCGCGCTCGCCACCCCGGCGGCCATGGAGATCTGCTGGGTGAGCGAGAGCAGCACGCTCGCCGGGGCGCGCTCCTCGGGCGTCACTTCCGCGAACGTGGTCAGCGTCAGCGCGGTGAACTGCATCGAGCGGCTCGCGCCGGCGAAGAGCAGGATCAGCACGATCAGCGTCTCGGGCAGCCCCGGGGAGATCCACGCGCAGGCGGCGATGCCGAGCGCCGTGATGGCGCCGTTGACGATGAGCACCTGCCGCAGTCCGAAGCGGCGGATGATGGGGTTGGTGACGGTCTTCATCAGCAGGTTCGCCGCCATGTAGATGAGCAGCAGCACGCCGGACTGCAGCGGGCTGAGCCGGTAGACCACCTCGAGCATCATCGGCAGCAGATAGGGCGTGGCGCTGATCGCCGCGCGGGTCAGCCCGCCGCCGGAGACGGTGGCGACGCGGAATGGCCGTTTGCGCAGCACGTCGAGCCGCACCAGCGGGCGGTCGGCCGACTCGAGGTGCCGCACGGCGCCGTAGCCGGCGGCGAACGCCGCGGCCAGCAGTCCGAGCGCGAGCGTCGCCTCGATGTGCTTCCCGCCGAGCAGGTCGAGCCCGTAGCTCAGGCAGCCGACCGCCACGGCGAGCCAGAGAAACCCGCGGCGGTCGAACTCGGTGCGCTCGCTCGCCCGATGCTCGGGGATGAGCGCGAACACCAGCGCGATGGCGAGCGCCCCGATCGGCACGTTGACGTAGAAGATCCAGCGCCACGAGAGCGCGTCGGTGATGAATCCGCCGAGCGCCGGACCGATCACCGGCGCGAGCAGCCCCGGCCACACCAGCATCGAGATCGTCGACATCAGCTCGCGCCTGTCGGTGTTGCCGAGCACGATCAGCCGCCCGACCGGCGACATCATCGCCGCCGAGCCGCCTTGCACCAGGCGCGCGGCGATGAACGCCGGAAAGCTGCCGGCAAGGCCGCAGGCCATCGAGGACAGCGTGAACAGCGCAATCGCGCCGCCGAAGAGCGTGCGCGCCCCGATGCGCTCGGCGAGCCAGGCGCTCGCCGGGATGCACACCGCCGCGGCGAGCGCGTAGGCGGTGATGCCCTCGCTGAGGCGGCTCTCGTTGGTGGCGAAGCTGTGCGCCATCGCCGGCAGCGCCGTGACGATGATGGTCGAGTCGAGGTTCTGCATGAACATCGCGGACGCGACGATGAGCGCGATCCGGACCGAGGGCCGGCGCAGCTCGGCCATGAGTTCGCTGAGCCAGGGCATCGCAGTGAGTCTAACGTCTCGGCGGCCCCGGATCGGCCCGCCTCTTCCTTAAGGAGGAGGCGGCCCGGGCGCACGCTGCGCCCGGGTCGAGCGCGCGGCATGCAGCATCAGGGCGGCCGCATAGAGCACCACGCCCGCGACCAGCCAGCGCAGCCACTGAAGCGGCATGGACTTGACCACGTAGGCGGCGAGCAGCACCGCCGGCGGGCCGCCGAGGGCGAAGCCGATCGCCACGGGCGCGCTGTAGCGGCCGGTGCGCACGAAGCGCATGCCGCCGATGGGCATCAGGAAGGCGCACGAGCCCATCATGATGGGAAACGCTGCGCGCGGGTTCAGGCCGAGCAGGCTGAGCAGGATCAGGCACGGCGCATACAGTCCGATGCCGAGGCTCATCAGCGCGCCGAGCAGGAAATTGCCGCCCACCGCGAGCCCCCAGCGCCAGCCCTCGAGCGCGCTGGCCTCCCCGCCGAGGGGCATCCAGTGCAGGTTGGCGGCGATGAACAGCGCCGCGGCGGCCGCGAGCGCCGCGCCCATGCCCACCTGGACCGCGCGGCGCGGCAGCCTCGAGACCACACCCGCGCCGAGCCAGGCGCCGAGAATCGACGCGCCGATCATCGTCACCAGCAGGCGCGGCTCGACGAGCACGGCGGCGATGAAGATCAGCGCCTCGGTGAGGGTGGGCAGGGCGTGCCCGACGTTCAGCGTGCCGGGAATCTGCTCATCGGGAATCCGCCGGGTGAACTTCAGCACCGCCGTGGTCGGGGCGAACGAGCCGATCCCAAGGGTGTCGAAGAAGTTCGCGACGAACCCCAGGGCGAGATCCGCCCAGCGCGGCCCGGCCCCGATCCGCCGCTCCAGGCGCGACCAGCGCCACACGAAGCCGATCGCCACGAGCGCGAGCGCAACGAGCAGCGCGCGCGTGACCAGGCCTGCCGCCGGTGTGAGCCATGCGGTCAGGCCGATTACCGCGAGGGTGAGGGCCGCGACCGCGGCCCACAGCGCCCGGCTCACCGCGGCCGCGCCGCGCCGAAGCGGCGCAGGTCGAAGGGGCCGAGATCCAGCGGCGGGCGGCGCTGCGCAAGGAGCGCGGCCATCGCCTCGGCGGTCGGCGCCGCGAGCGTGAGCCCCAGATGTTGGTGGCCGAGGGCGTAATAGAGAGGCGCCGGCCCGGGGGCGCGGCCGATGCCGGGCAGGTAGTCCGGCAGCGTGGGGCGCGAGCCGACCCAGCCGGGGTGGGGGGGCGCGCTGCGATAGCCGAAGCGCTCGAGCGAGCGGCGCAGACGGCGCAGCTTGCGCGCATCGGGCGGCGCGCCGTGCCGCTCGAACTCCAGGTAGCTCGTCGCGCGCAGCCGCCCGCGCATCGGCGTGACGATGATGCTGTGCGTCATGTACACCACCGGGGCGTCGCAGAGCGGCGGCGTGTCGGGAAATTCGAGGTGATAACCGCGCTCGGCGGTGAGCGGCGCGTTCAGGCCGAAGCGCCGCAGGAGCGGGCCTGACTGCACGCCGGCGCACACGACCGCGGCCTGAACGGACAGCCGCCGCGCCTCGGTGCACACGGTGATGCGATCAGCCTCGGGGAGCAACTCGCGCACTTCGGTCTGTTCGAACCGTGCACCGGCCTGCACGGCGGCATCCACGAAGGCCTGGGCAACGCTGCGCGGATCGATGACGTGCGCGCTGTCCGGATACCACAGTCCCGAGACGGTGCCCGGCGCGTGCGCGCCGATGGCGCGGGTCAGGGTCTCGGGGGCCGCTTCGGTGCGCACTTGCAGCGCGCGGGCCGCGTGCGCGGTGCGCGCGGCCTGCTCGAGTGCTCTCGGTCCGCACCAGAGCGCGTAGTGTCCGTGCCGCACGAGCAGCTCGGGGTGCCCGACCTCGCGCAGGGCGCGCTCGAGCGAGTCGGCGGCCGGCCGTACCAGCGCCGCGAGCGCCGGGGTATTGCGGCGCTGATGCAATGCGGCCGCCGCGAAGCGCGCCATCCAGGGGGCGAGCGCCGCGATGCGGCGCAGCGGAATGTGCACCGGACCGCCGAAGGCGCTGAGCTCGCGCCAGAACGTCATGAGCAGCCGCACGCTGGGCAGGGGCTCGAGCTGCTCGCAGGCGATGTGCCCGGCGTTGCCGAACGATGCGCCGGCCAACGCCGGCTCAGCCCGATCGAGCAGGAGCACCCGGTGGCCCTCACGCGTCAGGCGCCAGGCGATGGCGCTGCCGACGATGCCGGCACCGATGATGGCGATGCGCTCGCGGGCGTGCGGGTCCGCCTGTGAACTCAAGTTGCTGTCTCGCGCATGGAAGCACTCCGCGGGGCAGAACGTTTACTGTGCGGCGTTATATCGTATACGATATAAAGAGTGAAGCAAGATGGACGGGCTCCGATGAGTGCAGCAACCACTCCCCTGCCGTGCGACTGGACGGGCGTCTTCCCGGCGGTCACCACTCAGTTCGATGCCGGGCTCGCGGTCGACCTGCGAGCCACCAGCGCCGTGCAGCGTGCGCTGGTGGAGGAGGGCGTACACGGCCTGGTGGTGTTGGGTACCGTCGGGGAGAACAATTCCCTCTCGGCTGACGAGAAGCGCTCGGTGCTGGCGACGGCGGTCGCCGCCGCCGCCGGACGCATACCGGTGATCGCGGGCGTCTCGGAGCTGACCACCGCGGCGGCGGTGCGCTTCGCGCGCGATGCCGAAGCGGCGGGCGCGAGCGGCCTGATGGTGTTGCCGGCGATGGTCTACGTGCCGACCGCCGCGGAGCTCGAGGCGCATTTTCGGGCGGTCGCCGCCGCCACCAGCCTGCCGATCATGTTGTACAACAATCCGCCGGCATACCGCACCGCGATCGAGCTCGATACGCTCGCGCGCCTCGCGGATGTGGCCAACATCGTCGCGCTGAAGGAGTCCTCCGCGGACTCGCGGCGCTTCACCGATGTGATCAACGCCTGCGGGGAGCGCTTCGCGCTGCTCGCCGGCCTCGATGATCTCGCCTTCGAGGGGCTCGTGCTCGGGGCGCGCGGCTGGGTCTCCGGGCTGACCAATGCCTTCCCGCGCGAGTCGCTCGCGCTGTACACGGCGCTGAGCGCGGGCGATCTGGCGCGCGCGCGAGAGATCTACCGCTGGTTCATGCCGCTTTTACACCTGGATGCCGGCCATGACCTCGTGCAGTCGATCAAGCTCGCCGAGCAGATCATGGGCCGCGGCAGCGAGCGCGTGCGTCCGCCGCGTCTGCCGCTCGCCGGCGCGCGCCGCGCCCAGGTGAGCGAGCTCATCGAGCGCGCGGCCGCCACCCGCGCAGGACTGCCGCTATGAGATCGGTGTTCTTCTGCATCGACGGGCACACTGCCGGCAATCCCGTGCGGCTGGTGGCCGGCGGCGCGCCGTTTCTCACCGGCGCCACCATGAGCGAGCGGCGCGCGGACTTCGAGCGGCGCTTCGACTGGATCCGCCGCGGCCTGATGTTCGAGCCGCGCGGGCACGACATGATGTCGGGCGGCTTCGTGCTGCCGCCGCTCGATCCGGCCCACGACGCGGCGATTCTGTTCATCGAGACCAGCGGCTGCCTGCCGATGTGCGGCCACGGGACCATCGGCATGGTCACCTTCGCCATCGAGCACGGGCTGCTGCGCCCGCGCACGCCCGGCCGGCTCACGATCGAGGTGCCGGCCGGCCTCATCGGCATCGAATACGTGCTCGAGGGCGGGAAAGTCACGAGCGTGACCATCCGCAACGTGCCGGCGTATCTGGCCGCGAGTGGCCTTCAGATCGACGTGCCGGATCTCGGGCGCCTGCACCTCGATGTCGCCTACGGCGGCAACTTCTACGCCATCATCGAGCCGCAGGCCGGTTATCCGGGGATCGAAGCGCTCGGCGCTGCGGGGCTGCTGCGCTACAGTCCGCTGGTGCGCTCGCTGGTGCGCGAGATCTACGAGCCGGTCCACCCGCTCGATGCCACCATCCGCGGCGTGAGCCACGTCATGTGGACCGACCGGGCGCGCGGGGAGGGAGCCCATGCCCGCAACGCCGTCTTCTACGGCGAGCGGGCGATCGACCGCTCGCCCTGCGGCACCGGAACGAGCGCGCGCGTCGCACAGCTGGCCGCACGCGGAGGGCTCCGGCCCGGGGATACCTTCGTGCACGAGAGCATCATCGGCAGCCGCTTCAGCGCGCGGGTGCTCGAGTCGGTCGATCTCGCCGGCACGCGCGCGATCATTCCGGCCATCGAGGGCAGCGCGTATGCGACTGGGTTCAACACGATCTGGATCGATGAGCGCCAGCCCTTTCCGCAAGGGTTCGTCGTGAGCTGATGGGCACGCAGGCCGCCAAGCCGCTGGTGCGAACGATGAGCGCGCAGCTCACCGAGCGGGTCCGTGCGCGCATCGTCAGCGGCGCCTATGCGCCGGGCTCGGCGCTGCCGCAGGATGCGCTCGCCGCCGAGTTCGGCGTCAGCAAGATCCCCGTGCGCGAGGCGCTGCTGCAGCTGCGCGCCGAGGGGCTGGTCGATATATTCGCGCACCGCGGTTTCCAGGTGCGCTCGGTGAGCGAGACCGAGGCGCACGAGATCTTCAGGCTGCGCCTTGCGCTCGAGCCGCAGGCGATCGCGCGCGGCGCGCAGCTTGCCGGGCCGATCGAGCGCCAGAGCGCCGAGGCCGCCGCGCGCGAGCTGCACCAGGCGCTCAAGGAGGGCCGCCTCGAGGAGGCTGGCGATCTCAACGGCGCATTTCATCTGGCGCTCGTGGTGCCGGCGCGCCAGAGGCTCACCGCCGAGGTCCTGCAGCGTCTGCTCACCCTCGCGCAGCGCTATGTGCGGCTGCATCTGCAGCCGACCGGCCGTGCCTCGCGGGCCCGGCGCGAGCATGAGACCTTGCTCGCCGCGTGGATGGCGGGCGATGCCGCGCGCGCCGAGGAATGGGCGAGAGCGCATGTCCAGGCGACCTATGAGGACCTGCTTCGGGTCTTCGGGACCGAGTCCGAGGCGTAGACACGCCTCTTTTGTGTCCGAGTCCCCCTGTCAGGCGTGACGTGGGGAATTGCGTCTGAGTTTGCGTCTACCGATCAGCGCATCTATCACGTGGTGATCCGACGTGCGGGGAGTGGGTGTCAGTATCACGCGTGACGACGCCGTGCGTGATGAGAGGTGCGCCATTTCTACGCAAAGTGGGTAGAAACCGGCTATTCCGCGAGTCTCTGCGTCCGTGTAGGCTGATCCGCCCGATCATTCGGAGCACTGCGTGAATACCATCGCGGAGATCAAGAAATCGCTCGAGGGTCTTGCTGCCGATGAGCTCGCGCGCATCGCGCGGTGGCTGCAGGAGTTCATGTGCACGAGCGGGACGGGGGGCGGTGAAGTCCGGGAGCGGAAATTTCAGGAAACGCCGGATCAGCCGCTGTTCATGACGCAGGAGGAATACATGCGCCTCGAAGAGAAGAGCGCATTGCGTCACGAGTACGTCAACGGGCTGGTGTATGCGATGGGCGGGGCGAGCCTGGCGCACAATCGCATCGCACGAAGGCTCCTTGCGGCGCTCGAGACGTTTCTGCTCGGCGGTCCTTGCGAGCCGTTCATCCTGGACGCGAAGCTCGAGATCCGGATCGATTCCGATCAGATCGTCTATTACCCGGACTTGATGGTGGCCTGTCGGCCGCAAGAGCGGACGGGAACGTGCGTGCGCAATCCCGTTCTGGTGACCGAGATCCTCTCGCCGTCGACCCGACATATCGATTTGCGCGAGAAAGTGATGTGCTACGGCCGGGTTGCCTCGATCGAGGAGTACCTCGTCCTCTCCCAGGACGAGTGTCGGGCGATCCTGTATCGCAGGGCGGAGGGCTGGCGGCCGCGCGTCCATGCGCGGCCGGATGCGCTCATCGAGTTTCGCTCGATCGGGATGTCTTGGGCGCTCGCGAGTGTATACGAGGGAACGCTCTGCTGAGCTGGGCGAGGCCGGTGACTACAGCCGCTCGATCATCGTCGAGAGCAGTTCCCGCACCTTGCGCGCAGCCGGTTCAAGGGCGGGGTTGCCGGTCCGCTCCATGGCCGTCACCGGATCGACGGTGGCGACCTCGACTTGCTTGTCGGCCGTCTCGCGCACGATCACATTGCACGGCAGCATGACCCCGAGCCGCGCCTCCGCCCCGAGCGCCTCGTGCGCAATGCGGGGATTGCAGGCGCCGAGGATGCGGTACTTGGGCATCTCCGCGCCGATCTTCGCCTTAAGGGTTGCCTGTACGTCGATGTCGCTGAGGACCCCGAAGCCCTGCTCTTTCAGGCCGGCGGTAACCGCCGCGATGGCGGCCTCGAAGTCCTTATCCAGTGTCTTGGCAATGTAGTAGCTCATGATGTTCTCCGCTCTTTACGGACGGGCGAGTCAGCCCTTCAGGGACGCCATGTCGATGACGAAGCGGTACTTGACGTCTGCCTTGAGCAGCCGCTCGTAGGCCTCGTTGACGCGTTGGATGGGGATCACCTCGACGTCCGCCGTGATGTTGTGCTCGCCGCAGAAATCGAGCATCTCCTGTGTCTCGGGCAGACCGCCGTTGATCGAGCCGGACAGGGTGCGCTGACCGGTGAGCAGCGAGAACGCCGGGATGAGGAACGGCTGCTCGGGTGCGCCGACGAGCGTGAGATTGCCGTCGTTGCGCAGCAGGTTCAGGTACGCGTTGATGTCGTGCGCGGCCGAGACCGTATCGAGAATGAAATCGAAGCTGCCGGCGTGCTGGCGCATCTCCTCGGCGTTGCGCGTGACGATCACCGCATCGGCGCCGAGCCGCCGCGCGTCCTCACGCTTGGCGGGCGAGGTGGTGAGCACGTGCACGTGCGCGCCCATGGCGTGCGCGAGCTTCACGCCCATGTGCCCGAGCCCGCCGAGACCGACGATGCCGACCTTGGTGCCGCGGCCGACCTTCTGGCGGCGCAGCGGCGCATAGGTGGTGATGCCGGCGCACAGCAGCGGAGCGGCGCCGGCCGGATCGAGGCTCTCCGGAACGCGCACCACGAAGCGCTCCTCGACCACGATGCTCTCGGAGTAGCCGCCGTAGGTGACCCCGCCGGTATGCTTGTCCGGGGCGTTGTAGGTGAGCACCACATTGGCGCAGAGCTGCTCGTGCCCGGCGCGGCATTCGGGACAGGTGCCGTCGGAGTCGACCTGACAGCCGACGCCGACCAGATCGCCGCGCTTGTAGCGCTTGACGGCCGGGCCGACCGCGCTCACGCGCCCGATGATCTCGTGTCCGGGCACGAGCGGATAGACCGCCGGCATGGCCTCGTGCCATTCGTCGCGCACCAGGTGCAGATCGGAGTGACACACTCCGCAGAAGAGAATCTCGATGCGTACGTCCGTGGCCGTCGGCTCGCGCCGCTCGATGCTGAGCGGGGCGAGAGGCGAGACGGCGCTTGCGGCTGCGTATGCTTTGGCCTTGTACATCGAATCGAACTCCTTGAGATCATTGCGGGCGGCGCACCATGATACTGAGCGCCGCGCCGGGCGTTCCAGCGGGCAGGCGCGCCGGTCTCTAGCGGTCGACCAGGCGGGCCATCTGCTGCGAGTAGCGCGCGCCGTGCACCGGGATGCGCGCGGCCGACTGCTCGATCTGCGCCAGGTCCTCGGCCGAGAGCGTGATGTCCGCCGCGGCGATGTTCTCCTCCAGGCGCGCCAGGCGCGTCGTGCCGGGAATCGGCACGATCCAGGGCTTCTTCGCGAGCAGCCAGGCGAGGGCGAGCTGCGCCGGGGTCACTCCCCGGGCCGAGGCGATCGCGGTGAGCACATCGATGAGCGCCTTGTTCGCCTTGCGCGCCTCGATCGAGAAGCGCGGCACGGTGTTGCGCATGTCGCTCGCATCGAACGTGGTGCGCTCGTCGATCTTGCCGCTCAAAAAGCCCCTGCCGAGCGGACTGAAGGGCACGAAGCCGATGCCGAGGGACTCGAGCGCCGGCAGCATCTCGGCCTCCGGCTCGCGCCACCACAGCGAGTACTCGCTCTGCAGCGCGGTGACCGGCTGTACGGCATGGGCGCGGCGGATGGTCGCCACGGAGGCTTCCGAGAGCCCGAAATGGCGTACCTTGCCGGCACGGATCAGATCCTGCACGGCGCCCGCGACCTCCTCGATCGGCACGGCGGGATCGACCCGGTGCTGGTAGAACAGGTCTATCGTTTCGCACCGCAGGCGCCGCAGCGAGGCTTCCGCGACTTCGCGGATGTGTTCGGGACGGCTGTCGAGGCCGCCCTCGCGGCGTCCCTCCTGATCGATGCGGAAGCCGAACTTGGTGGCGATGAGCACCTTGGCGCGCACCGGCGCGAGCGCCTCGCCGAGGAGCTCCTCGTTGGCGTACGGCCCGTAGACCTCCGCGGTGTCGAAAAAGGTGACGCCGCGGTCGACCGCTGCGCGCAGCAGGGCGATCATCTCGTGCTTGTCGTGCGGCGGGCCGTAGCCGAAGCTCATGCCCATGCAGCCGAGGCCGAGGGCCGAGACTTCCAGGGTATTCGTTCCGTTGCTGCCGAGTTTGCGTGTCTGCATGGCGTGTCCTCCTGCGTGCGGCTGGGCGTCCCGAGCGCCGGGCCGCCGCGCGCCGCGAGGCGCCCAGGGTAGGACGGCGCAGGCACTTTGGCCAGATGCGCCCATCCGAAGGTTCCCCGAGGCGCCGTGCCGCGCAGGCGGACGCGGCGCGCCCGAATCGTGCGAAAATGCGCAATCCGGGCGCTGCGGCGCCTGAAGCGGAGTCCTCGATGAAATCGCGCACCATTCTGTTCGCATCCGCTCTGGCCGCGCTGGTCTCGCTCGGCGCGCAGGCCAGCCCGATGCCGCTGACGCTGAGGGATTTTCGCGCCCTGGTGCGCTTTGGCACGCCGCACTTCTCACCCCATGGGAACCGCATCGCCATCCGCACGATCCGCGGGGACTTCGTGCACGATCGCTGGGTCTCGACGCTGCGGGTGCTCAGCGTGCAGGGCGGGCATTCCCATGCACTGGTGCGCGGCATGCGCGCGCTCGAGATGGTGCGCTGGTCCCCTGACGGGCGGCAGATCGCCTTCATCGCCAAGGTCGGGAAGCTCGCGCCGCAGGTTTACGCGGTCTCGGCCGCCGGCGGCACCGCGCATGCGCTCACCGATGCGCCGAATGGCGTGCAGCAGTTCGCCTTCAGCCCCGATGGCCATACGCTCGCCTACGTCACCCCCGACAACTCCCCGCTGAGCGCGCGTCAACGGCAGACTCACCACGATCTGTTCGTGATCCACGACGATGACTACCTCGTCAACCGCCCGCCGGTGCCGTCCGAGATCTGGCTGTTGCCGCTCTCGGGCGGCGCGCCGCGCCAGCTGACTCACGGACCGGGCAGCGTGCTCGAGACCGCACCTCCGTTCGGCGGCGGCATCACCGCGCCCTCCTGGTCGGCCGACGGCCGCTGGATCGTCTACACGCGCCAGGCCGATGCAAACGACGGTGACAGCGACCGCACGACGATCATGGCGGTGAACGTGGCGAGCGGGGCAGAGCGGCGCATCGGCACGCATCTGAGCTACGAGTACGCGCCGCGGTTTGCGCCGCGCGGCGATGCGGTCGCCTACCTGTATCCGCATGGGCCCGGACCGGTGAGCGTGATGGACTTCTACGTCGGCTCACCGCGCGGGGCGGCGCACGATGTCAGTGCGACGCTCGGCCGCAATCTCGCCGCCAACTTCGTCTGGCTGCCCGGCGGCAAGGCGCTCGTCGGCATCGCCGACGATCACATCGAGAGCCGGCTGTTCGAGCAGCCGCTCGGCGGCGTGGGCCACGCGCTGCGGCTCGGCGGCCTGCAGGCGCTCAGCGTCGCCGCCTCCCCGCGCGGCGCGCTCGCGGTGGTGGCCGACAGCACCACGCGCGCTCCTGAGCTGTACCTGATGCGCACCCCGCAGAGCGCGCCGGTGCGCCTGACGGACTTCAACCGCCGCTTCGGGCGCTACGCCTATCCGGTCAGCGTCGAACTCGAGTGGCACGCGCCCGACGGCCAGTTGAACGACGGCATTCTGACTTATCCCAACGGTTACGTGCCGGGCAAGCGCTATCCGCTCGTGGTGTTCAGCCACGGCGGTCCGGAGGCCGCCTCGATCGAGCACTTCGATGCCGATGAGATCGGCCCGCTCAGGCTGCTCTTTGCCGCGCGCGGCTATCTGGTGTTCGAGCCGAACTACCGCGGCAGCGACAACCTCGGCAACGCCCATGAGCACGCCATCTATCGCGATCCGGGCGTCGGCCCCGACAGCGACGTGATCTCCGGAATCCGCATGCTCGAGTCCAAGGGCATCGTCGACACCGCGCGCATCGCGGCCGTGGGGCACTCCTATGGCGGGTTCATGACCAGCTGGCTGATCGGCCATCAGCATTTCTGGCGCTGCGCGGTGGTGGCCGACGGGGTGACCGACTGGACCGAGGAGTACGAGCTCTCCGGCGCCGGCAACCTCGCCTGGACGCGCGATTCGCTCGGCGGCAGCCCGTGGAACAAGCGCTCCGCGGCGCTGTACCGCACCGGCTCACCCATCACCTATGCCGGCGACATCACCACCCCGACGCTCATTCTCTCGGGCACCGACGATGTCACCGTGCCGATCACCGAGGCGCTGGCGCTGTACCACGCGCTGGCGAGCCGGCATGTGCCGGTGAAGTTCATCGGCATCCCGGGGGCGTACCATATGCCGCAGGATCCGATGCACCGGGCGCTGTTCTACCGTGCCATGGTGCGCTGGGTCACGCATTATCTGGGTGGCTGAGGGGGGCGGTCCATGGCTCACCGCGCGAAGAACGGGGAGGAGGAGCCCTGGGTGGTGCTTCAGGCCTGCCCCGAGCCGATCGGCGCGCAGGTGCTCGCCGGACGGCTGCAGGCCGATGGCATCCCGGCGCGTGTCAGTACGTTCTCCCCGATACCCGGTCTCGAGCAGAACGCCGAGGTGCAGGTGCCGCGCGCGTTCCTGGTGCGAGCGCAGCAGGCGCTGGCCGCGCAGCGGCCGAGCGAGGAGGAGCTGGCCGACCTTGCCGCGCGCACCCCGCCGGAGGAATGAGTCAGCGCAGCGCTCAGGCTGACGCGGGCGGCGGCTCGGACTGCCGCCGGCGCGGCGCCAGGGCGAGCGCGCCGGCGGACAGAAACACCACGAGCAGCACCGCGCCGTCCATATAGGACGGCAGGTGCAGCTGGCGGCGCGCGTCGAGGTACAGCACCACGGTGATCAGTCCGCGCGGGGCGATCCAGGTGAGCGTGGCGGCGAAGGAGCGACCGAGCGGCCGCAGCATCGCATAGCGTGCGCCGTAAACGACGATCAGGATGAGCGCCGCGGCGGCCCAGGAGCGCGCCGAGCCGAAATCGGCGGGGTTGGTCGTGTAGCCGAGCAGAAAGAAGAAGAATCCGCGCACCGCGAAGGTCAGTTCCTGCACGAGCACCTTGAACTCCCCGACCGTCTGCGAGGAGATCTTCTCGGCGATGCGTGCAACGCCCGGGATGCGCACGAGCGCCGCACGGTTGTTGAGCATCAGCCCGAACAGCAGCACCATGATGAGCGGCGAGAGGTGCAGCAGCTCGCCTGCCGCATACAGCGCAAACAGGCCGGCGAGCAGGGGTACGTAGCGCACGTGCGCGGTGGCACGTGTGGAGATCGCCACCAGTGCGATGGAACAGGCGATGGCCAGCAGCAGAGAGAGCAGGCCGCCGCCGGCCAGCCCCGTGACAAAGCCATGCAGTGTGGCGCCGGAGTGCACGAGGGCGAAAAAGGCGAGCACCCCGAGGATGTCCGATGTGGAGCTCTCGTAGACGATGAATTCGCGCGCCTCGGCGTCGAGGGTGCGGCTCGCCGGTATCGCGACCGAGCTGCTGATCAGCGCAAGCGGCGTCGCCAGGATCGCGCCCTGAAAATAGGTGAGCTCGAGCAGCCCGGCAGCGATCGCCGCGAAGACCGCGCCGTAGAAGAGCAGCGCGAACGCGGCGAGCGCGAAGGCGGTGAGGGCGGGCTTGAGCCGCTCACGCTTAAGCTCAATGTCGAGCGCGCCCTCGAGCACGATCAGCACCAGTGCGACCGCACCGGCGACCGGCACGACGGCGCCGATTCCCTCGACCAGCATCCCCATCGAGCGCAGCGCGGGTTTGGCCGCGAGGCCGAGCGCAATCATCGCGATCACCGAGGGGAAGCCCGAGGTCCGATCGACGTGCTCGACCGCGAAGGTGATCAGCAGGAACAGGGAGGCGACGAGAATCGCCACGTAAATCATCAGCGTATCCTTTCTCCGCGCTGCTTCCGGCCGGGGTCAGTCTAGCAGTCCGCGCCGCGGGCAGCGACGGCGGCCCCATCCGCGCGCAGCAGCGCCCCCTCGCGCGTGCCCGTGCCGAGTTGGGGCCGCGCGAGCTGCATGCCTCGGGCGCGATCGAGCTCTAATCCCTCCCGCCGCAGAATCGCCCACGTGTCGTCACAAGGCTCGTGTCGCCTCGCTCGGCGAGGCCCCAGTGTCAAGAATCCGCAACATTTCCCAAAGCTTGACAAGTTTTGAACACGGGGCCTATTCTGATTTTCAGCAGGCAAGTGCGCGCAGATGCACGGGGGATTCCACACCAGCATCACAACGCACAGCCCGTGTGTTCCATGACGGATTGCCCGGATAACAAGCTCAACAGCGCATCACCGGGCCGAATAGCAACAACACGAAAGAGGAGTGGCAGCATGCGATCTTTGCGTTTTCTACGGCACACGCTGATTGTCGCGACAGGAACGGTGGCCGCGTTCCTCGCCTGTGGGGCAGCCCAAGCGCAGCAGCAGCACACCTTCAAGCTGACGGTGAGTCCGACGGGTTACGACCACTACCAGGCGAGCCATGCTCAGAAGGCGGGCATTCACTTGATGACCGCGAATACCCCGGCGGGTCTGGCGGCGAAGCGCCTGGGCCGCTTCGGCATGACGCAGGACCACTCGCAGGGAGGCGCCTTCGGAGGCGGTGATTGGGGTCAGGGCGAGAGCGGCACCCGCTACCCCGGCACGCTGTCGTATCACGGCGGCCATGTCGTGCGCTTCGCGAAGGAATACCTGATCTACGTGAACATGCAGTCGAACGGCAACTGCGATTCGATTGCGACCTGCTGGGGCGATCCGCACCGCTTCCTCAGCGATCTCGGGCAGAGCCGCTTCATTCACATCGTCGATCAGTACGTCGGCGCCCAGAGCGGTGATCGCTATCGCCCGTCGCGCGATGTGATTGAGGTGAGCTATCCCTCGGCGCCCGGTGTGCCGTACACCGATCTCGACGTGCAGACGATCGTATACGCCGTGACCAGCCAGCTTGGCCTGCCGGGCGGCTATCACGCCATCTACGACGTCTTCCTGCCGCCAGGACAGGACGAGTGCGCGGGCCCCGGCCAGTGCTATTCGCCTGACAACCCGAGCACGTTCGTGTTCTGCGCCTATCACGGCACCGCGATCTTCCCGGGCGTCGGTCCGGTCCTCTACACAGTCGAGCCATTCCAGGACGTCAGCGGATGCTCGGTGCGGCCCAATACTCCCAACGGGCAGTTCATCGACTCGACCAACAACGTCCTCTCGCACGAGACGATCGAGACCATCACCGACCCGAATGTCGCCGGTGCCTGGCCGACCGGCTGGTGGAACGAGCTGTCCAACGCGATGTTCGGGCAGGAGATCGGCGACGAGTGCAGCTTCCTCGCGATCAATCCGCCGCCGCCGGCGCTGCCGGGTCCGCAGACGACCGTGTTCTTCGACCCGAGCAACGTCGACCTGAACGGTCACCCATATGCCATCCAGCCGGAATACAGCAACGCGCAGCACGGCTGTGCCACCTCGCCACCCAACGGGGGGGATGGTTGGGGTAACGGCTAGCGCGGTGTCCTGATCAAACAATGGGTCTGAGCGCGGTGAGCGGCAGTCACTGCGCGGGGTGACCGCCCGCAGCCGGGAGTGGATCCCGGCCGCGGGAGCCGAACGGTGCGCCTCTGCCCGCGAATGCGGGCAGAGGCGTCTTTACGTGTGCGCCCGGCACGGGCGCACTCTTGCGGGAGCAGGTCGCGCCGCGAGCGGGTGACGGTGAGCGGAGTGAAGCGCAACTGCGGGAGGGTGACCGACCGTGGGAAGGAAGCGTGGCGCGAAGGTGCGACCCGGTGAACAAGAAGCGGGTAGAAGCCCCTGCCGCGCAGGGCGAGCGGGCATGAAAGCGCGAAGCTCTCGTGACCAAGGCTCAGGCGGTGTCAGCCCGGCAGGTGTGCGGTGAAAAAATGCGTTCTCACCCCGGGGGGAGGCTGAAAGCCCGACGTGGTGACACGGGGCGGGAAGTCAGCAGAGGCCGTACTGATGGAGCAACAGTGGCCACGCGCTCAACCGCGTTCTGACTATCGGCTATCTTGGGCGCCTCGGCATGCCTCGCCTCACCTGACCGCAACTTCTCGAGCCGTCCGGTGCGGCCGCGCACGCCGGGTGGTATGGCGGGTGAGCGGTCCCCATGGACCGCCCCTATGCCGATCTGGCCGGTTCGGCGGCGCGCCGCCTCAGTGCGCGGCGCGCTCGAGCAGGTGGGATTCGAACGGCGTGCGCAGCGCGCGCAGCGCTTCGGCCGAGACCTGCGGCAGCGCCTCGAGCGCCGGGCGCGCGAAGTAGTAGCCTTGCAGCAGATGGATGCCGAGCTCGCGCAGGCACAGAGCCTCATCGAGCGACTCGATGCCCTCGGCGATCACGGTGATGCCGAGCTGCGCGCACATCTGTGCGATCGAGTGCGTGATGGTGCGGCGCACTCGGTCGGTGTGGATGTTGCGGGTCAAGGCCATGTCGATCTTGACGATGTCCGGCTGGAACTGCGCGAGCAGATTCAATCCGGAATGCCCGGCGCCGAAATCATCGATCGCCGTGAGCATGCCGTGACGCTTGTATTCGGTGAAGATCGCCATCAGGTGCGCCGCATCGCGCGAGCGCTCATCTTCGGTCACCTCGAACACGATCTGATGCAGCGGAAAGCCGTTGCGTGCAGCCGCCTCGAGCGTGGCGCGGATGCACGCGGCAGGCTGATAGACCGCATTCGGCAGGAAGTTGATGTTGAGCAGGCTGTGCATGCCCAGACCGGCCGCCAGCGTGATCGCGCGGACGCGGCACGCCTGATCGAATGCATAGCGGTTCTCCTCGGTGATGCGGCTCAACACCTCGTGCGCGCTGCCGCCGCCGATCGGTCGCACCAGCGCTTCGTGGGCGTAGACCGTGCCATGCTCGGTGTCCACGATCGGCTGGAAGGCCATGGTGAAGTCCGGGGCGAGGTCGGCATCCCGACAATTGCGGCAGCTGGGGCGGTTCGAGGAGGCGGGCATGATCGATTCCTTGTGCGATACGCGCAGGAGGGTATCGGCCGGAAAGGCGGAGGGCTTGAGCGGACGGGGAGCTCGCGTGCGAGGCGCGTGAGGATTATTTGCCGAAGGCGAGGCCGAGATCGACGTCGGCGGCGGGGGCCGCCGTGTCCTCAAGCAGAGACGCTGGGGCGAAGCGGCACAGGCCGGCGATGAGCGAATCGGGAAGCATCTCGATGCGCGCATTGAGGTTCTTGGCCGCCTCGTTGTAGCGGGTGCGATACGCTGCAATCGCCCGCTCGTGCGCACGGATGCGAAAGCGCAGCGCGCGCAATGCCGCCTCGGCCTGCCGATCGGGGTGGCGCGCAGCGATGGGGTAGAGCGTGACGAGCGCTGCGCGCAGGGTGTCTTCCGTGCCGTTCACGGCGGCGACGTCATGTTGGGCGCGGGCAGCCTGAAGCGCATCGCGTGCACGCAGCACACGCTCGATCGGCTCGTTGTCGCATTGAGTGTTCTGCCGGCACAGCTCAACGAGCCGGGCGAGCTCCCCGTCGCGCCGCGCCCACGCGAACTCCAGGTTGGACCAGGCCCGGGTGAGCTGCAGCCGGGCACGCAGCAGCCCGCGGTACAGCATCAGCGCATAGCCGATGAGCAGCACCGCCATCGCGGCAAAAACTGTGACGCCGATCATGGGTCGCCCCCAGGTGATCCCTTGTTGCGCGAACCGATGTCCGGCCACTCATACGAGTAAAGCCGCCGCAATGCCAGCACGAGGGCTCCAAATTGTGCGCGCGATAGCATTTCTGCCGATCGTGGCGGGGGAGCCTCACCCATCCGGCCCGTTGCGCCGCCGTGTCACGGCGTATTAAATCGCCTCCCCGGAGCCTCTCGCCGCGGGCCGATAGAGGAGGATCGTCGATGAAGCCGTATGTCATCTGCCACATGGTCGCGAGCCTCGACGGACGCATCCTGCACAGCCGCTGGCGTCCCCAGACCCGCGACGGCGGCACGCTGTTCGAGCGGCTGCACGAGCGGCTCGGGGGCGATGCCTGGCTGATCGGGCGCGTCACGGGACAGGAGTTCGCCAAGGCGAGCGCCTACCCGGCGCACGCCGAGCGCATCTATCCGCGTGAGCCCTGGCTCGTGCGGCGCAAGGCGCCGGCGTTCGGCATTGTGCTCGATGCGCACGGCAAGATTGCGTGGGGCCGCGCCGACATTGGCGGCGATCCGATCGTGACGGTGCTCGGCACGCAGGTGACCGACGCGCATCTGGAGGGCCTGCGCCGCGACGGGGTGTCCTATTTCTTTGCCGGCGAGCGGACAGTCGATCTGCGCGCGATGCTGGAATTCCTCAATCGCGAACTCGGCATCAAACGGCTGCTGCTCGAGGGGGGCGGTCACGTGAATGGGGCGTTCCTGCGCGCCGGGCTCATCGACGAGATCAGTCTCGCGCTGTGCCCCGCGGTCGATGGCGCTCAGGGGGCCCCCAGCGTGTTCGATTCGAGCGCGGCAGAGTCCGAGCAGCGTGCGCCGCTCACCGCCCTGCAGCTCGCCAGCAGCGAAGTGCTCGAGGGCGGGGCGGTGTGGTTGCGCTACCGGCTGCAGAACGCTGCCGCCGGGTGAAGCGTCCCGGGGGGCTCACGGCGCGCGCGCCGAGCGGCGTATAGTGCGGATGCGAGATGCCGGAGCGGTCGGCATATTTAACATAAACTAAATGAACGTCGGGCCCGACTGAAGGGGGTCAAGGCGTCTCAGATGGACGGGGAGGTCACGCAGATGAGGCTGCAGGTTGCGGCGTTCAGCCGCGTCGTGGGGATCGTGCTCGTCGTTGCGGCGCTGTCGATGGCGCCGGCGAGCGCCCAGGGGCTTCTGCCGGTACACGTCGATACGGTGCAGGGGCGCATTCTGCTGACTCTGCCGCCGCCGGATCCGCAGGGCATCTACGGCCGCTATCTCTACGCCACCTCGCTGCAGACCGGCCTCGGCTCGGCGGCGATCACCCTCGATCGGGGGCTCGATGGCCGGACCGAACTGCTCGATTTCCGCCGCGTCGGCACCGAAGTCGCCATCGCCTTCGAGAATCCGCGCTTCCGGGCCGTGGGCGGGACGGCGAGTGAGCAGCGCGGGGTGCGCGAGAGCTTTCCCATCGATGTCGTGTGGATGAGCCGTCCCGTCAGCACCAAGCCCGACGGCAGCGTGGTGATCGACATCGCGCCATTTCTCACCCAGGACGTGATGCACCTCGCCCGGCAGCTCGACTCCGGCGGCGGCGCGCCCTTCAAGCTGGTTCCGGCGCTGAGCGCGCCGCTGCTGCGCTCGGTGCAGGACTTCCCGGACAACATCGTGTTCGCCGCGCTCGAGACTTTCGAGTCAAGCGACCCGGGCGCCGCGGTGCGCAGCGTCGCGCCGGACCCGCACAAGGTGAGCTTCGTGGTGCATTCCTCGCTCATCAGGCTGCCGCCGCCGGGCTACACACCCCATCCCTACGACATCCGCGCCGGCGGCGAGCCGATCGAGGTGTACGACTACACCACGCCGCTCGGTCAGCGCGTCTTCCACGAATACGCCACGCGCTTTCGCCTGCAGAAGATTCATCCCGGCCGGGCGCGCTCGCGCGTGCGCAAGCCGATCGTGTACTACATCGATCGGGCGGCGCCGCCGCAGATCCGCGCCGCGCTGCTGCGTGGGGTGCGCTATTGGGCCAAGGCGTTCGCTGCAGCCGGGTACATCGATGCCTTCCAGGTCAAGGTCCTGCCCAGAGGGGTCAGTCCCAACGACGTGCGCTACAACGTCGTCTTCTGGGACGACCGGCTCACGCGCAGCTGGTCCTACGGCCAGCGGATCGTTGATCCGCGCACCGGGGAGATCATCCGCGGCGTCGCGGTGCTCGGCTCGCTGCGCGCCCGCCAGGACATGCGGATTTTCCACGCTCTGGTGGGCACGAAGTACGACAACACCGGCGGACCGGACGACCCGGTGCGCGCGACACTGTTGCGCCTGAGCCAGCTCGCCGCCCATGAGGTCGGCCACACCCTCGGGTTCAGTCACAACTTCGCCGGCAGCACCCAGCACCGCTCATCGGTGATGGACTACCCCGGTCCGCGCATCCTGCTGAAGGACGGGCGGATCGATCTGTCGCACGCCTATGCCACGGGGCTCGGCAGCTGGGACATGTTCACGGTGAAATGGCTCTATGGCGCTCCGCCGCCCGGGGAGAGCCTGCGACACTACGACAGCGCGTTGGCCGATGCGATGGTCGCCTCCGGTGCCCGCTACATCACCGATACCGATGCCCGCTCGCCGGGCTCGCCCACACCGTGGGCGAGTCTCTGGGACGACGGCCCGGATCCGGTCGCGGCGCTGAAGCACATGATGGCGGTGCGGCGCGTGGCGCTCGATGATTTCGGGCCGCGGGTGCTGCTGCCGAACGAGCCGCTCGCCGACCTGCGCCGCGAGTTCGTGCTGGTGTGGCTCCTGCAGCGCTACGAGGCGGTCGCGGCGGCGAAGCTCGTCGGCGGCGTTGATTACAGCTACGCCATCAACGGCCATGCGCACCCGCCCGCCAGGCCGGTGGATGCGCGCGAACAGAACGCGGCGATCGATGCGCTGCTCGAGACGCTATCGACCCGCGAGCTCACGGTGCCGCACCGGCTGCTGATGGAGCTGTCCTACGGGATCCATGGTGCGGACAATCCGCAGTTCAACCAGGAAGTGCTGGCCAATGCCGGCGGCGCGGTGTTCGATCCACTGGTCGCCGCCGACGTTGCGGCACAGGTGACCCTCAATGCGCTGCTCGCGCCCTCGCGCCTGACCCGTGTCTACGAGCAGCATCTGGCCGATCCGCACCTGCCGGGCCTCGATGATCTGCTCGGCCGGCTGCTCGCTGCCACGGTCGGCGCTGAGCACGACGCCGTGGGTCGCCGGATTGCCTATCGCACGCTGATGACGCTGGCGCGGACCGCCCGGGACCGGCGCACCTCGCCCGATGTGGCCGCACTCATCAACGACCGGCTGCGGCGTATTGCCGTACGTTTCGCAGCGGCCGGCGGCGATACCGTCAATGCAGCGTGGGAGCGGAGCATGGCGCAGCTGCTCACGCACCCGGCCATGCTGCGCACGGAATTGAAGTACAGGACGCCGCGCATCCCCCCGGGCATGCCGTTCTGAGCGCAGGCGACGATGGGCGACAGTCGCGACAGACGGCACGGGATGGATATCCGACCTGATCGGCGGAACACGCGCCGGGCGGTGTGCCCGGATTCTGCCGCGCCGCGCCGGCCGCGGGGAGGGGCGCATGTGCCGCTGCGCACCTCAGCAGTCCAATCATAAGAAGAACGCGCCGCGGGGCAGATCTGCGGCATGGGAAGGGAGCAATGAATGACAACCGGAACCCGCCACGGCAGCGCACTCGAGCGCAGAGTTCGGTCGCTGTCTCGCCGTTCCTCGGGCAGCGCGTCACGCTGCTCGCTGCGCATCCGGACGATGAAATGCTGTTTGCCGGGACGCGGCTGTGCAAAGCCGAGGCTCTCCTCATCAGACAGGTAACCGACGGCGCGCCGTCACGTCTGGCCGCACGCAGGTCGGGATTCGCGACTCGCCGCGCATGGCCCAATTTTCGCTCGACGTAGAGGATTTCCGGGAGCCCCCGCGCTACAGCTTCAATCTACACCCCTGGAGGGGCCGCTGGAGTAGGAGATCAGCGACGCACACCTTGAGGGCTTGCTGTGGCAGCAGACCGTCCGGCACATGAGACGGCGCTGTTGGGCCGCCGCCGCTCGAGCGGGGCGCTCGATGAAGCGGCTGCATAACTCGTTGCCCGGTGCAGCCGTTTCAGGACGGAGCATCCGAGGGTCGATGCGCGGCCGGTGCGGGAGTTTGCCCTGCACTGACACAAGGAGCGCGGGCCGGGTTCCCGACGACAATCTCCTGCGGCCTGAGGCGCAGGACGGCAGCTCTTGAGAACGGAGTTTCTCGGCCAGAGAGGGCCATCGTCGTTGAGTCCCTGTGCGAATGAAGCGTGCTTATTCAGCGGGCGGCGCGTGACGAATGAGCGCGCTCGGCGCGGCGCTGGCGAGTGCACTGGCTGCCAGTGCATGCTGAGTACGGGGCGACTCCGGCGGCGAGCGGCGCGCCGCGTGAACCTGACGTTTGTCATGGGTCACTCCGTCAGGTGGAGGACGGGTTGCGCATCAACCGCCGGTGTTGGGCGGCGATAGGTCGCGTCGCCATGCGGTGAGAACCTGCCTCCCAAGAGTTGGGCCGGACCGACGTCACAGTTCCAATAACCGCCGGTCAGTTGCACGGATGCGCGGCCGTAAAATTCCATCAGGCATGTGTCCTGCGGGAGTGAGCTCAAGAGTCATGATTAAGGAACAGAAAGTCGGCAATCTCCGCCGCGCGAGTCTCTTTGTCGTCTCGATGAGCGCATTCCTGCTCGCCAGCTGCGCAACCACCCCTGAGGCGCCGAGTGTGCCGCCCATTCAGGCTGGGGCGGGGATTCTGAATGGACCGGCCGTCGCGGGACCCGACGTCTACGTCAAATTGGAGAGGGAGGGGGCGGGTTGGCGATTCGGGCCACTTGCCGCGCGCTATGCGATGCCGACGGCCTCGGCGATCTGGGTGCGTCTTAACGATCTGAGGCCGATGATCGAGGGAACGAAGCACGCCGTGCAAATCGTGTGCGAATTGGGGTCGTCAAAATGCAAGGATATCGCGCTTCAGGAGGCGCGCGGCGGCATCAATTTTGGTCCCTTCGCGCAGATACAGTCCTCGGACGGAGATGTCGCGGTGTCGATATTGGGGAACATTCTGGACGCCGGGGGCATGGCGGGACCGAACGGCAAGCCGTTGGGGCCGCGTTACCTCAAGACGTTGGAGTTTAATTTCCCAGCGTACCAATCTGCGCTAATGGCTGCTAACGAGACCAGCGCATATGTCACCAATCGGGGCAATGTCGTTGCCGGATTCAATGATCTGCGTGCGAAGTCGGCGACCGCAATTTCCTCTGCTCATATGAAATACGTCGTTGCAAAGATTATCGATCGGTCCGGCCTCTACGTCGCGGGATCTGTGCAGGGCATGTCGATCGGCGGCCCGCTGGCGGGCGCGGCCCGGCAGGCCATCTTCACGTCAGCGACGCCAGCTGCGGATAACCAAATTTTGCCTCGGTACATTGATGAGCTCGAGTCCGACCCGACGCGACCGTACCCGGCGGTGGTGTCCGATATGTTGAGCGCATACAGGACGACGCCTGTTGCATATGATGTCTCGTGCGGCGGGAATCAGTACGATGGAGAACAAGGTGATCGGTCGGTAGTCGATGGATTCTACGTTGTGGCGCAATGTCCGACGACGGTCGCAGCTAGGGTCCTGGAGAAATCGGACCCGACGTCGGTGCCGGTCACGTTGACCATTGAAAGTCTTCAAGGCTTTCAGCTCTTTCCGCGGTTTGCGGTTCGAAACGGCGTGATGTTGGTCGAGGTGACGCCAAATAGAGTGAGATTCAGCAATTTGTCCGATGATTACGAGATCGTAAAGAAGATATCGATCTATTGGAAGAAGGGTATTGTGACTCGTACCGGTCTCAATATAACGCTGCCGCCGGATGGGGCGTCGTCCTATGACATGTCTGCATTCAATATCAATGACGTGCTGAAAGATGCGACCCGCAGCGCGCTGCGCTCGACAAATGTCTCAACGGGTATTGCTGTGATGTACTCGGCGCGAGGTGTGGTCCACTCGCTCTACCGACGCGTATATGTCAGCGGTCCGACGCTTGTGAGACGGGCGATCGCGCAATATCACTGAGTTCGTCCGGGATGCTGTGGGGGTGAGGGCGTGCCTGTGGGGTGATGTCAGCTGCTCCAGGGGTGGGGCGCCGAGCGCGGCGTTGTGCGGCGTCGCCCGGTGGAATCTGAGGTCGGGTGTCGAGTGAAGGTCAGTGCGCCGTCGAGCCCCAGGGGCGGCGGCGTGCATGACGATCGCGTTTGCCGCATTGGCCTGCAGGACCCAGGTGGCGGCGGCATCGACGGTGTATTCGTCCTCGTACCAGAAGAAGCCGAAGTCGGTGATGCATTCCGGGAAGTCCGGCTTGAGGATGACGTAGCCCGGGGTCATCCCGCCCCGAATGAACGTATTGTCGGCGCGATTTGCCCGCGAGCATGGCCTGGACGAGACGACGAGAGCGGTACCATGCGCAAGCCTTGCGGAGGGACCGGGGTGGGTATCGGCCGGGTACCGGCCGGGTACCGGCAGCGGATCCGGGCTGCCGCGAGCCGTCGCAGGGAGGGCCCGCCAGGCGCGGTGCGCGGTGGAGTGGACGGGTCAGGACCTGATATTTTCCTGCCCAGGACGTGTTCAATCGAGGTCCGGCTCGTGACAGAGCGCTCAGCGCAATCCGACAGCGAACTGCACGTGCGGCAGGCCTTCCTGTCGCAGGCGGCCTACTGCGATCAACTCGGCTCGCCGTTCACGGCTACGCTGTGCCGCACGCTCGGGCAGGGGCTCGAGCGCTCGAGCGCCATCGAGGAGGAGATCTTCGCGTGGCGGGGGGATCCCGGCCCTCACGCGGACTCGGTGCCGCTGCGCGTTGCCGGCGCGCTGCATTATCTGGTGCGGGCCGGCCGGGCCGCCGAGCTGGCGCAGCTGTATCCCCCGCACGCACTGCCCGATCCGGCGCGGCTGCTCGCCGCTGCGCGGCGGTTGCTTCGGGAGGATGCCGCGTTCGTGCACGAATTCCTGCGCCATCCGCCGCAGACCAATGAGATCGGGCGCAGCGCCGCGCTCATCGCCGGCTGGCTGGAAATCGCGGCCCGAACGCGCCAACCCCTGCACCTGTTCGAACTGGGTGCGAGCGCGGGACTGAACCTGATTGCGGAGCGCTATGCGTACCGGTTTGGTGAGGTGAGCTGGATCGCCGCTCGTGACGGGCGCGAGGGTGCACGTGCCGAGCCTGCGGCCCTGACACTGAAGTGCGGGTGGACAGGCGCCAGTCCCGCCGTGCAGGCGCCGCTCAGCGTGCGCTCGCGGCGAGGCTGCGATCGGCATCCGTTGAACGTGGCCGACCCGGCGCAGCGCGAGCGACTGATGGCCTACGTGTGGGCGGACCAGACCGAGCGCCTGGCGCGGCTGGAGGCGGCGATCGTGGCGATGCGCGCCAATTCCGTGAGCATCGTGAGGGCCGACGCCGCGGACTGGATCGAATCGGTTCTTCCGCCCTCCGCCCAGCCGGGCGTTACACGCGTCGTGTTCCACAGTGTCTTCTGGAGCTACCTCGATCGCACCTCGCAGGAACGTATCGCGAAGTGTCTGACGGCGGTTGGCGCCACGGCATCGGGCGATGCGCCGCTCGCCTGGCTTCGCTTCGAGCTCGGCACGAAGGACGAGCCCGCCTCACTGGGGCTCACGCTCTGGCCGGGCGGAGCCGATGAGCGGCTGGCTCGGGCGCATCCGCATGGCGCGTGGGTGCGTTGGGAGCGTTGAGGCGGCGCTCAGCGGGTCGAGTGCGTATGCGCATTCAGCCGGGGGGTCTGCGATCCCCGTGCCGGGCGGCGGTGCAGGAGGCGACGGCGGGGAGGGGTAGTATCAGCGAATTGACTCCTGAGGCGGGCGTGGAAGGCAAGACCGATGCAACCGACGGAAATTCTGATCACGGGCGCTGAGATCGCGGCTTACGGGTTTCCGGGAGGCCACCCGTTCGGACCGGACCGTCACGATGCGTTCCTGCGCGAGCTCGAGCGCTCCCCGTGCTGGGCCCGGCTCGAGCGGCGCGGCGCGCGCGCGGCTACGCGCGAGGAGCTCGAATACTTTCATACGCCGGACTATGTGCAGCGGGTCATCGCGGCCTCACGCACCGGGCAGGGGTTTCTGGATGCGGGCGACACGCCGGCGTTCCCGGGCGTCTACGAGGCGGCCGCGAACGTGGTCGGCGGCGCGCTCGAGGCTCTGCAGGGCATCATGACAGGGCCGCTGCGGCGCGCCTTCATTCCCATCGCCGGTCTGCATCATGCCGGACGGGACCATGCCGCGGGTTTCTGTGTGTTCAACGACTGCGGGGTCGTGATCGAAGCGGCCCGGCGCCGCTTCGGGCTCGAGCGCGTGGCGTATGTCGACATCGACGCGCATCACGGCGACGGGGTGTTCTACGGCTTCGAGGAGGATCCGCACGTGGCTTTTGCGGATGTGCACGAAGACGGCCGCACGCTGTATCCGGGCACCGGAGAGCGCAGCGAGACGGGCCGCGGATCGGCAGCCGGAACGAAGCTGAACCTGCCCCTGCCGGCCGGCGCCGGGGACGCGGAGTTCCTGGCCGCGTTCGCTGAAGTCGAGGCATACGTTGATGCGCAGCGGCCGCAGCTGATCCTGCTGCAGTGCGGGGCGGACTCGCTCGCGGGCGATCCGATTACGCACCTGGCGTACACGGAGGCGGCGCACGCGCACGCGGCCGCGCGCCTGCGTGCGCTCGCCGACCGGCACAGCGAAGGCCGTCTGCTCGCGATGGGCGGCGGCGGCTACAACCGCCACAATCTGGCCCGTGCGTGGACGCGTGTTGTCGAGGCGCTGGCGTGAGTGACCCTCCGATCAGGCACTGAGGTCTGCAAGCTTGCGGCCGGGAGGCGCTGTGTCGGGCCGCAACCCACGCTCAGGCGCTTGCGCCCCGGGATGTCTGTGAATATCCTCACGCCATCAAGAAAGTGTGTAACGCCCCTCGCTCGCGGCAGCGCAAGGGGCCCACACGACACTTTTTGGGGTTGAGTCGGGGAACGCGGCAAGAAAGACCGGTGCAGGTCGCGCCCACACGGCGCCGCCCGTATGAATCGCCGAATTCGAGCAGGGGCGCCCCTCGTGCGCACCGGGCGCGGTATTGCGCGAAAACAGCTGGGGTCTCGGCAGGTGTCGCGCGCATCGGGTCCGAAGCGTATCCGGGCAGCGGCCCGCTGCTCGCCGGAACGGGTTGTGGTGAGCCGGCCGGCGCGCAGGGGTCTGAGTGCTGCATCCCGCATGTCGCGCGCGGGCGTGAGGTTTGTCAGCGAGCGGACCTGACGATGGGACGGTGGTGGCTGTGCTGCTCTACAGTGCAGCTTCCGCCTGCACGGAGCCCTTCGGATCGCCGACTTCCCGGCCGCGTGCCACGCGAACTGCATGGCGCGTGTCGTCCTTATGTCTGCAGTTGCACCGTCCAGGTCACGGTGGCATCGGCAATGAGCGAGGAGCGGACGCTGCAGTATTTGGTGACCGAGAGTTCTATGGCCCGCGTGGCCTTTTCGATGGTCGTTCCCGGCGCCGTGATGCTGAAGTGCAGCACGGCCGAGGCCAGGCGGCGCGGAGTCGAGTCGATCCGGTGCGCCTCGACGCGCACGTTGAGTGCCTGCGCCGGGGTGCGCTGCTTTTCGAGAATGGCGACGACGTCGACCATTGCGCAGGTGGCGATCGCGGCGAGAAGCACGTCGAACGGACTGGGTGCGGTTTGCCCGTTGCCATCGATGCGGATGCTCGGGCCCTGCGTCCGGCCCGCTTCGAAGGCCTCGCCGCCGAGCCAGTTCACCTCAACCGGCGCGTGAGCGATGGTTCCTGGGCAAGCGTTGGACATTGTGCGACTCCGGTGAAGACATTGGGTGGGCGGAAGATCCGCCGCTGCCGCGAGGTGCGCTCGGGGACGATCGAATCGCGCGCGGATGCGCATGATACCGGGATTTGCGCGCCGACCGCGAATGGCTCCCGCCCGCGGCGGCAGGTGCGGTCCCGGCTGGGTTGATTTCGGTCCATCGGCAGTGCGGCGGGGTGTGCTCTCGATCAGATCCGCTCGCCGGTTGGTTCGGTGGGAGCCGCGCAGGATGGCGAAGGGTGTCGGGGGGGGATGGTGTGCGCCGCGTGCAGGGGTCTTGCAGCGCGCCTCTGAGATAACAAAGGTGAACATGCAATCGTCAAGAAAAATTCGGGCCGGCCTCGTGCTGACCGCCGCTCTCGGTAGTGTGCTTCTGACCGCCTGCGCGAGCACTTCTGCGGCGCCTCGGCTTGCCGGGCCACTGGTGGCGGGATTTCGCATCACGCGGCGGGATATCCTGAGCGTCAAGGTCGACGCACCGCCGAGCGCTGAAATCCCGACGCGGCAGACGCGGATATTGGCGCGGGAGATCTCACGCGCCATTCGTCATCTTCAAAACATCGATCCCCCAGCGGGGGGCTGGCGTGCATACGAGATAGCCGTGCATATCACGAGGTATGCGCGGGGCGGCAGATCTGGGCAGGCCGCGCCCCTGGGGCGCGTCCGGGTGTCCATTGCCGGCAGCGTGCAAGTCTTCTCGTTCCCGCAGCATCGGCTCGAGGAGACGTTCGCGCTGAGCAGCGCTGCGCCACGGGGCGGCATTTTCGCAGCGTCCGGCGCGCGGAGGAGCGCCGAGCGAGTCTTTGCCCAGGAGATCGCACAGGCCTTGACGGGCCTGAACCCGGGCAGTCCGCAATCCTAGCGACGCGAGTACGTGGCTGTCCCGCCGTGAGGCGGCACTGGGTGGCCGTTCACGGCGGGATGCCGCCCGCGGACAAAACCGCTGGCGGCCAGGGTGCGGATGGCACGTGAGTTATCACCCGGGCTTTGTATTTGTCATCCTCAAAGACTCGCGTCTGGCAGCGGGGCGGCGCAGAGCGCGCCTGAAGGAGCGTCCGCCGGCGGACACGGTTCCGAAACGCTCCGGGCCGTCTCGTGCATGGCTTGAGCTCGCTCGCGTTCGGCGCCACACTCATCGGCTGGGCGATCTGCGGCACGCTGTGCCAGGCTGGCGACATGCTCCTTTCCCGCATCCACTACTTTTTCGACATCATCTTCGTTGCCGTCGCGGCGCTGCTGCCGATCATCAATCCGTTCGGTGGGGCGCCGATCTTCCTCGCCATGACCTCGCGCCTGAATTCCGCCGAACGGGCGCGCGCGGCCAAGCTGGTGGCATTGAACAGCTTCGTGCTGCTGCTCGCCTCGATTCTGGTCGGTGCCTATGTGCTCGACTTCTTCGGCGTGTCCATCCCGGCGGTGCAGGTGGCCGGCGGCATCGTGGTCTGTGCGCTCGCCTGGTCGCTGCTGAACGGGCCGATCAGCCCGGCCGAGTCCGCGCCGGTGAGCGCCGAGAGCATCACGCAGGGCGCCTTCTATCCGATTACCATGCCGCTCACCGTCGGTCCCGGAGCGATATCGGTTGCGATCACGCTCGGTGCCAACCCGCCGAGCGGCCTGCGCGCGATGCTGCCGACCACGATCGCGCATCTGGTCGGCGTGCTGCTCACCTGCCTCATCATTTATCTGTGCTACCGCTATGCCGACTCGCTCGTGCGGCGTCTCGGCAAGACCGGCACGAACATCATGATCCGCCTGACCGCGTTCATCCTGCTCGCCATCGGCGCGCAGATCATCTGGAACGGGGCGAGCACGATGCTCAGAAGCGTGTTGGCGCACCCGTGAGCGAGCGTCTCGGCGAGGGCGAGTGAGGAGGCTCGCGCTCATCGGATGCCACGGCAGGCGCGCGGGCTGCCGCCGGCCGCCCGGTGAGCTCGGC
>JAJYUL010000003.1 GCA_021792555.1 Pseudomonadota bacterium
GGATGCGCCGAGCGAGAGGAATTGGTGCCGGGAATAGGATTCGAACCTACGACCCGCGCATTACGAATGCGCTGCTCTACCAGCTGAGCTATCCCGGCGCCGGGCCGCGCATTCTATAGACTGTCGCGTCCGCCGTCACCCCGGGGGCGCCGCCTAGCGTCCGGGGGCGGTCGGTCCGGATCCTGAACCCGGCGGCGGAAAACCTGGGGCGCTCGGGGTGCCGGGGGCACCCGGGCCGGCGCGGCCCCGCCAAGCCGGCCACTCGCCGAAGGCGAGGAAGTACACGAAGATCAGATTGGCGAGCGGAACGACCAGCAGCAGGCTCAGCCAGGGGGACAGGCCCACCCGTGTGCAGATGCGCCAGAACGGGATGATGGCGATGGCGGCCATGATCGGCCAGCCGAGCCCCCAGAACCCGAGCATCCACGGATGGAAGAAGCCGTAGGACATGTACACGGTGAACCCCCCTGCAAGCGCACGTCAGTGCTTCAGGACGCTTTTCTTCTCAGGCGAATCACCAAATCGATGCCCTCCACCTCGGTGCCCGGGGGCGGCGGCGGCAGGCGGCTGAACTCCACATCGGGCACCGGAACGTCGATCAGTGCTCCGCTCGAGAGATCGTGAAAATGGTAGTGCGCATCCACATTGGAGTCGAACCAGGCCCGCGCCCCGTCGACCGAAAGCTGCCGGATCAGGCCGTGGGAGGCAAATAGATTCAAGGTGTTGTAGACGGTCGCCTTGGAGACCCGTGCGCCGCTGGCGCGCAGGTTCGCAAGGATCTGCTCCGCCGAAAGGTGCTGCGGCTCTGAGAGCAGCAGCGTGGCGATGCGCATGCGCTGCGCGGTCGGCCGGATGCCGCAATCGGCCATGCGTCGCTGGCAGCGGACCGTGACCGATTCGTGGGCAGGTGACGCGATGGCGTCCATAGGCGAGATTATAGCCGGACTTCAGCGAAATTTAGGCAAAATCAGGCCACCGCGGCCTTGAGCACACGCTGCGGTTGCGCCACGCCGTAACCCTGCGCGAAATCCACCCCGAGGCTCGTCAGCATCTCGATGATCTCGGCATTCTCGGCGAACTCGGCAATCGTCTTCTTGCCGGTGAGGTGGCCGATCTCATTGATCGAGCGGACCATCTCCCGGTCGATCGGATCGCGCAGGATCTCGCGCACGAAGCTGCCGTCGATCTTGAGGAAATCCACCGGGAAGTGCTTCAGGTAGCCGAAGGAGGACAGGCCCGTGCCGAAATCATCCAGCGCGAACTTGCAGCCGAGCTCCTTCAGCGCCTGAATGAATCGATTGGCCTGGGAGAAGCTGGCCACCGCCGCAGTCTCGGTGATCTCGAAGCAGATCTTCGAGCCGTCGAGTCCACTGCGGTGGAACTGGTCGATCACGAACGGCAGGAACTTGTCGTCCCCCAGGCTCTGCCCGGACAGATTGATCGAGCACATGGCGAGCTTCTCGCGCTCGTCGGCCTCCGAGACCAGCCAGCGGAAGGCATTCTCGATCACCCAGCGGTCGATTGCCGGGGTGATGCCGTAGCGCTCGGCCGCGGCGATGAAGTCGTTCGGGGTGACGATGCGGCCCGCCTCGTCCTTCAGGCGCAGCAGCAGCTCGTAATGCGCTCCGGGATCGGCGTGCTGCAGCGGCTGGATCGCCATGCGGTGCAGCTCGAATCTGCCTTCCTCGAGCGCGGTGTTGATGCGGGCGGCCCACTGCATCTCGCGCCGGCGCCGCATCAGCTCCATGTCGTTCTCGGCGAAGCTGTGCACGCGGTTGCGGCCGGCTTCCTTGGCCGCGGTGCAGGCGCTGTCGGCGGCCGAGAGGATCGAGGCGACATCCTCGTTGTCGGCGGTGATCGGCACCACCCCCACGCTTGCCCCGAGGCGGAACACCCGGTCCTCCCAGGTGAAGCGGAAATTGCGCACGCTCTCGCGCAGCTGCTCGGCGGTGCGCATCGCCTCATCGAGCGAGCAGCTCTCGAGCAGGATGCCGAATTCGTCCCCGCCGAGGCGCGAGAGCGTGTCGCGCCAGCGGATCTTGGACTTCAGCAGCGCTCCGACCTGGCCGAGCAGCGCATCGCCCGCGCTGTGGCCGCAGGTGTCGTTGACGATCTTGAATTGATCGATGTCGAGGTAGCACAGCGCGTAGGAGGACTCGTGCGCCTTGGCGCTCTTCAGCGCCCGCTCCAGGCGGTTCTCGAACTCGCGCCGGTTGACGAGCCCGGTGAGCAGGTCGTGGCTGGCATGGTAGGACAGGCGCCGGTTCAGCTCCCGCGCCTCGCTCACGTCGTGGAACACCAGCACCCCGCCGGTGACCTTGCCGGCCCCGTCGCGGATCGGCGCCGCGGTGCTCTCGACGTACAGCTCATTGCCGTCGCGCCGGATCAGCAGCATCGGGCGGACCGATTTGATCGGGCGGACGCGCCGGATGGACATGGTGAGCGGATTTTCCAGCGGCTCGCAGGTTTCCTCGTGGAAGGCGCGGAAGATCTCCTCGACCGGCCGCCCCATGGCGCTCTCGAGCCGCCAGCCGGTGAGCGACTCGGCGACCGGATTGATGTAATCGATGACCGATTCGGCATCGGTGGTGATGACCCCGTCGCCGATCGACTGCAGGGTGATCTGCGCGCTTTCCTTCTCGCGAAACAGCGCTTCCTCGTACAGCTTGCGCTCGGTGATGTCGAACTCGACGCCCACCAGGCGCAGCAAGCGGCCGTGCTCATCGACGCGCGCGGTGGCCCGGCTGACCACCCAGCGCCACTCGCCGTTGCGGTGGCGCATGCGGTGGGTGCTCTCGAAGATCGGCGTCTTGCCGTCGATGTGCTCGCGCAGCGCGGCCTGGACCCGCGGCAGATCGTCCGGGTGCACCAGGCTGCTCCAGTCCGGCGAGCCGCGCAGGTCCTCGTCCCGGTAGCCGAGCATCGCCTTCCAGCGGGGCGAGAAGTACACCTCGTTGTTCTCGACGTCGAAGTCCCACAGCCCGTCGTTGGCTGCCGCCTGCGCCAGGCTGTTGCGCTCCTCGAGCTTTGCGAGGCGCGCCTCCATCTGCAGCCGCTCCATGCCGGTGGCGAGACTGGTGCCGATGAGCTTCATCAGCAGCTGCTGTCCGACCTCCCAGGCGCGCGGCAGGGTATTGGCGAGCCCGAGCAGCCCCGCGGGGCGGCCCTGGATTCGCAGCGCCACCAGCAGCACCGAGCCGATGTAGAGCGAGGCGAAGCGCTGCCCTTCGGCGCTTTGCTCGCGTGTGGCGCGCGCGGTGTCGGGAATCTGGGAGAGCCGCAGGTGATCGAGCCGACCGTTCAGCCACGGCAGCGACTCCAGGGGGGTCTCCTGCAGCCCCTCGGGGCGGCATTGGCTGAGGGCGGTGCGCTCGAACTGCACGTCCTGGATGACCGCGTGATCCGCCCGCAGCAGCGCCACGAAGGCGCAATCGACCCCGGTGAGCTCGCGCAGCAGCGCCAGGTTGCGCTGCAGGCACGCGCTCTGGGTGCCTTTGCGCATGTTCTGGAATTCGACGGCGATCTGCGTGCAGGTGCCGTCGATGGCCAGCCGCGACGTGCGGTCCTTCCACGCGTCGGACGCCAGGATGTCCGTGGAGGTGAAGTCCGCTGGTCTGTCCGGCGGTTGACTCGACATGAACCGGTAACCTCTAAGCCCGTCGTTGCAGCATACACGCGGGCTGTCCGCGCTCGCGTGAACTGCCGCCTGGCCGTACGGGGTGATCGGACCTTTGGTCTTCTAACGAGTTACGGCGGATTTTCGCATACCTATTCAAGAACACAAGCTAACGTGCTGTTCGGCCAGGGGTTGCCGACTTGACAGAATCCGGCTGGAACCGGTTCAAGATGCGAACCGGCGCACGGTTTCGGCCCGCCGCGGCGCGCTCAGCCGAGCGCCCGGCGCGCCGATTCGAAGGTGCGCTTGAGCTCGGCGGTCATCTGCACCTGCAGCGCCGCGAGGCCCTGGGCATCGAGCGTGCGCGGCACGTGGCGGGGCGGCCCGATGGCGATCGCGATGCGCGCGAAGGGCTTGGGGATGACGAACCGGTCCCACTTGATCCGCCAGGCGCTCGAGGCGGCGTAGGCCATGGGCACGATGGGCCGGCCGGACATCTGTGCGAGCAGGATCGCACCCGGCTTGAACTGGTAGCGCGGCCCGCGCGGCCCGTCCGGCGTGATGGCCGGGGAGATGTTCTCCTTGACAAGCGCCTGGTAGTAATCGCGCAGCGCGCGCGCGCCGGTGTGCGTCGAGGAGCCGCGGATGACGTGCGCGCCGAGGCGGCGCACCAGCATCGCGCCGAGCTCCCCGTCGACCGAGGGGCTGATCAGCCAGCCGACCTTCATGCCGCGCCCGCTCTGCTCGAGCAGGTATTTGCCGCAGAACAGCTGGTGCTGGTGCCAGTAGCACGGCAACACCGAGGGCGTCTCGGCGAGCGCGGCGCGCAGGTGTTCCTCGCCCTCGATCTTCACCACGCGGCACAGGCGCCACCAGGAGCGGATCACGGCCAGCCCGAGCGGTATCGCCAGGCGGTACAGCGCGCGGCGCAGCGGGGTCATGCGCCGGTCCGAGCGCGTGACCTTGCGGTAGAACGAATTGCGCAGGCCAGGCTCGGTCATGCGGGAACGACTCCGATGGTGGGGCGACGATGGGTATAATTCACAGCTTACATGAGGAAGATTGCGACAACCCAGCACGGACCGCCGGTGGCGGCCGAGGCATTCGATATCGGCTCCACGGACGACTCCCTGGAGCGCATGAGGGAGCTGTTCGCCGCGCACGGGGACATCTACCGCGTCTTCGTTCCGAGCCGCAAGTCCCATACCTACGTCGTGCACCATCCCGATGACGTCAAGCGCATCCTGGTCACGAACCACCGCAACTACACCAAGGGCATCGGGCTCGACCGGGTGAAGATCCTGCTCGGCAACGGCATCATGACCAGCGAGGGGGAGTTCTGGCGCCGCCAGCGCATGATGCTGCAGCCGCTGTTTCACCGCCGGGTGATCACCCAGTTCGCCGAGGTGATCGCGGCGGCGAACGATGCGCTGCTCGCGCGCTGGGAGGCGCTCGCGCGCGCCGGGGAGCCGGTGAACCTCACCGACGAGATGAGCGAGCTCACCCTGGGGATCGTGCTGCGGTCCATCTTTGGGCGCGATCTTGAGCACATGTCCGCCGAGCTCGGCGGCAACCCCTTCGAGGTGATCACCAAGGAGCAGGCGCGCAACCTGCAGTTCGCCTACAAGTTCCGCTCCCTGACGCGCCTGGTGGCCGGCCTGATCGCGCGGCGGCGCCAGAGCGGCGAGGAGCATTTCGACTACGTGGCGATGCTCATGAACGCCCGCGACAAGGACACCGGCGAGGCGATGAGCGAGCGCGAGCTGATCGATGAGATCCTGACGCTGGTGGTCGCCGGGCACGAGACCACCGCGAGCGGCCTGAACTGGACCTGGTATCTCATCGCCCAGCACCCGCAAGTCGAGGCCCGGCTGCACGCGGAGCTCGACGCCTCGATCCTCGCTGCCGAGCGGGCGCCGAGCCTCGCGCAGGTCGAGCAGCTTACCTATACGCGCCAGGTGATCGACGAGGCGCTGCGGCTGTATCCGCCCGGCTGGCTGCTCTCGCGGCGCACGATCGAGCCGGACGTGCTGTGCGGCTACGAGATTCCATCGGGTGCCAACGTGCTGCTGCCGCTTTATCTGCTGCACCGCCATCCGCGCTACTGGAAGAACCCGGATGCATTCATGCCCGAGCGCTTCGCGAGCGAACACGAGGCCGAGCGGCCGCGCTTCGCGTACATGCCGTTCGCCGCCGGCCCCCGGCACTGCATCGGGGAGACCTTCGCGCTCTACGAGATGCTGATGCACGTGCAGCGCACGGCACGCGCGTTCCGCCTGGTGCACGTGCCGCGTGAGCCCTTCGCGCTCGAGGCGCAGATCAACCTGCGCACCCGCCACCCCGTCTACATGAGATTGGAACGTCGCTGATGCTTACTGTCACGACCCTGACCGAACTGCTCGAGGCCAACCGCGGGTTTCCGCGCGGCGTCACCTACCTGGAAAGCGAGAAGGACTCGCGCACCGTCACGTTCGCCGAGCTGCACGAGCGCGCGCTCGGGATCCTCTATCACCTGCAGCGCCTCGGCGCGCGCCCGGGCGACCGGCTGATCCTGTTCCTCGGCAACAACGAGCAGTTCATCGACGCGTTCTGGGCGGCGATCATGGGCGGGATCGTGCCGGTGCCGGTGGCGCTCGGCATCAGCGACGAGCACCGCCACAAGCTGCTCAGGATCGCCCGGCGCCTCGGTGAGCCGTTCCTCTACAGCGAGCGGCGCTCCCTCGAGCGCATCGGGGCGTTCGCCGCCGCGAGCGGCCAGAGCGAGACCTTCGAGCGACTGCGCGGGCGCGCCTTCCTGGTCGATGACCTGGATGACATCTCGCGGCCGGGCAAGGTGCACCGCGCCCGCCCCGAGGATGTCGCCTTCATCCAGTTCTCCTCCGGCTCGACCAGCCAGCCCAAGGGCGTGGTGCTCACCCACGGCAACATCCTCGCCAACGCGCGCGGATCGACCGAGGTGGCCGGGTTCAACGAGCGCGACGTCAGCCTCTCGTGGATGCCGCTGACGCACGATATGGGCCTCATCGGCTTTCACCTGGTCATGTTCTTCAACCGGGTGCACGCGCACCTGATGCCGACCGACCTGTTCATCCGCCGGCCGCTGCTGTGGCTCGAGTTCGCGAGCCGCGTGCGCGCCTCGATCCTCTGCTCGCCGAATTTCGGCTACAAGCACTACCTGAAGGTGCTCGGCGAGCGGCCCCTCGAGGGGCTCGACCTCTCGAGCGTGCGGCTCATTTTCAACGGTGCCGAGCCGATCTCGGTGGCGCTGTGCGAGCAGTTCCTCGCGCGCCTCGCCCCGGCGCGCCTGAGCCGCAACGCCATGTATCCGGTCTACGGGCTCGCCGAGGCATCGCTCGCCGTGAGCTTCCCGCCGCCCGGCGCGCCGATGCGCACCCTGGTGCTCAACCGCCATGCGCTCGCCGTCGGCAGCGAGGTGCAGCGCCTCGAGCCCGGCGATCGCGACGGGATCGAGCTGGTCTCGGAAGGCAAGGCCATCCCGTACTGCAGCGTGCGCATCGCCGATGAGGAGGACCGGCCGCTGCCGGAGGGCCGGGTGGGCCATCTGCACATGCGCGGCGAGAACGTCACGGGCGGCTATTTCGAGGATCCGGAGGCGAACGCGGCGGCCTTCACCGCCGACGGCTGGCTGCGCACCGGGGATCTGGCGGTGGTCTGGGAAGGGGATCTGTACGTCACGGGACGCGCCAAGGAGATCATCTTCGTCAACGGCCAGAACTACTACCCGCACGACCTGGAGGCCATCGCGCAGCATGTCGAGGGGCTCGAGCTCGGCAAGGTGGTGGCCGCCGGGGCGCGCAAGCGCGACAGCGACGTCGAGCAGCTGGTGCTGTTCGTGCTGCATCGCGGCGCCCTGGAGGACTTCGTGCCGCTCGCGACCGCCGCGGCGCGCGTGATCAACGAGCAGACCGGGCTCGAGGTCGCCGACGTCGTGCCGGTCAAGCGCATCCCGAAGACCACCAGCGGCAAGATCCAGCGGCACCTGCTCGAGCAAAGCTATACGGACGGGGAGTTTGACGCCGAGCTTGCCGCGCTGAGCGCATTGCGCGCCGAGCGCGGCACGGCACACGCGGACGCGCGCACCGAGATCGAGGCGAAGCTCAAGGCGATCTGCGATGCGGCGCTCGGCGGCAAGCGCGTGTCGGTTGACGACAACCTCTTCGAGCTCGGCGCGAGCTCCCTGAAGCTGATCGAGATTCACGAGCAGATCGACCGGGAGTACCCGGGCAAGATCGATCTGACCGAGCTGTTCGATTTTCCGACGATCGCCGAGCTCGCCCGTCACCTCGAGAGCAAGCTCGCCGGCTGAGCGCCCTCAGCGCGCGTCGAACTGCAGGCGCATCGACAGGTCGACCGCCTGCACGTGCTTGGTCAGTGCGCCGACCGACACGAAGTCGACGCCGGTGGCGGCAATGGCCCGCACCGTCTCGAGGCTCACGCTGCCTGAGGCCTCAAGCAGCACAGGCCGCCCGCGTGCGCGGTTGCGCGCCACGGCGGCAGCCATGTCCTCGAGCGTGAAGTCATCGAGCATCACGATGTCCGGGCCCGCCGCGAGCGCCTGCTCGAGCTCCTCGAGCGATTCGACCTCCACCTCGATGCGCACGCCGGCATCGAGCGCCCGGGCCGCGGCGACGGCCCGGGCGATCGAGCCGGCCGCCAGAATATGGTTCTCCTTGATGAGCACCATGTCGTAGAGCCCCATGCGGTGATTGGCCGCTCCGCCGCAGCGCACCGCGTACTTCTGCGCGCTGCGCAGCCCGGGCAGGGTCTTGCGGGTATCGAGCACGGTGCAGCCGGTGCCGGCCACGGCCGCGGCGAAACGGTGGGCCGCCGTGGCGGTCCCGGAGAGCAGTTGCAGGAAATTGAGCGCGGTGCGCTCCCCGCTGAGCACCCCCCGGGCCGGACCCTCGACGGTGCACACCAGGGCGCCGGCCTCGAGCGCCTCGCCGTCGGCCGCATGCCAGGTGAGGCGGATCTGCCGGTCGAGCTGGGCAAAGCAGGCCTGCGCCCAGGGGCGGCCGCAGAGGATCGCCGCCTCGCGCGAGACGATCCGGCCCCGGACCTGCTGGGCGGGCGGCACGAGCGAGGCGGTCAGATCGCCGCTGCCGAGATCCTCGCGCAGCGCCGCGGCGACCTGGGCGGTGAGGTCCGGGGGCGGCAGGAGGGCGGAGGGCGGGGGAGGGGGCTCGTTCATGGGCGAGAGGCTACCATGGGTGGGGTTTGAACCTGGGCGGCCCGGCCTCATAATGGTCGTGAATGTCCGAGGCTCCTGCGCTGGCATCCCGCCGCCCCCCCTCTCCCTGCGTCAAGGTCTGCTCGCTGGATGAGCAGGGGTACTGTGCCGGCTGCCTGCGCACGCTCGAGGAGATCGCCCGCTGGAGCGCGCTCAGCGCCGCGGAGCAATGGCAAGTGATCGCCGCGATCGAGCGGCGCAAAGTGTTCCTGAAGAGGTGAAGCGATGGACGTGGTCGAGAGAATCAAGGCCGAGATCGGCGCGCAGCCGGTGGTGCTGTTCATGAAGGGCACCCCGGACTTTCCGCAGTGCGGTTTTTCGGCGCAGACGGTGGCGGCCCTGCGGGCGCTCGGGGCGCAGTTCAAGGCGGTCAATATCTTCGAGGACCCGGAACTGCGCGAGGCGCTGAAGCGCTACTCGAACTGGCCGACGTACCCGCAGCTCTACGTCAGCGGCGAGCTGCTCGGCGGCTGCGACATCACGCTCGAGATGTACCAGAGCGGGGAGCTGCAGAAGGTGCTCGAGAGCGCCGGAGCGCTCGGCGCGCACGCCTGAGGCTGCGGACCGGCGGCCGCCGGCGGGCCGCTCAGGGCTCCTCGGCGGCCTCGGGGTCGCTCGGCTGGGTCTGCCAGCCGAGCGCCAGGGTGCGCGCCTGGGCGTCGAGGAAGCTCTCGCGCAGCCGGTTGCACACCAGGCAGAACAGCTCCGCGGTCCGCTCGGCATCGTAGCTCGCCGAGTGCGCGCTCGAGGGATCCCACTCGAGCCCCGCCACCATCGCCGCTTTGGCGAGCACCGTCTGGCCGAGCCCTGCGCCGGCGAGCGTCGCGGTGTCGAAGCACGAGAACGGATGGAAGGGATTGCGCTTGATGTCGGCCCGCTTGACCGTGGCGTTGAGAAAGCCGAGGTCGAACGCGGCGTTGTGGCCGACCAGAATGGCGCGCCGGCAGCCGTAGTCGCGCATGGCGTGGCGGATTTCCCGAAAGATCCTCTGCAGCGCGTCGCGCTCAGGCAGCGCCGGGCGCAGCGGATGATACGGGTCGATGCCGTTGACCTGCAGCGCCGCCGGCTCGATGCGCGCGCCCTCGAACGGCTTGACGTGATAGCAGTGCGTCACGCCGCGGCGCAGGACGCCATCGGCGTCGATGTCGATCATCACTGCGGCGATCTCAAGGAGCGCATCGGTGGCGGCATTGAACCCGCCGGTCTCGACGTCGACCACCACGGGCAAAAATCCGCGAAAGCGCCCCGCCATCGGCCCGGGGGGCGCCTGTGCCGTGGGAGTCTCGCTCATGTCTCCTCCACCGCGGCGATGCGCCAGCCGATGCGCTCGCCGGCCCGCAGCCCGATGAGCTCGCCGGCGCCGAACGGATACGACGGCGGCACGTCCCAGGCCGTTTTCACCAGGCGCACCCGCCCGCCGTTGCGCGGCAGGCCGTAGAAATCCGCGCCGTGGTGGGCGGCGAAGGCCTCCAGCCGATCCAGCGCGCCCATGGCCTCGAAGGCCTCCGCGTACAGCTCGAGCGCGGCATGCGCGGAGAAGATCCCGGCGCAGCCGCAGGCGCTCTCCTTGGCCGAGCGGGCGTGCGGGGCGCTGTCGGTGCCGAGAAACAGCCGTGGACTGCCGCCGCGCACGGCTGCGCAGAGCGCCTCGCGGTCCGCCTCGGATTTCAGCACCGGCAGGCAGTAGTGGTGCGGACGGATGCCCCCGGCGAACAGCGCATTGCGGTTCATCAGCAGATGCTGCGGCGTCACCGTCGCGGCGATGCCCTCGCGGGCTCCCAGCACGAACTCGACTGCCGCGCGCGTGGTGATGTGTTCGAACACGATGCGCAGGCGCGCGAAGCGCTCGGCGAGCGGCGCGAGCACGGTGTCGATGAAACGCGCCTCCCGGTCGAACACATCGACGCGCGGATCGGTGACCTCGCCGTGCACCTGCAGCGCCAGTCCCGTCTCCTGCAGCCGCTCGAGCAGCCCGTACACCGCGCGGATGTCCGTCACGCCCGCGTCCGAGTGGGTCGTGGCGCCGGCCGGATAGAGCTTGAAGCCGAGGATGCAGCCGCTCTCGCGGGCGCGCTCGGCCTCCTCGGCCGGGGTCTGGTCCGTCAGATACAGGCTCATCAACGGCGTGAAGGGCGCCCCCGCCGGCACGGCGGCCAGGATCCTCTGGCGGTAGGCAAGCGCCTCGGCCGTGGTGCGTACCGGCGGCCGCAGGTTCGGCATGATCAGCGCGCGCGCGAAGCGCGCCGCGCTGAACGGCACGACGGCCGCGAGCGCCTCGCCGTCGCGCACGTGCAGATGGAAGTCATCCGGGCGGCGCAGCGTGACCGCGCCCGAGGCGTTCATGGGTGTTTCTCCAGAGCCTGCAGGATGTTCTGCCGCACGAGCAGCTCGAGCGCGAAGCGCACACCGAAGCCGGTGATGTCGGTGGTGACGTGCCCGAGGCCGCCGCTGCGTGTCGCCGAGGACAGGTCCACGTGCGCCCAGGGGATCTCGCGCGGCACGAAGCGGCTGAGAAAGCGGGCCGCGAGGATGTGATCGCCCTTGCCCTCGACGGCGCACTGCAGCACGTCGGCGACCTTGCTGTCGAGGTCGGCGTCGAAATCCGCATCGAAGGGAAAGGGCCAGACGCGCTCGCCGCTGGCGCGGCCGGCGGCGAGCAGCCGCTCCTCGAGCGCCGGGCGGTTGGTGAACACTCCGCTCATGCGTTCGGTGAGCGCGTAGACGCACGCGCCGGTCAGAGTGGCGAAGTCGAGCATCAGGCGCGGGCGCGTGCGCGCGGCGAGCGCCAGCGTGTCGGCGAGCGCCATGCGGCCCTCGGCGTCGCTGTGCACGACCTGGATGGTCACGCCGTTGGCCGCGCGCACCACCTCCTGCGGGCGGTAGGCGTGCGGGCCGATGTGGTTCTCGCTGATGGCGAGCCAGGCGTCCGCGGCGATGGGCGCGCGCAGCTCGGCCAGCGCGATGAGCGTGGCGAGCGCCACGGCGCTGCCGCCCATGTCGGTGTGCATCTCGAGCATGCTGCGATGCGGCTTGAGGTTCACACCGCCGGTGTCGAACACGATGCCCTTGCCGATCAGGGCCAGATCCGGCGCGCCGGCGCGGCGGCGCGCCGGCCGGTACGAGAGCCGCGCGATGCCCGCGTCGCGATGGCCGTTACCGGCCGCGACCGCAAGAAACGCATTCGCGCCCGCGCGGCGCAGCGCGGGCTCGCCGAGCCAGCTCATGCCGAGGCCGTGGCGGCGCGCCAGGCGCGTGAGCACCGAGTGGTAGGCGCGGGAGTCGAGCATGTTGGGCGGCAGGGCGGTCAGCCAGCGCGCCAGGTTGGTTCCATCGGCGCTGATGGCCGCGTAGCGCGTATCGAGCGGCGGGTCGCTCGGCAGCACGATGCGGCGCAGCCGCGGCGCAGCGCCGGCGGCGCTCTTGAAGCTCGGCAGCGCGAACTGCCCGGTGAGCGTCGCGGCGAGCAGCGCCTCGAGCGCGGGCTGGGACCTCGCGGGCGTGCCGATGACCGCCAGTCCCACGCGCTCGGGCGCGCGTGCGGCGGCTGCCTTGAGCATCTGTCCGGCCAGCTGCAGCTGCTCGAAGGCACTCGCCTGCTCGGGCAGGAATCCCAGCACCGCCAGCGTCTGGCGGCGGTTCGCAAGCGTGGTGCTGCGCACCGTGCCGGCGCGCGGCCGCTCGCGCGCATGCAGCGCCTGCCAGCGCGCGCTCTCGCTCAGGCGGGCGAGGCTCTCCCTTCCGGCAGACTCGGGCATCACCACAAGTAGGGTGTCGAGTTCTCCATATGTGCGCGAGCGCACGATTTGCGGGCGTATTGCGGCCGGCAGCAGCGCAACAGCGCCGCGCGCGCGCGCGCGCCGCTGCGGCCCTTGCTTGACCATCGCGGATGAAACCCGGATTATTGCGCGGCTCATTGACAGGCGACTTTCGCTCGCACGGAATGCTGGCGGCGCATCCTACCCCATTCGGCCGAGGCGTTTCGCATCGGGTGTATGCGTCGTAGGTCCGAGGGTGCGCCACCGGACCGAGCGGCGGATGTCGAGGAATTCGACCCCTTGGGTCGCGCGCGCCCGGCGTTGCGCGGCCGAGTGTGAGACCGCATGACCGAACCGCCAAAACTCACAGACATCGATCCGGTTGAGACCCAGGAATGGCTCGAGTCGATCGACTCGGTGCTGAAGACCCACGGGCCCCTGCGGGCGCATTTCCTGCTCGACCGGCTGATCGACTACTCGCGCAGAAGCGGCGCGTATCTGCCGTTCAAGGCCAATACCGCCTACGTCAACAGCATCCCCCCGGGGCGCGAACCGGCCTATCCGGGCAACCGCGAGCTGGAAAAGCGCATCGAGGCGTACATCCGCTGGAACGCCCTCGCGATGGTCGTGGCGGCGAACCGCAAGTCCTCCGAGTACGGCGGACATCTGGCGAGCTACGCCTCCTCGGCGACGCTCTACGAGGTCGGCTTCAACCACTTCTGGCGCGCATCGAGCGCGGAGCACCCGGGGGACCTCGTGTTTTTCCAGGGTCACTCCTCCCCGGGCATCTACGCGCGCGCCTACCTCGAGGGGCGCCTTACCGAGAGTCAGCTGCATCACTTCCGTCAGGAGGCCGGCGGCCCCGGAGTGGGTCTTTCCTCCTACCCGCATCCCTGGCTGATGCCGGAGTTCTGGCAGTTTCCGACCGTCTCGATGGGCCTCGGGCCGATGCAGGCGATCTTCCAGGCCCGCTTCATCCGCTACCTCGAGCACCGCGGGCTGCTCGCGCCGTCCGACCGCAAGGTCTGGGCGTTCCTCGGCGATGGCGAGATGGACGAGCCGGAGTCGATGGGCGCGCTCACCATGCCGGTGCGCGAGGGCCTCGACAACCTGGTGTTTGTCATCAACTGCAACCTGCAGCGTCTCGACGGCCCGGTGCGCGGCAACGGCAAGATCATCCAGGAGCTCGAGGCGGCCTTCCTCGGCGCCGGCTGGAACGTGATCAAGGTGCTGTGGGGCTCGCGCTGGGATCCGCTGCTCGCGCGCGACACGCAGGGCCTGCTGCGCCGGCTGATGGATGAGTGTGTCGACGGGGAATATCAGAACTTCAAGGCCAAGGGCGGCGCCTACACGCGCGAGCACTTCTTCGGCAAGTACCCCGAGCTGCGCGCCATGGTCGCCAACATGTCCGATGAGGAGATCTGGCGGCTCAATCGCGGCGGCCACGACGCCCGCAAGGTCTATGCCGCCTACGCCGCGGCCATGGCGCACAAGGGCCAGCCGACGGTGATCCTCGCCAAGACCGTCAAGGGCTTCGGACTCGGCAAGGGCGGCGAGGGCCAGATGGTCGCGCACCAGCAGAAGAAGCTCTCCGAGGAGGATCTGCGCGCCTTCCGCGACCGCTTCCATATTCCGATCTCCGACGAGGAGATCGCGCGGCTGCCGTTCCGCAAGCCGCCGGAGGATTCAGAGGAGGCCCGCTACCTGCGCGAGCGCCGCTCGCATCTCGGCGGGTATCTGCCGGCGCGCCGCCGCGAGGCGCCGCCGCTCGCCGTGCCGCCGCTCGAGGCGTTCGCCCAGGTGCTCGAGGGCACCGGCGAGCGCGAGATCTCCACCACCATGGCGTTCGTGCGCATCCTGACGGCGCTGCTGAAGGACAAGGAGATCGGTAAGAACATCGTGCCGATCGTGCCCGATGAGGCGCGCACCTTCGGCATGGAGGGGCTGTTCCGCCAGGTCGGCATCTACTCCTCGGTCGGGCAGCTCTACACCCCGCAGGACGCCGACACCCTCATGTCCTACCGCGAGGACAAGAAGGGGCAGATTATCGAGGAGGGCATCAACGAGGCGGGCGCGCTGTGCTCGTGGATCGCCGCCGGCACCGCCTACAGCAATCACGGCGTCAGCATGGTGCCGTTCTACATCTTCTATTCGATGTTCGGCTTCCAGCGCGTCGGGGACTTCATCTGGGCGGCGGGCGACCAGCAGGTGCGCGGCTTCCTGATCGGTGCGACCGCCGGGCGCACCACGCTCGCCGGCGAGGGGCTGCAGCACCAGGACGGGCACAGCCAGCTCGTGGCCACCACCGTGCCGAACTGCATCGCCTACGATCCGGCCTACGGCTACGAGCTCGCCGTGATCATCCAGGACGGGATGCGCCGGATGTACATCGAGCAGGAGAACGTTTTCTACTACATCACGACGATGAACGAGAACTACCCGCAGCCGACGCTCCCGCAGGGGGCCGAGGCGGGCATTCTCAAAGGGGCTTACCGCGTGCATGCGCCCGCCAAGGGCGGCAAGCTGCGCGCCACGCTGCTCGGCTCGGGCACGATCCTGCGCGAGTGTCTGGCCGCGGCCGCCCAGCTCGAGGCCGACTACGGCGTGCGCGCCGAGGTGTTCTCGGTGACCAGCTTCAGCGAACTGCGCCGCGAAGCGCTCGAGTGCGAGCGCTGGAACCTGCTGCACCCCGGCAAGCCCGCGCGCACGGCCTACGTGAGCGAGTGCTTCGCGCAGGCCAAGGGTCCGTTCATCGCCGCCACCGATTACGTGCGCGCCGTGCCCGATCAGATCCGCGAGTGGATGCCGGGCCGGTACGTGAGCCTCGGCACCGACGGGTTCGGGCGTTCGGACGCGCGCGCGGCGCTGCGTCAGCACTTCGAAGTCGATCGCAACTACATCACGATCGCGGCGCTGAAGGCGCTGGCGGATGAGGGCAAGCTCGACGCCTCGGTGGTGAGCGGCGCGATGGACAAGCTCGGCATCAGCGCCGAGAAGCCCGTTCCCTGGAAAGTCTGAAAGCTGAAGGCAATATCGCGATGAGCGCGGCAGAGAGCCTCGTTGAAGTGCGCGTGCCCGACATGGGCAATTTCAAAGACGTCGCCGTCATCGACGTGCTGGTCAAGGCCGGCGACACCATCGAGCCGGAGGCGCCGCTGGTCACGCTGGAGACCGAGAAGGCGACCATGGACGTCCCCTCGACCGTCGGCGGGGTGATCGAGAAGCTGCACATCGAAAAGGGCGGCACCGTCTCGGCGGGCGATCTGGTCGCCACGGTGCGCACCCAGGGCGCAGCTGCGGCGGCGCCCGCACCGGCGGCGGCTGCCGCGCCTGCTGCGGCTCCTGCTCCTGCTCCGGCGCCCGCCGCCGCGCCGGCTCCTGCTCCTGCTCCGGCACCCGCGGCGCCTGCTGCCCCTGCGGCGACCGCGCCGGCGGCGCTGCCGCCGATCAACGAGCCCGGCTTCTCGCGCGCATACGCCGGACCGAGCGTGCGCAAGTTCGCACGCGAGCTCGGAGTGGATCTCACCCGGGTCAAGGGCAGCGGTGTGAAGGGCCGCATCACGCACGATGACGTCAAGGCATTCGTCAAGAGTGCCATGAGCGGTTCAGGCGGCGGCGGTGGCGGCGGTGCGCTGCCGGCCGTGCCGGCGGTGGATTTCGCCGCGTTCGGTCCGATCGAGACGCAGCCGCTCTCGCGCATTCAGCGCATCTCCGGGCCGCGTCTGCACGCCAGCTGGGTCAACGTGCCGCACGTGACTCAGTTCGACGAGGCGGACATCACCGAACTCGAGGCGCTGCGCGCGAAGCTCAAGGACGCGGCTGGCGAGCGCGGCATCAAGCTCACGCCGCTCGCGTTCATCGTGCGGGCCTGCGTCAAGGCCCTGCAGGCGTTCCCGACGTTCAACGCCTCGCTCGACGCCTCGGGCACGAATCTGATCCTGAAGAAGTACCTCAACATCGGCTTTGCCGCCGACACGCCGAACGGCCTGGTGGTGCCGGTGCTGCACGAGGCTGACCGCAAGGACGTCTACGAGGTGGCGCGCCAGCTCGGGGAGCTCTCGGGGGCTGCCCGCGCCGGCAAGCTCGCCGCGGCGCAGATGCAGGGCGGGTGTTTCACGATCTCGAGCCTGGGCGGCATCGGCGGCACCGCCTTCACGCCCATCATCAACGCGCCCGAGGTGGCCATCCTCGGCGTGTCCCGATCCGCGCACAAGCCCGTCTATCGCGACGGCGCATTCGTGCCGCGCCTGATGCTGCCGCTGTCGCTCTCCTATGATCATCGGGTCATCGACGGCGCGGCGGCCGCGCGCTTCACCACCTTCCTTGCCAACACCCTGGCCGATCCCCAGGCGCTGATCGAGGCGGTGCCGTGAGCCGCATCGAGCTGCTCGTGCCGGATCTGGGCAACTTCAGCGAAGTGGCCGTGGTCGACGTGCTGGTCAAGGCCGGCGAGCGCATCGAGATCGACACGCCGCTGTTGACCCTCGAGACCGACAAGGCCTCGATGGACGTCCCGGCGACCTCCGCCGGGGTGATCGCCGAGCTGCTCGTGAAGGCCGGGGACAAAGTCTCCAAGGGCACACCGATCCTGCGGCTGGATACCGAAGCGGCTGCGCCGGCTGCACCGACTCCCGCGCCGGCCCCGGCGCCCGCGCCGACTCCCGCGCCTGCACCCGCTTCGGCTGCGGCGCCGGTGGCTGCGGCCGGCTTCGACCGCTCGACGCAGCTGCTGGTGCTCGGCGCCGGTCCGGGCGGCTATTCGGCAGCGTTCCGCGCCGCAGACCTCGGGCTGAAGGTGACGCTGGTCGAGCGCTGGCCCGCGCTCGGCGGAGTGTGTCTGAACGTCGGGTGCATTCCCTCCAAGGCGCTGCTGCACGCCGCCAAGGTGATCGACGAGGCCGCCGAGATGGGCGCGCACGGCATCAGCTTCGGGACACCCAAGATCGACCGCGCGAAACTGCGCGAGTGGAAGAACTCGGTGGTCGGCAAGCTCACCGGCGGCCTGACGCTGCTCGCCAAGCAGCGCAAGGTGGATGTGGTGCAGGGCGCCGGCACCTTCCTCGGCCCGAACCTCATCGAGGTGCGGGGCGAGCACGGCAGCGAGCGCATCCGCTTCGAGCAGTGCATCATCGCCGCGGGCTCCGAGGCGATCCGCCTGCCGGGCGTGCCCGAGGATCCGCGCCTCATCGACTCCACCGGCGCGCTCGAGCTCGAGGCGTTCAAGGGGCCGATGCTGGTGATCGGCGGCGGCATCATCGGCCTGGAGATGGCCTGCGTGTACGAGGCGCTCGGCACGCGTGTGACGGTGGTGGAGCTGACGGCGCAGCTCATCCCCGGCTGCGATCCGGATCTGGTCCGCCCGCTCGAGAAGCGGATCCGGCCGCGCTACGAGCAGATCCTGCTCGGCACCAAGGTGACGCGCGTCGAGGCGCTCGCCGAGGGCCTGCGCGTGAGCTTCGAGGGCGCGAAGGCGCCGGCAACGGCCACGTACGAGCGGGTGCTGGTCGCGGTCGGCCGGGCCCCGAACGGCAAGCGGATCGGCGCGCAGGCGGCCGGCGTGAACGTCTCGGAGCGCGGCTTCATTCCCGTCGACAGGCAGATGCGCACCAACGTCCCGCACATCTTCGCGATCGGCGACATCGTCGGGCAGCCCATGCTCGCGCACAAGGCGGTGCACGAGGCGAAGGTCGCCGCCGAAGTCGCGGCCGGACACAAGAGCGCATTCGATGCGCGGGTGATCCCGTCGGTCGCCTACACCGATCCGGAGATCGCCTGGGTGGGCCTGACGGAGACCGAAGCGAAGGCCAAGGGCCTGAAAGTCGAAAAGGCCGTGTTCCCGTGGGCGGCGAGCGGCCGCTCGCTCTCACTCGGCCGCGATGAGGGCATGACCAAGCTGCTGTTCGACCCGGACACGCGCCGTGTGCTCGGCGGCGGCATCGTCGGCACCAATGCCGGGGAGCTGATCAGCGAAGTGGCGCTCGCGATCGAGATGGGCTGCGATGCGGCGGATATCGGCCTGACCATCCACCCGCACCCGACACTCTCGGAGACGGTGGGCGCGGCGGCCGAAGCGTTCGAAGGCACGCTGACGGATCTGTATATCCCGAAGAAGCGCTGAGCGCGCTCAGCGCGCCGCGGCGCGCCGCTCGATCAGCCGCGTGGCCTTGCCCGGGGCCCGCTCGAGGGTCCCGGGGCGGTGCACCGCGACCGCGATGCTCACCCCCACGTAGGTTTTGACCTGACGGGTCAGTTCGGCGGCGATCCGCCCCCGCGCCGCATCGGCCTCGTATTCCCGCTCGAGCGTCTCGACGTGCAGCGTCAGCTCATCGAGCGGGCCCTGGCGGTTGATCTCGAGCTTGTAGTGCGGCGAGAGCCCCCCGGTGTGCGCGATCAGCGCCTCGAGCTGCGAGGGGAACACGTTGACGCCGTGAATGACCAGCATGTCGTCGGTGCGGGCGAACACCCGCGCGATGCGCCGCATCGGGCCGCGCTGCGGCGGCAGCAGCCGGGTCAGATCGCGCGTGCGGTAGCGGATCACCGGGAGAGCCTCCTTGGTGAGCGTGGTGAGCACCAGCTCGCCCTCCTCGCCGTCGCTCAGCACTCGCCCGGTATGCGGATCGATCACCTCCGGGTAGATGTGATCCTCCCACAGCGTCAGGCCCTCGGGGCCACCCGCGGTTTCGCAGGCCACCCCAGGACCCATGACCTCCGCAAGGCCATACAGATCGAACGCCTCGAGCCCCAGACGCGCCTGCAGCGCCGCGCGCGTCGTCTCGGTCCAGGGTTCGGCGCCGAAGATGCCGATGCGCAGCGAGCTCAGCTGCGCGTCGAGCCCGCGCCGCGTGAACGCCTCGGCCAGGTTCAGCGCGTAGGAGGGTGTGGCCATCAGGATGTCGGGGCGGAAATCCTCGATGAGCTCGACCTGCCAGCCGCTGCGCCCGCTCGAGACGGGGATCACCGTGCAGCCGAGCCGCTCGGCTCCCCAGTGCGAGCCGAGGCCGCCGGTGAACAGACCGTAGTCATAGGCGATGTGGACGATATCGCCGGTGCGGGCGCCGGCGGCGCGGATGCAGCGGCCCATCAGCGTGGTCCAGGTGTCGATGTCGCGCGCCGTATAGCCGACCACCGTGGGCTTGCCGGTCGTGCCGCTCGAGGTGTGGATGCGCACGACTTTCTCGCGCGGCACGGCGAACAGATCGAATGGATAGTTGACGCGGAAGTCCTGTTTGGTGAGGAACGGGAACCTGGCGAGGTCCTCGAGCGTGCGCAGATCATCCGGATGCACGCCCCGGTCGGCAAAGCTGTGCCGATAATGCGGGACGTTCTCCCAGGCGTGACGAATCGACCAGCGCAGGCGCTGCAGCTGCAGGTCCCGGATCTGTTCGACCGACTGGCGTTCTGGCGCGTCGGTGCTCATCGTGCCCCCGCCGCTCAATCCCATGTGCGGTCCTCAGGTCCGCAGATACCCCCCGAGTCTAGCAGCGCCGCTGCGGCCGAGGCCCCGGGGCGCCCAGAGTGTGCGCGAGTGCTCGAACCGCGCAGGTCCGCTTGCGCGCCAGGCGCGCCGTCTCCCTCCCTTCGCCTTCGGCCGCACGGCGGCTCCGCGCGGGGCGCCCCGGACGCGGCTGAAATGGTCAGGGCCGCGCTTGTGTTACCATCCGCTGGCCTGGAACAGCCCCTGCGGCCAGGGAGCGGTCAGAACAACAAGCTACTGCATGCGTTCCACTGAAGGGGGATGCCCATGTACAAGCGTCTGGCGGCGGAGTTCTTCGGAACGTTCTGGCTGGTGCTCGGCGGCTGCGGCGCCGCCGTGCTGGATGCGGCCTATCCGCATCTCGGCATCGGCTTTCTCGGGGTCGCGCTCGCGTTCGGCCTCACGGTCCTCACCATGGTGTACGCAGTCGGAGCGATCTCCGGCGGGCACTTCAATCCCGCGGTGACGCTGGGTCTGTTCGCCGGCGGGCGGTTCGGCGCACGGGAGGTGATTCCCTACATCATCGTGCAGGTGATCGGCTCGATCGCCGCTGCCGCGGTGCTGTATGCGATCGCCACCGGCAAGCCGGGCTTCAGCGCCTCGGCGAGCGGTTTCGCGTCCAACGGCTACGGCGCGCACTCGCCCGGCGGCTACTCCATGCAAGCGGTGATGGTCAGCGAGTTCGTGCTGACCGGGATGTTCGTGTTCGTCATCCAGGGCGCCACGGACCGGCGGGCCCCGGCGGGCTTCGCGGGGCTGGCCATCGGACTGACGCTGACCATCATCCATCTGATCAGCATCCCCGTCGACAACACTTCGGTGAACCCGGCGCGCAGCACCGGCGTCGCTCTGTTCCAGGGCGGCTGGGCGGTGCACCAGCTGTGGCTGTTCTGGGTGATGCCGCTCGCCGGCGGCGTCGCGGGCGGCCTGATCTACCGTCTGCTGCTCGAGGAGCGCGCCGCGGCCGGCGCTTAGGCGCCGCCTGAGCCCCTAGAGCGACTGCAGGCGCTGCAGGTAGCGCTGCTCATCGGGCATGCGCCCGGCCCGTTGGGCCTCCCACAGCGCCTCGGCGAGCCGCTCCAGCATGGCGTGCTCCGCGGCGTGCGCACTGCCGAGCCGGGCGGTGAGGTCGCGGTGGATCCGCGCGATTCCCGCCGGCCGGTCGGTTGCCACCTGCTCGCGGATCGCCAGATGCAGGCTCATGTGCAGGAAGGGGTTCTGCCGTCCGCCCTCCGGGGTGAACTCCGCTTCGAGCGCTTCGGGGGACTCGAGCAGCGGCAGGTACTCGCGGTGCTCGGCGATCACGGCGGCAATCTGTCCCTCGAGCGGCTCGAGCGGCTGCTGCGCGCTGAACTTGCGCCACGCCTCGAGGTACATCCGGCGCAGCTGCTCGCGGCTTTGCTGGGCAAATATCGGCATTGGACTTAATCGGCTCTCTTGCGCCGGGGCATGCGGCCGGGCGGTGTCCGGCGCGCCGGCGGCGGCGCGGCGCTCTTGTGAGGATACTCGCACAGGTCCGCCAGAATGCAGCTCGGGCAGTGCGGGGCGCGCGCCGTGCAGACGTAGCGGCCGTGCAGCAGCAGCCAATGGTGCGCGTCGCGCTTGAACTCGGCCGGGGTGTTGCGTGTCAGGACCTGCTCGACCGCGAGCGGCGTGCGCCCGGGCGCGAGTCCGGTGCGGTTGGCCACCCGGAAGATGTGCGTGTCGACGGCGATGTGATCCTCGCCGAAGGCGATGTTGAGGATGATGTTCGCGGTCTTGCGGCCGACCCCGGGCAGCGCTTCGAGCGCGGCGCGCTCGCGGGGCACCTCGCCGCCGTGGCGCTCGAGGATCTGGCGGCTGAGCCCGATGAGGTTGCGCGACTTGGCGTTGTAGAGCCCGACCGAGCGCAGGTAGGGCTTGACGCCCTCGACGCCGAGTTCGACCAGCGAGCGCGGCGTGTTGGCGAGCGGAAAGAGCTTGCGGGTGGCCGCGTTGACGCTCTTGTCCGTCGTGTGGGCCGAGAGCATGACTGCGACCAGCAGCTCGAAGGCGCTCGAATACTCGAGCTCGCTGCGCGGCTGGGGATTCGCCGCGCGCAGCCGGCGGTACAGGGCGCGGCGGGTGGCCGGATGCATCGTGGTCACGCTCCCGGGGGTCCGCCGTTCTCGGCCAGGCGCTTGCGCGCAGCGAGCAGCGCAGCGCGTTCTCGCGCGCGCCGTTCGATCCGCGCCGTGTGCGCGGCATAGCGCAGGCGGTTGGCGGCGGGCTCGGGCGGCGGAGGCATCGCGGGCGGCGCCGCACGCGCCACCAGGGTGATGCAGTCGACCGGGCAGGGCGCGATGCACAGCTCGCAGCCGGTGCACAGCTCAGCGACCACCGTGTGCAGGTGCTTGCGTGCCCCGATGATGGCGTCGACGGGGCAGGGCGGCAGGCACTTGGCGCAGCCGATGCACGCCTGCTCGTCGATGCGCGCGATGAGCGGCGGCCCCTCGGTGCCGTTCGCGGGGTTCAGCGGCAGCGGCGCGCGCGCGAGCAGCGCGGCCAGCCGGCCGATCACGGCCGCGCCCCCGGGCGGACACTGATTGATCTCGGCCTGCCCGCGGGCGATGGCCTCGGCATACGGGCGGCAGCCGGCGTAGCCGCAGCGCGTGCACTGCGTCTGCGGCAGCAGAGCCTCGATGGCGTCGGCGCGGTTCACGGCACGCTCGCGGCGGGTTCAGCTGATGCGCATGCCCGGGACGGCGCCCGCATCCGGGCTGAGCAGGAACGGTCCGCCCTGCGGGCCGCTCGCGGCGAGCACCATCCCCTCGGAGAGCCCGAATTTCATCTTGCGCGGCGCGAGGTTGGCCACCATCACCGTCAGGCGGCCGACGAGCGTGGCCGGGTCGTAGGCGGCCTTGATGCCCGCGAACACGGTGCGCGTCTCGGTGCCCAGATCGAGCGTGAGCTTCAGCAGCTTGTCCGCGCCGGCGACGGCCTCGGCCGCGGCGATGCGCGCCACACGCAGGTCGACCTGCTTGAAGGCATCGAGCGAGAGGGTGGCCGGCGCCTCGGCGGCGCTCTGCGCCGGCGCGGCTGCGGGCGGCTTCGGCTCGGCGGGCGGCTCGAGCAGCGCATCGAGCTGCTTCGGATCGACGCGCGTCATGAGGTGCTGGTAGGGCTCGATGCGCCGCGGGGGCTCGAGCGCATCGGCGAAGGTCAATGCCCGATCGAGCCCGAACAGCTCGCGCGCCACGCGTTCGGCCACCGCCGGCAGCACCGGGGCGAGCAGGCAGGTGAGGGTCTTGAAGCTGTACAGCGCCCGCGCGCAGCTGTCCTGCAGCGCTTCGCGCTGCGCGGGGTCCTTGGCGAGCACCCAGGGCTGGCGTGCGTCGAACTCCTGGTTCACCCGGTCGGCGAACGCCATGATCTCGCGCATCGCGCGGCCGAACTCGCGCGCGTCGTAGCTGGCGCGCACCTGCTCGAGCACTTCCCGCGCCCGCTGCGTGAGCGCCTCGGTGCCGCCCGGATAGTCGATCGCGCCGCCGAAGTGACGGCTGATGAAGGGGGCGGCGCGGCTGGCGATGTTGACGTACTTGCCGATGAGGTCGCTGTTGACGCGGGCGAGAAAGTCGGCGGGATTGAAATCCAGGTCTTCCACGTTCGCGTTGAGCTTGGCGGCGATGTAGTAGCGCAGCCACTCGGGGTTCATGCCGAGCTCGAGATAGCGCAGCGGACTGATGCCGGTGCCGCGCGACTTCGACATCTTCGCGCCCGAGACGGTGATGAAGCCGTGCACGTGCACGTTGTCGGGGGTGCGGTAGGGCGCGCCCGCGAAGTGCAGCATCGCCGGCCAGAACAGCGTATGGAAGTAGATGATGTCCTTGCCGATGAAGTGGACCTGGCGCGTATCGGGAGCGGTGAGGAAGTCCTCGAACGAGCGCAGCTCGCCGTTGGCGCGCGCCTTGCCGCTCTCGAAGTAGCTCTTGAGCGCGGCCAGGTAGCCGATCGGCGCGTCCAGCCAGACGTAGAAGAATTTCCCCGGCGCATCGGGAATGGGGATGCCGAAGTACGGCGCGTCGCGGGAGATGTCCCAGTCCCCGAGCGCCTGCTCGCCCTTGCCGGCGAGCCATTCGCGCGCCTTGTTGGCGACCTGCGGCTGCACGTGGCCGGCCACCGCCAGCCACTCGTGCAGGAAGGCCACGCAGCGCGCATCGGAGAGCCGGAAGAAGAAGTGCTCGGAGCTCTTCAGCACCGGCTTCGCGCCGGTGAGCGCCGAGTACGGCGCGATGAGCTCGGTCGGCGCGTACACGCTGCCGCAGACCTCGCAGGCGTCGCCGTACTGGTCTTTGGCGTGGCACTTGGGGCACTCGCCCTTGATGTAGCGGTCGGCGAGGAACATGCCCTTGACGGGGTCGAAGAACTGCTCGATGGGCTTCGAATAGACGAGGCCGGCGGCCTTCAGGCGCCGGTAGATGTCCTGGGAGAGCGCAGTGTTCTCGGGCGAGTGGGTCGAGTGCCAGTGGTCGAACCCGATGTGGAAGCCCTCCAGATAGCGCGCCCGGCCGGCGCCGATGCGCGCCACGAGCTGCTCCGGGGTGATGTGCTCGGCTTCGGCCTTGAGCATGATGGGCGCCCCGTGGGCGTCGTCCGCGCCGACGAAATGCACCCGTTTGCCCTGCAGGCGCTCGAAGCGCACCCAGATGTCGGCCTGGATGTACTCCATGATGTGCCCGATGTGGAACGGGCCGTTCGCATAGGGCAGGGCGGTGGTGACGAAGAATGTCTCGCTCATCCGGCCAGTTTACCGGCAGCGGGGGGACTGCGACAGTCGCGGGCGCTCGCAGGCCCGCGAGCGCCTGTGCGCGGCGCGGCGTGCGCCAGGGGCAGCGGCGCTCAGCCGGTGTCCTTCAGCCCCTCGAAGCGCGACTTGTTGATGGCCTTATTGTAGGCCTCGCGGGGGCTGACCTGCCCCTGATCGAGCAGCTGTTGAATCGCCGAGTCCATGGTGCGCATGCCGAACTGGGCGCCCGACTGCATGGTGTTCTCCAGCTGATCGAGCTTGCCCTGGCGGATCAGGCTCGCCGCCGCCGGGGTGTTGATCAGGATCTCGAGCGCCGCCACGCGCCCCTGTCGGTCGGCGCGCTGCAGCAGCTGCTGGGAGATCACCCCGCGCAGCGAGGTCGAGAGCATGGCGCGCACGTGCGATTGCTTGTCGGCCGGGAACACGTTGACCATGCGATCGACGGTCTGGGCCGCGCCGTTGGTGTGCAGGGTGCCCATCACCAGAATGCCCGTCTCGGCCGCGGTCACCGCAATACTCATGGTCTCAAGATCGCGCAACTCGCCGACCAGGATGACGTCCGGGTCTTCGCGCAGGGCCGAATGCAGCGCGGCGGCGAAGCTCGAGCTGTGCACGCCGATTTCCCGCTGGCTGATCAGGCAGTTCTTGCGCTGGTGCACGAACTCGATGGGGTCCTCGATGGTGAGGATGTGACCCTTCTCGCGCGTGTTGATGTCGTCGATCATCGCTGCGAGCGTGGTCGACTTGCCCGAGCCGGTTTTGCCCGTGACCAGCACCAGCCCGTTGTTGGCGCGGCAGAGCTGGGCGACCGAGGCCGGCATGGCGAGCTGCTCGAGCGTGAGCGCCGTGGAGGGGATGGCGCGGAACACCGCGCCCATGCCGTTCAGCTGCCGCAGCACGTTGACGCGAAAGCGGCCGCGCTCGGGGATGGTGTAGGCGAAGTCCGCCCCGTCGTGCGCCTCGAAGCGATCCGCGGCGATCTTCGGCATGATCTCGTAGAGCGCCTGTTTGACGAACTCCTGACCGAGCGGCTCCTTCTTCAGCGGCATCAGATCGCCGTACAGGCGGATGCGCGGGGGCTCCCCGGCGATGAAGTGCAGGTCCGAGCCGCGCTTCTGCAGGATCTCGAGCAGCAGAGAGTCGATGGTCGCCACGGTTCGTCCGCCCTCACGCCCCGGCCATGTCGCTCTTCGGCAGCAGACCGCTGTCGCTGACGAATTTCTGGAAGGGGCGCTTGTCGCTCGCGTACACGTACGCCTCGTCGGGGTCGATCTCCCGCGCGTTGATCGCCGCGAGCAGCGCCTGATCGAGCAGCTGCATGCCGAGATCGCGTCCGGTCTGCACCAGGCTCGGGATCTGGAAGGTCTGCTCGGTCTGGATGAGCTTGGCGATCGCGCGAGTCATCATCATGATCTCGCAGACCGCGCGGCGACCGCGCGCATCGGGGGTTTTCACCAGCACTTGGGTGACCACCGCGAGCAGGCTCTGGGCGAGGAAGCTCTTGGTCTGCTCGCGCTGCTCGATCGGCAGCGCATCGACGATGCGGTCGATGGTCTTGACCGCGCTGGTGGTGTGCAGTGTGCCGAGCACCAGGTGGCCGGTCTCCGCGGCGGTCATGGCCATGGAGATGGTCTCGGCATCGCGCATCTCGCCCACCAGGATCACGTCCGGGTCCTCGCGCATCGCCGCGCGCACGCCCTCGGCGAAGCTCGGGATGTGGGTGCCGAGCTCGCGCTGGATGACCTGGCTCATCTTGCTGCGGTGGACCACCTCGATCGGATCCTCGAGCGTGATGATGTTGAGTTTGCGCGACTGGTTCAGGTGGTCGATCATCGCTGCGAGCGTGGTCGACTTGCCGGTGCCGGTCGCGCCGGTGACCAGGATCATGCCCTGGTGGTAATCGCACAGCTTGGCGATCACCGGCGGCAGGCCCATGGTCGCGAGCGAGGGCACGGTGGTGGGGATGGTCCGGAAGGTCGCGCCAATGCCGGTCTCCTTGCGGAAGACGTTGACGCGGAAGCGCCCGCCCTCGGCCGACACGTAGGAGAAGTCGAGGTCATGGCCGCCGCTGAAGCGCTCCGCCTGCGAGGGCGTGAGGATCTCGGTGATGTAGCCCTCGAGTTCCGGTCCGCGCAGCTCGCGGAATTTGATCGGCAGCAGATCGCCCTGCATGCGCAGCATCGGCGGCACGCCGACGGCCAGATGCACATCCGAGCAGCCTTGCTGCACGCCGAGCTTCAAGAACGCATCGATACGGGCCAAAGAGCACTCCAGGCCGGGGTCCGGTGCGCTACTTTCGCGCCGCTTCCCGCAGAAAATCAACCGTATGCGCATGAAACCTTGAGGTGCGGCACGGTAGCGGCCGCCCGCCGCGCGGTCGGGCCCCGCTCGGGCTAGAGGAACTTCTCCAGCGCCCCGCGCACCTCCTCCATGGTCTGGAAGCGCTTGTTCTTGTCGACCGCCATGGCGCGCATGACCATCTCGGACAGTCCTGCCGGCAGCGCCGGATTGAGCTCCTGCGGCGCCCGGGCCTTGCCTTGCACGTGCTGGTACATCACCGACATGTGATCCCCGCGCGAGTACGGGGGGGTCCCGGTGAGCATCTCGTAGAGGATGACTCCGAGGGCGTAGATGTCGGCGCGCTCATCGACGCGCTTGCCGAGAATCTGCTCCGGCGCCATGTACTTCGGTGAGCCGATCACATAGCCGGTGCGCGTCAGCTGCGTCTCGCTCTCGCGCTGCGCGGCGGCCACGCCGAAATCGACGATCTTCAGCAGCGCCTCGTGGTTGATCAGCACGTTGGCGGGCTTCAGGTCGCGGTGCACGATGCCGGCCTGGTGGGCCACGGTCATGCCGGTGCAGATGTCGATGCCGAACTGCAGCGCGCGCTTGAGCTCCATCGGCTTCTCGCCGCTGACCTCGCTCGCGAGCGTGTGCGAGGGGAAATACTCCATCGAAATGGCGTAGTTGCCCTGGATATAGAGGAAGTCGTAGATGCGGATGACGTTGCGGTGCGTGATCTTGCGCGAGTAGCGCAGCTCGTGGACGAAGCGCTTCATCACTTCCTCGTCCGTCGCCACGTTCGGGTTCAGGAACTTCAGGATCAGCCGCTCGTCGACCACCGTGTCTTCCATCAGCAGCACGGTGCCGAAGGCGCCGCGGCCGATGCGCTCGACATATTTGTAGCGGCCCTCGATGACATCGCCCGCCCGGAGCGTCTGGATGTCGAGCCGATCCGCCGCCGCGCGCGCCGCGGCCGGGACCGCGGCGCCCGCCTCCGGCGGCTCGGGCAGCGCCTCGTGCGGGGGCTGTATCTGGCCGGCGGCGAGCGGGGCCGCGGCGGTCGCGCCCGAGAGCCGCCGCTCCAGCTCGGCCAGGGCCGCCTCGGCGGCGCGCGCGATGGTCTGGTCCGGCGCGCTCGTCTGGCTCTTCAGCTGCGTGCGCAGCGCATCGGCGCTCGCCGGGTCGGCGATCGTGGCGAGCGCCTGCATCGCCTCGATGCGCACTTCGCGCTCGGGCCGGGCGAGCAGCGGCGTCAGCGCGCCGGCGAGCTGCGCATCGCCGAGCTTGCCGAGGGCGCGGACCACCACCGGCAGAATCTTCGCATTGCCGTTGCGCAGCATCTCGAGCAGCCGCGGCACCGCGCGCTTGCTGCCGATCTCCGCGAGCGCATCGACCGCCCGTTCGCTTACCCACCAGTCCGAGTCGCGCGTCGCCTGGATCAGCGAGTCCACCGCGCGCGGGTCCTTGGTCTGGTTGAGGATTTCGATCGCCGAGCGGCGGATGTCCTCGTCCTTGTCCCGCACCAGCTGCAGCACCGCATCGATGACGCGCGGCCCGCCGATCCGGCCGAGCGCATCGGCGGCGCGCGAGCGCACCCACCAGTCGCTGTCCTTCAGCGCCTCGAGCAGGTGCTTGACCGACTTCGCGTCGCCGACCTCGTTGAGCACTTCGACGGCCGCCCGGCGCGCGTTTTCGTTCTCGTCCTTCAGCACGCCGATCAGGTAGCGGATGGTCTCGGGGTGGTTCGCCTTGATCACCACGTCGATGGCGCGGTTCTGCACGTCGATTTCCGGGTCCTTCAGCAGCTCGCAGACCCGCTCGACGTCGATCTGTCCTTCCATGCGCTGCAGCGCCGAGAGCGTCGCGCCGCGAATGAGCTTGTTCGGGTCGTTCAGCAGCCCCTGCAGCGCGGTGTGCACCTCCGGCAGGGGAAAGCGCGAGAGGATGTTGATGATGTGCACCCGGGCGATCGGGTCCTTGCCCTGCAGGCGCTGCATCAGCTCCGGCAGCGTCGCCGGGGTGGCCAGCTCCCCCACGATGCGAAACAGCGCCGCCTTTTCGTTCGGCTCCTGGTTGTAGGCGGCCGTGAGCAGATCGCGCAGCGAGAAGCGCGACTTGTGCGCCGCAATGACCTCGAGCAGCGCCGCCTTGGCGATTCCCGGGGCCGAGAGCGCATCGAGCAGCAGCTGCGGGGGGTAGTTGCGGCTGCTGGTGAGGGCCCAGGCGATGCCGGCGATCACCCGCGGGCTGCCCTGCACGAGCCCCTCGACGAACTGCGGGAAGGTCTTGGCGCTGACCAGGGCGCTCAGCACCTCGACGAAGGCGACGGTGGCGTTCTTGTCCGCATCGGGCAGGGAGGCGAGCACCGGGCCAATGACGCCCGGTCCCAGGTCTTTCAGCCGCGCGACGGCCTTCTGGGTCTCGGGGCTGGCCGGGTCCGTCGAGGACCGGATACCGGTGATCAACCGGTCGGCGCGCAAATTGGTCAAAAACGTCATTCAGCCGATCCGCCGGGGCCCCGCCAGGCCCGCCTGCATGCCTTAGCTTCCTCGCGTCCCCGTGCCGCCGCGCGTGATCTGGGTCGCATTTCGCGGCACCGGGCGCGGCATTGCATGGGCAGCGCCCGGGAGCGCCGCAGAGTATGCCATAGGCCCCGGGGCGGGAGACGCCGATGCGCGCCGCGGCGCTTGCCTCTACAATTGCTCACCTTCACCGGCGTCCGTTGCAAAATCCCCATGTCCGATGATTCCACCCTAGACGCGCTGCGCGCGGCGATCGAGAGCTACGTAGAGCCCTATCTGCATCAGAGTCTGCGCGAGGCCGGCGCATTGCGCGAGCTGACCGCCTCGCCGGATGGCTACGCCGCGCGGATCGTGCTCGATTTCCCCGTCGGGGGCTACCGCGAGAGCCTTGCCGCGGCCCTCGGCGCGCACGTGGCGGCTGCCGGCGTGAGCGCCCCGGTGCGCTTTGCGGTCGAAGCGCAGATCCGCGCGCACGCCGTGCAGCGGCCACTGCAGCCGCTCGCCGGGATCAAGAACGTGGTGGCGGTCGCTTCCGGCAAGGGCGGAGTGGGCAAGTCCACCGTGGCGGCCAATCTGGCGCTCGCCTGGGCCGCCCAGGGCGCCCGCGTCGGGGTGCTCGATGCGGACATCTACGGGCCGAGCCAGCCGCTGATGCTCGGGCTCTCGGGCGAGCGGCCGGACTCCCCCGACGGTGAGCACATCATCCCGCTGCGCAACCACGACGTGGCGGCGATGTCGATCGGGTTCATGGTCGATGCCGAGCAGCCGATGGTCTGGCGGGGCCCCATGGTGACCCAGGCCCTGCAGCAGCTGCTCTCGCAGACCCGGTGGGGCGAGCTGGACTATCTGGTGGTCGACATGCCCCCGGGCACCGGGGACATCCAGCTCACCCTCGCCCAGAAGGTGCCGGTGGCCGGTGCGGTGATCGTCACCACGCCGCAGGACATCGCGCTCTCCGATGCCCGCAAGGGGCTGAAGATGTTCGAGAAGGTCTCCGTGCCGGTGCTCGGCATCGTGGAGAACATGAGCGTGTACGTGTGCTCGAACTGCGGCCACGTCGAGCACATCTTCGGAGCCGGCGGCGGTGCGCGCATGGCCGAGCAGTACGGCGTGCGCCTGCTCGGCGAGCTGCCGCTCGATGCGCGCGTCCGGGAGGAGGCCGACAGCGGCCGCCCGACGGTGGTGGCCGAGCCCGGCTCCCCGCGCGCCGAGGCGTACCTGCAGATGGCCCGGCGGACCGCCGGGGCGCTCGCCACGCGGCCGCTCGATCGCAGCGGCCTGTTTCCGAAGATCGTCGTCGAGAAGAGCTGAGGCGCCCTCTGCCGTCGGACCGGACGAGGTGAGTTGCCTGGTGCGCGAGGCCCTGCGTGACCGCTCGCCGCAATGCCGGCGTGCGGCGGGGAGGCCCCCCTCGCGGCCGAGAGCGTGTTTTTCCAGAGTATCATCCGCGCATGAGCATCAAATCTGACAACTGGATCCGTCGCATGGCGCGCGAGCACGGCATGATCGAGCCGTTCGCGCCCGAGCAGGTGCGTTACGTCGACGGCCAGAAGATCGTCTCGTACGGCACCTCGAGCTATGGCTACGATGTGCGCTGCGCCAACGAATTCAAGATTTTCACCAACATCAACTCGACCATCGTCGATCCGAAGCGCTTTGACGAGAAGAGCTTCGTCGATCTCGCTGCCGACGTGTGCGTCATTCCGCCCAATTCCTTCGCGCTTGCGCGCACCGTGGAGTATTTCCGCATCCCGCGCAACGTGCTTACCGTGTGCCTGGGGAAATCGACATACGCGCGGTGTTTTCGCGGCGACACGCGCGTGGCGTTGCTGGACGGCGAGGCGCCGACGCTGGAGGAGATGGCGAGGCGCCACGAGTCGGGCGAGAGCTTCTGGGGCTACAGCATTGGCCGCAACGGGCGGATCGTCGCTGCGCATCTGCAGCAGCCGCGCTACATCGGCCGGGATGCGTTGCTTCAGATCGAGCTCGACAACGGCGAGCGCATTCACGCCACTGCGGACCACCAGTTCATGCGCCGCGACGGCCGCATGGTCGAGGCGCACAGGTTGCGGCCGCAAGATGCGCTCATGCCGTTATACCGCTCTGTGATCGGCGGTTGCGAGGCCGTTTATCAGCCGCAGGACGGCCACACGTACCGCATGCCTCGCCCGGCCGACGAGCCGGAGCGCTCGCGCGGCGGATGCGCGCACCAGCCGCCGGCCCCGCGCCACATTGCGCAGGCCGTCGCGCGTTCGGGCGGCGCTGCGGCCTATCGCAATCACAAGATCGTCGCGATTCGCGAGCTGGCCGGCGACCATGACGTGTATTGCCTGACCGTGCCCGAGGCCGGCAACTTCGCGCTCGAGGCGGGCGTGTTCGTCCACAATTGCGGCATCATCGTGAACGTGACGCCGCTTGAGCCGGAGTGGGAAGGGCACGTCACGCTCGAGTTCTCCAACACCACGCCGTTGCCGGCGAAGATCTACGCCAACGAGGGCGTGGCCCAGATGCTGTTCTTCGAGTCGGACGAGGTCTGCTCGACCTCCTACAAGGACCGCGGCGGCAAGTACCAGGGCCAGCGCGGCGTGACGCTGCCGAAGACCTGAGCTCGCCGGCCCGGCCGCTCAGGTGCGCTTGAAGCGCAGGATGTTGAGCGAGAACAGCGTGCTGTCGCCGCTGTGCTGCTCGAGGCGCACCGGCAGGTAATCGAGCGACGGGGCGAGCCACATGTAGGTGGTGCGGCGCGCGCCGGCGTGGTGGCTGGTGTAGATCAGGGTGTGCAGCCGGCCGAGCGGGGTGTCGAGCGTCGCCTCGCCTCGGCGCACGAACTCGAACTGGTTGATCACGTCGGTGTTGAGCATCCAGAAGCTCGCCGGCGGATGCCCGGCGAGAAACCCCAGCATCAGTGCTATCTGCACCGAGCCTGGATCCTGGGTGCCGGGCTCGAGCTTCAAATCGATCTGCTTGTGCTTGGCGGTGCCGGTGACGCGCCCGCTCGTCCAGTCGAAGCGCACGTCCTCCGGCGCACCGCCGCCCTGCGAGCGGAACGAGATCGGCTTGATCTGCCCGTCGACCAGCCGGAAGCGGCTCTCCTGGGTGATCGCGTGGCGCAGGAAGAGCCGGAACAGGCCGTGGGCGTGATCCACGGAGCTGTAGCGGTACTCCCCGGGGGCCGTCTCGGCGAGCGTCAGGGTGGACTCCCCGGCGGTGATGCCGTGCCACGCCACCGAGTAGGTGGCCACGAAGGTCGGCGGCTTCAGCGCCGCGGCCGCCGGCTCGGTGCCGGCCCGGCACAGCGCCACGCCGGCGAGCAGCATCAGCAGCGCGGCGGCGGCACGGATCGGCGTGGAAGGTGTGTTACGCATCGAAATCCTCGAGCAGCGGCTGCGTGAGCGGCTGACCGTCGAGCCAGGGGAGCTCCCCGCGCCACTCGAGCCGTCCGTCGGCGCGCCAGCCGATCACCTTCGGGTAGATGATGTGCTCGGTCGCCTGAACGCGCGCTGAGAGCGTCTCTTCGGTGTCGCCGGGGCGCACCGCAATCCTAGACTGCAGCACCCGGGGGCCGCCGTCGAGTTCGGAAGTTACGAAGTGCACGGTCGCGCCGTGCACCCGATCACCGCCAGCGAGCACCCGGCGGTGCGTGTGCAGCCCTGGGTACTTCGGCAGCAGCGAGGGATGGATGTTGAGGATGGCGCCGGCGCGGGCCGCCACGAACTGCCCCGAGAGGATGCGCATGAAGCCGGCGAGCACGATCAGCTCCGCCCCGGCTGCATCGAGCGCCGCCGCAGCCTCGCGTTCGAACTGCGCCCGATGCGCTGCCCCCGGCCAGGCGAGCGCCCGCGCCGGGATGCCATACTCCCGCGCGGTGACGAGGCCCGCCGCCTCGGGCCGCTCGGAAATCACCACGGCGACTTCCGCGGCGATGCGCCCTTCGCGGCACTGGCGCGCGATGGCCGCCATGTTCGAGCCGCGGCCCGAGATCAGAATCCCGAGCCGCAGCGCGCGCCGTGCGCTCATTCGATCACGACACCGCGCGTGCCGGCGCGAATTTCGCCGATCAGGCGCGCATCTTCGCCCTGCCCGGCCAGGAATTCGAGCGCGGCGGTCTCGTGTCCGGCCGGCACGATGACCACCATGCCGATGCCGCAGTTGAAGGTGCGGTACATCTCAGCCGGATCGATGCGGCCGGTGCGCTGCAGCCAGCCGAACACCGGATCCTCGGGCCAGTTGCGCCGCTTCAGCACCGCCTCGAGACCGTCCGGCAGCACGCGCGGAATGTTGTCCGTCAGGCCGCCGCCGGTGATGTGCGCAAGCCCCCGCACCGGCACGGCGCGCAGCAGCGCAAGCAGGGGTCTGACGTAGATGCGCGTCGGGGCGAGCAGCCGCTCGTAGAGCGGCTTGCCCTCGAGCGTGGTGTGCGGATCCGCACCGCTCGCGGCAAGCAGCTTGCGGATCAGCGAATAGCCGTTCGAGTGGGGCCCGGAGGAGGCGAGGCCGATGACCGCATCGCCGGCCCGGGTGTCCCGTCCGTCGATGATCGCAGCCTTTTCCACCACGCCGACGCAGAACCCAGCCAGATCGTAATCTTCGCCGTGGTACATGCCCGGCATCTCGGCGGTCTCCCCGCCGACCAGCGCGCAGCCGGCCTCGGCACAGCCGGCCGCGATGCCGCGCACGACCGCCTCGGCGACCTGCACCCGCAGCTTCCCGGTGGCGTAGTAGTCGAGGAAGAACAGCGGCTCGGCGCCCTGCACGAGGATGTCGTTGACGCACATCGCCACCAGATCGATGCCGATGGTGTCGTGCCGGCCGGTGTCGATCGCCAGGCGCAGCTTGGTGCCGACCCCGTCGGTGCCGGACACCAGCACCGGCTGGCGGTAGCCGGCGGGAATCTCCACCAGGGCGCCGAAGCCGCCGATGCCGGCGAGCACTTCCGGGCGGCGCGTGCGCGCAACATGGGGCTTGATGCGCTCGACGAGCTCATCGCCGGCGTCGATGTCGACACCGGCATCGCGATACGTCATGCCGCGCGGGGATTTCGGTTCACTCATGGGGTCGCTTTATCAGGATGGATCTGCCGCCGTGCAGCCGATTCGCCTATGGTATTGTACATTCCGTCCGGCGCCGTGGCGCGGTACAAACACCAGGATCGAATGCTTGTTCGCATGACCACCGTATTGCGCCGCGTACGGCGCCTGTTGATGCTGCTGGCATGTGCGGCGCTCCCGGCGGTGTGCCTGGCGAGCCGCGAAGTGCCCGTGTTCACCGTAGATGTGGCGGCCCAGACTCCCGCGGCGCTCGCGCAGGCGATGCGCGCGGTGCTGGTGCGGGCCACCGGACACGCCGGCGCGGCCGACGATCCCGAGCTCGCCGCCCTGGTGGCGAACGCCGCGCAATACGTGCAGGGCTATCAGCAGGGGCCGGCCGGGGAGCTCGAGGTGACCTTCAAGGCCGGCGCACTCGAGCAGGCGATCAGTGCCGCGGGGCGCAGCCTGTGGAGCGCCGATCGACCCTTCACCCTGATCGTGCTCAGTCCCGCGCCCGGGCAGATCCAGCAGGCCACCGATGCCGCGGCCGTGCAGCAGGCCGCCGAAACGCGCGGGCTGCCGATCAGCATCGTGCCGCTCACGGTGCGCGCGGCGGACGGGCAGCTGCTGCCGTCGGAGACGCTGCTCACGATGGTGCACAACCTCGGCGCCGAGCAGCTGCTCATCGGCCGGGATCTCACTGTGCCGCTGAGTGCCTCTGCGCCGGGCGCGAGTTCCTCTGTGCCGGCGGCCGCTGCTGCGCCCGCGGTGCCGGCCGCCGCCGCGGCCCAGTCGGCCGCTGCCGCCCCGCAGGGAGCAGACGGATCGGCGGCTGCGGCGCCGAACGATGTCTGGCACTGGACGCTCGTGACCCCATTCATCACCCGCCAGTTCACCGGGACGCTCACCACGGGCATCGACGCGACGGTGGACCTCCTGGCGCCGCCGCTCGAGGCTTCACCGGCCGACGGCACCGTCGCCACGCGGGTGCGCATCGAAGGGCTCAAGACGCTCGATGACTACGCGCGGGTCGAGACCATGCTCGCGGCGGCGCCGGGCATTGGCCACAGCTCCGTGGTGCGCGTTGACGCAACCTCAGTGGTCTTCGACCTGTGGGCCCGTGGCGGCGCATCGGCGCTGCAGCGCGTGCTCGCGCTCTCGCCGCGCTTCAAGCCGCTCGCGGCGGCCGGCATGCTGACCTATCAGTACCTCCCGCCGCCGCCACCGGCGGCGAGCCCTGCACCTTCGACCCCGAGCGCCCCTGGCGCATCCTCCGCGGGGCAGCCCAACCCAGCACCCGCGGCGGATCCGGCGGCGAGCACGCCCTGAGCCGTGCGCCACATCCCCAACCTGATCTGTCTGATCCGGCTGGCGTTGATCTGGCCGGTGGCGAGCGCGCTCGATCAGGGGCGCTTCCAGCTGGCGCTGGCACTGTTCGTGGTTGCGGCCATCTCCGACGGGCTTGACGGCTTTCTCGCCAAGCGCTTCAACTGGGTCTCGGAGCTCGGCAAGGTGTTGGATCCGGCCGCCGACAAGCTGCTGCTGGTGGTGGTGTTCGTGGAGTCCGCGTGGCTCGGCCTCGTGCCCTGGTGGGTGACGGCCGCGGCAGTGGCCCGCGACGTGATGATCGCGCTCGGCGCGCTCATCTACCGCGTTTGGATCGGCCCGCTGCGCGGCCGGCCGACGGTGATCAGCAAAATCAACACCGCGGCGCAGCTGCTGTATCTGGCCGGCGTGATGTTCGTGGCGGCGTCCCGGCTGCCGCTTCTCGACGAGCTGCGCGCCTTTGCGCTCATCGTGTTCGTCACCACGGTGCTCTCGGGGCTCGATTACCTCGTGACCTTCACGCGCCGCGCCTGGACGAGCCCGCCGCGGGCGGCCTGAGGCGGACCCATGCAGCAGCTGCCGCTCGGGGTGCGCCTCGCGGATCGAGCCGTGTTCGAGAGCTTTCTGCCGGCGCGCAATACCGAGGCGCTGGCGCACGCGCGGCGCGCGGCGGACGGCGAGGCGGGCCTGACGTGGTTCTGCGGTCCCTCAGGGGCAGGCAAGACCCATCTGCTGCAGGCGATCTGCGCCGCCGCGGGCCGCGCGCGCCGCACCGCCTACCTGCCGCTCGGGGAGCTGGCCGGTCTCGGGGCCGACGTGCTCGGCGGGCTGGCCGAGCTCGATTGCGTGGCGCTCGATGATCTGCAGGCGATTGTCGGGCGCAGCGAATGGGAGCGAGCGCTCTTTACCCTCGTGCGGGAGTTCGCCGAGCGGGGCAGGCCGCTGGTGCTCGCCGATGAGCACCCGCCGGCGCTCATCGGCTGGTCGCTTGCGGACCTGGGGTCACGCTGCGCCGCCGCGGCGGTCTTTCAGCTGCGCGCGCTCGATGAGGCCGAGCAGCAGCAGGCGCTGCAGCTGCGTGCGCGGCTGCGCGGTCTGGAGCTGCCCGAAGACACCTCCCGCTGGCTGCAGCGGCGGTTCCCGCGCGACATGCGCCTGTTGTACGAATTGCTCGACACGCTCGATGAGGCGGCGCTCGCCGCTCAGCGGCGCCTGACCGTGCCGTTCATCCGCGAGGTGCTCGCGCGCCGCGGGCGCGCCTGAGAGCCCGGCCGTGCGGCTCACCCGCCGGCGGCCGCGAGGCGCACGGCGAGCGCCGCGACCCGTCGGCCGAGCGCCTGGGCGAGTTCGCGCTCCTCGGCGCCGAGCTGCGGGGTGTTCTGGCTGCCGGCGACGTGCGAGGCGCCGTACGGGCTGCCGCCGCCGGTGGTCCGCAGCAGAGCCGGCTCGGTGTACGGCAGCCCGACCAGATACATGCCGTGGTGCAGCAGCGGCAGCATCATCGACAGCAGCGTCGACTCCTGCCCGCCATGGTGGGTCTGGGTGGAGGTGAACACACCGGCGGGTTTGCCGGCGAGCGCGCCGGAGAGCCACAGGCTCCCCGTACTGTCGAGGAAGTACTTCAGCGGCGCGGCCATGTTGCCAAAGCGGGTCGGACTGCCGAGCAGCAGCCCCTCTGCGGTGCGCAGGTCCTCGAGCGTCACGTACGGGGCCCCGCTTGCCGGCACCGGCTTGGCCGGGCCCTCGCTCTCGGCGCTTACCGGCGGCACGGTGCGCAGTTTCGCGCTCGCCCCCGGCACGCTTTCGATACCGCGGCACGCCTGCCGGGCGAGCTCGGCGGTGGCGCCGCCGCGGGAGTAGTACAGAACGAGGATTTCGGCCATGGGCGGTGAGACTCGGCGTTAACTGCCGCTAGGGTATATTGATTTGATGCTGTGCAAGAAGTGTCTGGTGTCCGGCCGCGTGCAGGGGGTCTTCTACCGCGCCACCTGCCAGCGGCGCGCGCGCGAGCTCGGCGTGCGCGGCTACGCGCGCAATCTGCCCGACGGACGGGTGGAGGTGCTGGCCTGCGGTGAGGCGCAGGCGGTGCACGAGTTCATCGAGTGGCTGTGGGAAGGCTCGGCGGCGAGCCGGGTCGAGGCGGTCGAGGTGAGCGACGCTGCGCAGCACGCGGCGCAGCCCCCGGAGGGCTTCCACACGGCCTAGCGTCGGGCGGGCGCGGCTCGCTGCGCGCGCACCGGAAAACCCAGGTCGTCCGCCCCGTTCCAGTTCTCCCAGGCGGTGAGCACGCGGTTGGGATAGAAGTGCCGCCCGACGCTGCCGTTGTATTCCTCGAGCGCGAGGCGCACGTCGTCGTGGGTGATCTGCAGGTAGTAACGCAGGATCGCACAGCCCATGCGGATGTTGGCCGCGACGTGCACCAGCTCGTAGCCCTGCATGCCGAGCCGCTCCGGCCAGTAGGGCATCACCTGCATCAGCCCGACCGCGCCGCTCGATGAGACCGCCCAGCGGTTGAAGGCGCTTTCCACCTGCATCACCGCGAGCACCAGCCCCGGCGGCACTTTCGCCGCGCCGGGCTGATGGGTGACGCAGTAGACCTGCTTGAGGATATCGAGCCGCTCGGCCGGGTTGTGCACATAGCGGGCAAGCCGCGGCTCCATCAGCGTGTACCACACCGCCGCGTCATAGCGGTTGAGGAAGCACTGGGCCTGCGTGATGGCGTGCTGGACGATCGGCCGCAGCGCCGGGTCGCGCTGGCCGGCCGCTTCGGCGCGCGGGGCAAGCGCGAGCGCCAGCGCTGCGAGCAGACCCGGTGCCGCCTTAGCCGCCCAGGCGCGCGCGGATGAACGCAAGCGCCTCATCGGCCGGAAACTCCACGCTGTCGCTGTCACGTCGATGCCGGTACTCCAGGCGGCCGGCCGCGAGTCCGCGCTCGGCCACCACCAGCCGGTGCGGGATGCCCAGCAGCTCCGCATCGGCGAACTTCACCCCGGGGCGCGCATCGCGGTCGTCGTAGAGCACCTCGATGCCCGCAGCCGTGAGCTGCGCATAGAGCCGATCGGCCGCCTCGCGCACGTGCACGGCCTTCTGCGCCCCAAGGCTCACCAGCACCACCTGGAAGGGCGCAAGCGGCTCCGGCCAGATGATGCCGCGCGCATCGTGATTCTGTTCAATGGCCGCCGCCACGACGCGCGTCACGCCAATGCCATAACAGCCCATCCACACTGTCACTTCCTGCCCCGCCTCATCGAGCACCAGGGCGCCCATGGCCTTGCTGTACTTGCGGCCGAGCTGGAAGATGTGCCCGACCTCGATGCCGCGGGCGAGCTTCAGGCGTCCCTTGCCGCTCGGGCTGGGATCCCCCTCGACGGCATTGCGGATATCGGCGGCGACGTACTCCTGCACGTCGCGGTCCCAATTGACCCCGGTCAGGTGCATGTCCTTCTCGTTCGCGCCGCAGACGAAATCCGCGACCGCGAGCGCGCTGTGATCGACGTAGATGCGGCACTTCAGGCCCACCGGGCCGATGAAGCCGGCCTCCGTGCCCGTGGCGCGCTCGATCCGCGAGGCCGAGGCCATGCGCAGCGGGCTCGCCACGCCTTGCAGGCGCTGCGCCTTGGTGGCGTTCAGCTCGTGATCGCCGCGGATCACGAGCGCCACCACCGCCTCCTCGTCCTCGCCGTCGACGAGCAGCGTCTTGAGGCAGCGGGCCGGCTCGACCGCGAGCAGCCGGGAGATCTGCTCGATGGTCTTCGCGCCCGGGGTGGGCACCTTGGCGAGAGCGGCACCGGGCGCCGGGCGCGCCGTTGCCGGCGGCAGCGCGGCGGCCGCCTCGATGTTGGCGGCGTACTCGTCTGCGTCGGAGAACACGACCGCATCCTCGCCGGAGGCCGCCAGCACGTGAAATTCCTGCGACACGTCGCCGCCGATCGGACCGGAGTCGGCGCGCACGGCGCGGAAATCGAGCCCCATGCGGCGGAAGATGCGCGAGTAGGTCTCGTGCATCACCCGGTAGCCCTGCTGCAGCGAGGCTTCATCGGCATGGAAGGAATAGGCGTCCTTCATGATGAACTCGCGCGCGCGCATCACGCCGAAGCGCGGCCGGATCTCGTCGCGGAACTTGGTCTGGATCTGATAGAAGTTCACCGGCAGCTGCCGGTAGCTCTTCAGCTCCCGGCGCGCGATGTCCGTGATGACCTCCTCGTGGGTCGGGCCGGTCACGAAGTCGCGCTGGTGGCGGTCCTTCAGGCGCAGCAGCTCCGGGCCGTACGCGCTCCAGCGGCCGGACTCCTGCCACAGCTCCGCCGGCTGGATCACCGGCATCAGCAGCTCGAGGGCGCCGGCGCGGTTCATCTCCTCGCGGATGATCGCCTCGGCCTTGCGCAGCGTGCGCAGGCCCATCGGCAGCCAGCTGTACAGGCCCGAGGCCAGGCGGCGGATCAGTCCCGCGCGCAGCATCAGCTGGTGGCTGATGATTTCCGCCTCGGCGGGGGTTTCCTTGGTGGTCTGGATGGGGTACTGCGAGAGCCTCATGACGCGGATCTTGGCCAAAGGGAGGCGCGCATCATAACAGCTGGCCGCGAGCTGATAAGATAGGCTCCCGAAACACCCGATCCGCACGCCCGCCCCCCGCGCCATGAACGACAGTCCGAGCACCCGGAGCGAACCGACCGGCGCCGAGGCGCACGAGCTGCGCCGCCCGCGCCGGGGTTTTTACCTGCTGCCGAACCTGCTCACGACCGCGAGCCTGTTTTCCGGCTTCTACGCCATCGTCGCGGCGATCGACAAGCACTTCGCGCCGGCCGGCATGGCGGTGTTCATCGCGATGGTGTTCGACTCGCTCGACGGGCGCATCGCCCGCCTGACGCACACCGAGAGCGCCTTCGGCAAGGAGTACGACAGTCTCTCGGACATGGTCTCCTTCGGACTTGCCCCGGCCATCGTCGCCTACCAGTGGGGGGTGATCCGGATCGCCGAGTATGGGCGGGCCTGGGGCCGCTTCGGCTGGCTGGCGTGCTTTTTCTACGCCGCGGCCGCTGCGCTGCGTCTGGCGCGCTTCAACGTGCGCACCGCCAGCACCGACAAGCGCTACTTCGAGGGTCTGCCGAGCCCCTCGGCGGCGGCCACCGTGGCCGGTTTCGTATGGGTCTCGAGCCAGTGGCGGCAGCCGGGACTGACCGGCTTGATCGTGGCCTTCAGCGTGACGGCGCTCGCCGGGGCGCTCATGGTCAGCCGCTTCAGCTACTTCAGCTTCAAGAAGATCGATTTCGACGGACCGATCCGCTTCATTTTCCTGCTGTTCGTGCCGCTCGCCTTCGTGCTGATCGCGAGCGACCCGCCGCTGATCCTGCTGCTGATCTTCGGCGGCTACGCGGTCTCGGCGCCGCTGCAGTGGGTTTGGCGCAAGGTGCGCCGCCGCCGCCGCGCGCCGCGGCGGGAGCGCCCCGCCCAATGAGCGCCCCTGAGCGGCGCGCGCAATATCTTCAGGCCATCGGCGTCGATCTGTGGCTGCCGCGCGCCGCCGTGGCGGGCGCGGCCGCGCCGCTCGAGGCGCCTGGGGGGGCGCCGCACGTGCCCGAGCGTGCGCCCGCCGTAGCGGAGGTGGCGGCCGCGCCTGCCCCGGCCCCGGGTGCTGAAGCGGCCGATTGGGAGCAGCTGCGCGCGCAGGTGCTGAGCTGCACCCGCTGTGCGCTGCACGAGAGCCGCACCCAGGCGGTCTTCGGGGTGGGCAACCCCCGCGCCGAGTGGATGGTGATCGGAGAGGCTCCGGGCGCCGAGGAGGACCGGCGCGGGGAGCCGTTCGTCGGGCGAGCCGGCCAGCTGCTCGATGCGATGCTGCGCGCCGTCGGGCTGTCGCGCGCGACGAACGTCTTCATCGCCAATATCCTCAAATGCCGCCCGCCCGGCAATCGCGATCCGCGGCCCGAGGAGGTCGCAGCGTGCCTGCCCTACCTGCACCGGCAGATCGATTCCGTGCGCCCGCGGATGCTGCTGGCCGTCGGCCGGATCGCCGCGCAGAACCTGCTGGCCACCGATGCGCCGCTCGGCCGGCTGCGCGGCCGGGTGCACCATTTCGGCGAGCGCAACGTGCCGCTCTTGGTGACGTATCATCCCGCCTATCTGCTGCGCTCGCCTGCGGACAAGCGCAAGGCGTGGGAAGATCTGCAGTTCGCGCGCAGCGTATTCGCGCAGACCCTGAACGCCGAACCGAACGATGGCCATCGCCCCTGAACTGCTCGAACCGATGCCGCCGGCGCAGATCCGTGCGATGTGCGCCGCCGACGTCCCGGAGGTGTTCGCCATCGAGCGGGCCGCGTACTCGTTCCCGTGGAGCGCCGGCATCTTCCGCGACTGCCTGCGGGTCGGGTACGTCTGCCGCGTGCTCACCGTCGGCGGGCAGATCGCCGGCTACGGCGTGATGAGCATGGGCGCCGGCGAGATGCACGTGCTCAACCTCTGCATCGCCGAGGCGCAGCGCGGCCGCGGGCTCGGCCGGCGGATGCTCGAGCATCTGCTCGCGCAGGGCGCTGCGGCGGGCATGACCGACGCATTCCTCGAAGTGCGGCCCTCGAACTGCGCGGCGCTCGCGCTGTACCGTGCGCTCGGGTTCGAGCAGATCGGCATGCGCCGCGGCTATTACCAGGCGGTCAACGGCCGCGAAGACGCCTGTGTGTTGAAACTGACCCTGCGCGCGCGCCGCGCCGAATCCTGACTACATCGATCCATGAGTGACCTGACTGCCGAAGTCCGCAGGCGGCGGACGTTTGCCATCATCTCGCACCCCGATGCGGGCAAGACCACCCTCACCGAGAAGCTGCTGCTGTTCGGCGGCGCCATCCAGATGGCCGGCACCGTCAAGGGCCGCAAGGCCGACCGCCATGCCACCTCGGACTGGATGCGCCTCGAGCAGCAGCGCGGCATCTCCGTGACCTCCTCGGTGATGCAGTTCCCCTACGGGGAGTGCATCGTGAACCTGCTCGACACCCCGGGGCACGAGGATTTCTCCGAGGACACCTACCGCACGCTCACCGCGGTCGACTCGGCGCTGATGGTGATCGACTGCGCCAAGGGAGTCGAGGAGCGCACCATCAAGCTGATGGAGGTGTGCCGTCTGCGCGACACGCCCATCATGACTTTCATCAACAAGCTCGACCGCGAGGGGCGCGCGCCGATCGAGCTGCTCGATGAGATCGAGCGGGTCCTCGGCATCCGCACCGCGCCGGTGACCTGGCCGATCGGCATGGGTCGCGCGCTGCGCGCGATCTATCACCTGCTCGAGGACCGGCTGTACGTGTACGCCGCCGGCGAGCGCGGCCGGGTGGGCGAGAACCAGGTGATCGAGGGCCTCGAGAGCGAGGCGGCCGGGAATTTCCTCGGCGCCGATGCGGCTGCGGTGCGCGAGGAGATCGAGCTGGTGCGGGGCGCGAGCCCGCCGTTCGATCCGGAAGAGTATCGCGCCGGCCGCCAGACTCCGGTGTTTTTCGGCTCGGCGATCAACAATTTCGGGGTCGAGGAGCTGCTCGCGGCATTCACCCGCCACGCGCCGGGGCCGCTCGCGCGCAGCGCGCGCGAGCGGCAGGTCGAGCCGCTCGAGCCTGCGCTCAGCGGCTTCGTGTTCAAGATCCAGGCCAACATGGATCCGGGGCACCGCGATCGCATCGCGTTCCTGCGGCTGTGCTCGGGGCGCTACAGCCGCGGCATGCGGCTGTATCACGTGCGGCTCGGCAAGGAGGTGCGCATCTCCGATGCGCTCACGTTCATGGCCGCCGAGCGCGAGCACGCCGAGGAGGCCTTCGCCGGGGACATCATCGGCCTGCACAACCACGGCACCATCAACATCGGCGACACGTTCACCGAGGGTGAGCGGCTGGTGTTCACCGGGATTCCAAACTTCGCCCCGGAGATCTTCCGCCGCGCGGTGCTGAAGGATCCGCTGAAGATGAAGGCGCTGCAGAAAGGGCTCGCGCAGCTGTGCGAGGAAGGCGCCACGCAGCTGTTCAAGCCGCTGCGCAACAACGACCTGATCCTCGGCGCGGTCGGCCAGCTGCAGTTCGAGGTCGTCGCATTCCGACTGCAGGACGAGTACGGCGTCAGCTGCGTGTTCGAGCCGGTCAACGTGTACACGGCCCGTTGGATCGCGAGCGAGGATCAGCGCAAGCTCGAGGAGTTCCGCGCGCGCGCCCACGAGCATCTGGCGGTCGATCACAGCGGCGCGCCGGTGTATCTGGCGCCATCGCGCGTCAATCTGGAACTGACGCTCGAGCGCTGGCCGGACATCAGCTTCCGCGAGACCCGCGAGCACGCGCTCTAGGGACGCTCCCGCCGCCGGCGGGAGCGTACGGGCGCCCGGCCGCGGCCACGCGGCGGGGCGTGCGCGCCTTGCGGGAAATTACGTATTCCCGAAACAGCCCTCTCGGCCTCACCGTGCGCATCAGGACGGGCGCCGCGCTTGACCGTGCGTGCATCTGGAGGCTAGCGTAAATGGGCAGGGTGGACGGGGTAGGACCCCGGCCGCCGCTATGGCCTGCCACGCACGCTCCTGGCGGCGACCGCGGACATCCTTATCCAGGCTGGTGGGGACCGCGATGGCTCACAAGCACACGATCGCTGCGCACGCGCGTCTCGCCGCGCCGATTGTCGTCCCTGCAAGGGTGCGCGCCTTGGGCGCGCAGTGACCGCCGGTTCGCTCAATCAAACACGAAGAACCGCTGCGATCGACGAGGAGGCGATGGACGCATGACAATCAATCAACGGCAGACGATGCGGGTGCTCGAGCGGCTCTGTCCGCTCGATGCGGATGAGCTGGCGGACACGGCGCTGCGCGCCGCCGGCAGACAGCGCTTTGCCGAGGAATCCTTCCGGCCCGCGCTCGAGCGGCTGCTCGCGGCGCTCGGGGCCGAGGCCGACCTCGGTGTCTTCGGCCAGTTCGCCGCGCGCTTTGACCTGCTGCGCTGCATGCGCAACGTGCTGCGCATGGACGCGGCCGAGGAACAGGATCCGGGCATCGCCGCGCGCAGCCTCGGCCGGCCCATCTTCATCACCGGACTGCCGCGCAGCGGCTCGACCTTCCTGCACTCGCTGCTCGCCCTCGATCCGGCCAATAACGTGCCGCGCAGCTGGCAGCTCATCTATCCGTACCCGCGGCGCGATGCCTGGTTCCCGGGCGATCACCGCCGCGCGCAGGTCGCCCGTCAGCTCGCGCTGTTTCGCCTGTTCTCGCCGGGCCTTGCCCGCATGCATCCGCTCAGCGCCGACTCCCCGCAGGAATGCACCGACATCAACGCGCACGTGTTCCGCAGTCTGCGCTTCGACAACATGTACCGGATACTGTCCTACCGCGACTGGCTGGATGATCACGGGCACGCGCCGGCCTACCGGTTCCACCGCCGCTTCCTGCAGCACCTCGACGCGCAGGGGCCGGCCGGCCGGCAGTGGGTGCTGAAAAGCCCGGACCACGTGTTCGCGCTCGATGCGCTGCGCAAGGAGTATCCCGAGGCGCACATCGTCATGCTGCACCGCGACCCGCTGAAGGTCATGGCGTCGGTCGCCCGGCTGACCGAGATCCTGCGCCGGCCGTTCACGCGCCGCCTGGAGCGCGCCGAGATCGGTCAGGAGGTGAGCGCGCGCTGGGTGCAGGGCGTCGAGCGCATGATGGCGTTCAAGGCCGGCGGCGAGAACGTTCTGCATCTGTATTACCGGGACATCGTCGCCGCGCCGATGCAAACCGTGGCCAAGCTGTACCGGCATTGCAGACTGACCTTGAGTCCGGCCGCCGAGACGCGCATGCAGGAATACCTGCGCCGCGTTCCCCGCGGCGGCTACGCCGTGCACAACCACAGTCTCGAGGCGTTCGGCCTCGAGCCGCTCACGCTGCGCGAGCAGTTCGCCCGCTACATCAACTTCTTCGAGGTGCAGCCGGAGCGGTCCCGCCCGAGCGCGAGCCCCGTGTTCAGCGCGAGACCGGCATGAGACGGGCGAGCGCACTGACGCTGCTGCTCGGCGTGGCCGCTCTGGTGGCGATCATCGCCTATGCCGGAGGGGCCGCGGTCGAGCAGGCGGTGCTGCGCGTGGGTATCGTCGGGCTGGTGCTCGTGGCGCTGATCCATCTGCCGGTGATCGGCACGACCGGCTCGGCGTGGTACGTGATCGGCGGGCAGTTGCCGGGAGCCTCGCCGTGGAAGTTCATCTGGGCCCGCTACGTCCGCGAGGCGACGGCGGAAGTGTTGCCGTTCTCGCAGCTCGGCGGGATGGTGGCCGGCGCCCGCACGCTGACGCTGACGGGACTGCAATCCCTGCCGGTCACCGCGACGCTGCTGGCGGATGTGATCATCGAGCAGCTGGCGAAGATCCCCTACGTGCTCGCCGGCGTGGTGCTGCTGCTGCTCGGCGGACATGCTGCGCCCGTGCGGCTGCTGGCGGCGGCGCTGCTGCCGGTCGGGGTGCTCGCTCTGCTCGTGAGCGCCGGGCGCAAGCGCGCCTCGGCGCTGCTCGGCCGCAGCGCCGAGGCGCTCGCGCGCCGCTGGCCGGCGCTGCGAGGGCAGGGCACCGCCTCGCTGCAGGGGCTGTTCGGGCGGCTGTTCAGGTGGGACCGGCGGACCCTGGGGGCGCTCGCGACCCACACGGCCGCCTGGGCGCTCGGCGCCGCGGAAACCTGGGTCGCCTGTCACCTGATGGGGGTGCAGGTCAGTCCTGCCGAGGCGCTGATCATCGACAGCCTGTTCTGCGGGCTGCGCACGTTCGGGTTCGCGGTGCCCGCGGCGCTCGGCGTGCAGGAGGCCGGGTACGTGCTGGTGTGCGCGCTGGTGGGCGTGCCGGCCGCGCCGGCCGTCGCCTTGTCCCTGGTGCGCCGGGTCCGCGAGCTGCTCGTGGGCGTGCCGGCGCTGGGTATCTGGCAGCTGGTGGAGGGCGGACGGGCGCTGGCGGGGCAGTCCGACAAGTAATTGCGCGCGGCACGTTCGATCACCCCGATCGTCTCCCGAGCGCGCGGCATGCGCCCATGAAGGGACTCACGCTTCGGCATGCGCTGCGCTGCGCACCCGCCGTGCTCGCCGTGGCGGGCCTCATCGGCACGGCACACGCGGCCGAACCGGCCAAGGTCGCATTCAACTGGCTCAATCCGACCACCTGGCCGGTGGTGCCGGTGCCGAACATCTCGGTCGATCCGACCAACGGCGTCACCGTGGGCCTCATTCCCACGCTGCTCGAGCATGACCGCCGCGGGCGCATCGTGCGCATCATCGCTCCGGACATCGTGCACAACGCGAACTTCGGCTGGGGCGGGCACATGCGCATCCTCGACTTCCCGTCGGCCGATACCCAGTGGTCGGTCGTGGCCGGACTGATGCAGCACGTCGAGAGCAGCTTCGATGCGCTCTACGAGACCGGCCTGCTGCGCACGCGGCGCTGGTCGGAGAGCACGGAGCTCTCATACAACCGCAGCGGCACCGCACGCTTCTTCGGCATCGGCAACGAATCGGCGTATGCGGATCAGAGCGTCTTCACCGATCAGCGCCTGCGGATGCAGGCGCACCTCGGCTGGAACCTCACCCACGCGTGGCAGGTGGCCGCCGTGCTGATGGTGCAGAGAGTCAGGGTGAGCGCCGGCCATCTGCCGGGCATGGTCTCGATCACGGAGCGCTTCCCGCAGGTGCGGGGCATGGGCACGACTCACGAGGTGCTCGAGCGGATTCTGGTGACCTACGATACGCGTGACAACATCACGATACCCACGCGCGGCGTCGATGTCGTCGTCTACGCCGGGGCCGCGAGCCGCAACGCGGCGCCCGACGGCTCGCTGTTCACCGAAGCCGGCGCGGACGGCCGCTTTTATTGGTCGCCGAAGCGCTCGCTCACCATCGCCGCGCACGTCGGTCTGCGCTACATGCTGTCGCTGCACGATGTGCCGTTCTGGGCGCTGAGCAGCCTTGGAGGCGACCGCAGCATCGTCGGCGGACGGGAGCTGCTGCGGGGGTTCGGCGAGGGGCGCTTCTACGACCGCAACTTGTTCGTGGCGAACATCGAGTTGCGCGAGAACGTGCTCTCGCTCAACACGCTCGGTACGCGCATCATCTTGCAGATCGCGCCGTTTTACGACACGGGCCGGGTTTTCGCGCACAGCTCGACGTTTCCCATCGACAAGCTGCACAACGTGGTGGGCGTCGGGTTCCGCGGCATCGCGGCGCCGTTCATCGTCGGATACGTCGACGTCGGCTACGGCAGCGAGGGGGCGGCCGTCTTCACCGGCATCAACTATCCGTTTTAGGCGCCCTCACCGCAGCATGGTGCGCACGCGCTCGAGCTGAGCGGTGAGTCCCGCGGCGGTGCGCTCGAGTTCGGCGGCGCGCTCACGCTCGCCCGCGACCACCGCGGCCGGCGCGTTGCTGACGAAGCTTTCGTTGTCGAGACGCGCGCGCACTTTGGCCAGATCGCCCTGCGCGCGCGCGAGGAGCTTCTCGAGGCGCTCGGCCTCGGCGTCCGCATCGATCAGCCCGGCCATGGGCACGAGCACGGTCAGCTCCCCGACGAGCGCCGTGGCCGATTGCGGCTCGGCCTCGCCCCGGGCGAGCAGCGTGACCGACTCGATGCCCGCGAGACGCTCCAGATACGGCCGATGGCGTTCGAGGTACGTGCGGTCCTGCTCGCACGCGCCCTTCAGCAGCACCGGGATGCGCCGCGAGGGGTTGATGTTCATCTCGCCGCGGATCTGCCGCACGGCGAGGATCAATGCCTGGATCCAGCCCACCTCCCGCTCGCTCGCTTCATCGGCCGGAAACTCTTCCGGCAGCGGGTAGGGGGCCAGCATGACTGTCTCGCCGCCGCGTCCGGCGAGCGGTGCGACGCGCTGCCAGATCTCCTCGGTGATGAACGGCATGATCGGATGCAGCGCGCGCTGCAGCGCCTCGAGGATCCCGCTGAGCGTCCCTCGGGCGCCGCGTCGGGCCGCCGCGCTGCTCGTCTCGGACTGCAGCACCGGTTTGGTCAGCTCCAGATACCAGTCGCAGTACTCGTACCAGGTGAACTCGTAGAGCGCGTTGGCGGCGTAGTCGAAGCGGTACTCGGCGAGCGCCTTCTCGACCGTGGCGAGCGTGCGGCCGAAGCGTGAGCGGATCCAGCGGTCGGCGACCGACAGCTCGAGCGGGCCGGCGTCGCTTTGCTGCTCGCACATCAGGGTGACGAAGCGCGCGGCGTTCCACAGCTTGTTGCAGAAGTTGCGATAGCCGGCGACGCGCGCCAGATCGAAGCGGATGTCGCGGCTCGGCGAGGCGAGGGCCGCGAACGTGAAGCGCAGCGCATCCGTGCCATGGGCGGCGATGCCGTCGGGGAACTGCTTGCGCGTCGCCTTCTCGATGGCGGGCCGCTTGTGCGGCTGCATCAGACCGGTGGTGCGCTTCTCGATCAGGGCCGCCAGATCGATGCCATCGACGATGTCGAGCGGGTCGATTACGTTGCCCTTGGACTTGGACATCTTCTCGCCGGACTCGTCGCGGATCAGCCCATGGACGTACACGTCGCGGAACGGCACGTCGCCCATGAACTTCAGGCCCATCATCATCATCCTCGCCACCCAGAAGAAGATGATGTCGAAGCCGGTGATCAGCACCGTGGTGGGGTAGTAGCGGCTGAGCTGCGGGGTGCGCTGCGGCCAGCCGAGCGTCGAGAAGGGCCAGAGGGCCGAGGAGAACCAGGTGTCGAGCACGTCCGGGTCCTGCCGCAGCGCGACGTCCGCGGCGAGACCGTGCTGGGTGCGCACGTCCTGCTCGCTGCGCCCGACGTACACGTGGCCCTGCTCGTCATACCACGCCGGAATGCGGTGCCCCCACCACAGCTGCCGGCTGATGCACCAGTCCTTGATGTTGCGCATCCATTCGAAATAGGTCTTGGCCCAGTTCTCCGGGATGAAGCGGGTGCGGCCGTCTTCCACCGCGGCGATCGCCGGCGCGGCGAGCGGGGCGATCTTCACGTACCACTGGTCGGTGAGGTACGGCTCGAGCACCGCGCCGCTGCGATCGCCGCGCGGCACGGTCATCTTGTGCGCTTCGGTGCGCTCCAGGAGCCCCGCCGCGCTGAGCTCCTCGAGCACCCGCTGGCGCGCCTCGGCGCGCTCGAGGCCGCGCAGGCGCTCCGGGACGTTCTCGTTGAGCGTCGCGCGGGGCGTGAAGATGTTGATCTGCGGCAGGTTGTGGCGCTGGCCGATTTCGTAGTCGTTGAAATCGTGCGCCGGGGTGATCTTGACGCAGCCGGAGCCGAAGGACGCATCGACGTAGGCGTCGGCGATGATCGGAATCAGCCGCTCGGCGAGCGGCACGCGCACGCGCTTGCCGATGAGGTGCCGGTAGCGCTCGTCGTCGGGATTGACGGCAACGGCGGTATCGCCGAGGAGCGTCTCGGGCCGGGTGGTGGCCACCACGACGTGACCGCTGCCGTCCGCGAGCGGATAGCGCAGGTGCCACAGGTGGCCGTCCTCCTCGCTGCTCTGCACCTCGAGGTCGGACAGCGCCGTGAGCAGCACCGGGTCCCAGTTGACCAGGCGCTTGCCGCGGTAGATCAGGCCCTCCTCGTGCAGGCGGACGAACACCTCGATGACCGCCTGCGACAGTCCCTCGTCCATGGTGAAGCGCTCGCGCGACCAGTCGACCGAGTCGCCGAGGCGGCGCATCTGTGCGGCCATGGTGCCGCCGGATTGGGCCTTCCACTGCCACACGCGCTGCAGGAACGCCTCGCGGCCGAGATCGGCGCGCCGCACGCCCTCGGCCTCGAGCTGCCGCTCGACGACCATCTGCGTGGCGATGCCGGCGTGATCGGTCCCCGGCTGCCAGAGCGTGTCCTCCCCGCGCATGCGGTGGTAGCGCGTCAGGGTGTCCATCAGGGTGTGATTGAACGCGTGCCCCATGTGCAGCGTGCCGGTCACGTTCGGCGGCGGAATCATGATGCAGAACGGCGCGCCGCGGCCGCTCGCGGCGAACCAGTCGTGGGATTCCCAGCGCGCGTAGATCCGCCGCTCGATCTGATGCGGCGCGTAGACTTTATCCATGATCCTCGGGGGCTCGTTGCACAGCAGTCGGGGAAGGAATTATAGGGCTGCTACGGGGCGCGCAGCGGGTGCGTCGCCGGCTCGCAGCCGAGCTGCCGATAGGCCCTGAAGCGCGCGCGGCCGGCCTCGCGGACCGCCGGGTCGGCATCGAGGATCTCCGCGATGCGCTCGGCCGCGGCGGCGAACGGCGGCGGCTCGGGTGCGTTGGCGAGATTGATGAGCACCTCGAGCGGGCCGTCCGGGGCTCCCCCGGCGCTCAGCAGTACCGGCGCGTCGCGCCCCGCGCCGAGCCACTCGTGCGGCACGAAGCTCGTGTCGGCGAAGGTCCACAGCAGCTCATCGAAGCGCGCAAGCTCCTCCCGCTCGGTGTGCCACACCAGCACACGCTGCCCGGCGAGGTAGGCCTTCTCGGCGATCCGGCAGGCGACCTTCAGCCGCGCCGCCGGCGCCGTCTCCTCGAGTAGGTAGAAGTCCGCCCGCAACTGGCCCTCTACAGCTTGGCGCGCCGCAGCAGGAAGTCCGCAAGCAGCGGCGTCGGGCGGCCGGTGCTGCCCTTGTGCGCGCCGCTCTGCCAGGCGGTGCCGGCGATGTCGAGATGCGCCCAGCTCATGCCGCGGGTGAACTTGGCGAGAAACGCCGCCGCGGTGATGGCGCCGCCGTCGCGTCCGCCGATGTTGGCGAAGTCCGCGAAATTGCTCTTCAGCTGCTCGGTGTACTCCTCGGTGAGCGGCAGCGGCCAGGCGCGGTCGTCGGCGCGCACCCCGGCTTCCACGAGCTCGTGCACCAGCGCCTCGTCGTTGCCGAAGGCGCCCGAGTGATGATGGCCGAGGGCGATGACGCAGGCACCGGTGAGGGTGGCCATGTCGATGATCGCGGCGGGCTTGAAGCGCCGCGCGTAGTGCAGCGCATCGCTGAGCACCAGGCGGCCCTCGGCGTCGGTGTTGAGGATCTCCACGGTCTGACCGGAGGAGCTGGTGACGATGTCGCCGGGCTTGATGGCCTTGCCGTCGGGCATGTTCTCCACCGCCCCGACGATGCCGACGACGTTCAGCGGCAGTTTCACCTCCGCGGCGAACGAGAGGGAGGCGATCACGGCGGCCGCGCCGCTCATGTCGTACTTCATCTCGTCCATGTCCGCGCCGGGCTTGAGCGAGATGCCGCCGGAGTCGAAGGTCACGCCCTTGCCGACGAGCACCACCGGGGCCGCGCCGCTCTTGCCGCCGCGGTGCTCGATCACGATCAGCCGCGGCGGCTCGTTGCTGCCCTGGGCGACCGCCAGCAGACAGCCCATCTTCTCCCGCCGCATCGCCGGCTCATCGAGCACCCGCACGCGCAGCGAACGATGCCGCCGAGCCAGCCCGCGTGCCTGTTCGGCGAGGTAGCGCGGCGTGCAGATGTTGCCGGGGAGATTGCCAAGGTCGCGCTGCACGTTCGCGGCGCGGGCGAGCGCCTCACCGTGCGCCAGCCCGCGCTCGACGGCCGCGGCCGAGGTGCGCGTGACCGGTCCGGCGAGCACCTGCGACAGGGCGGCGGCCTTGGGCTTCTTGCCGCTCTTGAGGTCATTGATGCGGTACAGCGCGCTCACGGTGAGCTCGGCCACGCCCCGCCCGTAGTAGTAGTCGTCGAGCGCCTCGGCGTCCGGCCGCTCGAGCGCGACGGCGGCGCTCTTCACGCCGGTGCGCGCCAGCGCCCCGATGGCGCTCGAGCAGGCCTTGCGCCAGGGCTTGCGCCCGAAGCTCTTGCGCGCCCCGAGTCCGGTGAGCAGCACGCGCCGTGCGGCGAGCCCCGGCAGGTCCGCAAGCAGCAGCGTCTCGCCGGCGCGGCCCGGGAAATCCCCGCGCGCGATGAGCTTGCCCAGGCGCCCGCCGGCGGCATGATCGATCCGCCGCGCCTCCTCGGTGAGCTCGTTTTCCTCGAAAACGCCGACAATCAGGCAATCCACGTCGAGCGTGGTGATGCTCTTGCTCCAGGTCTCGAAACGCATTCCGCTTCTCCCGTGTGCCGGCGAGCGCCGGTGTACCCTCAGTCCCGGGCGGCGTGCCATTGAGCTGCGCAACCCGCTGCTTTATCTTCGCTACCGCTGCGTACCGCGCGGTGTTGTGTGCGCCGGGTGCGCGCGCTGCAGGGACGGCCCTCCGCGCGCGCCGCGGGCGCAAGCGAGCAGTGTAACTCAAGCCGGCGATCCGGCGGGCGGGCTCCTCGGGTGGGAAAAATTATCGGTCGCTACGTTTTGCGCGAGGTGCTCACCGCCTGGCTGGCGATGATGGCGGTGCTGCTGATCGTCCTTACCGCCTACGAGGTGGGGGCGGTGCTCGAGCGAGCCGCGGCCAGCCAGTTCCCCCAAGGGGTCATCCTGCGGCTGATCTACCTCGGCCTGCTGCAGTACGTGAGCCTGGTGGCGCCCTTGGCGCTGCTGCTCGGGGTCATCTGGGCGTTCGGCCGGCTGTATCACGACAGCGAGATGGCCGCGGCTCTCGCCTGCGGGGTGCGCCCGGCGGTGCTGTACCGGCCCGTGATCGGCCTCGCGGTCGTGGTGAGCGCGGGCCTCGCGGCGGTCACTCTGATGCTCGCGCCCACGGCGACCCATCAGGCGCTCACGCTGCGTGACCAGGCGGTGCGCGCCGGGCAGTTCGCGCCCCTCGAGCCCGGCCAGTTCCGCGCCTTCGGCGGCGGCAGCGCGGTGGTGTACGCGCAGCAGGTCGAGCCGGACGGCACGCTCGGCAACGTGTTCATCGAGCGCACTCGCGGGCCGGTGGTGGAGGTGGCCGTGGCGAACCAGGCGCGCCATACCGTCTCCCCGGACGGCAAGATGCAGACCATCGAGCTGTATCATGGCGAGCGCTTCGAGGGCGTGCCCGGGAGTCCGGAGTTTCGCATCATGCGCTTCGCCGAGCACACCGTGCCGATCCCCATGCCGCCGGCCAACGACGTCGTGACCGATCTCGATGCGGCACCGACCGCAGCGCTGTACGCATCGGCCGATCCGCGCCGTCAGGCGAAGCTGCAGTGGCGCATCGCGCTGCCGCTGATGTGTCTGGTGCTCACCGTCGTCGCGCTGCCGCTCTCGCGGCTCAGGCCGCGCCAGGGCCGCTATGCGCGCGTGTGGCTCGCGCTGGTCATTTACGTGGTGTACCTGAACCTGCTCACGGCCGGGGAGGCGTGGATCGGCCACGGCACTATTCCGGTGGTGCTCGGCCTGTGGTGGGTGCACGTGGTGGTGATTCTGCTGGCGCTGGCGATCAGCTACGGGCCGACGCTGGCGCAGCGGGCCCGTTACCCACTGGTGCGGGCATGAGCATTCTCGACCGCTACATCGTGCGCGCGATCCTCGGCTCGGTGCTGCTGGTGCTGGCGGTGTTCGTGGTGCTCGGCGGACTGTTCGCGTTCATCAGTCAGCAGCACAACATCGGGGTCGGGCACTACACGCTGGCCGATGCTCTGTGGTTCACCCTGCTCAACGTGCCGCAGCAGGCCTATCAGCTGCTGCCGATCACCGCGATGATCGGCTCGCTGATCGGACTCGGGGCGCTGGCGCGCGGCAGCGAGATCACCGTGATCCGCGCCACAGGGATGTCGGTGCGGCGCCTGGCGGGCGCGGCGCTCATCGCCGCGCTGATCCTCATCGCCGCCGAGGCGGTGGTCGGTGAGTTCGTCGCCCCGCAGCTGCAGGCGGCCGCCAACCAGGAGCTCGCCTTCAGCCAGTACAACTCCATCAGCTTCGGCGGCGGCACCGGCGCGTGGGTGCGCGACGGCAACATGATCTTCAACGTCGCCCGCCAGTCGAGCTCGCGGCAGTTCGGCGGCATGCAGGTCTTCGAGCTCTCGAGCACTCACCAGCTGCTTGCGGTCGGCCGGGCCACGCGCGCCACCGCGGCAGGACACGACCGCTGGCTGCTCGATGACTACACGGCCTCGCACTTCGACGGCGATCGCGTCACGGTGCGCCCTCCCGGCCAGAAGATGCTCCAATCCAACGTGTCGGCGAGCTTCCTCGGCTTCACCGTGCAGGATCCGCAGCAGATGACCCTGACCTCGCTGTGGCAGCTGATCGGCTACCTGCGCGCCAACTCCGTCGATGCCAGCCAGTACGTGTTCGCGTTCTGGTCGCGCATCGCGCGCATCGTGGCGATCGCCTTCTCGGTGCTGCTCGCCGTGCCGTTCGTGCTCGGCTCGATGCGCTCGGCGGGCGCCGGCGCGCGCACCATGCTCGGGCTCGCCATCGGCATCGCCTTCTTCCTGCTGCAGCGCCTGATCGAAAGCGGCACCATCGTCTTTCACCTCAACCCGGTGATCCTGGCGTGGCTGCCGACCGTGCTGCTCGCCACCGTGACGCTGCTGCTGCTCGCCCGGGCGCGCTGAGGCTCGCTCAGGCGGCCGGCTTGTGGCGCACCGCCGGCCGCTGAGCGGGCGGCGCGAGCAGCCCCGAGAGCGGCTGGAAGATCTGCCGATAGCTATAGCCCGCAATGCGGTATTGCCAGCCGTGCACGCGCGCATTGATCTGCGCCGCGGCCGCGGCGGCCTTGGGATCCGCCGCGCGCGCGCTGACCTCGATGTAGTGCGGACCGTGCTTGGCGGCCTGATAGCCGCTCACCGTCACGATAAGTCCGTCGAACGTAGTGAACTCGGCGCTCGAGAGGCGCGCGTCCCGGGGAATGGGCTGCGCCTTGCGCACGTCGTTCAGCGTGAGATTCGACAGTGCGCTTGCCACCGCGTTGGCCGCGCCGGGGCTCTCGAGCTTGCGTCCGGGCGGAATGCCGAGCACGCGGAAATTCGCCGCGCTCGCCTTGGCGCGCTCGATGCGATAGGGGCGCTCGCCGGCGAGGCGCTCCGCGATGCTGCGCACCTGCTTGTGGTGCACGTCCACGATGATCGGCTCGAGCCACTCATCCGCCTTGGCTTCGGCCATCACCAGCGGGGCTGCGAGCAGGCTCTGCTTGTGGCCGACGAGGCGCACGTACGAGCCGCTGCCCGCGGCGTTGTGCCCGACGATCAGCGACCAGGTGTGCTGCGCGCTCACCACGTCGATGCGCACGCCGCTCGCGCCGGGGGCGCTCACGGACTGCACCCCGAGCAGCGGATAGTTCTGCTCGAGCCGCGTCTTGCGCGCCACGGCCTTGAGATTGCCGAGATCGATGAGCAGCTTGCGCAGCTTGCCGGAGTCGGCCGGGTAGTCGCGCTGGCTCACCATCCAGCGGCTCGCGCCCTTGACGAGCGTGACCTCCTTGCCGCCCGGGCCGGTGATGCGCACCTGGGTGACGGCGTTGAGGTTCGCCTCGAGCCCCGGCAGCACGACCGTGCCGGCGATCGAAGCACTGCCGCGCTGGGCGCGATGCGCCACCCACACCGCGAGCCCCAGCACGGCGAGGCTCACGGCGAACAGGATTGCCAGATGACGTTGGCTCATGGGTGCTCCCGATTCGGCTGTGCCGTGCCGCGCCGGCGGCGGCGCAGCGCCGCGCCGGCGAGCGCCGCCAGCGCGAACACGGCCGGCATGACGATGATGTTGATGACCTTCAGCTCGGTGCCGAGCTCATCGATGCTGTGCACCAGGCCGGCCTGCACGGCGCGCAGGCGCTTGCGGATGGTAACCCGCTCGGCCTCAAAGTGTTGAATCTCGCGCTGCTGCGCGGGGCTGAGGATCAGCGTCGACTTGTTGTCGCGCTTGGTCTGCAGCAGCGTCAGCTGCTGCTCGGTCTGCCGCAGCTCCTTCTGCAGCTGCTGCTGCTGGGCGCGATAGCGCGCCTCGGCCGCCCGCCGCAGCGCCGCGACGCGGGTGAACGGGCGGGTGAAGCCGGCCTTGGCGCGCACGCTGATCAGATCATTGCTGCCGGAGAGATTGTCGAGTGCGTTGAGCACCAGGTCGCCGTTGCTCGCCCACGCTTCGGCGAGGGTCTGGCCGAACAGATCCAGATGCCGCACCCACAGGAAGTCCGACAGCATGTCCGAGTCGGCGAACACCAGCAGCTGCAGCGGCTTGACCGCAGCCGTCAGCACTTTCGTGCCCGCCGGCAGCTTCACGCCCTTCGGCGGCCCGTCCGGGAAGGCGCTCTTGACCTTCCCGCTGACGCGCGCGCCGAAGACGTAGCGCTTGCCGGTCGGCTTGAAGCCGTTGAGCAGACCCGAGGGATCGAACATCCCGGCGAGCGTCTGCGCCGCGACCGGCTTGGCGTCCGTGCTGCTCCAGAGCAGCGGCGCGAAGCTCGTCCCGGCGCCCTTGATGGGGCTGAGGTAGCCGGCGGTGTCGATGTTGACGTTCGACAGCCCGGCGGTGACCACATCGTGCTGCGACATCTGCGCGCGCCCGAGACCGAGGATCACGGGGTCGAGCACCGGGGCTCCGCCGGGGCCGGTCGCATTCAGGGCGAGCGAGCGGTCGGCGATCACTTCCTCGGGGTTGAAGCGCACGCCCCAGGAGGCGAGCAGCCTCGCCAGATCAGGGCCGCCGACGGCCGGCGGGGTGTCGGGCGCGGCCGCCGACTCGGCGAGCGGATCGACGAACGCGATGATGTGCCCGCCGGCGAGCGCGTACTGATCGATGGCGAAGCGGGTGGCGGGCGGGAGGTTGCGCGGATCGACGAGCACCAGCACGCGGGTGTCGGCGGGAATGACCGCGGCGCCCGGCTTGAGCGTGTGCAGGTCGTACAGCTGCGCGGCCTGGCGGTACACCAGCCAGGGCTGGCGCATCTGGCCGCTCTGCGGGTTGAAGCCGCCGCTCATCGGCAGAGCCGAGTACCACTCGACGAGCGGCTTTTTCGGATGGGCCAGGCGGTAGATCAGCTTGGCGATATCGTACTCGAGGAAGCGCTGCTTCTGCGGATTGAAGAACGGAATGGCCTCGTGGCCGTTGGTGGAGTTGGTGCCGGCGAGCCCGAAGTAGAACTTGCTGCCCGCGGCGTTCATCGGCGTGCCGGTGACGCCGAGCTCGGCGGCCCGGTCTTCCTCGACCGAATACGGGCGCGGATCGATGATGTGCAGGCGGATCTTGCCGTCGGCATCGGTGGCGATCTCGCGCAGGAAGTTCTCGACGTGATCGCCGTAGGCGCGCAGCTGCGGCACGTTGTCGGCCGCCTTGCGCGAATAGAAGAAATACAGATCGATCGGCTCGGGGATGCCCTTGAGGATCCGCCGGGTGCCGCGCGAGAGCGTGTACAGATGGTTCTGCGTCAGATCGAGCTGCCAGCCCGTGAGCACGTAGTTGAAGATGATGGTCAGGCCGATGAGCAGCAGCGCAAGCGCGCCGACCGAGCCCCAGCCGAGAGTCGAGCGTTTCATCATGTCCCGCTCCTAGTCCGCTTTGCGCAGGTCGATCGCGACCGTGGTGGTGAACAGGAAGAAGGCGATCAGCATGGCGAAGTACAGTACGTCGCGAGCCTCGAGCACCCCGCGGGTGATCGACTGGAAGTGCGTCAGCAGCGACAGCGAGGCGACCGCCTCGATGAGGGTCTGCGGCGCCCAGCCGCGGAAGGCATCGAGCACCAGCGGATAGCCGGCGAGCAGCAGCACGAAGCAGGCGACGACCCCGAGGATGAACGCCACCACCTGATTACGCGTCAGCGCCGACATGCACGAGCCGATGGCGAGGAAGCCGCCGGCGAGCAGCAGGCTGCCGAGATAGGAGGCGAAGATCACTCCGTTGTCGGGGCTGCCGAGGTAGTTCACCGTGATCCAGATCGGGAAGGTGAGCGCGAGGGCGAGTCCCGTAAACAGCCATGCGGCCAGGTACTTGCCGAGCACCGCTTCCCAGGTCTTCACCGGCAGCGTCATCAGCAGCTCGATGCTGCCGGATTTGCGCTCCTCGGCCCACAGCTTCATGGTGAGCGCCGGGATCAGGAACAGATACAGCCACGGGTGGAACAGGAAGAACGGCCGCAGGTCCGCCTGGCCGCGCTGGTAGAAGTCCCCGACGTAGAAGGTAAAGGCGTTGGCCAGCACCAGGAAGATGAGAATGAAGACATAGGCGAGCGGCGTCGCGAAATAACTCGCGAGCTCGCGGCGCAGGATCAGTGCCACGTTGCGCATGAGTCCCCCAGTGTGTGCCATCAGGCGGTAATGGTGCGGAACACTTCGTCGAGCCGTCCGGACTCCAGATGCAGCTCCTTCAGCTGCAGTCCCTGGCTCGCCGCGAGCGCCGCGACTTCTTGCAGGATCATCGCGCCGGAGCGCGGCAGGGCCGTCAGGCGCGCCTCGCGCTCGCTGACCTCGACCGAGGCAACCGCTGCGAGGCCCGCCACCGCCGCGCGGGCGGCCTCCAGCTGATCGCTGCGCGCGAGCTGCAGCGACACGGCGTTGTGATAGCGCGAGCGGCTGGTCAGCTGCAGCGGCGTGTCATCGGCGACGATGCGCCCGCGGGCGATGATGATGGCGCGGGTGCAGACGGCATCGACCTCCTCGAGGATGTGCGTGGAGATCACGATGATCTTCTCCCGCGCCATCTCGTCGATGAGGGTGCGTACCTCGTGCTTCTGGTTTGGATCGAGGCCGTCGGTCGGCTCATCGAGAATGAGCACCGGCGGATCGTGAATGATGGCCTGGGCGAGTCCTACGCGCCGCCGGAAGCCCTTGGAGAGCGTCTCGATGGGGCGGTCGAGCACGCTCGAGAGCTGCAGCCGCTCGGTGACGTAATCGAGCCGCGCGCGCTTGCGCGCCCCGTCCAGGCGGCGCAGCTCGGCGATGAACTCCAGGAATGCGGCCACGCGCATCTCGCCGTAGCTCGGGGCCCCCTCGGGCAGGTAGCCGAGGCACTGGCGCGCCGCGAGCGGCTCGCGCTCGACGTCGTGTCCGCAGATGCTCGCGCGCCCGGAGGTCGGGGTGACGAACCCGGCCAGCATCCGCATGGTGGTCGTCTTGCCGGCGCCGTTGGGCCCGAGGAACCCGAGCACCTCTCCGGGCCGAACTTCAAACGTGACGTCCTCGACGGCCGTCACCGATGGGTAGCGCTTGCACAGATGCTCGGTCTTGATCATGGCGCCTCCTTCTCAGGCTGCCATAGATTTGCGGCCGCGCGAAAAGTTCCCGGCCGGCCGTCAGCGCGGGCGCCCGCGCCAGCCGCCCTGGCCGGCGCGCGAGCGCCAGTAGAGCATCATGATCGCCCCGCCCAGCATGCCGCCGAGGTGCGCGAAGTGTCCGATGCCGGGCTCGGTGCCGGTGACGCCGAAGAACAGCTCGACCAACCCATAGAGCGAGACGAACAGCCACGCCGGCATCGGAATGGGCGGCAGCAGCAGCAGCAACTGCGCGCGCGGAAAGAGCATGGCGAAGGCGAGCAGCACGCCGAACACCCCGCCCGAGGCGCCGATGGTCGGCTCGTGATTGCCCGTGGCGTGCAGCACGGCGATCTCGGTGATCGCCGCAGCGATCACGCATACGAAGTAATAAAGGAGAAAGCGCCGCGGGCCCCAGTAGCGCTCGAGCGCGGGGGCGAACACGAACAGCCCGAACATGTTGCCGAAGATATGCCACCAGGTGGCGTGCAGGAACGCGTAGGTGACGAGCTGCCAGAGGCGAAACTGCGGCCCGAGCGGCCAGAGCGCAAAGCGCAGGATGAGCGAGGCGGGCACCACCTGCTCGAACAGGAAGATCACCACGTTGGCGAGGATCAGGCCCAGTACGGTCGGTGTGAGCGAGCGGAGCATCCGCGCAGTTTACGCGTCGGCGCCGCGCGGCGGCGGCGAAAACGCGCCCCTAGGGCGCGAGTTGGCCGCCGAGCCGTTCCGCCGCCGCGCGCAGCGCCGGCAGCGCGTTGTCGATCAGCTCCTGGCGCGAGAGGCGCGAGGCCTGCGCGCTGACGTTCATGGCCGCGACCGTGACGCCGACCACGTTGCGCACGGGCACGGCGATCGAGCGCAGCCCGATCTCCAGTTCCTGATCGTTCAGCGCGAAGCCCTCCGCGCGCACCGCGGCGAGGATCCCGAGGAGCTGCTCGCGCGAGGTGACCGTGAAGCGGGTGTGAGCGGTGAGCTCGCTGCCCGCGAGCTCGGCGGCCGCCTGCTCGAGCGGCAGACTGGCGAGCAGCACGCGCCCGAGTGCGGTGCAGTAGGCCTGCAGGCGGCTGCCCACCCCGAGCGTCACCGACATGATGCGTTGGGTCGAGGCGCGCGCCACGTACACCACGGCGCCCTCGTCGAGCACCGCCACGGTGGTCGCCTCTCCGATCTTCTCGCTGAGCTCCTGCAGGATCGGCTGTGCGGCAAGGGCGAGCGGGGCGGTCGAAAGGTAGGCGTAGCCCAGGCTGAGCACGCGCGGCTGCAGGTAGAAGGCGCGCCCGTCGCTGGCGGCGTAGCCGAGTTCGCGCAGCGTATACAGACAGCGTCGCGCCACCGCACGCGTCAGTCCCGTGGCGCGGCTGACGTCGGCGATGGTGAGCCGCCGGTCGACACCGGCAAAGGCGCGGATGACATGCAGCCCGCGCGCCAGCGAAGTCATGAAGTCCGGATCGCCGGCGCGATAAAGCGTGTCGTCGGCGCGCACCGGCCGGCGCGCCGGGTCGGACTGTCGGGTTGGGGCTTTGGGGTTGGACACGGCGGAGGGCACGGCGCGGGCGCGGTCATCGTACCGCGCGGCGCGGCGCCGTGCGAGCGTCGCCTGCGCCTCACGGTCCGCCGAGGCTTGCCTCGATGCTGCGCCACAGCACGCTTTTCAGCGTGGGGAGCCGCTCCCCGGCGAAGTCCGGCCAGCCCAGCGACTTCAGCATCAGCGCGCGCGAGCGGCGCACGAGCGTCGCCTGGCCGATGATGGCGACCGCGCGGATCTGTGCCTCGGGCCCGGGCTGCCTCTGCCCGAGCAGCCGGCCGATGATCTCGGTCAACAGTCCGAGCAGCCGGCCGCCGATGTGCTCCTGGATCGCCGCGAACGCTTCGTTGTGCTCGCTCTGCGCGCGCGCGAAGAACAGCGCCCAACTCTCCGGGCGGTCGGTGGCGAGCGCCTCGATGAGCGGCTCAAGCAGGCTGCGCAGCAGCGCCAGCAGCTGCGCGCGGCTGAGCCCGCCGGCGCGCAGCGCCGCGCGGGCCTGCTCGGCCGGCGGGCCGAGACGCACCCGCACGTCATCGGTGATGTACTCGATGCACGCCTGGTGCAGGCCCTGTTTGCCGCCGAAGTAGTACTGCAGGGCCGGCAGGCTGACCCGCGCCCGATGCGCGATCGCGCGCGTCGAGGCGCCCTGGTAGCCAAGCTGCGCGAACAGCACGATCGCGGTCTCGAGAATCCGCCGCCGGGTGTCCTCGCCGCACGCGTAGCTGCGCCGGGGCGCGCGCCGCACTGGGGAAGGAGCGCGGCCCGGGACCGGGCGTTTGGCGTTGGCAGTGTCCACCGTGTCGATCGTCCGTCTGCGGCCGCGGCCGCCGTTTCGGTTAATACGGAATACTATCAATTGACAGAAAAGTATCAAGCGATAGAAAATTCGCGGACGCACACAGGAGTCCGTCCGTGAACGAACCGTCCTCGCCCCCTGCGGCGCCAGCGCCCACGGCAGCGCCGCGCCCGCTGCGCCGCCGCCAGCGCTGGACCGCACTCGGGGCCGGGCTGATCGTCGTGGCCGCTCTGGGCTCCTGGTGGTACGCCGGGCGCAATCGCGGACTTCAGCCGATCGTGCTGTACGGCAACGTGGATCTGCGCGAGGTGGATCTGGCCTTCAACGACAGCGGCCGGATCGAGAGCGTCGCGGTGGACGAGGGCGATCGGGTACGGCGCGGCGAGGTGCTGGCGCAGCTCGACACCAGCCGCCTGCGCCCGATGCTCGCGCAGGCCATGGCGCAGGCGGCTGCCGAGCGCGCGGTGCTCGCCCGGCTGCGACACGGCAGCCGGCCGCAGGAGATCGCCCAGGCGCGCGCCAATCTGGCGCTGGCGCGCGCGCAGCAGCAGCAGGCGCTCGTGCAGTACGCGCGCATCGCATCGGTGTTTCGCCGCTCCGGCGGCCGGGCGGTGAGCCGGCAGGACGTGACCGACGCGAACGCCGCGGCCGGGGTGGCCGTAGCGCGCACGCGTGTCGCCCGCGAGGCGTTGCGGCTGGCGGTGCTCGGGCCGCGCCGCGAAGACATTGCGCAGGCGGCCGCGCTGCTCGCGGCGGACCAGGCGCAGGTGGCGCTGCTGCGCCGCGAACTGGCCGATGCGACGTTGCGCGCGCCGCTCGATGCCGTGGTGCGCACGCGCGTGGCCGAGCCCGGCGACATGGCTTCGCCGCAGCGTACGGTGTTCACGCTGGCCATCACCAACCCGAAGTGGGTGCGCGCCTACATCCCGGAGAGCGACCTCGGGCGCGTGCATCCGGGAATGAAGGCGAGCGTGGCCGTGGACGCCTTTGCGCACAGGCGCTTTCCGGGCTGGGTCGGGTTCATTTCCTCCGAGGCGCAGTTCACGCCGAAGACGATCGAGACGCCGGATCTGCGCACCAGCCTCGTCTATGAGATCCGCGTGTTCGTCGAGGACCCCCACGACGATCTGCGCCTCGGCATGCCGGCGACGGTGTATCTGGCGCGCACACGCAGGACGCACTCGTGAACAGCCCGCCGCCGGCGGCGCTGCTCGAGTGCCGCGAGGTGCACAAGTCCTTCGGCCCGCGGACCCCGGCGCTCGCGGGCGTGTCGCTCGCGGTGAGCGCCGGTGGCCTGAACGCGCTCATCGGCCCCGATGGCGCGGGCAAGACCACCCTGATGCGCCTGATCTGCGGTCTGCTCACCGCCGAGCGCGGCACGGTGCGCGTGCTCGGCTTCGATCCGGTGCGCGCCGCGCAGCGCATCCAGGAGCGCGTGAGCTACATGCCGCAGAAGTTCGGGCTGTACGAGGACCTCACGGTGCGCGAGAACCTCGACCTGTACGCCGATCTGCATGGGGTGAGCGCCGCGCAGCGCGCGCAGCGCTATCCGCAGCTGCTGCACATGACCGATCTGCGCCGCTTCGAAGGACGGCTCGCCGGGCGGCTCTCCGGCGGCATGAAGCAAAAGCTCGGCCTGGCGTGTACGCTGGTGAGCTCCCCGCAGCTGCTGCTGCTCGATGAGCCGACCGTCGGCGTCGATCCGCTCTCGCGGCGCGAGCTGTGGCAGATCGTGCACCACCTGGTGCGCGATGAGGGTCTGACGGTGCTGATGAGCACCGCTTATCTCGATGAGGCCGAGCGCGCCGACCGTGTCATCGTGCTGCAGTCCGGCCGGGTGCTGGCCGAGGGCGCGCCGCAGGGCATTACCCGCCTGGCCGCCGGCCGCACATTCAAGCTGACGCCGGCGGCGCCCGAGAGCGCGCGCACCCTGCAGGCGCGGCTGCTCGCCTCGAGCACGGTGATCGATGCGGTCCCCGATGCGGGCGCGGTGCGTTGTGTGTGCGCGCAGCCCGATGGCGCCGCGCCCGCCGGCAGCACGCCGGTCGCGCCGCGATTCGAGGACGGGTTCATGGTGCTGCTGCGCCAGAGGAGCGTGCCCGAGGCGCTGACCGACATCCTGCTCGCGCATCCGCCCGCGGCGGCGAGCGGCGCGGTCATCGAGGTGCGCGATCTCGTCAAGCGCTTCGGTGCCTTCACTGCCGTGGACCGGGTGAGCTTCACCGTCGGGCGCGGCGAGATCTTCGGGCTCCTCGGCCCGAACGGCGCGGGCAAGACCACCACGTTCCGCATGCTCTGCGGGCTGCTCGCCCCGAGCGGCGGGGTGCTGCGCGTCGGCGGGCTGGACGTGGCGCGCGCAGGGGACGCCGCGCGCGGGCAGCTCGGCTACGTGGCGCAGAAGTTCTCGCTGTACGGGCCGCTCACGGCGCGCGAGAACCTGGAGTTCTTCGCCAGCGCCTACGGCCTGCGCGGCGCGGCGCGGCGCGCGCGGATCGACTGGGCGATGCGCCAGTTCGAGCTCCTCGAGGCGCGCGGCGCGGCGGCCGACCTGCCCGGGGGCTTCAAGCAGCGCCTCGCCATGGCCGCAGCGCTGCTGCACGAGCCGCGCATCCTGTTTCTCGATGAGCCGACGAGCGGCGCCGATCCGCTGGCGCGGCGGGCCTTCTGGCGGCGCATCTCGGCGCTCGCCGACCAGGGCGTCACCGTGGTGGTCACGACGCACTTCATGCAGGAGGCCGAGTACTGCGATCACATCGTCATCATGGATGCCGGCAGGGTGCTGGCCCAGGGCACGCCCGCGCAGGTCCGCGCCCTCGCGCCGCGCCACGGGCTGGTCGAGCCGACCATGGAGGATGCGTTCATCGCGGTGGTCGAGCGCGCACGCGCCGCCGAGGCGGCGGCGCCGGCGGCGCCGGCGGGGGCGGCCTGAGCCATGGAGCGGCGCTCGAGCAGTGAGGTGCGCGCGCGCCTGGTGCGGATCGGCTCGCTGGTGCGCAAGGAATGGCGGCAGATGATCCGCGACCCGGCGAGCATCGCCATCGGCGTGGTGCTCCCGGTCATTCTCATCCTGCTGTTCGGCTACGGGCTGTCGCTCGACGTGAAGAACGTGCCGATCGCGGTGCTCGATCAGGACGGCTCCTCGCTCGCGAGCGGGCTGATCGGGGACCTCAGGCTCTCGCCATATTTCAAACCCCAGAGCGTCACCTCGCTGCGGGCCGCCGAGGAGCTGCTCGCCCAAAGAAGCGTCGAGGCAATTTTCACCGTGCCGCCGGACTTCGCGCGCCGGGCGAGCTCCACCGGGGCCGCGGTGCAGCTGATCGTCTCCGGCACCGACGCCAACACCGCGCGGATCATCGAGGCGTACGTGAACGGTGTGGTCAGCGCATGGGCGGCGCGGCAGGCACCGGCTCTTGCCGGCCCGGTGCTGGTGCAGAGCCGTCTGTGGTTCAACTCCGCCAACGACAGCCGCTACTTCCTCGTGCCCGGGCTGATCGTGCTGGTCATGACCCTGATCGGCGCCTTCCTCACCGCCATGGTGGTGGCGCGCGAGTGGGAGCGCGGCACGTTCGAGGCGCTGTTCGTCACCCCGGTGCGCGCCGAGGAGATCCTGCTCGGCAAGACCATTCCGTACTTCGCACTCGGCATGGTCGGGCTCGCGCTGTGCGTGTTCTCGGGCCGCTTCCTGTTTCACGTGCCGGTGCGCGGCTCGCTCGTGGTGCTGCTCGCGGTCTCGATGCTCTACGTGCTGGTGGCGCTCGCGATCGGCCTGCTCATCTCCTCGGCGGCGAAGAACCAACTGGTGGCGAGTCAGGTGACGCTGATCGCCACTTTCATGCCGGCGGCCATGCTCTCGGGGCTGTTGTTTGATCTGCGCAGCATGCCGGCGGGCGTGCGCGCGATCACGTATCTGCTGCCGGCGCGCTATTACGTGGCGCTGCTGCAGACGATCTTCCTCGCCGGCGACATCTGGTCGGTGATCGTGCCGAATGCGCTCGCGCTGCTCGCCATGCTGGCGCTGCTCGCCGTTGCGCTCGGCGCCATCACCCGCAAGAGGCTCGCCTGAGTCATGCTGACCTCGATCGCGCGTGTCGCAGCGCTCGCCCGCAAGGAGCTCCTCGCGGTGCTGAAGGACCGGCGCGCGCTCCTCAGTCTGCTCGTGCCGGTGCTGGCGCAGACGCTGGTGTTCGGCTATGCGGCCAGTTATGACCTCAATCAGGTGCCGTACGTGCTCTGGTCGCGCGATTCGGGCGAGGCCGCCACCGCGCTCATCGCCCGCTTCGACGGCACGGGCATCTTCCGGCGCGTCGCCACGGTGGCGCGCGAGCGCGACATGCGCGCGGCGATCGATGAGCGGCGCGCCCTGCTCGCGATCGGCATCCCGCCGGATTTCTCGCGGCGGCTCGCCGCGGGGCGTCCCGCCGAGGTGCAGTTGATCGCCGACGGACGCAACTCCAACACCGCGAGCACCGCCCTCGGCTACGCTCAGGCGGTCATCTCCTCGTTCAACGCGCATTGGCGCGCCGCGCACGGGGAGCCTGGCCCGCCGGCGCGCCTCACCGAGCGCGCCTGGTACAACCCCAACCTGCTCAGCCGTTGGGACATGGTCCCGGGGCTGATCGGCACCCTCACGCTGCTGCAGACGATGCTGCTGGCGGCGATGTCCGTGGCGCGCGAGCGCGAGCAGGGCACGTTCGACCAGCTGCTCGTCACCCCGATCCGCCCGGCCGAGATCATGGCCGGCAAGGCGCTGCCGGCGATGCTGATCGGCATCGCCCAGGCGACCGGGGTCCTGCTGGTCGCGCAGCTGTGGTTTCGTATCCCGTTCGAGGGATCGTTCGCTGTCCTTTACGGCGGACTGCTGCTGTTCGTGCTCGCCGCGGTGGGCATCGGGCTGGTACTCTCGGCGCTGTCCTATACGATGCAGCAGGCGATGCTTTATTCGTTCGTGCTGCTGATGCCGTTCACGCTGCTGTCGGGGCTGACCACGCCGATCGCCAATATGCCGCGTGTGCTGCAATACTTCACGCGGATGAACCCGCTGCGCTACGCTATCGATATCGCCCAGCGGGTGTACCTGGAGGGCGCGGGCGTGCGGCTGTTGCTGCCCGATCTGTGGCCGCTGGCACTGATCGCCGTGGTCACCCTGAGCGCCGCATCCTGGATGTTTCGTCACCGCCTGCAATGACCGTCGAGATGCTGAATAGGGATTGCCGTATGCCCCGCTTGATTCCCAACCGCTCGCTGCGCTGGTTCGCCGCGGGCGCTGTGCTGCTGCTCGGCGGCTGCGCCGTCGGCCCGAATTTCGTCAAACCCAAGGCGCACGTGCCCGCGCACTGGTCGGGAACCGCGCTGCGCAACGGCACCGCCGGCGCCTCGCGCATCAGCACGCGCGAGCCCAAGAGCGTCGCCTGGTGGTCGGATTTCCACGACCCGCTGCTGAGCTCCCTGGTGCAGCAGTCGGCGGCGCAGAACCTCGATGTGCGCGAAGCGGTGCTGCGCATCCGCGAGGCCGAGGCGCAGACCGCGATGCTCTCCGGGGCGCTCTGGCCGAGCCTCTCGGCCAACGCCGCGTGGAGCCGCCAGCGCGTCAGCACCAACACGCCGAATGGCTTTCTCTTCAGCGGCAAATTCCCCGGACTGCCGCCGAGCATCACCAATCCGTACAACCAGTACCAGCTCGGGCTCGGCCTCTCGTGGGGTCTTGACCTGTTCGGCGGGACGCGTCGGGCGATCGAGGCGGCCAACGCCCAGACCCGGGCGGCGGTGTACGACGCGCGCGGCGTGATGCTGAGCATGGTCAGCGACGTGGCGCAGACCTACATCGAGCTGCGCGGCGCGCAGATGCGCAAGGCCATTCTCGAGCGCACCCTCGCGACGCAGCGCGCGCTCCTGCAGCTGACGCGCGACCGCTATGACGCCGGCCTGACTTCCAACCTCGACGTGCAGAATGCCGCCACGGAGCTGAGCACGACGCGCGCGCAGCTGCCGCTCGCCGATGAGCAGATCACGCTCGACATCAATCAGCTGAGCAAGCTGATGGCGCGCCCGCCGGAGGCGCTGCGCGCCGAGCTGGTGCGCGCGCAGCCGGTGCCCCCCGTGCCGCCGGTGGTGCCGATCGGCCTGCCCTCGGACCTGCTGCGCCGCCGCCCGGACATCCGCGCCGCGGAGGCCAATCTGCACGCGGCCACCGCCGAGATCGGCGTGGCGGTCTCGGAGTTCTTCCCGCGCATCACGCTCACCGCCGGCGGCGGCTACCAGTCCGAGGGGCTCAGTCAGCTCATTCAGACCGCGAGCCATTTCGCCACCTTCGGTCCCTCGATCGATCTGCCGATTTTCGAGGGCGGGCGGATCCGCGCGACGGTGCGGCTGCGCCGGCTGCAGGCCAAGCAGGCCGCAGTCGCCTACGCGCGCACGGTGCTCAATGCGCTGAATCAGGTGGAGGATACGCTCGCGGCCTACGGCGCCGATCAGACCCAGCGCGTCTCGCTCGAGGCGGCGGTGAAGTCGAGCCGCAACGCGCTCGCGCTCGCGCGGCAGCGCTACGAGAGCGGGGTCGCCAATTTCATCGTCGTGCTCGACGCGGAGCGCACCGAGCAGCAGACCGAGCTCGAGCTCGCCAGCGCCACCACGGCCGTATCGCTCGACCTGGTGCGCCTGTACAAGGCGCTCGGCGGCGGCTGGCAGAGCCCGAGCCTCGCCGCGGCGCGCCACACCGGCGCGGGCCGGCGCGCCACGATGCACGACTGATGCGCGGTCCGCCGCCCGGCGGTCTGCCGACACTCGCAAAGGTGATGAGAACATGACCCAGCCATTCGAACAGATCAGCCAGCATCGCTGCTTCGGCGGCACCATGGGCTTTTACCGTCATCAGGCCGCCAGCACCGCCTCGGCGATGCGCTTTGCGGTGTTCACTCCACCGCAGGCGGCCAGCGCGCGCGTGCCGGTGCTGTACTACCTGGCCGGGCTCACTTGCACCGAAGAGACGTTCATGATCAAGGCCGGAGCCCAGCGCGTCGCCGCCGAGCTCGGGATGATGCTGGTGACGCCCGACACCAGCCCCCGGGGCCTGAATCTGCCCGGTGAGAGCGATTCGTGGGACTTCGGGGTGGGCGCCGGCTTTTATGTGGATGCCACCGAGGCGCCCTGGTCGAAGCATTTCCGCATGTATACCTACGTGAGCCAGGAGCTGCGCGAGCTGGTCACGGCGCATTTTCCGGCCGATCCGGCCCGCTGCGGCATTTTCGGCCACTCGATGGGCGGGCACGGCGCGCTCGTGCTCGGGCTGCGCAACCCGGACCTGTATCGCTCCATCTCGGCGTTCGCGCCGATCGCCGCGCCACGGCAGTGCCCGTGGGGCAAGAAGGCCTTCGGCGGCTATCTGGGCGAGGACCGCGGCCAATGGGCGCAATACGACGCCAGCGAGATCGCCGCCGGCGTGAAGGATGCCGCCCGTCGCCCGCCGCTGCTGGTCGATCAGGGGCTTGCCGATCAGTTCCTCGCCGAGCAGCTCTATCCGGAGCGGCTCGAGCAGGCCTGCCGCAGCAGCGGGCTGAAGCTCACGCTGCGCCGCCACGAGGGCTACGATCACGGCTATTACTTCATCTCGACCCTGATCGAGGAGCATCTGCGCCACCATGCGCGGATCCTGAAGGCCTGAGGCTGCGGCCGGGGCCCCGGCCGTGCCGGAAATTGAACAGCTGCGCCACTGCGGCGCGCCCGGGCGCCGGTGAGACGCCCATATGCGCCCGCGGCCGTATACTGATCGACCATGCACACTTCAGCGGCCGATCAGGGGCATGACGTTCGCCGGATCCTTGCGCAGTTCAAGGACCGTCCGGGGCCGTTGCTCGAGGTACTACACGCGGTTCAGGGGGCTTTCGGGTTCATTCCGCCGGAGTCCGTCGGCCTCATCGCCGAGCAGCTGAACCTGTCGCGGGCCGAGGTACACGGCGTCGTCAGCTTTTATCACCACTTCCGGGCGACGCCGCCCGGGCAGCACGTAGTGCAGATCTGCCGCGCCGAGTCCTGCCAGGCGGTCGGCGGCGAGGCGCTCGCGGCGCATGCGCGGGAGCGTCTCGGCGTGGATTTCCACGAGAGCACCCCGGACGGACGATTCTCGCTCGAGCCGGTCTACTGCCTGGGGCTGTGCGCCTGCTCGCCGGCGGTGATGCTCGACGGGCGTCCCCACGGGCGCGTCACGCCCGAGCGGCTCGATGCGCTGCTCGGCGAAGCGGACGGACACTCTGGCGGGGACGCATGAGCACGATCTACGTACCGGGAGACTCCGGCGCGCTGGCGCTCGGCGCCGATGCCGTATGCCGGGCGATCAGCAGCGAGGCCGCCGCGCGCAGGCTCGATGTGCGGGTGGTGCGCAACGGCTCACGGGGCGCGTACTGGCTCGAGCCGCTGATCGAGGTGGCGAGCGCGCAGGGCCGCATCGCCTACGGGCCGGTGAGCGCCGCGGACGTGCCCGGTCTGTTCGAGGCCGGCTGGCTCGAGGGCGGGGCACATCGGTTGCTGCTCGGCCCGACCGACCAGCTGCCGTGGTTTGCCGGACAGCAGCGCCTGAGTTTCGAGCGGGTCGGGCTGACCGATCCGTGCAGCGTTGCCGATTACGTCGCGCACGGCGGCTACCAGGGCCTGCGCCGCGCGCTGTCGATGGACCCGGCGAGCGTGGTCGAGCGCATCAGCCGCTCCGGTCTGCGCGGCCGGGGCGGGGCGGCGTTTCCGACCGGCATCAAGTGGAAGACGGTCCTCGATCAGCCCGCCGGTCAGAAGTACGTGACCTGCAACGCCGATGAGGGCGACTCCGGCACGTTCTCCGACCGCATGCTCATCGAGGGCGATCCGCTGAGTCTGATCGAGGGCATGACGATTGCGGGCCTCGCGGTCGGCGCGACGCAGGGCTACATCTACCTGCGCGCGGAGTATCCGCACGCCTGGCGCACGCTGACGCAGGCGATCGCCGCGGCGTACGCGGCGGATTATCTCGGCGGCGATGTCATGGGCAGTGGAAGGCGTTTCGATCTGGAGATCCGCCTCGGCGCCGGCGCCTACATCTGCGGCGAGGAGACCTCGATGCTCGAGAGCCTCGAGGGGCGGCGCGGGGAGGTGCGCGTGCGCCCGCCGCTGCCGGCGATCAAGGGCCTGTTCGGCCGTCCGACGATCGTCAACAACGTGATCACGCTGGCCACCGTGCCGCTCATTTTGCGCGAAGGCGCGGAGTTCTACGCCGGCTTCGGCATGGGTAAATCGCGCGGCACGCTGCCGCTGCAGCTCGCCGGCAACATCAAGCGCGGCGGGCTGGTCGAGCGGGCCTTCGGGTTGACGCTGCGCGAGCTGCTGTACGACTACGGCGGCGGCTCGGCGAGCGGGCGGCCGATCCGCGCAGTGCAGATCGGCGGACCGCTCGGGGCCTACGTGCCGGCCGCGCAGTTCGACACGCCGGTCGATTACGAAGCGCTCGCCGCCATCGGTGCGATGCTCGGCCACGGCGGCATCGTCGTCTTCGACGACACGGTCGACATGGCCCGGATGGCCCGCTATGCGATGGAATTCTGCGCGATCGAGTCGTGCGGCAAGTGCACGCCCTGCCGGATCGGCTCGACCCGCGGCATGGAGATCCTCGATCGCATCATCGAGGGGCGCGATGCGCAGCGCAATCTGGAGCAGCTCGATGCGCTGTGCGAGCTGATGGTGCAGGGCTCGCTCTGCGGCCTTGGCGGCATGGCGCCCTTCCCGGTGCAGAGCGCCGTGAAGCACTTCCGGGAAGATTTCAGCGCGCGCGCGCAGCATTGACGGACGTACGGCCGCGGCCGGCGCCGAGCGCCGCCGCCACCGGCGTCGGAGGCCTTGACGATGTTTGCAATCGATTATCATGATCATGGCACGGCGGCGCCGCTCGCGGGCGCGCCGGTTACCCTCGAGATCGACGGCCACGAGGTCACCGTACCGGCGGGCACCTCGCTCATGCGGGCCGCGGCGCTCGCCGGCATCGACGTGCCGAAGCTCTGCGCCACCGATACGCTGAAGGCGTTCGGATCGTGCCGGCTGTGCCTGGTGCAGATCGAGGGCCGCAAGGGCTATCCGGCCTCCTGCACCACGCTTGCCGAGGCCGGGATGAAGGTGCGCACCCAGTCGCCCGATCTGCAGCGGCTGCGCCGCGGGGTCATCGACCTGTACGTCTCGGATCATCCGCTCGAGTGCGACGACTGTGCGGCCAACGGGCACTGCGAGCTGCAGTCCATGGCCGCCGCGGTCGGCGTGACCCACACGTCCTATGCGCACGGCGCGATGCACCGGCCCCTCGCGGTCGACCGCAGCAATCCGTACTTCGAGTTCGATCCGCAGCTGTGCATCGTGTGTTCGCGCTGCGTGCGCGCATGCGATGAGGTGCAGGGCACGTTCGCGCTCACCGTGCAGAGCCGGGGCTTCGCCTCGAAGATCGCCGCCAGCGAGGATCAGCCGTTTCTCGAGTCCGAGTGCGTCTCCTGCGGCGCGTGCGTCGAGGCCTGTCCGACGGCCGCGCTCAGCGAGAAGTCGCTTGCGCACGGCAAGGCGCGCGAGCGCGCGGTCACGACCACCTGCGCCTATTGCGGCGTCGGCTGCAGCTTCACCGCCGAGGTCGGCGGCACGGCCGAAGCCCCGGAAGTGGTGCGGATGGTCCCGAACCGCAACGGGCACGCCAACCACGGCCATGCGTGCGTGAAGGGGCGCTTCGCCTACGGCTACGCCATGCACCCGGACCGGCAGTTAAAGCCGATGATCCGCAAGAGCATCCGCGAGCCGTGGCGGGAAGTCTCCTGGGAGGAGGCGATCGCCTACGCGGCGAGTGAGATCCGCCGCATCCAGGCGAAATACGGCCGCGACGCGGTCGGCGGCATCACCTCCTCGCGCTGCACCAACGAGGAGACCTTCCTCGTGCAGAAGCTGGTGCGCGCCGCCTTCGGCACCAACAACGTCGACACCTGCGCGCGCGTGTGCCACTCCCCGACCGGCTACGGCCTGAAGAGCACCCTCGGGGAGTCCGCCGGCACGCAGGCGTTCACCTCGGTGAGCCAGACGGATGTGATTCTGCTCATCGGCGCGAACCCGACCGACGGCCACCCGGTGTTCGCCTCACAGATGAAGCAGCGCCTGCGCGCGGGCGCCAAGCTCATCGTCATCGACCCGCGGGCCATCGGCCTGGTGCGCAGCCCGCACGTGGCGGCGGACTTTCACCTGCAGCTGCGGCCCGGCACCAACGTGGCCATGCTCAATGCGCTGGCGCACGTGGTGGTGACGGAGGGCCTGACTCGCGAGCAGTACGTGGCCGAGCGCTGCGAGGCGCCCTCCTACGAGCGCTGGAAGGCGTTCGTGTCCGAGCCGCGCAACTCGCCGGAGGCGCTCGCCGAGGTCACGGGCGTGCCGGCCGAGGAGGTGCGCCGCGCCGCGCGCCTGTACGCCACCGGCGGCAACGGAGCGATCTACTATGGGCTCGGCGTGACCGAGCACAGCCAGGGCTCCACGGCGGTGATGGCGCTCGCCAACCTCGCCATGGCCACCGGCAACCTCGGCCGCGAGGGCGTCGGCGTCAACCCGCTGCGCGGGCAGAACAACGTGCAGGGCTCGTGCGACATGGGCTCCTTCCCGCACGAGTTCAGCGGCTACCGGCACGTGTCCGACCCGGCGGTGCGCGCGCTGTTCGAGCAGGCGTGGGGCGTGAAGCTCGACCCCGAGCCGGGTCTGCGCATCCCGAACATGTTCGAGGCGGCGCTCGACGGCACGTTCCGCGCGATGTACGTGCAGGGGGAGGATTTCGTGCAGTCCGACCCCGACACGCATCACGTCACGCACGCCATGGAGGCGATGGAGTGCGTGATCGTGCAGGATCTGTTCCTCAACGAGACGGCGCAGTTCGCGCACGTGTTCCTGCCGGGCTCGTCGTTTCTGGAGAAGGACGGCACCTTCACCAATGCCGAGCGGCGCATCTCGCGCGTGCGCCAGGTCATCCCGCCGCGCGCCGGGTACGCGGACTGGGAGGTCACGATGCTGCTGTCGAACGCGCTCGGCTATCCGATGAACTACCGCCATCCGTCCGAGATCATGGACGAGATCGCGCGGCTGACCCCGACCTTCGAGGGCGTCTCCTACGCCAAGCTCGACCGCCTGGGCAGCATCCAGTGGCCGTGCAACGAGGCGGCGCCCGAGGGCACCCCGACCATGCACGTCGGGGAGTTCGTGCGCGGCAAGGGGCGCTTCTACACCACCGAGTACGTGCCGACCAGCGAGCGGGTGAACAGCCGATTCCCGCTGATCCTGACCACCGGCCGGATCCTCTCCCAGTACAACGTCGGGGCGCAGACCCGGCGCACCGACAACGTGGTCTGGCACGAAGAGGACCTCCTCGAGATCCATCCGCACGATGCCGAAACGCGCGGCATCGCCGATGGCGACTGGGTGGGCCTCACCAGCCGCACGGGCGAGACCGTGCTGCGCGCCCGGGTGAGCGGGCGGATCGCCCCGGGGGTCGTCTACACGACGTTCCACTTCCCGCAGACCCAGGCCAACATCGTGACGACGGAGAATTCCGACTGGGCGACCAATTGCCCGGAGTACAAGGTCACCGCCGTCGAGGTCGTGCGGATCACCCAGGCGGAGGCATGGCGCGCGCGCGCCGCGCAGGAGCGCGCCGCCGGGCGCTCGCGCCAGCCGGTGCATGCCTGAGATCCCGCAAGGCCCCGTACCGCTCGTTGCGCAGTTCGAGGTCGAGCGCTGGCGGCCGGGCGGGACCGTCCGTGCGCTCGATCGGGTGGCCGAGGAGGTGCCGGTGACGCTCATTTATGAGGACGTGCCGCACGGGGTGATGCTGGCGACGCCGGCCGATCTGGAGGACTTCGCCGTGGGCTTCACCTTGAGCGAGGGCCTGGTCGAGCGTCCCGCGGAGATCCGCGGCGTCGAGGTGCGCTACGCGCTGGAGTCGGCCGAGGCCCGGGTGAGCGTCGCCTGGGAGCGCTTCACCGCGCTGCTCGAGCGGCGCCGCAGGCTGACCGGCCGGACCGGATGCGGATTGTGCGGCGTGGAGACGGCCGAGCAGGCGGTGCGCCAGATCAAGCCGGTGGGCACGGGCCCCACCGTGAGCGTCGCGGAGCTGCACGCGGCGATCGCGGCGCTCGGGCAGCGGCAGCCGCTGAACGCGCTGACCGGCAGCGTGCATGCGGCCGCCTGGGTGAGGCCCGGGCACGGCATCGAAGCGGTGCGCGAGGACGTGGGCCGGCACAACGCGCTCGACAAGCTGATCGGCGCCAAGGTCCGTTCGGGTGCGGATCTATCCGGCGGCTTCGTGCTGCTGACCAGCCGGGCGAGTTTCGAGATGGTGCAAAAGAGCGCCGCAGTCGGCATCGCGTTCATCGCCGCGCTGTCGGCGCCTACGGCGCTCGCCGTGCGCCTGGCGCGTCAGGCGGGCGTAACCCTGGTGGCGTTCGCGCGCGAGCGGCAACATGTCGTTTACGCGCACCCTCATCGTCTGATTGGCGATCCCGGAGATAACCGACCGTCATGAACATAGATCTGCTGACGAAGATGGCGAACGAGATCAGCGCGTTCTTCGCGACCGAATCCCCGCCCGATCGGGCCGCGCAGGACGTGGCTCAGCATCTGCGGCGATTCTGGGAGCCGCGCATGCGCCGTCAGATCATCGCGCACGTGCGCGAGCACGATGGCGTCGGGCTGACGGATCTCGCGCGGCGCGGCGTCGAGACGCTCGCCGCAGGGGAATCGGGCGGCGCGTGAGCCGCGGCGGGAGCGCGCCCGCCCTGGTGTCTGCAGGCCATTTCGGTTAGAATGGCACGCTCATTCAAACGAAATGATACGGCATGACACAGACTTTCCCGGCGGGCGGGGTGTCACGCAAGGCTGAGAGCACCCGCAAAGCGCTGATTTGCGGCTCGGTGGCGTTCGATTCGATCATGCGATTCGAAGGCCGTTTCCGCGACCACATCCTGCCCGAACAGATCCACATCCTGAACGTTTCGTTCCTGGTGCCGCAGCTGCGCCGGGAGTTCGGCGGTTGCGCCGGGAATATCGCCTACAACATGCGCCTGCTCGGGGATGTCGGGGCGCCGATGGCGACCGTCGGGCGCGACTTCGACCCGTACCGACAGTGGCTCGAGGACGTGGGCATCCCGCTTGATCACGTGCGCGTCGTCGAAGAGGAGCTGACCGCGCAGGCGTTCATCACGACCGATCTTGACGACAATCAGATCACCGCATTTCACCCCGGCGCGATGCAGCTGGCGCACCTCAATGAGGTGAGCGCGGCGAGCGGCGCGGCCATCGGCGTGGTGGCCCCCGACGGGCGCACGGGCATGATCGAACACGCCGCTCAGTTCGCCGCGGCGGGCATCCCGTTCCTGTTCGACCCCGGCCAGGGGCTGCCGATGTTCAGCGGCGAGGATCTTGCCCGCTTCATCGAGCAGGCCACCTGGGTGGCGGTGAACGACTACGAGTGGCGGCTGCTCGAGCAGAAGACCGGGTGGAACGAGCGGCAGGTGAGCGAGCGCGTGGCGGCGCTGATCGTCACGCGCGGCGCGCAGGGCTCGGTCATTCACACGCGCGAGGGGAGCATCGAGATACCCTGCGCCAAGGCGCGCGCGGTGATCGACCCGACCGGCTGCGGCGATGCGTACCGGGCGGGCCTGCTGCACGGGCTGCTGCACGGCCTTGACTGGGAAACGACCGGGCGGATCGCCGCGGTCATGGGCGCGATCAAGATCGAGTCGCGCGGCACCCAGAACCATAGTCTCTCGCGCGCGGCGATCGCCGATCGGCTGAGCGAGAGTTTCGGCGCCGCGGCCGCGCAGGCCGCGTTCGGCGCGGCGGGTGCTGCGCATCCGTCTCACACCAAACTATCGACGGGAACCAACCGATGACCAACCGCTATCTGTTTACCTCCGAGTCCGTGTCCGAAGGCCATCCTGACAAAGTGTCCGATCAGATCTCGGACGCCGTGCTGGATGCGATCCTTGCGGAGGATCCTCGGGGCCGCGTGGCGTGCGAGACCCTGGTCAAGACCGGCGTGGTGATCGTGGCCGGCGAAGTGACCACGACGGCCTGGGTGGACGTCGAGGCGCTGGTGCGCAAGACCGTGCTCGACATCGGTTACAACACCTCCGATATGGGCTTCGACGGCGCGAGCTGCGGGGTGCTCAACATCATCGGCAAGCAGTCGCCGGACATCGCCCAGGGCGTCGACCGCACCGATGAGCGTGCGCAGGGCGCGGGCGATCAGGGCCTGATGTTCGGCTACGCCACCAACGAGACCGACGTGCTGATGCCCGCGCCGATCACGCTCGCGCATCGGCTGGTCAAGCGCCAGGCCGAGGTGCGCAAGTCGGGCAAGCTGCCCTGGCTGCGTCCGGACGCCAAGAGCCAGGTCACCTTGCGCTACGAGGACGACAAGCCGGTCGGGCTCGAGGCGGTGGTGCTGTCCACCCAGCACAGCCCCGAGGTGCCGACCGAGCGGCTTCGCGAGGCGGTGATGGAGGAGATCTTAAAGCCGGTGCTGCCGGTGGAGTGGATCGACAAGGACACCCAGTTCCACATCAACCCGACCGGCCGCTTCGTCATCGGCGGGCCGGTGGGCGACTGCGGCCTGACGGGCCGCAAGATCATCGTCGACACCTATGGCGGGTTCGCCCGTCACGGCGGCGGGGCGTTCTCGGGCAAGGACCCCTCCAAGGTCGACCGCTCGGCCGCGTATGCGGCCCGCTACGTGGCCAAGAACATCGTTGCGGCGGGCATCGCCACGCGCTGCGAGGTGCAGGTGTCCTACGCGATCGGCGTCGCCGAGCCGACCTCCATCATGATCGAGACCTTCGGCACCAGCCGGCTCTCGCGCGAGCAGCTGACGCGCCTGGTGCGCAAGCACTTCGACCTGACGCCGTACGGACTGCGGCAGATGCTCGATCTGGCGCGTCCGATCTACCAGAAGACCGCCGCCTACGGCCACTTCGGCCGCACGGAGCCGGAGTTCACTTGGGAGCGGACCGACCGCGCCGCCGCCCTGGCCGAGGACGCCAAGGCGTCCAAGGCCGCCTGATCCGGCGCCCCGGCGGCCGCCTGCGGCGGCCCGCCGGGGCGCATGCCTTCGCCGCCGCACGGTGCGGTGGTGCGGCGTCCCTCGAGGAGCGTTGCGACAGGCTGGCGGCCGATCCGTGCCCGCCCCCTGCCAGGCTCGAAGGACGCGTAGTCAGTCACACGGCGCTCAATGAACCCATTGGAGCAATAAGCCATGAACGCCACACTCAAACCGGCCGCCGAGCCCACGGACTGCAAAGTCGCCGACCTGTCGCTCGCCGAGTGGGGTCGCAAGGAGATTCTGATCGCGGAAACGGAAATGCCGGGTCTGATGGCGATCCGCGAGGAGTACGCCGCGGCACAGCCGCTCTCCGGAGCGCGCATCAGCGGCTCGCTGCACATGACCATTCAGACCGCGGTGCTGATCGAGACGCTGCAGGCGCTCGGTGCCCAGGTGCGCTGGGCGTCCTGCAACATCTACTCGACGCAGGATCACGCCGCCGCGGCGATCGCCGCCCGCGGCACGCCGGTGTTCGCCTTCAAGGGCGAGTCGCTCACCGACTACTGGGACTTCACGCACCGGATCTTCGAGTGGCCCGACGGCCACTACACCAATATGATCCTCGACGACGGCGGCGATGCGACGCTGCTGATGCACCTCGGGGTGCGCGCCGAGGCCGACCCGGCCGTGATCGCCCAGCCGACGAGCGAGGAGGAGCAGGTGCTGTTCGCGGCGATCCGCGCCAAGCTCGCCCAGAATCCCAAGTGGTACTCCACGCGCATCGGGCACATCCGCGGCGTGACGGAGGAGACCACCACGGGCGTTCACCGCCTGTATCAGATGGCCAAGGAGGGGCGGCTCGCGTTCCCGGCCATCAACGTCAACGATTCGGTCACCAAGAGCAAGTTCGACAACCTGTACGGCTGCCGCGAGTCGCTGGTCGACGGCATCAAGCGCGCGACCGACGTCATGGTGGCCGGCAAGATCGCCGTGGTGTGCGGTTACGGTGACGTCGGCAAGGGATGCGCCCAGGCGCTGCGCGCACTCGCCGCCCAGGTCTGGGTGACCGAGATCGACCCGATCTGCGCGCTGCAGGCCGCCATGGAGGGCTTCCGGGTGGTGACCATGGAGTACGCGGCCGACAAGGCGGACATCTTCGTGACCGCTACCGGCAATCTGCACGTGATCGCGCACGATCACATGGTGCGCATGAAGCACAACGCCATCGTGTGCAACATCGGGCATTTCGACAACGAGATCGACGTGGCGAGCCTGAAGCGCTACCCGTGGGAGAACATCAAGCCGCAGGTCGACCACGTCATCTTCCCGGACGGACGCCGCCTGATCCTGCTCGCCGAGGGCCGCCTGGTGAACCTCGGCTGCGCTACCGGTCATCCGAGCTACGTGATGAGCTCGAGCTTCGCCAACCAGACACTGGCGCAGATCGAGCTGTACGGCAATCCGGAGAAGTACCCGGTGGGGGTGTATGTGCTGCCGAAGCGGCTCGACGAGAAGGTCGCGCGTCTGCAGTTGAGCAAGTTCAACGCAAAACTGACGGAACTCACGGAAGCGCAGGCTCGCTACATCGGCGTTGAGCGCGCCGGTCCCTACAAGTCTGACCACTACCGCTACTGACAGTGTGACGGCCGTCCTCGCCTGCGGCGAGGGCGGCCGTCAACTCCGCCGAGTGTCGAATCTGACCTGCAACATCCGCCGCGCGCCCCAGCGGACTTCCTACAACATATCAATTGAAAGAAGTTGGACGGGCGTAAAAATACGTGTATGATCCGCCCCGAAACCCTGTAGTTGGGTGTATTTTGGGAGTCTATGATGGCGAAACGTCCCCCGAACGACGGCGCGTCCTGGAGCGCCAGTGAGCTGAAGACCTTGAAGGCGCTCGCGAAGGCGGGCACTCCGACCACCGAGGTCGCCAAGAAGCTCGGGCGTACCCCTGCGGCCGTGCAGCAGAAGGCGATGCGCGCCGGAATTTCCTTCCGGGCCGCCAAGCGGGCCGGCGCACGCAAGAAGAAATAGGCGTCGAACGGCGCACCGAGGCCGGGTATCCCACGCTCGCGGCGCGGGACCCGGCCTTTTATTTTGGCCACGGCCCCGGCCGCGCTCGAGACTCTTGTCAGAGCCGAAATTAGTTGCCAAACTTCGCCGATTACATCGGTCTGTTTTCATTCAAAGAATTGCGTCTCGGAAGGAGGCGACATGCGACAGGCTCTGCGGTATTCGATCGGGGTGGCGGCGCTGGCGTTGGCCGGCTGCGGTGTGCAGGTGCACAACCAGACGCCGTCGCAGTTGCAGGCTAATCCGGATATCGGCATGTATCCGATCTCGGCGTCGGTGAAGGCCGGCGCCCTGGTGAGTCAGCCGATCTACCTGTTCCAGGTGGGCGGCGGTCATAAGGTTCCCCTGCAGTCCAACGCCACCGGTACCCACTGGCAGACCATGTATCCGGTGCGCTGCAAGAGCAGCTTCCCGGTGCAGTACCTCGCGGTCTGGCGCGTGCAGGGCATGGCCACCCGTCAGAAGCTCTTCCCGGCCCAGCCTGTCGAGATCAAGCTGCTGCAGCCGCCGCTCACCAAGGAGGCGATCATCAGCACCGCGGGCGCTCCGAAGCGCGGGGCGTGGGAGGGCGCAGTGAACTACGTGTTCGCCACCGCGGAGAACACGACCATCACCGGCGCGAAGATCGAGCCGGTGAGCAACAGCCGTGCGGACGTGCTCGCCGCCAAGGCGATCCGCGTCGTCAGCACCTTCCCGGTCCCCGCCTCCTGCGACACGCCGACCGGCGTCGAGCTCGCCTCGCGTTTGCGCAAGGCCGAGGCGAATCTGGTGATCACCACCGATTCGAAGCAGGTGCCGACCTGGACCACCAAGGTCACTTTCGCGCCGGGGACCGTCGGCGAGTAACGGCCCGCCGGGAGCATGCACGGAGGGAACGGGGTTCGCCGCTGGCGAACCCCGTTCGCTTATGGGGGGAGGAAAAGCACCGGGCGAGGCGACTCAAATCCGGACGAGTCTCAAATGGTGGCGCACGGGGGGGATGCCGCGCCGTCCGGGAGCCGCACTCAGCTCCGGTGCGGGAGAAAGTGTCGCATTGCGGCGCTGAACCGAGCGTGAACCACGTGGAGGAATTCCACCGCCGGCGCACGAATCGCGCTCGCGCCTGAGCGCACACTCCTCGCAGCGGCGCGGGTGCGGGCGGGGGGCTGTGTTGGATGCGCGAAGGTGCGGGGGGCGGTGCGTATAATGGATCGCATGAGCTTCGATTCCACCCGTCGGTTCTCCAGCCGCGTAGACGATTACGTCAAATACCGCCCGAGCTATCCCGCCGCCGCGATCGATCTGCTGCGCAGGCGATGCGGTCTGCGTCCGGGGCTGCGGGTCGCCGATCTCGGCTCAGGCACGGGCATCCTCTCGGCGCTGCTGCTCGAGGCCGGGGCGCGCGTCACGGCGGTCGAGCCGAATGCCGAAATGCGCGCCGCCGCGGAGCATCTGCTCGGCGCGCGCGAGGGCTTTCTCAGTGTGGCGGGTACCGCGGAGCAGAGCACCCTCGCGGCCGGCTCGGTCGCGCTGGTCGTGGCCGGCCAGGCCTTTCACTGGTTCGACGCCGCGCGCGCGCGCGCCGAGGTGCTGCGCATTCTCGTGCCCGGCGGCTGGGCGGCGCTGCTGTGGAACGAGCCGCCCGAGGAGCCCACCCCGTTCATGGCCGACTACGACGCGCTGCTGCGCCGCTACGCCCCGGAGTATGAGCGGGTGCTGGGTCTGCGCGCCCGGGCACCGCAGATGCGGCAGTTCTTCGGCCGCGAGCCCGAGCGGGCGGTGTTCGCCAATCAGCAGCTGTTCGGGTTCGAGGGGCTCAAGGGCCGGCTGATGTCCTCCTCCTACGCGCCCGAGCCCGGTCAGCCGCAGCATGAGCCGATGCTCGCGGGGTTGCGCGAGCTGTTCGAGCGGCATCAGCGCGGCGGGGAGGTGCTCTTTCCGTACCAGACGCTGGTGTTCTTCGGCCAGCCGGGTGCCGGCGCCGCCGAGTGAGCGTTCATCACGCCGGCAGCGCGCGGATGAGCTCCGGCAACGCATCGAAACGCTCGATCGCCGCGAGGCGCGCAATGCCCTCGAGCGGCCCGCGCCGGTAGCCGTACGTCATCAGCACCAGCGGCACGCCGGCCGCCTCGGCCGCAGCCGCATCGACCTCGCTGTCCCCGACCATCAGCGCCTCGCGCGCAGCGGCGCCGAAGTCCGCGAGCACGGTCTCGAGCACGCGCGGATCGGGCTTGCGAAACGGCAGGGTGTCCCCGCCCACGACCCGGGTGAAATACCGCGCCAGATCGAGCCGCTCGAGTATGGTCTCGCTCAGGTGCGCCGGTTTGTTGGTGCAGACCGCCAGGCGCAGCTGCGCCTCGCGCAGCCGCTCGAGCGTGGCGCGCACCCCGGGGTAGGGCACCGTGGCGCGCACGGGCTCGGCCTCGTAGCGGCTGAGGCAAAGGCGCTGCGCCTCGCGGGCATCAACCCCGGTGAGGCCGCGGGCCGCGAGTGCGCGCTCGACGAGTTTGGCCATGCCGTCGCCGATCATGGCGCGCACCGCATCGAGCGCGAGCGGCTCGCGCCCGAGCGCAGCGAGCATGCCGTTGACCGCGTGCGCCAGGTCCGCCGCGCTGTCGATCAGCGTGCCGTCGAGATCGAAAATGACGAGCGATACGGGCATGGCGGTACTGTAGCATCCGCGTCCCGGTGCCGCTCGGCGGCACCGGGACGCGGCCGGCTCCTGCCCCCTCAGCGGCTCTCGCGAAAGCCGACGAAGCTGTGCGGCTCGATGCGCAGCTCGTAGCCGTACTGCCGCGCCGCTGCGCGGCGGGACGCGAACGGGCTGATGGCCCGCAGCGGATCTCCCGCGCAGAGGACCCCGTTGGTGAGATTGCGGATGTGCTCAAAGGCGCCGATGACGCGCACCGCCACCGGATGGTTGAGGTAGGACTCGACCACGAAGGTGCCGTTGGCGTATTCGAACAGGCTCACGCCGGCGGGCCCTTCCAGGCGCACCGGCTCACCTTGGGTGATGAAGGAGCGCAGCGCGTCGAGCACGCGCGCCGGGAGCGAGTAGAACTCGTTCTGCTCCTCGGGCACGTTGAGCACGTACAGCTCGCCCTTGCCGTAATGATCCATCAGCAGCAGCGGCACACCGCCCTGATCGTCCAGGCCGCGCACCACGGCCCAGTCCTCGTTGGTGTAGAAGTGGATCAACGGAAAGAGAATCGGCCGGCTCCTGCCGATCGGCACCCCGGCGCCGAAGCCGAAGCCCTCCACGTAGCGCGTGGGGGCGGCGATGAGATGGGTGACGCGCATGTCGGTGATCTGATCGAAGCCGCGGTGCTGCAGCGCCCGCAGCAGCCCCGAGGTGATGATGATGTGATCGCCGGCACGCAGGTGGGCGGCGATCTCGCTCACGATGTGCGGATCGTGCCGGGCCGCTTCGGTGAGCAATACGGTGCGCGCGTGCGGCCAGGACGGGTACATCTCGATCGGGATGCCGACCATGCCGAGCATCTCGGGCAGGAAGTCCTCGCCGCTCGAGTCGAGCGGGCGGTAGGTCGCGAGCCCGACGGGCTGCCCGAGCGCCCCGGCGATCCGATCGACCTTGCCGAGCGCGTAGGCCGCCACGTTCGCGAGCCGCGGGTACTTCGCCCCGGGCGTGCCCGGCACGCCGCAGCACTCCTTCAGCATCTGCCAGTAGTTGAAGGTCGTGGGCAGGTACTGCCAGGCGGCGCGGTTCTTGGGGTTGGCGATCTCGAGCAGGTTGGTGTATTCGAACAGATTGATCGCCGGGGCCTTGGCGAGGATGGTGTCCCAGAGCTGCTCGGCGTAGCGGTCGAGATCGTGCATGGCGATCGGGTCGACCCAGCCGCCGCCGTTTCGGCCCGGAGCGATGTTCTCGAAGTAGCGGAAGATCTCGTAGCTCTCGTAGGGCAGCAGCTGCTGGTCGGTGGTCGGGGCGTAGCGGGTCTCATCGCCCGTCCAGATCTCGGGGAAGATCTTCGGCTCGTTCACCAGGTCGAAGCCCATTCCCTGGAAGGACGGGTAGAAGTTCGGGAATTTGATGATCACCCGCACCTTGGGATTGACCGCCTTGGCGGGCTTGAGGATGAGGTTGCGCGACACCCAGTCCATGGTCTGCATGCGGTACTCGGACCAGGTCCGATTGCCCTTGGCGGCGATGTCGGCGAGGCTCTTGGTGTTGTAGAAATACAGGTCATCGAGCACGAACTCGTTGAAGTGCCGCGCGGTGAGCGCCGACATGCGCCGCGCGAGCGCGCGGTCCTGCGGCAGCGCGTAATCGAGCGTGTTGAACTGGCCGTTGCCGCCCGGCCCGAGCATCGCCATGCCGCCGGCGACCGCCACGTGGTGGGCGAGAAAAAAGCGCTTCACGCGCGAGAGCTGCGCGCCTGTGGCGCTCACGCCCGCGCGGTAGCTCTCGATGAAGACCTGATCGACGTGCAGGCGGCTCGCGATGGTGCGCCAGCTCGAGCGCATCCACGCCGGATCGCGCGCCATGCGCTTGACCACGGTGACCGGAATGTAGACGGTGACCTTGAAATTGCGGTACGGCGCAGGCGCCGCCCAGGCAGTCGCGGCGGCGAGCAGCAGGATCAGGGCGGCGGCGAGACGTTGCCGGATCGTGAGCATCGTGGAACCCCCCTCGGGACGGATCGGCCGACTGGTAGCGCTATCATGATACACGGGCCGGCGGCGCCGTAAAGCGCCCCGCGGCGCGCACGGCAGGGGATTGCGCCAGGGGGCGGCGCAGTTGCGCTACAATTTGTCGGTGGGATCCGCCAGCCGGTCCGCCATCCCGATACCTTTGGATCAGCCATTTTCATGCACGGTATTGTGCGAGGCGCGACCTGCCTCGAGTTCGGCCGCTTTCGGCTTCTGACCCGCCAGCGCGAGCTGCGCAGCGGCGATACGCCCGTCGCGCTCGGCTCGCGTGCATTCGACGTCCTGCTGGTGCTCATCGAGGCCGGCGGCGATCTGGTGACCAAGGAGGAGCTGCTCGCGCGCGCCTGGCCCGGGATCGTCGTCGAGGAAAGCAACATCCAGGTGCAGATCTCGGCGCTGCGCAAGGCGCTCGGCAAGGACCGCAATCTCATCCTCACCGTGCCGCTGCGCGGCTACCGCTTCACCGGCGAGGTGCGGGTGATCCGCGAGCCGGGCCTGCCGCAGGACGAGCAGGAGGGGCGCGCGCCGCCGACCAATCTGCCGGCGGCCATCTCGGATTTCATCGGCCGCGAGGCGGAACTCGCCACGGTGCGCGAGCTGCTGCGGCACAACCGGCTGGTGACGCTGGTCGGCACGGGCGGCATCGGCAAGACGCGTCTCGGCCTGGAGGCGGCCCGCGCCTCGCTCGCGGAGTTCCCCGACGGGGTGTGGCTCGCCGAGCTCGCGCCGCTCACCGACCCGGAGCTGGTGGCGAGCGCCATGCACGCCGCGCTCGGCCTGCAGAGCGGCACCGGGCGCTGGACCAGCGAGCGGCTCGCCGCCGCGCTGCGCGAGCGCAAGCTGCTGCTGGTGCTCGATAACTGCGAGCATCTGATCGGCGCAGCGGCGCGCGAGGCGCAGGCGCTGCTCGCGGCGGCGCCGCAGGTGCGCATTCTCGCCACCAGCCAGGAGCCGCTCGGCATCGAGGGGGAGTGCACGCTGCGGCTGCGTCCGCTGGAGTTTCCGGCCGAGAACGCCGCCGGGCTCGACAGCGCCGCCCGGCACGATGCGGTGCGGCTGTTCGTGGCGCGCGCCCGCGCGGCCGATCCACAGTTTTCGCTGAACGAGCAGAACGTCGCCACGGTGGCGATGATCTGCCGGCGGCTCGACGGCATCCCGCTCGCGATCGAGCTCGCGGCCGCCCGCTCCGCGGCGCTCGGCATCGATGGCCTCGCGCAGCGGCTCGATCTGCGCTTTCACGTGCTCACTGGCGGGCGCCGCACGGCGCTGCCGCGCCATCAGACGCTGCGCGCCACGCTCGACTGGAGCCACCGGCTGCTCGCCGAGCCGGATCGGATCGTGCTGCGGCGGCTGGCCGTGTTCGCCGGCAGCTTCACGCTCGAGGCGGCCGGTCAGGTGGTGGCCGATGCGGCGCTGCCGGAGTGGGAAGTGGTCGGGCGCATCGCCGAGCTGGTGGACAAGTCGCTGGTGGTGGCCGATGTCACCGGTGCGCAGCGCCGTTACCGGCTGCTCGAGACCACCCACGCCTACGCGATGGAGAAGCTCGCCGACAGCGGGGAGTTCGGACCGCTGGCGCGTCTGCACGCCCGGCACTTCCGCGACGCGCTGAACGAGGCGCTCGGGGCCTGGGAGCTCACCCCGTCGGTGCAGTGGCTCGAGCGGCTCGGGGCGGAGATCGACAACGTGCGCGTGGCGCTCGACTGGGCGTTCGGCGCCGACGGCGACCCGGCCATCGGTGTGGAGCTCGCGGCCTCCTCGTATCTGCTGTGGTATCTGCTCTCGCTGATGCCCGAGGGCCGCGCGCGGCTCGAGCGGGCCACCGCGGCGCTCGGCCGCGAGACGCCGAAGGCGCTCGAGGGCCGGCTCTGGTACGGCTACGGCTTTCTCTCGACCGGCGAGCCGCGCGGGCGCGCGGTGCCGGCGCTGCGCCGCGCGGTGACCCTGCTGCGCGAGGCCGGCGAGCCGCTCGATCTGGCCCGTGCGCTCGCTTTCTACGGCCTGAACCTGGCGCGCACCGGCGCGCTCGGCGAGGGGCTTGCGGCGCTCGAGGAGGGGCGCGCACTGCTGTCCCCCACGGCGCAGCCGAAGAGTTACGCGCTGTGCCTGACCAACCTCGCCATCGCCCGCACGGTGGGCGGGGAATACGCAGCGGCACGAGCGCGCCTCGACGAGGCGCTCGCGGCCGGCCAACGCTCGCACGCGGACTTCTGGGCCTGGCGCGCGCTCATCTACAAGGCGGAAGTGCAGTTCGCCGAAGGCCGCGTCGATGAGGCCATCGCCGGGGCGCGCGAGGTGGTCGCGCTCGCCCGCGCGGCGCGGCGCACCGGTCTGCTCGGGCACGCGCTGTGCAACCTTGCCGGGTATCTGATCGCGCATGGGGAGATCGAGGCGGCGAGCGCGGCGCTGCGCGAGGGGCTGCCGCTCGCCGAGGAGAGCGAGCTCGATACGGTGCTGATCGCCGGCGGCATGCAGCATCTGGCGACCATCGCGGCGCGCCAGCAGCGCTTCGAGCGCGCCGCGCAGTTCATCGGCTATGCGCACGCGTTCTTTTCGGCGGAATTCGCCGGCCGCAGTCCGGCCAAGCTGATGATCGAGGCGGGGATTCTGGAACAGCTGCGCGCGGCGCTGCCCGAGGAGCGCCTGGCGGAGCTGATGCAGGCCGGCGCCCGCTGGAGCGAGGATGAGGCCATGGCCGCTGCGCTCGATGCGTGAGCCGGCTCAGACAGGCGCCGCTGCGCCTAGACGCGTTCCGGCCCGCACGGCAAGCCCTGAGAGCAAGAATTAAGAAAGATTAAGCGCAATTGAGGGGGGGCTAAGGATTTGGCCCGGGGGGAGGGCTCATCCTCTCGAGGTTCGAAACACGGCTGGATTTCGCCCCCAAAATGAAGCGCAACCTCTGGTCTCGATTCTGTCGTTTTCTGCCGCTGCCGGCAACTTTGCTGCTGGCCGGCTGCCACGCCGCACTGCTCGATCCGAAAGGGCCGATCGGTGAGGCCGAGCGCTCGGTCCTCTTCACGGCCACCGGGCTGATGCTCATCGTGGTGATCCCGGTGATCGTGCTGGCGATCATCATTCCCTGGCGCTACCGGGCCTCGAACACCAAGGCCGAGTACCAGCCGGAGTGGTCGCACTCGAACAAGATCGAGGCGGTGATGTGGTCGATCCCGATCGCGATCGTCTCCATTCTGGCGGTGATCTGCTGGCGCACCTCGCACGAGCTCGACCCGTTCCGGCCGATCCCCTCGACGCACAAGCCGGTGCACATCGAAGCGGTGGCGATGGACTGGAAGTGGCTGTTCATCTATCCGGATCAGCACATCGCCACGATCAACGAGATCGCGCTGCCGGTCGGCGTGCCGGTGGTGTTCCACATCACCTCCGCCACGGTGATGAACTCTTTCTTCATCCCGCGGCTCGGCAGCCAGATCTACGCCATGGCGAACATGCAGACCGCCGACAATCTGGTGGCGAGCGTCCCGGGCACCTACCGGGGCATTTCCGCCAACTTCAGCGGCGGCGGCTTCTCGGGCATGACCTTCAAGGTCAAGGCCATGTCCGAGAGCGATTACAAGCAGTGGCTGGCCAAGGTGGCATCCTCCACCAAGACCCTCGACGCCCAAAAGTATCTCGAGCTCGACAGGCCGAGCTCGAATGTTCCGGTGACCTACTACTCGCACGTGAATCCGGATCTGTTCGCGCAGATTCTCATGGGCAAGCTCGCAGCCGGCCGCTCCGCGGTCATGGCGGCGACCGCCGTGACCTCTGGCGCGGAGACTGGCACTGTGAGGAGAGATTGAAATGTTCGGTAAGCTGACGCTGAGCGCCATCCCCTACACCAACCCGATCATCATGGGCGCGGTCGCCTTCATGGTGATCTGCGTGATCGCGGTCCTCGGGACCATCACGTATTTCGGTAAATGGAAATGGCTGTGGACCGAGTGGCTGACCTCGGTGGATCACAAGAAGATCGGGATCATGTACCTGATCCTGGCGGCGATCATGCTGCTGCGCGGCTTTGCCGACGCGATCATGATGCGCTCGCAGCAGGCGCTCGCCTACGGCAGCAACATGGGCTACCTGCCGCCGGGACATTTCGACCAGGTGTTCAGCGCGCACGGCACCATCATGATCTTCTTCATGGCGATGCCGTTCATCATCGGATTGATGAACTGCATCCTGCCGCTGCAGCTCGGCGCGCGCGACGTCGCGTTCCCGCTGATGAACAACCTGAGCTTCTGGCTGACCGCCGCCGGCGCGGTGCTGGTCAACGTCTCGCTCGCGGTGGGCAATTTCTCGCGCGCCGGCTGGCTCGGCTTCGCGCCGCTGTCGGAGCTGCACTACAGCCCGGGCGTCGGGGTCGACTACTGGATCTGGGCGCTGCAGATATCGGGCATCGGCACGACGCTCACGGGCGTGAACTTCATCGCCACCATCCTCAAGATGCGCGCTCCGGGCATGACGCTGATGCGCATGCCGGTGTTCGCCTGGGCGTCGCTGTGCACCAACATCCTGATCGTCGCGGCCTTCCCGCTGCTCACCGTGACGCTCGGGCTGCTGACGATGGACCGCTACCTGGGCATGCACTTCTTCACCAATTCCCTCGGCGGCGATCCGATGATGTACATCAACCTCATCTGGATCTGGGGTCATCCCGAGGTGTACATCCTCATGCTGCCGCTGTTCGGCGTGTACTCGGAAATCGTGCCGACGTTCTCCGGCAAGCGCCTGTTCGGCTACACCTCGATGGTCTATGCGACGATGGCGATCGCGCTGCTGTCGCTCATCGTGTGGCTGCACCATTTCTTCACCATGGGCAACGGCGCGGACGTGAACACGTTCTTCGGCATCACCACGATGATCATCGCGGTGCCGACCGGCGTGAAGATCTTCAACTGGCTGCTCACCATGTACCGCGGGCGGGTGCGCATGGAGACGCCGATGCTGTGGACGATCGGCTTTTTGATCACCTTCACCATCGGCGGCATGAGTGGCGTGCTGCTCGCCGAGCCGCCGGCGGACTTCGTGCTGCACAACAGCCTGTTCCTGGTTGCGCACTTCCACAACGTCATCATCGGCGGGGTGGTGTTCGGCATCTTCGCCGGAATCACCTACTGGGCCCCGAAGATCTTCGGCTTCCGCCTCAACGAGCGGCTGGGACGCGCCTCGTTCTGGTGCTGGTTCATCGGCTTTTACGTCGCGTTCATGCCGCTGTACGCACTCGGTCTGATGGGCGCCACGCGCCGCATGGATCACTACGACGTGGCCGCCTGGCATCCGCTGTTCATCGTCGCGGCGATCGGCGCGGCCATCATCTTCGCCGGCATCATCCTGCAGGTGGCGCAGGTCGTGGTCAGCATCCGCCAGCGCGAGCAGACGCGCGATCTGACCGGAGACCCGTGGAACGGCCGCACCCTGGAGTGGGCGATTCCCTCGCCCGCGCCGGCGTACAACTTCGCGCGCATCCCGGTGGTGCGTGAGCGCGATGCGTTCTGGGACATGAAGCAGCGCGGAGTCGACCTGAAGAGCTCGACCTTCGTGCCGATCCACATGCCGCGCAACAAGGCCGCCGGGTTCATCATCGCCGGCTGCGCGTTTGTGGTGGCGTTCGCAATGATTTGGCACATCTGGTGGCTGGCGATCACGGGCCTGGCGGGTGTGCTGGTGACTCTCATCCGGCATGCCTTCGACGACGACCGGGACTATCACCTCGGCGCCGATGAGGTCCGCCGGATCGAGGGTCTGCATGGACGTGTCCAAGCGAGGAGCATGTAAACCATGTCGAATGATCCAGTTCTGATGCAGGACGGCAGCCTGGCGCTGAAGCCGGGTTATGCGGATCACGCTGCGGATGCGCTGCGCGATCTGCGCCAACGCGGCGATGCGGTCGACTTCGAGGTCGAGCATCATCATGACGTCGCCTCCACGATCCAGCTGGGATTCTGGATCTACCTGATGAGCGACTGTCTGCTGTTCTCCGGGTTGTTCGCCACCTACGCGCTGCTGAACTCGCATACCGCAGGCGGCCCGGCCGGCAGCCAGCTGTTCGATCTGCCGAACGTGCTGATCGAGACGATGTTCCTGCTCTTCAGCAGCTTCACGTGCGGGCTGGCGACGCTCGCGATGAACGCCGATCGGCGCAATGCGACCGTCGGCTGGCTGGCGGTGACCTTCCTGCTCGGCCTGGGCTTCATCACCATCGAGGTCCGCGAGTTCGCGCACATGGTGGCGATCGGGGCCGGCCCTGACCGCAGTGCGTTCCTGTCGAGCTTCTTCACGCTGGTCGCCACCCACGGGCTGCACGTCACCTGCGGTCTGATCTTCATGGCCGTGATGATGGTGGCGGTGCTGAAGAAGGGGCTGACGCCCACGAACCGGGCGCGCCTGGTGAACCTCAGCCTGTTCTGGCACTTCCTCGACATCATCTGGGTGGGAGTGTTCTCCCTGGTCTACCTGTTCGGAGTGGCGCACTGATGAACGTTGCAAACGAAGCAGTTGCCGGCCACGCGCCGCACGGCAGCCACGGGGCGCACGGCGCCCACGGCCCGACGCACAAGCAGTACGCGATCGGCTTCGCGCTCGCCATCATTTTGACGGTGATCCCGTTCGCCCTGGTGATGAGCCACACGCTGGCCGCGACGCCGCTGGTGATCGCCGGCTTCGCGCTCGCGCAGATCGTGGTGCACGTCGTGTACTTCCTGCACGTCGACACCTCTGAGGAGAAGCGCTGGAATCTGATGGCGCTGCTGTACACCGCCGTGATGGTGTTCATCGTGCTCGGCGGCTCGCTGTGGATCATGCATCACCTGTACGTGAACATGGTGCCGCACGCGATGCACGGAGGGGTGTGGAAGTAGACTGACCCCGACTCGCGGACACGACGCCCGGGCCGCCCTCGAGGGTGACCCGGGCGTTCGCTTTTGGGGCTGCCCGGTGAGGGCGTTCCGAGCGCCCGAGAGCCCGCCGGGCCGAGGCCGTGCGGGCGGGCTCTGGCACCCCGGATGGCCGCAGCGTACGATGGGCAAAGCCGCCGCTGCGGCACCGGGGAGGCTCTCATGGGTCGGTCAGTCGGCACAGGGCGTCGCGCGCGCAGCGGGAAGGCCCGCTTGGCTCGGGCTTTCCCACTGCTGCTCGCCCTGCCGGTGGCGCTTGCCGTTGCGGTTCGGTGCGCCCATGCCCGCGCCCTGAGCCCGCCGAGTGATGCCGCGGCGAGCGCAGCGGCGTCCCCGGCGGCCAAGGCCAAGCTTTCCAAGATCACGATCGAAGCCGCCAGGCTGCGCCGGCGGCTGCGTCACCAGGTGGACCACTTCGTCACCTCGGTGCTCGAGCAGCCGCCCTCGCGCGAGAGTCTGCTGCGCTGGGACAAGCCCGTCTGCCCGCTGGTCGTCGGGCTGCCGCGCAACATGGGCGATTTCATCCTCAGGCGGATCTCGCAGGCGGCCCGCGACGCGCACGCCCCGCTCGCCGGGCGGCACTGCGAGGCGAATCTGTTCATCGTCGTGACGCCGCATCCGGACCACGTGCTCAAGCAGTGGATGGCGCGCGATCCGCAGGTCAATACGCGCCACGGCGTCGCGCCGCTCAACCGCTTCCTGCATTCCAGGCAGCCCGTGCGGGTCTGGTACAACGCGGTGCCGGGCTGCGCTGGGGGCCCCTCCCGCTCGGCCTCGAGCGCTCGCTCCGCAGTCAGCATGAACCTCTCGCCCGACAAGGGCACCGGGACCGCCAGCCCCAATGCCGGCATGGGGCCGGTGTACTGCCAGAACGGCATCGATACGCATCTCACTTATGGAGAGATTCGCTCCATCTCGTACGCGATCGTGGTCGCCGACACCCGCAAGCTGACACACGTGACGATCGGGCAGCTGGCCGATTACGTCAGTCTCGTCGGCCTCGCGGACATCCGGCCGCACGCCGAGGGCAGTGGGGCGCCGACGATCCTGCGGCTGTTTCGCGGGCCGGCGGCGCCCCAGGGCATGACGCCGTGGGACCGCGCGTTGCTCTATTCGCTCTACAACACGAGCCAGTCGGGCCGCCTACAGCTGACCAACATGGAGGTGATGATGACCCGCCGCATCGCCCCCTGAGCCGGGGATGGCCTGCGCCCGCCGTGCGCAGACGGCTTGCCGGCTGCCCGGTCAGCCGCTCTGGAGCGCAAGGCTTGCCTCGTCCGATACCGCGGTCGCTAGGCGCACGCTGACCAGAATGATCGCCGGCCCGAGCGGACCGGACCACCCGAGCCGCTCATCGAGCACGAGCACGCCCAAGGCGGTGGCGATCACCGGATTGATGTACGTGACGATCGCGGTGCGCGCCGCGCCCGCCGGCCTGATCAGATAGAACATTGCCAGCATCGACAGCGCCGTGCACAGCAGAGCGAGGACCGCCACCGAGCCGAGAGCCAGCGCGCCGGGCATGTGGCGGGGCGGGGTGAGCGCCGCCGGAAGGGCGAGCGCCACGCTGGCGCCGAGCCGCTCGCGTGCGCCGAACAGCCGCGCCACCGGCACCATGGTCAGCGGGACCGCCGAGCTGAGGATGCCGGCGAGCGACGAGGGGATCCGGCGCTCGCTCGCGGCGATGAGCGAGTAGGGGATCGCGAGCTCCAGAGAAGCGAAGGCGCACGCCGCCGCGGTGTGGGTGCGAAGCGCCCCGAGCGTCCCGCGGCGCCAGGCGAGCGGCGCGGCAGGACGCAGCGCGGGGGCAGGGCCGGTATACTGCGCGACTTTTGCGCCCGCACTGCGATCATGTGGTTTAAGAATCTCACCCTGTACCGGCTGCCGACGGACTGGAGTCTCTCGGCCGCCGATCTGGAGGCCGCCCTCGGGCGCTTCCCGCTGCAGCCCTGCAGCGCGCTGCAGATGCGCAGCCGCGGCTGGGTCGCCCCGTCGCCCTCCGGACGGCTGCTGCACACCGTCGGCACGCAGCATCTGCTCGCCCTCGGCATCGATCAGAAGTTGCTGCCGGCCTCTGTCATCCGTCAGGAAGCCGAGCGGCGCGCCGCCGAGCAGGCCGAGTCCCAGGGCTTTCCGGTCGGCCGCCGGCAGATGCGCGCCCTGAAGCTGCAGGTGGCCGATGAGCTGCGTGCGCGGGCGCTCACCCGGCGAACGCTCACACGCGCGTGGATCGACGCGAGCGGCGGCTGGCTCGTGGTCGACGCCGCGAGCGCCACGCGGGCCGAGGAAGTGGTGGAGATGCTGCGCGATACCCTCGGCAGCCTGGCGGTGCAGATGTTCGACACCCAGCGCTCGGTGAGCGGCTCGATGGCCGCCTGGCTGCAGCGCGGCGCTCCCGGCGCATTCGCGCTCGAGCAGGATCTGCAGCTCGAATCCGCCGACGCTCTGAAGGCGACGGTGCGCTACCGGCACCACCCGCTCGACGGAGCGGACATCCGCGCGCACCTGGCCGCAGGCAAGCGTCCGACCGAGCTCGGCCTTAGCTGGAACGGGCGGATCGCGTTCGTGCTGAGCGAGAAGCTGCACATCAAGCGCGTGCAGTTCCTCGAGCTCGCGCCCGAGCGCGAGGACGGCGGGCAGATCGATCCGCTCGAGCAGTTTGATCTGGACTTCACCGTCATGGCCGGGGAGCTCGGCAAGCTGCTCGCGGACCTCAGCGGCGAGCTCGGCGGCGAGCTCGCGCGGGCGGCCGCCTAGGACGGCCGGGTCGCCGCGAGGGAGGCCCGCTCGCTGATGAGCGCGTACCAGGCCGCAAGGCGCGGCAGGCGCGCGCGCCAGCCCTCCTCCGCGAAGCGGAAGTCCAGGTACCCGAGCGCACAGGCGACGGAGATCGTGCCGATGTCGAAGACTCCCTCGAGCGAGTCGCGCTCGAGCGCCTCGAGCGCGGTGCGGATCTTCAGCCACTGTCCCTCGATCCACTGCGCCCAGCGCAGCGGCTCGGGGCGCACGGCCTGCTCGTAGCGCACCAGCACGGCCGCATCCGTGATCCCATCGGCGAGCGCCTGGCGGGTGAGCGCGCGCCAGCGCGCCGGGCCCGCGGCGGGCCACAGCCGAGCGCCGCCGGCGAGTGCGTCCAGGTACTCGCAGATCACCGGCGAGTCATAAAGCGCCGCGCCCTCATCGGTGATGAGCGCCGGAATCTTCCCGAGCGGATTGTGCTGGCGCAGATCGGTGTGCGGGCTGACCGGCGAGAGGCTGATCTGCAGCAGCTCGATGCGCTCGGCGAGGCCGAGCTCGAGCGCGCTGACGCGCACCTTGCGCGCGAACGGGGAAGCAGGGCTGAAGTAAAGCTTCATCGGGGTCCTCCGCAGCGGGGATGAGGCATGAACGGTGAGCCGATCAGCGCGAGGCGCTGCGCTTGAGCGCGGTGCGGCGCCGGCCGCGCTCGATGGCCAGGTCGATGAGCCGGCTGACGAGCGCCGTGGGCGCCAGGCCCGAGAGCTCCCAGAGCTTCGGGTACATCGAGATGGCCGTGAACCCCGGCAGGGTGTTGATTTCGTTGACGAGCAGGGTCCCCTCGGGCGTGAGGAACAGATCCACCCGCGCCATCCCGTCGCACTCGAGCACCTCGAAGGCGCGTCCAGCCAGGGTCTTCGCCCGCGCGAGCTCATCGGGCGAGAGACGTGCCGGCAGCTCCAGACGCGCGCCGCTCTCATCGATGTACTTCGCCTCGTAGGAGTAAAACCCGTCCGGATGCCGCACCACGATCTCGCCGGCGACGGAGACGCAGGGCGGGTTGCCGCCCAGCACGGCCAGCTCGATCTCCCGCCCCGTGACGGCGGCCTCGATGAGCACTTTGTCATCGAACTGGAACGCGAAGCGCACCGCCTGCTCGAGGCCGGCCTGCTCGGCGACCTTGCGCACCCCGATCGAGGAGCCGGCATTGGCCGGCTTGGTGAATACGGGCAGGCCGAGCGCAGCGGTCTGCGCGAGCGCGGCGGGCGGATCGGCCTCGAAGCGCGCGCGGCGCAGCGTCACAAAATCGGCTACCGCGATGCCCGCCTCGCGCAGCAGCCGCTTGCTGACGTCCTTGTCCATGCCGACGGCCGAGCCGAGCACGCCTGCGCCGACGTACGGGATGCCGGTGAGCTCGAACAGCCCCTGCACGGTTCCGTCCTCGCCCATCGTGCCGTGCAGCACCGGGAAGATGACGTCGATGGAACGTTGCGACTCCGTGCGCGCGCCGATGGCGATGAGATCACTTGCCACGGGTGCGCCGTCCTCGATATGCACCAGGCGCGGGTCGCGTGCGCTCTGGAGCAGCCTGTCCGGGTCCTGCAGCAGCCAGCGTCCGCGCTTGTCGATGCCGATCAGCACCGGCTCGAAGCGCGTGCGGTCGAGCGCCGCCAGCACGTTGCGCGCCGAGAGGATGGAAATCTCGTGCTCGGCCGATTGGCCGCCGAAGAGGATTGCAACGCGGAGCTTTGCAGGGTCAGTCATGCGCGGGGCCGTGTGAGCATGGGGTGGTGAATGCGGGCCGGCGATGCGCGCCGAGCCGGTGTCGATGCGGGAACAAGCATAGCCGAAGCGCGCGGCGCGCGCTTCGGCGCCAGGGCGGCGCGCGCCCGATCCTGCGTGCGCAGGAGCGGCTCGCAGGCCTGCCGTCGGCCCGCAGATGCTATGCTGCGGCGCGTGGCAGCGGAACCGCGCCGCATTGCGACGACGGACCGGCTGTCTCTCAACGGTCCGGCGCGGTGCGCGGCGCCGGGCAGCGCCAGAGCGCAGAGTGATCCGGTGCCGTGCGCACCGTGCTGTCGGATCGCAAGATTGAGCCAAGACGCTCGCACCACCGAACGCCCGCCTGCCGCCCCGGTCCAGGTGAGCTACCTGGGCTATCTGGGCACCCTCGGGGCAAGCTGCATCGATTATCTCATCGCCGTCCGGTGCTCGTGCCGAGCGAGGCCGCGCGCGCCGGCATCGAGCCCGAGCGGCTCGTGTTCGGCGGCGCCGTGTCCCTGGAGGCGTATCTGGCGCGCTACCGCGCGGCGGATCTGTTCCTCGACACGTTGCCCTACAACGCCGGCACGACCGCCTCGGATGCACTCGGGGCGGGACTGCCGGTGCTGACGCTTGTCGGGGAATCGTTCGCTGCGCGCATGGCTGCGAGCGTCGTGACCGCCGCAGGGCTCCCTGAGCTCGTGGCCGCAGCCGCGCCGACGACGCGCGCCGCGCCTCGAGGCGCTCAGGGCCAGACTCGAGGCCGAGCGCGACCGCTGTGTCCTGTTCGACACGCCCGCCCTCACCGCTCACCTCGAATCGCTCTACGAGCAGATGTACGAGCGGCACCTTGCGGGGCTGCCCGCGCAGCATCTGTCCGCCCGCGAGCGGATCGAGCGGGACGGCCGCCGCTCTTGAGCCGCACGGCGGGGTGGGCGGGGGCGCTCAGAGCTTGAAGGTCGACAGCAGCAGGCTCGTTTCGGTGCTCGAGACCCCGGGCGTGCGACTGATGCGCGCCAGCACCCGGTCGAAGGACGCCAGGCTGTCGGCGCGCAGCTCCGCCACCAGATCCCAGCGGCCGTTGGTGCTGTAGAGGCTCGCGACCGCAGGGTCGCCCCGCAGCGTCCTGACGAGCGCATCCACCTGATTGCCCTCGGCCGCGATGGTCATGAAGGCGCGGATGTGCTGCTCGGCCACGTCGGGCTTCAGGCGCACCGTATAGCCGACGATGGTCCCGTCGGCTTCCAGCTTCGACATGCGGTTCTGAACCGTGCCGCGCGCCACGCCCAACTGCTTGGCGAGCGCGGCGATCGAGGTGCGCGCATTGGCGCGCAGCAGCGAAATGAGGCGGTGATCGAGATCGTCCATCGCGCCTCCGGGGCAGCGGCTGAGGGTCCATTCAGTTTATCAAAATGCTCATCTACAGTGGCGTTTTGATCAATTAAGGCCGCAATTTTGACCTTTCTCTGGCTATTCTTTGGCTGCGGCGGCGTGGATCATGGTGCTGTGGCGGCGCAAAACAGGCGCCGCCGGCTGACAGGAGACGCATCATGGTGGATTTCATCGGCACCCGCCGGGTTCAGGAACTCGTACGGGATCTGGGCACCGCTCCGTTCATCGCGGGCCTCGAGCGCGAGATCGAGGCGGACTATCGTCGCTGGAGCGAGTTAGAGAAATCCCCGCGCCACGCGACCCACTCGCCGCTCGGCGTCATCGAGCTGATGCCGGCCTCGGATGGCCGCCAGTATGCGTTCAAGTACGTCAATGGCCATCCGAAGAACACGGCCAAGGGCCTGCTCACCGTGATGGCCTTTGGAGTGCTGGCGGACGTGGAGACCGGCTATCCGCTGGCGCTCGCGGAGATGACGCTGACCACCGCACTGCGCACGGCGGCGACCTCGGTGGTGGCGGCCCGCGCGCTGGCGCGGCGGGACAGCCGGGTCATGGCGCTGATCGGCAACGGCTCGCAGTCGGAGTTTCAGGCGATCGCCTTCCATGATGCGCTCGGGGTGCGCGAGCTGCGCCTGTATGACGTCGACCCGCACGCCACCGACAAGCTGGTCGCGAATCTCGCGCGCGCGCAGCTGCCGGGGCTGCGAGTGGTGCGCTGCCGCTCGGCCGCCGAGGCGGCCGCTGGCGCGGACATCATCACCACCATCACCGCGGACAAGCGCAACGCCTTCATCCTGACGCCCGAGATGATCGCCCCGGGCATGCACCTGAATGCCGTGGGCGGGGACTGCCCGGGCAAGACCGAGCTGCACCCGGACATCCTGCGCCGCCCGGACGCGCGCGTGGTGGTGGAGTTCGAGCCGCAGTCGCGCGTCGAAGGGGAGATCCAGCAGATGCCGGCCGACTTCCCCGTGGTGGAGCTCACCCGCGTGCTCACCGAAGGCGCCGGTGGCCGCACCCGCGAGAGCGACGTGACCATTTTCGACTCGGTGGGATTTGCGCTCGAGGATTTCACGGCGCTGCGTTACGTGTACCGGCTGCATCGCGAGCGGCGCGGTGAGCGCACGAGCATCGATCTGATTCCCGACCTACAGGACCCGAAGGATCTCTACGCCCTCATTGCCCGCCCGCGCGTGGTGCGCGAGCCCGTGCCGGAACTGCTCGAGGCGTGAAGCGCATGAGCGTGCCGGGACGCACCGTCAGGCTGATCGGCGCGCCGACCGACGTCGGCGCCGCCGAATGCGGGGCCTCCATGGGGCCGGAGGCGCTGCGCGTTGCCGGGCTCGGGCGGGCGCTTGAGGGCCGCGGGCTCACCGTGATCGACCAGGGGAATCTCTCCGGTCCCGCCAATCCCTGCGAGGCGCCGCTCGGCGGTTACCGCAATCTCGCCGCGGTGCTCGAGTGGAACCGGCGGATCTACGCGGCCGTGGAGGAGTCCCTCGGCGCCGGCCACGTGCCGATCCTGCTCGGCGGCGACCACGCCCTCGCCATCGGCTCGTTGAGCGCCGTGGCGCGCCATTGCCGCGAGAGCGGCCGGAAGCTGCGCGTGCTGTGGCTCGATGCGCATGCGGATTTCAACACCGGGGAGCTCTCTCCGAGCGGCAACCTGCACGGCATGCCGCTTGCGTGCCTCTGCGGCCTCGGGCCGCGCTCGCTCACCGCACTCGGCGGGCACACCCCCGCCATCCATCCGCAATGGATCCGCCAGATCGGGGTGCGCAGCGTCGATGAGGGCGAGCGGCGCCTCGTGCATGAGCTCGCGGTCGAGGTGTTCGACATGCGCTACATCGACGAGATGGGCATGCGCGCCACGATGGAGCAGGCGCTCGCGGGGATCGACGCCGATACGCACCTGCACGTGAGCTTCGATGTGGACTTCCTCGACCCGGACATCGCCCCCGGAGTGGGCACGACGGTGCCGGGCGGCCCGACCTACCGGGAAGCGCAGCTGTGCATGGAGATGATCGCCGATACCCGTCAGGTCGGCTCGCTCGATGTGGTCGAGCTCAATCCCGCGCTCGATGTGCGCAACCGCACGGCCCGGCTCGCGGTGGATCTGCTCGAGTCGCTGTTCGGCAAGAGCACGCTCGTGCGCCGCCAGTCCCCAGGCCGACCGCTCGATGTGGTCGGCCCGCTCAGCGTGACGCGCTGAGGCGCCGGCGCGTCACTCGCTGCCCGCGCGGCAGTGCCGCCGGATGAACTCCTCGTGCGCGGGCATGGTCGCGGCGCACCCGGCCACGACCTGGCGGATCTCATCGAGCGCGCGCTGGGGATCCGGGCCGATGCTGTCGGCGAAAGGATCGTAGCCGGCAGTCTCGGCGCCCTGGCCGATCAGCACGTGAAACCAGCTCTGCACCGAGAACAGCTCGTTCTCATCGCGCATCAGCCGTCCGTGGCTGCCGAACAGCTCCATGCGCTCGCGCAGGCTGTCGGGCAGCTCGGTGCTGCGGCAATGCTGCCAGAACGCCCCGGTCCGCCCCGTGAAGTGATAGTGCGCCACGAGGAAATCGCGGGCGCGCTCGTAGTCGAAGGCGAGCTGGCGGTTGTACTCATCGATGTCGCGCCGGCGGAAATGCCGGTCGGGAAAGAGCTTCAGCAGCACGAAGATGCCGCGCTGGATCAGGTGGATGCCGGTCGACTCCAGCGGTTCGAGAAAGCCCGCCGACAGGCCGATGGCCACGCAGTTCCTCATCCAGCACCGCCGGCGCCGGCCGGTGGTGAAGCGCAGCCGCAGCGGCTCGCGTGTCGGGCGGCCCTCGAGGTTCGCCAGGAGAATGTCGTGCGCCGCATCGTCGCTCAGGAACTGGCTGCTGTAGACGTAGCCGTTGCCCACCCGGTGCTGCAGCGGGATGCGCCACTGCCAGCCGACCTCCCGCGCCGTGGCCAGCGTATGTGAGGAGAGCGGTCCGGAGCGCTCGCACGGCACCGCGACGGCCCGGTCGCAGGGAAGCCAATGCGTCCAGTCCTCGTAGCCGCTCTTCAGCGCCCCTTCGATCAGCACGCCGCGCAATCCCGTGCAGTCGATGTACAGGTCCGCGGCGATCCGCTCGCCGCTCTCGAGCGTCAGGGACTCGATGAACCCGTCCTCGGGCCGCAGGGCGACGCTGCGCACCTTGCCCTCGGTGCGCCGCGCGCCGCGCGCCTCCGCGTAGGTGCGCAGGTAGGCGGCAAAGAGCTTCGCATCGAGGTGCAGCGCGTAGACGATGGTCGCGAGCGGGGAGTTCTTGCTCGGCACCGGGCGCATGAACTTGGCCTGCTGCGCCGCGACCGCCTGCAGCGAATACGCCTCAAGCGGCGCGGCGGTCCCGGCCAGCGCGCACTTGTGCCAGTAGGTGTAGAAGGGCACTCCGCGTAGCGGCACGCCCGTGGGACCGAAAGGGTGGATGTAGGTGTGCCCCGGCTGCTTCCAGTCCCTGAACTCGATCCCGAGTTTGAACGTGGCCTGCGTCCTGCGGACGAGCTCGTCCTCGTCGATGCCGTGCGTGCGCAGGTAGTCGATGATCGGCGGTATGGTCGCTTCGCCGACGCCCACCGTGCCGATCTCCTCCGACTCGATGAGACGGATCCCGCCGCGCAGGTGCGGAAACGACTGCGACAGTGTCGCGGCGGTCATCCAGCCAGCGGTTCCTCCGCCGACGATGACCACGCTGCGGATGGGATCGTTCGACACCCACGTACTCTAGTACTTGCAGTGACGCGCGATAAGGCTCTCGGCGAGCTCCTGTCTGCCCGAGCGCACGGCCGGCTGGAAGTCCGATGCAGTCGCGAGGTCGGCGAGCGCCGCGAGGTCGAGCGAGCCGCTCTCGATGCGCCGGCCGAGCTCCCCGTCCCAACCCTGGTAGCGGGTCCTCTTCAGCTCGGCGAGCTTGCGCGCGCTCACCACGTCTGCCGCGGCGAGCAGCGCCCGCGCCAGCGTGTCGATACCGCCGATGTGCGCCAGGTACAGGTCCGCCGGATCGACCGACTGGCGGCGCAGCTTCGCGTCGAAGTTGAATCCGCCGGTGCTGAAGCCGCCGCCCTCGATGAGCGCCACGAACGCCGGCACGAGCTCCTGGGCGTTGTTCGGGAACTGGTCCGTGTCCCAGCCGTTGCGCGGATCGCCGCGGTTGATGTCGATCGAGCCGAAGATCCCGTAGGTGAACGCCGCGGCCACCTCGTGCTCGAAGTCCAGCCCCGCCAGCGTGGCGTGGTTGACTTCGATGTTGACCTTTACTTCCTTGGCCAAGCCGTAGCGCTGCAGGAACGCGTATACGGCGGCGACGTCGCGGTCGTACTGGTGCTTGGTGGGCTCGAAGGGCTTCGGCTCGATCAGGATGGCGCCCTTGAAGCCGATGCGGTGCTTGTGCTCGACGACCATGGAGAGGAAGCGTCCGTAGTGGTCGAGCTCGCGCTTGAGGTCCGTGTTGAGCAGGGAGTCGTAGCCTTCGCGGCCGCCCCACAGCACGTAGTTCTGCCCGCCGAGCCGGTGCGTCGTCTCGAGACAGCCGCGCACCTGCGCGGCGGCCCAGGCGAACACCTCGGGGTCGGGGTTCGTGGCCCCGCCGCCCGCGTAGCGCGGATGGCTGAACAGATTGGCCGTGCCCCACAGGAGCTTCACTTTCGAGGCGGCCATCTTCTCCTGAATGCGCGCCTCGATGGTCTTGAGGTTGCGGTCGTGTTCCTTCAGCGTCGCGGCCGTGGCCATCGCGTCGACGTCGTGGAAGGTGAAGTAGGGCATGCCGAGCCGGGTCAGAAAGTCGAAGGCCGCCTCGAGCTTCGCGTCCGCCATCGCCTGGCTGATGGTGGCGCCGAGCCAGGGCCGCGGCAGCGTGCCGGCGCCGAAGATGTCCTGGCCCGGCCAGTTGAAGGAGTGCCAGTAGCACACCGCGCAGCGCAGCCAATCCTCCATGCGCTTGCCCAACACCTCGCGGTCCTTATCGTAGACGCGGAACGCGTACTCGTTATCGGTCTGCGGCCCCTCGAAGCGGACCGGCGCAACATCAGAAAAAAGACTCATCGGAGAACTCCGTCGAAACGTTCGGAAATTGCCGGCGTGCTCATATGCACCGTTGACGCCGCGGGGCGAGGGGTGGAGCGCACGCAAGGCCGGCTCGGTCCGCGGACACTGCGCGCGCTGGCGCGGCCGCGGTGCGGGTGACAAAGCACGGAATCAGGGCATCCTTCATCAGACCAGTCAGATCAATGATTTCTGTCGATATGGTAGCGGTATCATCCGTCTCCCGTCAATCCTGGCGCGCGCCGTGCCGGTGCGCCGCTCAAGCTGGCGGATGCGCAGCGGCTCATGGGCGCCCCGCCACCGGCCCGGCGCGCCCGTTCCGGCGCAGCAGCTCGATGGCCGCTATCACGGCGATCCGCCCGTCGACGTCGGGGTTGCGCGGCACGATCGCCGCCGGAGCCGGACCCGGGCAGGCCGAATACGCTGGGGCGGCGCTCGAGCGCCCGCAGCGCGGTGTGCTCCTGCGGCAGGCCGGTCGTCCAGGCGCGAGCGTGCGTGGCGCCGAGCAGACCGCCGCCGACGGGCGCCGTCTGCTGCAGGAGCGGACCGTGCAGATGTCCGGCGCTGCGGCCCGGTCGATCGGCTGGCACGACGGATGCGGTGTGCCGCTGGGCAATGCGCCGGCGTGCTCGGGGGAGGCAGCTGGGCGTTCCTGTCCATCGGCAGCGCGTACGGGCCTTTCCCGGCGCGGAGCACCGCAACGATGTAGCGCGTGTCATGCCAGGCCATGAACGTCTGATCGGTGAGGCACCCGGACACGGCGGACCAGAAACGTCCGGCGGGCCGCAGCGCGTGGGCAACGCGCCAGGCCGGCCGTCCCCGCCGCGCGGGGCGCGCGCGGCGCAGCCGGGGCGGGGGCGGTCCCTCGAACAGGCGGTTGGCGAGCGCCGAGCGGCCGCGTCCGCCGAGGTGGCCCAGTTCATTCTCGAGCCGCACCCGCAGCACGGTCTGATGCTGCGCATCGGTGCGGCGCAGGTGCGCATCAGTGCCGCGTGGCGCGGTCGAACATCGCGAGGACCGGCGGTGGAGCGCCCGAAGCCGACACGGCGCGCGGACGGCGGCGTGCCATCCTGCGGCTCATCGGCGCGGCCCGCTTCGAATGCCACTGGGCACTCGCGCGCGCCGTTCAAACCGGCGTGCTGCGGGACCCGGAGCGTGCGCATTCGCGAACTGCCTCGCCCACCGGGCTAGGTGCCCGAAGTCTCATCGTCGGGGCGGGCAAGGACCCGCGCGACGGCCGCATCCGCACCTCGGGCGATGTGTCCGAACGGATGTTCCCTCGCGCCGCACGGGCGCCGCGAGGCTCGGTTCGAGATCGCGGCTCGTCCAGATAACGCTACCACGGCGTCGGCAGTACGCGCCCCGGGGCTCTGCCGGGCGCCCGGTGTCCCTCGCCGGACGGCATGAGCGTGACGGATTGGAGCTTGAAAATCAGCGATGACAGCGCTGTCTTTCCGGAGTAATAATGCGTCCGGTCGCGCATCGGCCGTGCCGGGCGGTCCGGCCGGAGCTGCGCGCCGCGCATGCGGCGGAGCGGGGGCGCATACGCCTGTGGTGTGTTGCCAACGTCTGTACGCACCGGCGGGGCCCGCGGATGCATGGGGCCACAGCCTGAGCCGAGCCCGGGCACGGCGGCATATGTTCGCGTAACCAGGGTCCCGGTCGAGCCGGTATGGGCGGTGCGCGCCGAGCGCCCTGCAGAAGGAGGCGACGCAGGTTCAGACCGGTGGAACAGATCTGAAAAACTGCGGGTTGGCCGCAGAACGAACCGGTTTGAGGGCGACTGTTGACACCGAGCCGAGAGCAGGACCATACTCGGCCCGTCGTCAGGTAGCGGTACCATACCTGGAGGGCACGCAGAACTAAAAACCGAGCGGGGATTCTCCGGCTGCCGCAAACCGCTGATCGGCGGCAGTTGCAATCGACGTTGCTTGTCCACAACATCTGGTTCGCGATAGAGGGGGCTTCTAATGAGTCGGAAGACACTGCGTAACGCATCGAAGCACGCGTTCAAGAAGAACGCCGGCTTCGGTGTGCTGGGCCGAACGGCCTACGCGAAAATCGGTCTGTCGGGTCTCGCGCTGGGGTCGTTGTCCCTGGCCGCAAACGGCGTGGCGCATGCGCAGAACGCGCCGGCGACGAAACGCTCGAATCAGCCGCCGATCCCGGGCAAGGCCGTGAAGGCCAAGCGACGCGGCTTCAAGGCGACGCCGTTGGCCTCGGCCGGGCTGTTCTCGGCCAACGGCGCGGGCCTCTACGCGCAGAACAACACCGCGCCCGCCGGCGCCGCCGGGAACGGAAACGATACTTTCAAGCAGGGCAATTCCGTGGCGGCCTCCGCGACGGAGCTCGAGCCGATCATCGTCACCGGCATCCGCGGCTCTCTGCAGCGATCGCTGCAGATCAAACGGGAGTCGATCGGCGTGGTCGATGCGATCTCCGCCGAGACGATCGGCCAGTTCCCCGACTCCTCGATCGGCGGCGCGCTTGCGCACCTTCCGGGCGTCACGATCAATCGCGGCTCCCTCGTTTACAGCAGCGCGTTCGGCGCGCCGACCGCTACCGGCCTGCCGCAGGGCTTCAACGTCAACGGGTTCGGCGGATCGTTCAACACCGTGCTGATGAACGGCCGGCAAATCGCCTCCGGCAACGGGCAGACGTTCAATGTCGCCACCATCGGCGCGATGTACGTCGGGGAGATCGATACTCTGAAGACCCCCGACATGGCCCTCTCCTCGGGCAACATCGGCTCGGTGGTCAACATCAAGATGCTCACGCCGTTCCAGAATCCCGGCATGCACGGCGGGGTGAACATCGGCGGCACCGACTATCCGATGGACGGAGGCATCCGCCCGGCCGTCGGCGCGATGTTCAGCGACACCTTCGATCACAACAAGTTCGGCTTCCTGGTGGATGGCGACTACGAGGACTACCGTACCCTCACGCATCATCAGGACATCGTGGGCTGGAAGGGCATCGCCGCCGGGGGATTCGCCTGTTCCGACCTCGCCGCCAACTACACCACCGCCTTCGGCAGCACCGGCTGCGCGAGCGTCGGGCCCGGCGCCACGGGCAATGCCCAGGTGCCGGTGTGGTACCCGCAGGATATGGCGATGTACCTCGAGCGCATCGACACGCGCTCCAAGGACGGGCGCGTGGTGCTGCAGTGGCATCCGACGAACGCGGTGATGGTGACGTTGGACGAGAACTACTCCTCCTGGGATCAGCACATCAACCGCTGGCAGCGCAGCACCTGGTTCGGGGCGTTCCCCGATGCGACGCTCGACGGCAACGGCACGATCACCAATTTCAATTACACCGGACCGACGGACTTCAATGCGTTCGTCGCGGATCAGTACATCGTCACGAACACGTATGGCCTGAATGTCCTGTGGAATGTGAATGCGGACTGGACGCTCAATGTCGATGCCGACCAGTCGAAGTCGCAGCTGAACCCGAACGGCACCTATAGCGACGTCGACTCCGACGTTGGCTTTGGCAACAACGCCAACAACTACACCGGCGGACTCGTTTTGAATTCGAACAGCAACGTGCTGCCGTACTGGAGCGCGTACGGACCGAACGCCGTGGCGTCGGGCTCGAGCGCCGTCGCCTCGCCGAACTACAACGGACTGAATCCGTTCATCATCGGCTCGCACGTGTTCCCGCTGCAGACCCAGGAGAACACTGATCAGATCAACGAGGCGAGGGTGAGCGCCACCTGGAATCCGGGCAACACCACGAAGCTGCAGTTCGGCGCCCAGTTCCTCGACGACGACTGGAACACGAAGGAGATGGACACGTTCACCAACAACTACTGGGAGCTGTGGGGCGGCTACGGTCCGGCCTCGGGCAATACCCAGGGCGTGGCGCTGCCTTCCACGCTGTTCTCGCAGGCGAGTCTCGGCACCTGGATGCCCGGCTACAGCGGCGGCGGCAACTTGCCCTCGAGCCTGCTGCTGTACAATCCCTACGCGGTGCTCAACTACCTGATCGGCCAGCCGGTCGACTCGCAATTCGCGCCGACCCCGGGCTATCCGAACTACACCGGCGGTATTCCCGCCGAGGCGTTGAGCATCGGCTCGGTGCAGCATGTGTCCCGCATGAACTATGCGCCGTTCGTGCAGGTGAGCCACAAGTTCAAGGTGGACGGCATGCGCCTTTGGACCCGCTTCGGCCTGCGCTATCAGCGGACCGATGAAGTCATTGCGGGTCTGTCCGCTCCGCTCACGAAGGTGGTGTGGCAGGGAGCCAGTGATCCGACGGCGTACGCCTTCGGAACCGGTTCGCCGCAGTGGACGCAGGTCGACAAATCGTACGGCTACCTCCTGCCGGCGCTGGATCTGGCCCTCTGGCCCACGCAGGACTTCGAGACGGCCTTCGATTTCTCGCGCACGGAGTCTGCTCCCGGAAACTACCAGTTGATTCCGAACACGAGCTACGGCGGACGCGTCAATGCGCTGACCGCGACCGGCAACAACCCGGGCCTGCTGCCGTATCTGTCCAACAACTATGACTTGCGCCTGACCTGGTACTACGCGCACGGCGACTACGCGGAGTTGCACCCCTTCTACAAGCAGGTATCGAACTTCCCGACCTCGAGCGTGACCGATGTAACGGTCCCGATCAACGACCCGGCGCCATGCTCCTACAGCTCCGGCGGGCATCTGGTGTTCACGGACTCGGGCTGCGGCAAGCCGATGGTGTTCGCGGAGACGACCTACACCAACAAGCTGTCCGCTGACGTGACCGGCGTGTCGGGCACCTGGCAGCAGATGCTGCCGTACGGCTTCGGCTTCATGCTGAACGGCACGTGGATGCACAGCAACGCGAACTTCAACAACTTCAGTCTGGCATCCAACCAGTTCGCGCTGACGGGCGTGGGCAGCTCGGCGAACGCTACCGCGTTCTATCAGCGGGGCAAGTGGCAGGCGCGCTTCACGGTCAATTGGACGGGCAAGCTGCTGCTGCTGACGGGCCAGGAGCAAGGTGGTGGCGCGTTCGGCAATGAGCCGGTCTACCAGGCTCCGGCCACGCAGCTGGACTTCGCCACAAACTACCAGGTGGACAAGTACCTGAACGTCTACTTCAACCTGAACAACATGCTGAACACGATCTACCACACGTACGGACGATTCTCGAATCAGACGTTGAACCTGGTTGAGTACGGACGTTCGCTCTCGTTCGGAGTGCGAGCCCGGTTCTGATGTGGTAAGTCCCGTCAAATCGGTCGTCATCGTCGGCGGAGGAACCGCCGGGTGGCTCACCGCAGGCACCATTGCCGCCCGCCTTCAATCTCGGATGAAGGCGGGCGGCTTGTCCGTCACGCTGATCGAGTCTGCGGACATTCGGGCGATCGGTGTGGGGGAGGGTACGTGGCCGACGATGCGCTCGACGCTCGCGCGGATGGGCGTGTCGGAGACCGCGCTGTTGCGCGAGTGTGATGCGGCGTTCAAGCAGGGAGGGCAGTTCGTCGGCTGGACCACGGGAGAGGCGGGTGATTCGTACTACCACCCGCTGATGGTGCCGCAGGGTTTCTCGCAAGTGAATCTCGTGCCGCACTGGCTGCGGGACGGGGGGGCGATGAGCTTCTGCGATTTCGTGACTCCGCAGGGCCGGCTGTGCGATGCGGGGCTGGCGCCGAAGACGATCACACATGGGGAATATCGGGCAGTCGCGAACTACGCCTATCACCTGGATGCGGGCAAGTTCGGGCCGTTCCTCGCCAAGCATTGCATCGAGAAGCTCGGCGTGCGCCATGTCCTGGCGGACGTCGAGGGCGTCAATCAGCACGAGAACGGTGACATCGCGAGCCTGCGTACCGCGCAGGCCGGAGAGATTACGGGCGATCTGTTCGTCGATTGCAGCGGCTTCTCGGCGCTGCTGATCGGCAAGACGCTCGGCGTGCGGTTCAAGGAATGTGGGGACATCCTGCTGTGCGACACGGCGTTGGCCGTGCAGGTGCCGTTTGCGACGCCGGATGCGCCGATGGCCTCGCACACCATCGCGACCGCGCATGAGGCGGGGTGGACGTGGGACATCTGTCTGCCGACCCGCCGCGGGGTCGGCTATGTGTATTCAAGCCGCCATACCAGCGAGGAGGCGGCCCGCGAGACGCTGCTGCGCTACATCGGTCCGCAGCACAAGAATCTGCCCGTGCGCAAGATTCCGATCCGCGCCGGACACCGCGAGACATTCTGGAAGAACAACTGTGTGGCGGTGGGGCTCGCGGGCGGCTTTCTCGAGCCGCTCGAGTCCTCCGCCATCGTCCTGGTCGAGCTCTCGGCGAAGCTCCTCGCGGAGCAGATGCCCGCATGCCGGGAAGTGATGGACATCGTCGCACGGCGCTTCAACGACGTGACGATGTACCGTTGGGGCCGGATCGTCGATTTCCTCAAGCTGCACTATGTGCTGACACAGCGCACCGACACGGCGTTCTGGCGGGACAACGTGGATCCTGCTACCGTCCCCGACCGGCTGAAGGACCTGCTGACGTTGTGGAAGTATCAGTCACCGTGGTTCTTCGATGAGCTCGATCGTCTCGAGGAGGTGTTCCCCGCGGCGAGCTACCAGTACGTGCTCTACGGGATGGGCTTCCAAACCGAAGTCGTGCCGGAGGAGGCCGCGGATACGGCGGCGGCTGCCGCCCGCTTCGTGCGCGAGAACGAGCAGATGACGAGCGAGATGAGTACGCGCTTGCCGAAGAACCGCGAGCTGCTGAATAAAATATACCAATTCGGGCTGCAGCCCGTCTGAGATGCGGCGCATCGTGCCATGACCCAGATCGTACCGCTCAACAAAGAGACACATCGTCACCTCAAGGTCGACGGCCGTCCCTCGGCCGCATACGGCGATAACCAGCACTTCGTGCAGGTGATCATCAACGAGTTTCCGCACCTGGTGGTTCACTACCCGATCCTGTTCGGCAAGCAGCGGGACACGGGCGAGTTCTTCTGCGGGGTGATGCTGGGATTCATCGAGGGTGAGAACCAGTTTCTCGATGACTGGCGGGGCGATCCGGAGTTCTATCGGCCGCTCAGTCTGCAGCGCGTGCCGTTCTATGCCCATGGACCTGAGCTGGCGATCGATGTGGATCATCCGCGGGTCAACGCCGAGGGCGGCAAGGAGCTGTTCACCGAGCACGGCCAGCCGACCCGGTACCTGCAGAGCATCATCTGGGCGTTCCAGGATCTGCAGCCCGGCATCGAGCGGACCCGGATTTTCATCGCCCGGTTGCTCGAGCTGAACCTGATCGAGCCGGTGGACATCGAGGTCGAGTTCGAAGACGGCACGCTGCGCCATTGCGAGGGCCTCTACACGGTCAACCAGGAAGTGCTCTCGCGCATTCCGGATGCGGTGGCGCTCGAGCTGTTCCGCCGGGGCTATCTCACGCTCATGCACCTGATGATCGCCTCGCTGAAGCAGGTGCGCGTGATGGCGCGGACCAAGAATGCGCGGCTGCTGAAGCACACCGAGACGCTGGCCATCACGCCTGAGGCGAAGGCGAGCTGAGCGCTCGCCCACGGGGGACCCGCATGGCGCACCGCCCAGCCGAGATCGCCGGCCGCGATCTGTCGGGACCGGAGCAATTCCGCAGTGAGGTTCTCGAGGCCTGCCGGCCGGTGGTGCTGCGCGGCCTGGTGTCCGAGTGGCCGGCGGTGCAGGCCGCGCGCCGCTCGCCGCGGGAGTTGATTCGGTATTTCGCAGCGTTCGACGCGGGGCTGCCGGTCGAGGCGTTCGTCGGCGAGGCGGCCATTGCCGGCAAGTACTACTACACGCCGGATCTGAAGGGATTCAACTTCGAGCGGCGGCAGCTGAAGTTTCTCGAGGCGCTCGAGGCGATGCTCGAGACTCTGCAGCGGCCGCAGGCCGAGACGCTCTACGTCGGCTCGGTGCCGGTGGCGCAGTGCATGCCGGGGTTCCTCGGCGCCAATCCCATGCCGCTGCTGCCGCCCACGGCGGGCGCGCGCATCTGGGTGGGGCATCCCTCCAACGTCTCGAGCCACTACGATACCTTCGACAATCTCGCCTGCGTGATCGCAGGCCGGCGGCGCTTCACGCTGTATGCACCGGAGCTGATCGGCGAGCTGTACATGGGCCCGATCGACCATACGATGGCCGGTCCCCCGGTGAGCCTGGCAGCCTCGGCGGATCCGCCGAGCGCGCAGCGCTATCCGCTCTTCGAGCGCATCCGCGACCAGGCGCTCGTGGCGGAGCTCGAGCCCGGCGATGCGCTGTATCTGCCGAAGCTGTGGTGGCATCAGGTCGAGGCGCTCGCGCCGTTCAACGCGATGATCAATCATTGGTGGGACGCGTTCAGCGCGGGCCCCGATGCCCCCTACACCAGCCTGCTGCTCGCCATGATCGCCATCGCCGAGCGTCCGCCGGCCGAGCGACGGGCGTGGAAGGCCTTTTTCGATCATTTCGTGTTCCGCACCCGCGGCCACCCGCTGAAGCACCTGCCGAGCGAGCAGCACGGGTTGCTGGGGCCGCTGAAGCCGCACAATTACGGGCACATCCGCGCGCGCATCATGCGACTGATGCGGGGCGGGTAGCGCGTACCGAAGAGGTCGGCTGACACCGGCTGTGGCCGGCGCACTATGGACGGTTTGGCAATGTCCACTGCGCATCCTGGTGGGACAGCCAGAGATCCGCGGCGTGTACTTCTTCCGCGACGACATGAGCGGCCTGAACTTCCCGTACGCGCACCGACCGCTCCGGGAGATCCTCGCGACGCTCCTGGAGGATCGAGGGCAGCCAGAGCCGCCGGCGATCTGTACGGGTGCCACGGTGCTCGAGGAGACGCTGCCGCAGATGGCGCGGGAATGCACCCTCGACATCCCGGACAAGCCGGCAAGGCCCCGCATGTGGCTCGGCAACGACTGCGGCAATGCGCTACGACAACTCTGACGGCATCAACTGCATGGTCGCCGGACGGAAGCGCTGTACGGTCTTTCCGCCGAATCAGCTGCCCAGCGTGTACGTCGGGCCGCTCGAGCTCGGCGCGGGCGGTCAGTCGAGGAGCCTGGTGAGGGTCAGCTCGCCCGACCTTGAGCGTTCTCCGCGCTTTGCGCAGGCGCTCGAGATGGCCGAGACCGCGGAGCTGCAGCCGGGCGATGCGATCTTCATCCCGAATCTGTGGGGGCACAACGTCGAGTCGCTCGAGCCGGTGAATCTGTCGGTGAGCTTCGGGTGGTTCGACGCCACTCAGTGGGCCGCGGAGCCTTTTGCGGCGCTGGCGCACGGGCTGCTCGCGATGCACGGACTGGCGCAGAGCCGCAGGGAGATCTGGCGCAGGATGTTCGCTCATTATGTGTTCCGTACCGGCGGTGAGCCGGTGCCCTATCTGGCGCCCGAGCGGCGCGGTATCCTCGGCCCGGTCAGCCTGCAGCAGCAGGATTACATGCGCATCCAGGTGATCCGCTCCCTGACCAAGCGCATGCCTCAGCCGCTCGGGCGATCCGCCGCCTGCTGCGGGACGCGCGCGGCCTGCAGCCAGGCGAAAAGCGGCATTGAGCGGATGATCTGGAGGGGGGCTTATGCGTGTCGCGGCGAGCGCGGGTCAGACCATCCTGGCGCTGGCGGTCATGGGGCTCGGCGTCATCTCGCTCGCCACGGGGCATTTCGCCGCCGTCTGGCAGCCGGTGCCGCAGGCCCTTGCGGGCCGGCTGATCCTCGCATACGTCAACGGCGTGCTGATGGCGGGGCTCGGCGCAGGACTTCTGGCGCGGCGCACGCAGGGGCCGGCCGCCCTCGCGCTGAGCGCCTACTTCGCACTCTGGTTCGTGCTGCTGCGCGTTCCGCTCGTGCTCGCCTGCCCGGCGGTGGCCGATCGCTGGTCGGGACTCGGTGAGAGCGCCACGCTCATCGTCGGTGGTCTGCTCGTCTATGCGCGAGCCCCGGGGGCTTCCTTGCCCCGCTGGACAGGCCCGCTGTCCGGGGCGCGCGGCGTGCGCCTCGGGCGGGCCGTGTTCGCCCTGGCCGCCTTTCTGATGAGCCTCGACAACCTCGCCTACCCGCGCGGCAACGCGGATTTCCCTCCAGGGTGGATTCCCCATTGGATGGGCTGGGGCTATCTGGTCGGCTTCGGCTACATCGCCACGGGACTCGCGATCCTCTGCCGCACACTGCCGCGACTCGCCACCGTCGCAGCAGCAGGGATGATGAGCGCCTTGACGGCGCTGTGTTGGGTCAGCTTCGTGCTCGAGGCGCCCGGCAGCCGGCTTAACTGGACCGGACTGATGATCTCCGCGGCGCTCACGGGCGCCGGCTGGCTGGTTGCCGAATCGTACCGCGGGACGCCCTGGTGGACACTGGCCTCGGGCCGCACCGGCTTTGACCGCAAGCAGCGCGCCCGGTAGGCTCCCGGCACAACACCCCCGGGGGGCCGACAGGCCGACATGACAGTCGCTGCATCACGAGAGATGGCCGCACATCGCCGCATCGCCTGCTTCGGTGAGATGCTCCTCAGGCTCGCGGCGCCGCGCGGGCAGGTATTGCGTGCGGCGGGGGAGCTCGATGTGTTCGTCGGCGGCGCCGAGGCCAACGTCGCGGTCGCACTCTCGCACCTCGGTCATGCAAGCGCCATGATCACCGTGCTTGCGGACAATCCGCTCGGCGCGCTCTGCGGGGCCGAACTGCGCCGCCATGGGGTCGACTGCGCCGCGGTGCGCACCGGGGCGGGCCGGATGGGCTTGTACTTCCTCGAGCGCGGCGCGGGACAGCGCCCCGCGCGGGTCGTCTATGACCGGGAGCACTCGGCGTTCTGCCGCGCGATGAGCGCACCGTTGCCGTGGGAGGCGCTGCTTCAGGGCAGCGCCTGGCTGCACGTCTCGGGGATCACCGCGGCGCTCAGTGATGCGGGCGCGCAGACTCTGCTCGCCGCCGTGCGCGCGGCGCACGCACGGCAGATGTCGATTTCGTTCGACTGCAACTATCGCCCCTCGCTGTGGCGGGACCGCGCGATGCAGGCCGGCGCGGTGCTGCGCGAAGTCGCGGCGCACGCCACGGTGCTGTTTGCCAGCGAGCACGATCTGGCCCTGATGCTGCAGCGCGCGGCCCCTGAGGCCTCGGGCCCGGAGTCATTTGCGGCTGCCGCGCGCGAGGCGCTCGAGCGCTTCGGTGCGCTGCGTCTGATCGCAACCACGTTTCGCCAGGAGAGCGGCGCGGATGAGCAGACACTCTCGGCAGCCTGTCTTACCCGGGACGGGCTCTCGCGGTCGCGGACCTATGCGTTGCGCGGCATCGTCGAGCGCATCGGCAGCGGCGATGCCTTCGCCGCCGGCGTGCTCCACGGCGTGCTCGGCGGCGCGGATCCGGCGCGCGCGGTTGAACTCGGCGCCGCGAGCGCCTGCCTGAAGCACACCGTCGCGACGGACTTCAGCCTCGCCACCGGCGAGGAGCTCGAAGCGCTCCTGCGCGGGCAGGCTGCGCTCGTGCGCTGAGCGCCCCGGGGCGCCTCAGCGCACGCGGCGGGTCGCCGGCCGCGTCAGGGCCTGGTTGGGCACGAACGTCCCGCCGTGTGCGAGCTCCGCGAGCAACTCCTCCGAGCGTTCGGACCAGGGCGCCTGCTCGTCGGGCGTGATGTTCATGTGGTCTGAGTCAACGAGCGGCACGGCTTCCTTGGGCGCGGGGATTTGATTGAGCACGGTCCAGATGCCCGCCGGCGGCGCGGTGGTGTCGATGAAGCCCATCGCGATCAGCGTCGGCGCGGTGATGTGGGAGGCGAAGTTGACCGGGTCGAAATACGCCGCCGTACGCAGCACCGCCGGGTCGGTCGTGCTGTAGAACGGATAGCCCGGCCGACGGCCGTGCGCCAGCCCGTTCATGTCCGCGCCCGAAGGCTCATCGACGATCACGGCGCTCACCTTGCCGGGGTTGAGCCCGGCGGTGGCCAGGCTCTGCTGCCCCCCCATGCTGACACCGGTGAGCACCACGGTCTTGCCGTTCCAGTACGGGCTGTGGCGGATGTAGTGCAGCGCGCGGGTGTCGCGCAGGTACATGTCGAGGAAATATGAGGTGTCGGGACTGCGGTCGCCGATCTGTGGGTAGTTCTGCGGCACGCCGGCTGCGCTGCCCGGCGCGATGTCGTGCGAGTCGACGTCGAGCGTGAGCCAGCCTTCTGCGGCGCGATTGGTGGCCCACGCGGTGCGCAGCGCATAGACGCCCGCATATTGATAGATGACGAGCGCCGGGAACCTGCCGCCGCGCGCCGGCACGGCGAGGTAGCCGCGCACGTCCGAGCCGAGGCTCGTGATGCGCACACGGAACAGTCTCACGCCGGCCTGGGCGGTGGGGATGGGGGTGAGCTTGGCGCGCATCGGCACCTTGGCGAGTGCGGCCAGCTTGCCCGCCCAGAACGCCCCGAAGTTGCGCGGCGCCGGCACGGACGGGCGCAGCAGAGTCGGGGCGAGCGCAGCGCCGAGCGTCGTGACACGGTGCTCGGCGAACGCCCCGGACGGAAACTGCGGGGCGAGCGGCTGGTAGTGCGGATACCGGGCGAGCAGGCCGCGCAGCGCCGGGTCCGTCTTGATGAGCAGCGCCCTAAGACCCTGATTCAGCGTCCCGTAGTCTTTGAGCGGTAAGGCGGTGGGGGAAGGCTCGTAGTCGACGACGACGTACAGCATCGCCGGCGCATCGAACCGGGTGCCGAAGGTGGCCTTGCCCGTCTTCAGCGAGAAGCTGCCGGTCTTCACCACGTCGAGATCATTGCGCTTGATGGTGTAGCTGAAGCGGCCGCGCGGCTGCGGCGCGCCCGGGGGCACCGTAACCGTCCAGCCGACCTGCTCGCCGAGACGGTAGATGCCGTCGGCATGAAACGGCGTGAAGGTCACCTGCGGGATCGAGGCGAGCGCCGCAAGCGGCAGCAGACACCCGGCGAGCGTCAGGCCGAGGGCACGGGCGGCGCGGCCGGCGGAAGTGGCGGGGGCGGGAGTCATCGCTCGTGTACCTTGTGCTGTGGATGGTGGTAGTGGATGAAGCGGTCCACCCAGGCGATGAAGTACCTCATGTTGGGTGCATCGGTGTGGCCGCCATCATCCTGCCGCCAGGCCAGCCGTCCCGACAGCAGGCCGTGGTCGACCGGCGGCATGCGCGCGGTGAGGGGGTTGCCGCGCACGCCGAGACCGCGGACCCCGAGCAGCCGGTACACGGCGCTCGCGGCGACGGTGGCCATGAAGCTGCCGCGCTGATCCAGCCAGCGCGCATCGCCCATGGCGGGGATACCGTAGCTCACGAACAGCAGCCGCGGCGCGCACAACGCGATCAGCTCGTTCGAGTCGACCGGCAGATCGCCGGGGGTGCGGCTGCCGAAGGCGGCCTGCTCGGCGTCGTAGCGCAGGAAGTTGCCGGCCATCCACTGATACTCGCCGGTGCCGGCCAGATTGCCGACGGTCTCCCCGAAATTGCGCCGCAGCGGGGTGCTGCCGCCTTTGCCCGAGGAGCCGATCAGGCCCATGGCGAAGCGCGGATCGAACGCCATGGCGAGCAGCGCCGCCTTGCCAAAGCGTGACACGCCCTCGATGCCGATGTGTGCGCCGTCGACCGCCGGATCGGCGCGCAGATAATCCAGCGTGCGGCTCGCCGCCCACGCCCAGGCGCGCAGCGCGCCCCATTGGCCGGGCGTGCGCGGCTGGCCTTTGTTGGTCAGACCGATGATGCCGCGGGTCAATCCTGCGCCGCTGTCGGCCTGCACCGCGGTGGGATCGAGCGAGGCGAAGCCCCAGCCGGCACCGATCAGCTGCACCACCGAGGGCGGGCCGCCGTCGACGTTGCGCCGCAGCGGCGAGAACATCGGGCGTCTGATCAGCTTGGCGTGCGGATGGCGCTGCAGCACCGCCCGCGCGGCCGGATCCTGGTGCGCGAGCGCGGTGCGCAGCGCGGAGTTGAGTTCGGCGAGCTGCCGCCGGTCGGGGCCGGTGCGCGGCACGGGCGGCGCGCCGTAGGTGAACATGATCAGCACCGGAACGCGGCGGCCGGCTGCGGCCGGCGTGACCAGCATCACCGGTATCGCGACGTGAATCAGCGGATAGGCGCTGTTGTCCACCACGCCGAGGAGGCGGCGGTAGGTGACGGGGTAGCCGCCGAGTGTCGTGCGTCCGCGGTTCACGACCTTCCAGGTCACGCGGGGCACCCGGTGCGGGATCCGGCCGTAGACATCACGCTCGAATGCGGCAACGATCTGCGGGCGGCGCGTGTGCCACCACATGCGGGCGCTGCTGACCTTGCGGCCGTCGGGCAGTCTCAGCGCATCGGGCAGCGCACCGTAGGGATCGGCCAGCGCTTCGTCGTAGTTGGCGTGGCGGGACGAGTTCTCGTTGCCGCTCGCGCCCGGCCGGAGCATCCGGATGCCCAGCTGCTCCATCATGTTGCGATGGTCCTCTCGCGTGGTGAAGGTCACCGGGGCTGGCCACGGATGCGCGGGTGCGGCGCGTGTGCACAGCGGCGCGCAGGCGAGCGCGGTGAGCAGCGCGCCTGCGCGGGCGCGCGGCTCGCCCGCGCGCGAGCTCATCGCCGCGGACCGGCCGAGGTGGCGGGCAGCTTGAACAGCGACAGCGGGATGGCGTTCGCCATGGCCCGGTAGCCGGCCGGGTTCGGATGCAGGTTGTCGCCGGAGTCGTAGGCGGGAGCGAGCCGCTGGGGATGGCGCGGATCACGCACCGCCTTGGCGAAGTCCACCACCGCGTCGAAGTGGCCCGGGGCGCGGATCCACGCGTTGATCTGCCTGCGGTCCCGCAGGGTGGCCGCCGAGGGATGGTAGTAATTCGAGCCTTCGAACGGCGTGATCGTTCCGCCGATCACTTCAATGCCATGAGCGTGCGCCCGCAGGATGATCTGCCGGTAGGCGCCGATGATGTTGCGCACCAGCGCGGCATTCCGGGCCGCCGAGATCGGCCCGTGCATGGTGGCGACGCCCAGATCATTGACGCCCTCGAGCACGATCAGGTAACGCACGCCGGTCTGCCCGAGCACGTCGCGGTCGAAGCGGGCGAGCGCATCGGGCCCCAGCCCATAGCGCAGCAGCCGGTTGCCGCCGGTCCCGACGTTGAGCACGCTGATCTGGCGCGTGGCGGGGGAGGCCTGCAGGCGCCGGGCGAGATCGTCCGGCCAGCGGGTATCGCTGTTGTTCGCAGTGGCATGCCCGTCGGTGATCGAATCCCCGAGCGTGACGACCGCCGCAGCCGCTCCGCGCACCTGCACGTCGACGCCGGAGAGGAAGAACCAGTGATTGAAGCGCATCGCGCCCGGCAGGCTCGCGGCGGCGAGGTGATCGCCGTGCACCAGGAAGGAGGTCTCGCGCGAGCCCGGATGACTGGTTTGCCGCCGCGGCGGCTTGCGCAGATAGATCGTCACGGCCAGATCGGACAGCGGCTTGGCGTCGAAGGCCACCGGGTCGGAGTAATAGACCGCCCCGGGCGGGATGGTGACGCCCGCTCGCCCGCCGAAGGACAGCGGCGTGTCGGTTGCCGGGTCGATCTGCCCGCTCGTGCGCGAGACCGGCTCGGCAATGTGCGCCCCGACGATGCGCAGCGCCGAGGTGCCGAACACGTTCGAGAAACGGATGCGCAGCTCGTGGCCACCGACGCTCAGGTGCACGATCTGGCGCAGGGTCGCGTTGGTGAGCGCGGCCGGCGGCAGCGCGTTGTGCGGCTCGGGAATCTGCTGCGAGGAGGCCCAGGTGCCGAGCCAGTGCACGGCCTCGCTCGCCCGGCCGTGCGTCTGCGCCGGTGCGCCGCTGCCCGTTCCGCCCGGCGCGGCGGCGCTGCAGGCGGCGAGCGCGGCACAGGCGGTCCAGACGAGCAGGCGCGGCAGCAGGCGGTTTTGCATCGGCGGCATGGTGGTCCCCTCGATCGATGTGCAGTCCGGCCCGCAGGCGCGGCTGCGCGTGGCTGGCCCCATCAGGATGGTAGCGATATCAGGCCGAAGGGACAACCGCCGAAGCGGTCCGAGCTCGTTTGGACTCAATTGACACTGTCGGAGTGATATCGCTACCATCGAACGTATTTTCCCGATGGGAGCAGCGTCCCTGTACCTAGGAATCGACATCGGCACCTCCAGCGTCAAGGCGGTGCTGCTCGAGGAGCACGGCGCCATCGCCGCGCAGACTTCCGCTGCCCTGCAGGTGAGCCGGCCGGCGCCGGGGTTCTCCGAGCAGGATCCGCGCCAGTGGTGGGAGGCGACGGTGCAGGCCGTTCAGGCGGTGCCGAAAGCGGCGCGCGCGGCGGTGCGGGGGCTCGGCCTGTCAGGCCAGATGCACGGCGCGACGCTGCTCGATGAGCGCGATCGGCCGCTGCGCCCGGCGATTCTGTGGAACGATGGCCGCTCGGCCGAGGAGTGCCTGGAACTCGAGCGGCGCGAGCCTGCCGCCCGCGCCATCACCGGCAACATCATGATGCCGGGCTTTACCGCGCCGAAGCTCCTGTGGGTGGCGCGGCACGAGCCGGAGGTGTTCCGGCGCACCGCGCACGTGCTGCTGCCGAAGGACTACGTCCGGCTGTGCCTGACGGGCGAGCGGGTGAGCGACATGTCCGATGCGGCCGGCACGGGCTGGCTCGACGTGGCGCGCCGCGAATGGTCGGACGCGATGCTCGCGGCGAGCGATCTGTCGCGCGCGCACATGCCGCGGCTGGTCGAGGGCTCGAGCGTCTCTGCAACGCTGACCGCCGCGGCCGCCGGGCAGCTTGGCCTGCCGCGCGTGATCGTCGCCGGCGGCGGCGGCGACAACGCGGCGAGCGCGGTCGGGCTCGGCGTCGTGCGTCCCGGCCAGGCGTTTCTATCGCTGGGCACCTCGGGGGTGCTGTTCGTCGTCACCGACCGGTTCCGGCCCAATCCCGAGCGCGCCGCGCATGCGTTCTGCCACTGCCTGCCGCAGCGCTGGCACCAGATGTCGGTCATGCTGAGCGCGGCCAATACGCTCGACTGGATCGCGCAGATCGTCGGGGAGCGGGATCTCGGCAAGCTGGCCGCAGCCGCCGAAGCGCAGCGGCTCACGCGCCACTCGCCGCTGTTCCTGCCGTATCTGACCGGCGAGCGCACGCCGCATAACGATCCGCACGCCCGCGGAGTGTTCTTCGGGCTGCGGCCCGACACGACGCCGGCGGAGCTCGCCGCGGCGGTGCTCGAGGGCGTCGCCTTCGCATTTGCCGACGGGCTCGACGTGCTCACCGAAAGGAGCGATGCGGTCGGTGAGATCAGCGTGACCGGCGGGGGTGCGCGTGTACCGTATTGGGGCCGTCTGATCGCCGCGGCACTGCGCCGGCCGCTGACCTATCGCGCGGGCGGGGAGGTTGGCGCGGCGCTCGGCGCGGCGCGCCTCGCCAGGCTCGCCGCCGCAGATGGCAGCGAGGCCGAGGTCTGCGCCGCGCCGGCGGTGGCGCGCGTCGTGCATCCGGATGCAGCGCTCTCGGCGCTGCTCGCAAGCCGCCGGCGCACCTTCCAGCGCCTCTACCGCGACCTCAAGGGCGCATTCGCCGAATTCGCCTGATCCGGCGGGCGGCCGGGGCGCCCGGGCGCGCGCCGCGCTCTGCCGGAGCGCAGTGCGGGCCGCGGGCGATGAGCGGGGGGAAATCCCCGCCGGCGACCTCGGCCGGGCCGGGGGGAGTGATGGCCCGTGAGATCGCCGGCGGGAGAAAACAGGCGCCGGTACGAGCCGCCTCAGGCGGTCAAATGCAGCAGTGCGGATTTCAGGTGCACCGAGTCCGCTCCGACCATGACGCGCACCTTGCCGGGCTCGACGACATGGCGCATGTTCTCGTTCCAGATCGCGAAGCTCTTCGGACGCAGCGTGAAGTGCACCTGGGTGGAGGCGCCGGGTGCGAGCCACACCCGCTTGAAGCCCTTGAGTTCCTTGACCGGCTCGGTCACCGATGTGACGAGCTCGTGCACATACAGCTGCACGACCTCGCTGCCGGCGACCCTGCCCGTGTTGCGTACGTTGACCGTGACGGTCACGGCGCCGTGCGCCGGCAGGCTGCCGTCCGAGAGCCGTGGACGGCCGACGTGGAAACTCGTGTAGGACAGGCCGTAGCCGAACGGGAAGAGCGGCGAGTTGTCGGCAAACAGGTAGCCGCGATGCGCGCTCGGCTTCTCGTCGTAGTTGTACGGCACCATGCCCACCGAGCGCGGAATGGTCACCGGGAGCTTGCCGCCCGGATCGGTCTTGCCGAACAGCACGTCCGCCACGGCGGTGCCGCCTTCCTGGCCGAGATACCAGCCCTCGAGCAGCGCGTTGGCGCGCGGCAGGATGCGATTGACCGTGACCGGGCAGCCGTTGATCAGCACCACCACGGTCGGCTTGCCGAGGGCGAAGATCGCGCTTGCCAGTCGGTTCTGGTTTGCGATCAGCCGCAGACTGTCGCGGTCCCCGAGATGATAGGTCGCCCAGCCCTCGCGGCACACCGCGCCGCTCGTGCCGAGCACGAGCACCACCGCCTGAGCCCGGCGGGCCACCGCGACCGCGTGGCGGATGCGCGGCAGGTTCGCCGCGGTGCTCTCCATCACCTCGCGGTTGGTGTCCTTGTTGCCGTAGGCGAGTAGTTTCACGCCGCGCGCATACAGCACGCGCACCCGCTTGCCGAGGTAGGTGCGGATGCCCTGCAGCACGCCGATGGGATGATTCGGGATGCCGGAGTAGCCCCCCAGGCGCGCCGGCGCGGCATTCGGGCCGATGACCGCCAGCGTCTTCAGCCGGCTGACCTGCAGCGGCAGGGTGCCATCGTTCTTCAGCAGCACGATCGACTCCTGCGCCGCCTGCAGCGCAAGCGCCCGAGCATGGGCGTCATCGGTGATCTTGCGCGCGTAGCTGAGGCTGGCGTACGGGTGATCGAAGATGCCGGAGAGGAATTTCAGGCGCAGCACGCCGGCCACTGCGGCGTTGATCTGGCGCATGCTCACCTTGCCCTCGGCGAGCGCCTGCGGCAGGTGAGAGAAGGAGGTGCCGTTGGGATAGTCGACATCGACGCCGGCGTTGAGCGCCCGCGCCGCCGCGTCCGTGAGGTTGGGCACCACATGGTGGAGGGTTTTCAGCTGCGTGATGCCGCCGTAGTCGCTGACCACGATGCCCTTGAAGCCCCAGTCCTTGCGCAGCACCTGCTGAAAGAGCCATGGGTTGGCGGTGCAGGGTATGCCGCCGATCTCGTTGTAGGCGGCCATCACGACCTGGGCGTGCGCCTGGGCAATCGCGGCATGGAAGGCCGGCAGGTACATCTGCAGCAGGGTGCGGCGCGTCAGCTCCACCGGCCCGACGTTGGTGCCCGCTTCGGGCACGCCGTAGCCGGCCATGTGCTTCAGTACCGCGAGGACATGGCCGGGTGCGAGCGGCAGCGTCATGCCCTGCAGGCCGCGCACCTCCGCGACCCCCATCCGGGCGACGAGGTAGGGATCCTCGCCGAAGGTTTCCTCGATCCGCCCCCAGCGCGGATCACGGCCGAGATTGATCACGGGCGTGAGCAGCATGCCGATGCCCTGGGCGCGCGCCTCGCGCGCCACCACGCCGAACACTCGGGTGATGAGCGCCGGATCCCAGGTGCTCGCCAGCGCGATCGCCTGCGGGAAGCTCGTGGTGCCCCGCGCCACGTACCCGTGCAGCCCCTCGGAGTGGAACAGCGTCGGGATGCCGAGCGGGGTGTGCTCGATCTGGAAGCGCTGCACGGCGTTGACGAAGCGGATGGTCTGCGCCGTCGTGCGCAGACGGTACTGGCTCTGCGGATTGTAGTCATCAGGACGGGCGAGCTGACCGATCCCGTAGGGGAAGTTGCGCGCCGCCTTGGCCGGGTCGAAATCGCCCGCGGCGTTCTCGATCAGCGACTTGTTGTCCCAGAGCGAGGTGATCTGCGCGAGCTTCTCCTGCAGCGTCATGCGCGCGAGCAGGTCCTTCACGCGCGCCGCAACGGGAGCGTCGGGATCCTTGTAGATGGGCGTGGTGGCGGCGCGTGCGCCGGGGGTGGCGAGCGCCGCGAGCAGCGCCGTGACGAGGAGCGCGCCGCTGCGGCGCGCACGGATATGGTTGCCCCTCACTGGATCGCCCCCCGAAGACATTGAGCTGGTATCGGTATCATAACCGACTCCGGCCGGCCGTAAACCGAAATCACGGCGGCGACGGTACAAAGTCGGGCCTTGAACGCGGTTGCGGCGTCGAAATGGGAGCGGTACCATGGCTCTTTCCTCGGGTGCGCGAGACACGCCGAACATGCTCGCCGAGCCTCAGTCTGTGCGGGACTTGACCGGACGCTTCGGCGGTTATCGGTGGCGCATCTGCGCGCTGCTGTTCTGGGCGACCACCGTCAACTATATCGATCGGCAGGTGCTCGGCGTACTGGCCCCGGCGCTCGGGCATGCCTACGGCTGGACGCAAGAGGATTACGGCTACATCGTCGCGGCGTTCCAGATCGCCTATGCGCTCGGGCTGGTGTTCTCCGGCCGATTGATCGACAAGCTCGGCACGCGCATCGGCTACGCCCTGTCGATCGCGGTGTGGAGCGTCGCGGCCATGAGTCACGCCCTGGCGCGCACCGTGCTGGCGTTCATCGCGGCGCGCTTCGTGCTCGGGCTCGGCGAGTCGGGCAATTTCCCCGCCGCGGTGAAGACGGTCGCGGAGTGGTTCCCGCGCCGCGAGCGCGCCTTCGCCACCGGGCTGTTCAACGCCGGCTCGAACATCGGCGCGGTGATCGCCCCGCTTGCCGTGCCGGTGGCGGTGGTGCTGTGGGGGCTGCGCTCGGCTTTTCTGTTCACCGGGGTGCTCGATCTGGCCTGGCTGGTCACCTGGCTCGCGATCTATCGCCCGCCTCGCGAGCACCCGCGCGTGACGGCACAGGAGCTCGCCCACATCGAGAGCGACGCCGGGGCGCACACCGCGCCTGCGCAGCGGGTCGGGTGGCGCGAGCTGCTGCGCCATCGTCAGACCTGGGCGTTCGTGGCCGGCAAGTTCCTCACCGATCCGGTCTGGTGGTTTCTGCTGTTCTGGCTGCCGAAGTACCTGCATCACCGCTTCGGGCTCGATCTGCTCGCGCTCGGGGCGCCGCTGGTGGCCGTGTACGTGCTGGCGGACTGCGGCAGCGTTGCCGGCGGCTGGCTCGCCGGCCGCTTGATGCGCCTCGGCTGGAGCCCCAACGCGGCCCGCAAAGGCGCGATGCTGCTCTGCGCCCTCGCCGTGACGCCCGTCGTGCTCACTCCGTGGGTGCAGCAGCTGTGGCCGGCGGTGGCGCTGATCGGCCTAGCCGCTGCCGCGCACCAGGGCTGGTCGGCGAATCTGTTCACGACGACCTCGGACCTGTATCCGAGCCGTGCGGTCGCCTCGGTCGTGGGGCTCGGCGGCTTCGCCGGGGCGCTTTCCGGAGCGTTCGTGTCCACCGCCGTGGGTTTTCTGCTGCAGACCACCGGCAGCTATGCGCTGCTGTTCGTGCTCGCCGGCGGAATGTATCTGGCGGCGCTCGCGGTGATTCAGCTGCTCGCGCCGCGCCTTGCGCCCGTGCGCCTCGCTGCCGCGTGAGCGGGTTGGAGAACGGGCGCCTCAACCAGCCGCCGCGCCTGAGGCGCAGCGGCGCTGTCAGTGTCGGAGTCGTCAGTCATGGTCAATGTAGAGTCTGAGCCGCACGGTTCGCGCCGCGACCGGGAGATCGTGGCGGCGCGCGTGATCGTCACCTCGCCCGGACGTAACTTCGTGACGCTCAAGATCGAGACCCGCTCCGGGGTCAGCGGACTCGGCGACGCCACGCTCAATGGCCGCGAGCTCGCGGTGGCCGCCTACCTCGAGCAGCACGTGATCCCGAACCTCATCGGGCGGGATGCCGGGCGGATCGAGGATACCTGGCAGTTTCTCTACCGGGGCGCTTACTGGCGACGCGGTCCGGTCACCATGACGGCGATCGCCGCGGTGGACGTGGCGCTGTGGGACATCCTCGGCAAGATGGCCGGGCTGCCCCTGTATCAGCTGCTCGGCGGACGCAGCCGTGACGTGGTGCTGGTGTACGGACATGCCAGCGGCCGTGACATCGAGGAGACGAGCGCCGAGGTCGGGCGGTTCATCGCCCAGGGCTATCGGGCGGTGCGGGCCCAATGCGCAGTGCCGGGGCTCGCCAAGTCCTACGGCGTGACGCGCATGAAGAACGCTTACGAGCCGGCCGAGAGTGAACTGCCGCTCCAGACCGTCTGGTCGACGGCCCCATACCTCGAGGTCGTGCCGCGGCTGTTCGAGCGGCTGCGCGCCGATCACGGCCGCGAAGTCGAGCTGCTGCACGATGTCCACCATCGCCTCACGCCCATCGAGGCGGCACGCCTGGCTCGTGACCTCGAGCCGTATCGGCTGTTCTGGCTGGAGGACGCCACGCCGGCGGAAAACCCGGACGGTTTCGAGCACATCCGCCGCCACTCGGTGACGCCGCTCGCGGTCGGTGAGGTGTTCAACTCCATCTGGGACTGCCGCGCGCTGCTCGAGCGGCAGCTGATCGATTACATCCGCACGACGATCGTGCACGGCGGCGGCATCACACATGTGCGCCGCATCGCCGACCTGGCCGCACTGCACGGGGTGCGCACCGGCTTCCACGGCGCCACCGATCTGTCGCCGGTCACCCTCGGCGCGGCAGTGCATTTCGACACGTGGGTGCCGAACTTCGGCATCCAGGAGTACATGCGCCACTCGGAGCAGACCGACGCGGTCTTTCCGCACGATTACACCTTCCGCGACGGCTGCCTGCACAGCGGCGAGAGCGCCGGCCACGGAGTGCAGCTCGATGAGAAGCTCGCTGCGCGCTTTCCCTACAGCCCCAAGCAGTTGCCGGTCGCGCGCCTGCCGGACGGCACGATGTGGGACTGGTGAGGCGCGGTGGCGCAACGCGCGCCGCCGTGCGGCGCAGAGTGGATCGAATTGTGGATCACGACAGTCGGGGGATCAGCATGATGAGACGAAGCAATCGAGCGGCGGGGCTGCTCGCCGTGGTGTGCGGCACGCTGTGCATCGCCGCGGTCGCGGCGCGGCCGGCCGGGGCGGCCGAGCGGCCGTACAAGAACTTCAGTGTCGCCGTGTACATCCCCGTGACCTCCACGCGGCAGCTCGCCAATCCGCAGACGCTGCGCCGGCAGTTCCAGCGCATCTGGAGCCAGGTGCACTTCAACAAGGTGTATCTCGAGGTATACCGCGATCAGGTGTTCGCCAATCCGGCCTCGCTTGAGCGGATCGCCGCGTTCTTCCGCCGGCGGGGCATCACGGTCGACGGCGGCATCACGCTGTTCGCGGGCCGCAACCAGTACAACCAGTACAACTCCTTCGACTTCGAGAACCCGCGCGACGTCGCCATCTGCGAGCGCGCCGTGCGCATGGCCGCGCGGCATTTCAATACAATCATTCTCGACGACTTTACGTTCTTCAATACGCGCAGCAACGCCGACATCAAGGCCAAGGGCCGGCTCAGCTGGACGCAGTACCGGCTGCGCAAGATGCGCTGGGTCGCCCAGCACCTGATCATCGGCGCCGCCCGCAAGGTCAATCCGCACGTCAAGGTCATCATCAAATATCCGAACTGGTACGAGCATTTTCAGGGGCTCGGCTTCGACCTCGACCACGAGGCGAAGATGTTCAGCGGCATCTACACCGGCGATGAGACGCGCGACCCGGTCCACACCGCGCAGATGCTGCAGCAGTACGAGAGCTATCTGATCTACCGCTACTACCACAACATCCGCCCGCACGGGGACAAGGGCGGCTGGGTCGATACCTTCGGGGACCGCTACGTGGATCGCTATGCCGAGCAGCTGTGGGACACGCTGTTCGCCAAGGCCCCGGAGATCACTCTGTTCAGCTGGCCGCAGCTGGCGGTTCCCGAGCCGGTGAGTCCCGGCGACCGCTACGCCTGGGCGGCGGACCGGACCAGCTTCGACTGGAACGCCATGGTGCGCTCGTTCAAGGCGCCGCCGGGCACCGAGGCGGTGCCGGGCTGGGCGCAGGTGGCCGGCTACGCCCTCGGACAGGTTGATACCTTCCTCGGCAAGCTCGGCCGGCCGATCGGCATCGCGAGCTACAAGCCCTTCCAGTCGAGCGGCGAGGACTTCCTGCAGAACTACCTCGGCAACATCGGCATCCCGATCAATCTGATGCCGCACTTCCCGGCCCATGCGCCGCTGGTGCTGCTCACCCAGGAGGCGGCCGCCGATCCGCATCTGGTGCAGAAGATCGAGGCCCGGCTCAAGGCCGGCGGCGATGTGATCATCACCTCGGGGCTGCTGCACGCGCTCGAGCGCGAGCACCGCGGAATCCGCAACGTGGCGGAGATCACCTACACCGGGCTGCCCATTGCAGTACGCCACTACCTCGGCAGCATCTCCGGCGGCGCCACCGCGGGCCTGAACGTGCCCGGGGAGCGCGCCAAGCGGGTCATCTTCCCGCAGATCCGCTTCTACACCAACGACAGCTGGCCGGTCATTCAGGGTGAGGCGGCGGCCCACGGCGTGCCGATCCTGCTCATGACCGGATACTCCCGCGGGCAGCTCTACGTGCTCAACGTGCCGAGCAACATGGGAGACTTCTACCGCCTGCCCGAGCCGGTGCTGAACACGCTGCGCGGCTATCTGCTCGCACGCTTCCCGGTGCGCATCAACGCTCCGGCGCACGTGGCGCTGTTCGCTTACAACAACAATACCTTCATCGTCGAGTCGTACCTGCCCCGGCCCGTCACGGTTCGGGTCTTCGTGCGCCACGGTGCGCGCGAGCTCCTCGATCTGCGCTCGGGCGAGGACGTGCTGCCCGCCCCGATCGTCACGCCGAGCCCGCTGCCGAGCGAGCAGGGTCAGACGAGCTTCGTCGTGCGGCTCGCGCCGCATTCGTACCGGGCGTTCGCCATCCGCTGAGCAGCGCGACGGCGGCGGCCGCGCGGCACTCACCCGGCGCTGCGGCCGCGGCGCCGGGTGAGACTTGCGGCAGTGGGCACGTTAGAGCCGGTAGGCCCGCTTCGCCAGCCGGTAGGCCAGCTCGTGCGCCACTTCGAGCGCCTCGTCCTCGGGCAGGCGATGCTCGGCCACGAGCCGGGCGAGGAAGGCGCAATCGATGCGCCGGGCCACATCGTGGCGCGCCGGAATGGACAGGAATGCGCGCGTGTCGTCGTTGAAGCCCACGGTGTTGTAGAAGCCGGCGGTCTCGGTGGTCTGCTCGCGAAAACGCATCATCCCTTCCGGGCTGTCATGGAACCACCAGGCGGGTCCGAGCTTCAGCGCCGGGTAGTGTCCGGCGAGCGGCGCGAGCTCGCGGCTGTAGCTCGACTCATCGAGCGTGAAGACGATGATCGTCAGAGCGCGCTCGTTGCCGAAGCGATTCAGCAGCGGGCGCAGCGCCTCGACGTACTCGGTGCGCGCCGGAATGTCCGCGCCGATGTTCGGCCCGAAACGGCGGTACAGCGGCGTGTTGTGATTGCGCCAGGCGCCCGGGTGGATCTGCATCACCAGCCCGTCATCGAGGCTCATGCGGGCCATTTCCGTGAGCATCTGGGCGCGGAACGCTTCCGCCTCGGCGCCCGCGAGCGAGCCGGCGCGCGCCCCGCGCAGCACCCGCTCGAACAGCGCCTCGGCGGCGCGAGGCTCGAGATCCTGCGTGCGCGCCGTGGGGTGGCCGTGATCGGTGCAAGTCGCCCCGAAGGAGGCGAAGAATGCGCGCCGCACCCGGTGCGCCTCGAGATAGCCGCGCCAGCTGAACACGTCGCAGTCCGCGAGCGCCCCGAAGCGCTCGAGGCTGGCGAGGAACCCCGGGCTCTCGGCGTCGATAACCGGGTCCGGGCGGTAGGCGCTGATGACTCGCCCGGGCCAGCCGCTCGCGCGGATCGCCGCGTGATGCTCCAGCGTGTCGAGAGGAGACTCGGTGGTGGCCAGCACCTCGATGCCGAAGCGCTCGAACAGCGCGCGCGGACGGAACGCCGGCTCCGCCAAGCGCCCGCAGATGCGCTCGTAGGCCGCATCGGCGTTCGCGGCGGTGAGTGGCGTGTCGGTGCCGAACACCTCGGCGAGCACCCAGTCGAGCCACAGGCGGGTCGGGGTGCCGCGGAAGAGCCCGTAGCGTGCGGCGAAGGTGCGCCAGATCGAGCGCGGGTCGGGCGGCGCCTGGCGCGAACCGTCGGCCTGCAGCCCGAGCGCCTCGAGCGCCACGCCCTGGCTGTAGAGCATGCGGGTGATGTAGTGATCGGGCGTCAGCAGCAGCGAAGCGGGGTCGCTGAACGGCTCATTGGCGGCGAACCAGCGCGGATCGGTGTGCCCGTGCGGGCTGATGATCGGCAGTGCGTGTACCTGCGCATAGAGCCGGCGCGCGATGGCGCGCGTGGCCGGATCCGCCGGAAAGAGCCGATCCGGATGCAGCGCCCCGCTGCGCGCCGGGTTGGAATCGATGTTCATGCTCGCTGCTCACTCGGCGCTGCGCGCCTCACGGTGTGCTCCTCAGGGGCTGCTCGCATGCCGCAGCGTTCAGCGCGGGACCGGCGCATCGTCCGGCGGGCAGGCCGGGCCGGCGCCCGGGGTGCCTTCCACGTAGGGAATGCAGAACGCCTCGTAGGCCTTGAGCGAGTCCGGCGGCGGCGCGACGCCCGCCGGCAGCGGCAGGCGGGAGATCGATTGGAAGTAGGCGATGCTCGCATCGCGCCACCACTCGGCATTGTGCACCTGCAGGGTGAGAAAGTCGGCGGTCATGCGGAAGCGATACGGATCGACGTAGCGGGCGAGCTTCAGCCAGGTGCGGCGCATCCACTTGACCGTCTCGACGCCGCGCGCGTAGTGGCGCACGAGCGAGTCCCAAAGCGTGCGGCCCGAGCGCATCCGGTACGTCCACGGCACGTGATGAAACCACAGCAGCAGGTCTTGCGGGCAGTGCCTGAGGCTGGCGAACTGCGCCGCCACGTGCGGGGCGTACTGGCCGATCGCGTCGCTGCCGCTTGCCGTGCGGTTGAAGCCGATGCCGGTGCGGTTCGCGTGGCTGTAGTACGTGCTCGACCAGTCCGGCGGCATGTGCGGGCCCGGATGGACCCAGGGACCGGGACCGAAGTGCGTGCCGGCGGCCATCTGGCTGGCGAGGCCGAGCGGGTCCATGTAATCGACCGCCGCTTCGCGCGAAGCCATCATCATGCGCACCACCGGGCGGACGAACGCCGGGTCGTTGGTGAAGGTCATGCGCACCCATTGCTCCGCGATGGTGCGCGCGGAGGCCTCGGGGTTCCAGGCGAGCCGCCCGAACACGTACCAGTTGGACTGGTTGAAGACCGATCCGCACCAGTCGCGGTCCGAGCCGATGTTGGCGACGCCGGCGATGCCCGTCTGCCGCTCGCCGTAGAGCGAGCCGTCGATCACCCGCGCGACGGTCGAGCCGCGGCCGCGCGCCCAGGTGTCGGCACGCAGCGCCTCCTGAAAGAGCGTGCCGAGATACACCAGACTCGTCTGCTGACCCAGGTACTCCTTGGTGATCTCGAGCTCGAGCATCAGGTTCGTGTGCGGCATCGCGCCGAACAGCGGATGAAACGGCTCGCGGGGCTGGAAGTCGAGCGGGCCGTTCTTGACCTGCAGGATCACGTTGCGGTCGAATTTGCCGTCGAGCGGCTTGAAGATGTCGTAGGACTGCTTGACGCGGTCTTGCGAGTGAGGATTGGTCGAGTAGACGAACGCCCGCCACATGACGATGCCGTGGAAGGGCGCGAGCGCCCGGGCGAGCAGGTTCGCACCCTGCGCCTGCGTGCGGCCGTAGTTCTCCGGGCCGGGCTCGCCTTCGGAGTCGGCTTTCATCAGGAAGCCGCCGAAATCCGGCACATAGCGGTAGACCTCGGCGACCTTGCGGCGCCACCAGGCCTGCACCGCCGGGTCGAGCGGGTCGGCGCTCTTCAGCCGGCCCACCGTGATGGGCGCGCTGAACGGCACAGAGAGGTAGACGTGAATGCCGTAGGGGCGCAGCACGCCGGCGAGCGCCGCGATCTTGGCGAGATACAGCGGCGTCAGGACGTACGGGCTGGCGTTGACGTTGTTCAGCACCACGCCGTTGATGCCGATCGACGCACACGCTCGGGCGAAGTCGGTGTAGCGCGGCGAGAGATACTGCGGCAGCTCGTCCCACTTCCAGATCGAGTCGCCCGCATAGCCGCGCTCCACGCTGCCGTCGAGGTTGTCCCAGAAATCGAGCACGCGGTGGCGGATCTTCGGACGCGCGGCGAGGGAGAGCTTGCCGATGGGCCGGCGCGTCTGGATCCGCCGCAGGAAACGGAAGGCGCCATAGAGCACGCCGACGTCGGTATTGCCGGCGATGACGGTGGCGCGGCGGCCGTGCACGAGGAGCGTGCGGATCACGTAGCCCTCCGAGCCGACCCGGCGCAGGCCAAGGGCCAGCCCGCGGATCAGCGCTGAGCTGCGCGGCGTGCCGATCACGATGGCCCCGGCCGCCGTGACCGAGTGCGTGACCGCCGGAGGCTGGCCGAGCATGCCCGTCAGTCCGCGCTCGAGCTCCGCCTGCGCCGCCCGCAGCGTGGGGGAGCGCTTCCGGGGCGCCACCAGTTCCGTGGCGGCGCGCCGGTAGCGGTTGAGCCATGCGCCGCGCACCGGCACGTAGCGCAGCCAGAGCCGGTAGCCGTCCGCGGCGTGCGCAGGGGCGGGGAGGGCGAACAGCGTGATGAGCCCTGCGGCCGCGAGCAGCAGTGTCGATCTACGGCGCCTTCTCGAATGCGTCAACTGCAGCATGGTTCCCCCCGCGCGCGGCATGCGTTGCAAAATGATACCGCTACCAGTACGCTGGCTTCAATGACTCAGCGGCGGCTCAGCGAGGCGACCCTGGCGCAGACGCGGCCCGGCACGGCCCGTCCGGTTTATGACCGCGGCGCCTGCCGGATCGGCTGGGTTCACTTCGGTCCGGGCGCGTTCCATAGGGCGCATCAAGCTTACTACGCCGATCGGCTGCTCGGCCGCGATCCGCGCTGGGCGATCAGCGCCGTCTCGCTGCGCAGCGCCGCCGTGCGCGATGCGCTCGCGCCGCAGGACTATCTTTACTGCCTTGCCGAACTCGCCGAGCAGCCGCAGTTGCGGGTCATCGGCGCGCTGCGCGAGATTCTGGTTGCGCCCGCCGACTGCGGCGCGGTGTTCGCCCGCCTGGTGGCCCCCGACACCCGATTCGTCACCCTGACGGTCACCGAGAAGGGCTACTGCCTTGGCGGGGACGGACGGCTGGATTTCGCCCACCCGGACATCGCGCACGACCTGCGCTCGGGCGCTCGGCCGCGCACTGTGATCGGCTTTCTGGCCGAGGGGCTGCGGCGGCGGCGCGCGCGCGGACACACGCCCTTCGTCGTGGCGAGCTGCGACAATCTGCCGGACAACGGACCGACGCTGCGCGCGGCGGTCGCTGCGTTTACGGCGCGCACCGACCCGGGGCTCGCCCGTTGGATCGACAGCGAGGTCGCCTTTCCGCGCACCATGGTCGACAGCATCACGCCGGCCACCGATGCGGCGCTCATCGAGCGGGTTGCCCGGGCGAGCGGACTGCAGGATGAGTGGCCGGTGCAGCGCGAGCCGTTTATCCAATGGGTCATCGAGGACCTGCCGCAGGTGCGGCTGGCCGATTGGGCATCGGTCGGCGTTACGCTGGCGGCCGATGTCTCGCGGTATGACCGCGCGAAGCTGCGGGTCGTCAACGGGGCGCACTCGACGCTCGCGTACCTCGGTCTGCTGCGCGGCCGAACGACGGTGGCGGAAGCGATGGCCGATGCGCCGCTTCAGCGGCTCCTCGAGCGGCTGTTGCGGGAGGACATCGCGCCGAGTCTGCAGGGCGGCGGGGCGCTAGAGGTGAGGGGTTACATCGACGCGACGCTCGAGCGCTTGCGCAATCCGAGCGTACGGCATCAACTGGCGCAGATCGCGTGGGACGGCTCGAAGAAGCTGCCGGTTCGGCTGCTGGCGGCCATGGCCGAGGCGCTTGCGGCCGGCCGCCCGCTCGAGCGCCTGGCGCTGCCGATCGCGGCCTGGATGCGTTTCGTCGTCGCGCGCACGCGCGCCGGAGGCCCCCTGACCGACCCACAGGCCGAGCGGCTGCTCGCAATCGGACGATTCTGCACCGACGAGGCGGAACGGGATGTCGCGCGCTTTCTCACGCTCGGCGAGCTGTTCGCACCGCCGGTGGCCGCAGCGCCGGCATTCGTGCGTGCGCTGGTGAATGCCTACCGCGGGCTCGGCGCGAGCGGTTCGCTGGCTGAGTTCGAGGACGCATAGAGCGTCGCCGCGATGGCGCGCAACGCCTCGGCCAGGGCCTGCGCGTGCGGCGCGGCACGTTGGCAATGAGTGGCTCGGTCTAAAGACGCGCGTTGCCGCGATGGGGGCCGGTGCGGGCGCATCTGACATGATGGCGGGCGCAGGTTGGAAATTTCATTTTCGAGGTATCAGGTGACTGAATCATCGGCTGCAGAGGTCCTCTCCATCGCGCACGGCGAGTATGCGCTCGAGATCCTGCCGGGGCTGGGCGGCGCGCTCGCCGGCATGCGCTTTCGCGGACGAGAAGTGCTGCGGCGCGCGCCGCCGGGCGCCGCCGAGCCGCTGAGCAGCGCGGGCTTCCCGCTCGTGCCGTTCGCCAACCGAATCGCAAACGGACGCTTCCGTTTCGGGCCCCGTCAGGTGCAGCTGGCGCGCAACGCACCCGGTCAGCTCCACCCGCTGCATGGCCAGAGCTGGCGCGCGCCCTGGGCGGTCGAGTCCCACGATGCGCGCCAGGCGGTACTCGCGTTCGAGTATGCCCCGGGCGAGTGGCCGTGGCCGTACCGGGCGCAGCAGGTGTTTACGCTGCGGGAGTCGGGTCTTGAGGTGCGGCTGACGCTCGAGAACCGCGCGAGCGAGCCGATGCCGGCCGGCATCGGCTGGCATCCCTACTTTCGCCGCACGCCCTTGACGCGCCTGCGCGCTGAAGTCGCGGGCGTGTGGCTCGCCGATGAGCAGTGCCTGCCGAGCTCGCTTGCGCCGGCGCGCCGGATTGTGGACTGGAGCCGAGGTGAGCGCCTGCCGGAGAAACTCATCGATCACTGTTACACCGGCTGGAGCGGCCGGGCCGACATCGTGATGCCGGAGGAGCAGCTGTGTGTACGGATCGAGGCCGGGGAGCCGCTTCGCTGGCTGCACGTGTACGTTCCGCCCGGGGAGTCTTTCCTGTGCGTCGAGCCGGTGAGCCACATGCCCGATGCGCTCAACCGGGCCGAGTCGCCGGCGGTGAGCGGCCTGCGTGTGCTGCCGCCCGGTGGAACGCTCGCGGGCGCGGTCACGCTTGCGGTGAGTTGCGAGCCGAGCGATGCCTGAGGAGCCTGAGGCGGTGCGCGAGGCTGCTCCTTGTCGCTTGAACGCGTGGCGGAACGTGCAGATCCCATCGAGGAGCATATCGCGCCGTCGTGTCAGTCGGCATTGAGAGCATCGGCGGCGATCCGCACGGGCCGTGAGTGCGGCGGGATGCTCAGTTGAGCGGTTCGATATCGTGAAATCGCCGGTAATCGATGCGGTCGATGCCGTCTTCGCCGCGGCTGAGGATGTCGGCGAACGTGTGCTGCCAGCGCAGATCCTCCGGCAGGTATTCCTGGCGCGCCATCAGCGTCTGGCCAGTCGTCTCGTCGACGCCGCTGAGGGTCAGGATCAGGAACGCGTTGTCGGTCCGCAGCGTCTCGCTCGTCGCCCCAGCAAGCGGGCTGTCCGGCGTCATCGTGTGCATCAGCGTCCAGCCGTAGAGGAACGCAGGCTGCTCGCTGCGGCGCAGCGGCAGGTCGTGGATGCGGCGGATGCGGTAGCCCTCGACGCTGCGCTCCTCGCGCACCAGGCGCAGATGCGCCTGCGCCTCCATGATCACGTTGTGGCGCTCGTTCGCCGCGCGCAGCATCAGGGTCGGCTGCGCATCGAGCGGCCGGATCACGGCGTGGCGGGCGAAGAGGATCCGGGCGGTCGGGCGCGAGAAGCGCGCGAACATCATTCCGGCGATCAACGCCAGGCTCATCATGCCGGTGAAGATCTCGAACGAGGCGACGATGTGCGCAAAAATGGTCTGCGGATGCATGTCGCCGTAGCCGACCGTGGCGAGCGTCTCGACGCTGAAGAAGAAGCGGCCCCAGAACCCCGGCGGGTTCAGATGCGCGATGCCGTTCGCCTGCAGGGAGTACAGCGCCGCGAACAGCAGATTGAACGCGAAGAAAAAGCCGCCGAAGCTCAGGAACAGCCGCGGCCAGCTGACCGTCATGAATACGTGATACAGATCCTGCCAGTGGCGGCGGGGCAGGCCGTGGCGCAGGATCTGCCGGCCCGAGGGTTGGCTGTGCATCTTGGAAGTGGTGCTGGGCACGGGTTGACTCGATGGCAAGCTGGGGGCGGCATCCGGCGTGCTGCGAGCGTAGAGAATGCGGTGTCCCCCAGCAAGACGCCCGCCGCGCTGCGCTTCGCGCCCGCCGCCCTGCGGTGCGCAGAGAGGCTTTGGCGCGGCGCGGGCAGAGAGTGCTCCGGGCGTCTGCGGCGGGTGGTGAGGGGCAGGACGCCGGCTCACGCCCGGTGAGTCCGCCAGCATGATTGCGCTATCATATGCGCGGGCGGCTCAGGGTCGGAGAGCCCTGCGGTGCTCGGGCGCGGCAAGCGGGTCGGTACTTGCCGCAGGACGGCGCTGGGGCTGTTGAGCCTGTGTTAAAGTGCCGCAGCCCATGCGTTGGTCGCCCGACACACTTACCCAGAAAAACACAGAGGATCGATGAACAAACCGGCGCGCAAATCCCGAACCGGCGCCCGCCGCAGCGTGACCATCAAGGACGTGGCGCGCTATGCCGGCGTCTCGCCGATGACCGTCTCGCGGGTGGTCAACGGCGGCCAGTATGTGAGCGACACCACGCGCCAGACGGTGATGCAGGCGGTCCGCCAGCTCGGCTACTCGCCGAATCTCGCCGCGCGCAATCTCGCCAGCGCGCGCGGGGAGCGCATGGGCCTGCTGTACGGCAACCCCAGCGCCTCCTACCTCAGCGAATTTCTGGTCGGCGCGCTCGACGCGGCCACTCGGCACGGCGTGCAGCTGGTGCTCGAGAAGTGCGAGATGACCCCCGCGGCCTCGCGCCGCGCCGTGCGGCGTCTGGTCGCAGGCGGCGTGGTTGGCGTCGTGCTGCCACCGCCGCTGTGCGAGTCGGCGGTGATCCGCGCGGAGCTGCAGGCTGCGCGCATGCGCATCGTAGCGGTCGCCGCGGGACGCCCGCCGGCCGACACGATGTGCGTCAGCATCGATGATTTCGCCGCGGCGCGCGAGATGACCCGCTACCTGCTCGCGCTCGGGCACACCCGATTGGGGTTCATCAAGGGGCACCCCAACCAGACCGCGAGCGAGGAGCGCTGGCGCGGCTTCACCGCGGCGGTCGATGAGCATGGCAACCTGCCCGCGCCGCGGGTCGAGCAGGGATTCTTCACGTTCCGCTCCGGGCTCGATGCGGCGCGCAAGCTGCTCGCCAGCGAGCCGCGGCCGACGGCGATCTTCGCCAGCAACGACGACATGGCCGCAGCGGTGATGGCCGAGGCGCATCGCCACGGGCTCGAGGTGCCGAACGACCTGACGGTGGTCGGCTTCGACGACAGCCTGATCGCGGCGAACATCTGGCCGGGGCTGACCACCATCCACCAGCCGATCGCGCAAATGGCCGGTGAGGCCGTCGACATGTTGGTCGCCGCCGTGCGCGGTGGCCGGCGCGGCGCGGCCGCCGAGCCGGTGCACCGCCTGGTCGCTCATGAGCTGATCACCCGCGAGTCGGCGGCCCGGCCGAAGAGCGCCGCCGCGTGAGCCCGCCGGGCGCTTGACAAGGCCTCGCCCCCGGGGGATGGTAGCGATACCAAACGAGGGGGTTCCGATGAGCAAAGGCAATACCGGGCTCGTGGTGGCGCTCACCGCCGCCGCGACTTTGGGCGGGCTGCTGTTCGGCTACGACACGGCGGTGATCTCCGGTGTCACCAGTGCCATCACGCACAACTTCGTCGCGCCGCGCCACCTCAGCGAGGCCGACGCGAACTTCCTCTCGGGGCTGGCGATCTCCATCGCGCTGCTCGGCTGCGTGCTCGGCGCGGCGATCGCCGGGCCGGTCTCCACGCGCATCGGGCGCAAGGCCGGGCTGCTAATCGCCGGGGTGCTGTTCCTCGTCTCCTCCCTCGGGGCGGGCTACCCGGAGTTCTTCTGGAGTCTGTTCGGCGCGGTCGGCTACCGGGCGTTGCCGGCGTTCCTGCTCTACCGGGTGATGGGCGGCACGGCCATCGGCATGGCCTCGATGCTCGCGCCGATGTACATCGCCGAGGTCGCGCCGCCCGAGACGCGCGGCATGCTGGTCACCTTCCAGCAGATCGCCATCGTCGTGGGCATCAACCTGGTCTATTTCGTCAACTGGCTGATCCAGTCCGGTCACAGCCACGCGTATCTGATGAACACCGCCTGGCGGCACATGCTCGCCTCGGCGGCGATTCCCGCCGCGCTGCTCATCGTGTTCATGCTGCTGGTGCCGGAAACGCCGCGCTTCCTGGTGCTGAAGGACCGCGACGAGGAGGCGCTGTCGCTCCTTGAGCGGCTGGTCGGGCAGGACAGCGCGCAATCGACTCTGCGGGAGATCAAGGCGACGCTCATCGAGCATACCCGTCCGCTGCTGTCCTTCGGTGGGCTCGTGCTGGTGGTGGGGATCCTGCTGTCGGCGTTCCAGCAGCTGGTCGGCATCAACGCGGTGCTGTACTACGCGCCGCACATGTTCGAGAACATGGGCGCCTCGACGAACCAGGCGTACTGGGAGTCGGCGATCTTCATCGGCGTGACGATGACCGCGTTCACGCTCGCGGCGACCTTCACGGTCGACAGGATCGGCCGCAAGCCGCTGCTCGTGGTCGGGGCGTTCGTCATGGCCGCCGCCATGATCGTGATCGGGTTCCTCTTCGACATGCACCTGGTCAGCGCCGCCGGCCATGCCGCGGGTGGCAAGGCGAGCGGCGCGTCCTACTTCGCGATCGCGGCGGTTGTGGTGTACATCATGGGCTTCTCGTTCTCCTGGGGGCCGGTGGTGTGGGTGATGCTCGCGGAGATCTATCCGAACTCCATCCGCGGCAAGGCCATGTCGATCGCGATCGGCGCGCAGTGGATCATGAACTTCATCGTGTCGCTGACCTTCCCGATGCTCGACGGCAGCGCCTACCTCAACCGGCACTTCAACCACGGCTTCGCCTACTGGCTCTACAGCGCCGGGGCGATTCTGGCGGCGCTGTTCGTGCTGCGTTTCGTGCCCGAAACGAAGGGCCGCACGCTCGAGTCGATCCAGGAGCTGTGGCATCCGGCGCGGCAGAGGGGTCGCCGGGCCTCGGAGCCGGCGGCGCCCTGAGGCGCCGAGGCCGCGCGCGCGGCCATTGCGCATCTGCGATCGCGACCGCAGGGCGGCTTTCCCGTCCCAGCGCAGCCGGGTCTCGGGTACTCTTGAGGCATCGCCGTGCTGGCCGGTGGAGGCGATCTTGCGGGTGAGGACACACCGTCGCCGGCATTGGGGCGCGCCCACGGGCGCTCAATGGAGGAGAAGTAATGATGCGACGCCGTGATTTCCTGCAGACCTCCGTGACCGTCGGCGCCGCCGCCATGAGCTGGATGCTGTTGCCGCCGATGAGCGCACGGGCCGCCGACAGCGAACTGGTCGAGGTGACGCTGGAGGCCCGGCCGTACCGTTACCCGCGCGTCACCGGCGCGAATTTCACCGGGTTGGCCTACAACGGCCGGGTGCCGGGACCGCTGCTGCGGGTGCGCTACGGGCAGACCTTCCGCGCCCGCTTCATCAACCACAGCGGGGGGCCGAGCACCATCCATTGGCACGGCATGATCCTGCCGAACGACATGGACGGCGTGCCGTACGTCACTCAGGCGCCGGTGCCCGACGGCGGGCAGTTCATCTACACCTACAAGCCCGATCCGCCGGGCTTCCGCTGGTATCACTCGCATGTCGGCGATCAGGATGCGCTCGGTCTCTTCGGGGCGTTCCTCGTCGAGGACCCGCGCGAGCCGCGGGCGGACGTCGAGGCCGTGCTGGTGCTGCACGATGTTCCGGACATGCACAGCCTGTGGGCTGCCGTCGCCGGCAAGAGCAAGGCGATGATGAACGTGCCGCCGGGGCTGAGCGGCGATGGCATGCGCGCGCTGCCGGCCGTGAGCGGGATGGGGCCGATGGGCGGTATGGGCGGAATGGGCGGCATGTCCCGCGCCATGAAGTCCATGCCGATGAGTGACGAGGTCCAGTATCTGTCGCACTGCGTCAGCGGGGCGGCGTATCCGCACACGCGGCCGCTCATCGTCAAGGTGGGCCAGACGGTGCGCCTGCGCATCCTGAATGCGAGTCCGACGCTGACGCACTACGTCCGTCTGGCCGGGCACAAGCTGCGGGTCACGCACAGCGACGGCAACCCCCTGCCGCGCGCAGTCACCGTCGATGCGCTGCGCATCGGGGTCGCCGAGCGCTACGACGCCTGGTTCGAGGTGACGCGGCCCGGGGCCTGGCTGCTCGAGAGTCTCATGGGCGATGTGCACGATCATCGCCAGTCGGTGCTGATCCGCACCGCCGATGCCGCGAATCATCCTCCCGAGATGCCCCCGGCCTCGCTCGCCGGCGCGCAGCTGTTCACGTATGAGCTCGCGGGGGAGGGCGTCGCGCTGGCGCCCGGGGCCCCCGATCCGTTCGGGCCGGCGAATGTGCGCAAGACGCTGCTGCTCGGCGGGGGCAAGCCGGGAAATCCGCACTGGACGATCGACGGGAAGATCTGGCCGCATACGCCCAAGATCGACGTGCGGCACGGGGATTACGTCGAGATCCACTTTCAGAACCCGACCGACATGGATCACCCGATGCATCTGCACGGGCACGTCTTCGAGCTGGTGGAGGTGTCCGGCCAGCGCCTGAGGTACCCGCTGCCAAAGGACACGACGCTCGTGCCCGCCGGCAGCACCGCCACGTGGCGGTTCCTGGCCGACTCACCGCCGGGGCGTTGGGTGCTGCACTGCCACAACCTGGTGCACCTGATGGACGGCATGATGACGGAAGTCGACTACGTGCGCCGGACCTGACCGCAGGAGATGCGCCGGATTCCGGCGAGTCATCGGGGATGCGGCGAGGTAGGCGTCCGCTGAGCCTCACACGGGGAGGCGCCGATGGACTCTCGTCTCGCCGGGCTGCCGCCGAGGTCGCTCCAGCCGCTGTGCGGTCTCGATGCGCCGGCGCTCGCGTGCCGCATTCCGATCCTCGAACGTGCCATCGAGCCACTGGCGTCATCGGCGAGTTCGCGCAGGCGATCTCGCCCCTCTGGCGAGTGCCGAGGCAGACCCAACTGCGCATCGCTCGCGATCCGAACCGGGTGCTGCCGCGTCGTCATGGGCTCGGATTCTGGGCATGGCGCGTCAAGGTGGGCGTCCTGCAGCACGAGCCTCGCGACTGCCATTCCATAGTGTGACGGAGGCACTGCGGAGCCGCGTCCGCCGGCGGCATCATCCGGGCGCACGCCGACATTCGGCCGCCCGGGAAAGGTCCCCCAAGATAGCGCCGAACGCGTCCGGCGCGGGACATGGAGCCATACGTGACCACTGGATTGCTGCCGATCATCATCGGGCTGGGAATCGTCGCGGCTGTGGCCGGCCTGATCCCGACGCGCAGGTTCCGGGCGCGCAAGCGCCCGGCCGCGTCGCGGACCGATGGTCCGTTTCTGGACCTTTCCGATCCAGGGGATCAGCTGCAAGCGGTCGAAGCGGCCGTGCTCAAACCCAGAAAGCCGGTGAACCGCGAAGCCTCGGCCGTGCTGAGGCAGCTTGAGCACATCGTCAAGACTCGCACCACGCACCACTACCGCGTATTCGCGGAAGTATCGCTGGGAGCGTTCGTAACGGCGGAGGGCGCCGAGCGCCGGGAGCGGACGGGATGGCTCGCCTGGATGGCAATCAACAGCAAGCGTGTTGATTTTCTGATCATCGACACCTTCGGCCATCCCGCGGTAGCCGTCGAATACCACGGCACCGGACACCATCAAGAAGGCGGCCGGGCCGCCGCCCGCGACGCCGTCAAACGGCGGGCCCTGGAGAAAGCCGGGATCGAGCTTGTCGAAATCCAAACGGGCTATGATGCAAGGCAATCCCAGATGATGGTCGAGTACGCCCTGGAGCGCTACGAGAAGTGTGCCGAGAGCGCAGCGGCCGCGTGTGCGCGGAGCTAGCCGCCGGCCTGCCGCGGCCGCCAGGCCTTCTCCCGACCAGATCTGCCGCCCTCGTGCGGCTCGATAACGGCCCGGCACTCATCCTCGACACCCTCCCTCCTCTGGCGTCAGTCAGGTCAATGCGCGCCCGGCAAACGGCATGGGGAAGAATGAGTGGCTCCGGTATGAGTGCGTCGTTTCCTTTGCGGAGCACAAGGGGCGCGCGACAGCTCGGTGGCGCAACCTCGCGCTAACTTTGAATGCGAATCCTGCTGCGCAGGTCGTGCTGTTGCCGTACCTGAAGTCCAGCACTCAGGGAAACCACACGGACCGATGAACGGATCGGGGTATACTTGCTGGCCTGCGTTGCCTTGTCAATTTCTTCTGGGAGATCCGGTATGAGACTGTCCCGCCTATTGATGATGGTGGCGCTCACTGCACTCGGCAGTGTCGGGCTCGGCACAGGCGCCCATGCCCAATCCTATAACCCCAAGTTGTTCTCGCAGATGCGCTGGCGCCCGATTGGTCCGTTGCGGGGCGGCCGCGGACGCGCGGTGGCGGGCGTGCCGAGCGAGCCAAACGTGTTTTACATAGGCAACGACGACGGCGGGGTCTGGAAATCCATCGACTACGGGAACAGCTGGCAACCGATTTTCGACAAAGAGCCGACCAGTTCAATCGGCGCCATCGCGGTATCGCTGTCCGATCCGAACGTAATTTATGTGGGCACGGGGGAGAGCAACATCCGACCCGACCAGGCAACTGGCATGGGCATGTACAAGTCCACCGATGCCGGCCAGACCTGGCATTTCATCGGGCTGCGCAGCACGGAGGACATCGCGATGATCGCGGTGGATCCGCGCAATCCGAACCGGGTGTTCATTGCCGCGCTTGGCCACGTCTACGCGCCGAACAAGGAACGGGGCATTTTCCGCTCACTGAATGGTGGAAAGACCTGGACGAAGGTGCTCTATATCAACAAGTACACGAGCGGGGATGACATCGAGATGGATCCGGCCAACCCCAACGTCCTGTACGCCACGATGTGGCAGCAGCAGCAGGCGCCCTGGGAGAATGGGCAATTTGGCGGGACAGACGGCGGCATCTTCAAGTCCACAGACGGCGGCAACACCTGGCACAAGCTCACCAAGGGCTTGCCGGCTGTCCAGCAGGCGTTGCTGCGAATTGCCCCGAGCGACCCGAACATCCTGTACGCGTCGGTGTCGAGCGGGCCGGGAGCACCGGACGGTAAGGTCGGGATTTACCGCTCGGATGACGCTGGTGCGAGCTGGTACAAGGTCACCAACGATCCCAGGCCGGCCGAGAGAATTGGCGGCGGGGACTTGCCGGTGTTGGCGATCGATCCGAAGAATCCGAACATCGTCTACAGCGATACTCCGGTGCTGTGGAAGTCCACCGACGGCGGCAAGACCTGGTTCGGCTTTCGGGGCGCACCGGGAGGCGACGATTACCAGCAAACCTGGATCAATCCAAACAACCCGGACATCATGGCGGTCAACAGTGACCAGGGCGCCATTGTCACGGTAGACGGGGGAAAGACCTGGAGTTCCTGGTACAACCAACCGACGGCCGCCATGTACAAGGTCGGCATCGACGATACTTGGCCGTACCGCGTGTGTGGCGGGCAGCAAGACAGCGGTTCGGCCTGCGTGCTCGAGCGCGGCAATGACGGTGAGCTTACCGCGCACGACTGGCATCCGGTCGGCATCGAGGAATACGGCGGTGCCGCGCCCGATCCGCTGCATCCGAATCTGATCTATGGCGGGAAGGTGACCGTATACAACCGCAGGACAGGCCAAATAGCAGACGTCGGTCCGAAGGCCACACCGGGCGGGGACTACCGGGTGCTGCGCACGATGCCGCTCGTGTTCTCTCCGATCGATTTGCACCGGTTGTATTTTGCCTCGAATACCGTGTGGCAGACGGACAACGGCGGCCAGACCTGGAAGCAGATCAGCCCGGACTTGACCCGCAAGACCTGGAAAGTCCCCGCGACTGTGGGCATGTACAAAGACAGCCCGGCGGCGAAGCCGACCGATCGGGGCGTCGTATACGCTCTTGCGCCCTCGCCGTTGAACAAGGACCTGATTTGGGCGGGAACCGATGACGGACTGATCTGGGTGACGCACGACGGCGGTAAGCACTGGAGCAATGTCACGCCGCCGCAGCTGAAGCCTTTCTGGAGAGTGTTCAGCCTCGAGGCGAGTCACTTCAACCCGAACGAGGCGTACGCTGCAATCAACACGTTGTTTCTGAACGACATGCGCCCGCACCTGTTCCGGACGGAAGATGGGGGTAAGCATTGGACAGAAATCGATAACGGCATCACCCCCGATGCGACAACGAACGTGATCCGGCAGGATCCGCAGCGCAGGGACCTGCTGTTTGCCGGGACCGAAACCCAGGTGTGGGTGTCGTTCGACAATGGTGCTCACTGGCAATCGTTGCGGCTCAACATGCCGGCGGTATCGGTGCGTGACTTGAAGGTGCATGGCGATGACTTGGTGGCGGCCACACATGGGCGCGGGTTCATGGTGCTCGATGACATAACGCCGCTGCGACAGATTGATGCCGAGGTCGCGCAAGCGCCGGTGACGCTGTACAGGCCGGAAACGGCTGTGCGCGTGCGTTGGGACATGAATCCGCCGACGCCATGGCGCATGCCGTCGTTGCCGAATCCGCCGCCGGGAGCAATCATTGATTATTATCTGGCGAGCAATGTCCGCGGCCCCGTGACGCTGCAGATCCTCGACGCCAGGGGCAGGCTGGTGCGGCAGTTCTCAAGTGCTGATCCCGAGAAGCCGCTCGATCCGGCCAAGCTCGATGTACCGGACTGGTGGCCGCGTCCGCCGATGAATCTCTCCACCGAGGCGGGTATGCATCGGTTCGTGTGGGACATGCATTACCAGCCCGTGCCGGGGGCACTGCGGTTCCTCGACGCCAATCAGGCGGTCCCGCACAACACGCCGATCGCCGCGAGCTCGCCTTGGGTCATGCCGGGCCGCTACACAGTGAGGCTCACGGTCGACGGCCGGAGCTACACGCAGCCGCTGACGGTAACGATGGACCCACGGGTGCATACACCGCTGGCGGCACTTCAGCAGCAATTCAATGCCTCGATGCAGGCATACCGCGAGGCGATTGCGGCAAACGCTGCGCTTGCACGGATGCGCAATCTGGAGAAGCGGATTGCCGCGCGCAAACCTGCGGCGAAACTGCTGGTCTATCGGAAACAGCTGGAGGCGCTCTCGGGTCCCGAGGTGACTTCCCCGTATGCTCTGTTTTTCCATCACGGACCACCGACGCTGGGCACCGTCGGGCTGTCCTTGCAGCTGCTCATGCGGCGAATGCAGGGGGCCGACAGAGCGCCTACGGCGGCGGACATTGAGGCGCTCGATCAAATCAGTTCCGAGTACAAGTTGCTGATGAGGCGTTGGGAGAAGCTCAAGAGCGAACCGATTGCCGGGTTGAGCCGCTTGCCGAACGGATTCAGCGAGCCCTCGCTGCGCTCGGGGAGGGCGGCCTCGGCGATGAGCTAGAATTTCCGCTGGATCGGAGCCGGCTGCACTCAGCAGGTGCGATAAAGGACGGCACCGCCCGCCCCTTGCCGTAGAACCTCGTTCGTCTCCAGGCCCGAGACGTTGTGATGCATGGCGGCTCTGCGGCGCGCTACGGATCAAGCGGGCCGGAGGGATGATCGCCAGGCCCGCCAACTCATCGGGATTCGCGTGCTGAATGATGCGGACCGGGCGTTGCGCACCCACTCGTTGTGCGCACGCGCTGCGTGCATGCGCACTCCGCCAAGCCCGGCTGTTTCGCGGCGCGCATCGAGCGGGTGTAGGAGCCCGAGCCCGCGCTCAGACCCGCCCGCCGATCTCGTCGATGTGCCGCAGCATGTCGGCCGGATCCTCGTAGACGCGGATTGCGCCCGAGCGCTCGAGCTCGTCCTGGCCATAGCCTCCCGAGAGCAGCCCGACGCCCAGACCCTGCGCGCGGCGGGCGGCGAGCATGTCCCAGATGCTGTCGCCGACGATCACGGCGGAGCGGATGTCCGCGCCGAGCCGCTCCGCCGCCGCGAGAAACAGGTCGGGGTCCGGCTTGGCGTGCGCCACATCATCGCGGGTGATGACCGCGACCCTGGCGGGATCGACTCCGAGGGCCTCGAGGTTGAAGCGCGCGGAGTTCATCCGGCCGCTGGTGGCGATCGCCCACGGCAGCTTCGCCTCGGTGAGATAGGCGAGCAGCTCCTTCGCGCCCGGCAGCGGGCGCACCCAGGGGACGAGCCGCGCATACGCCTCGGCGTGGTGCCGCTGCAGCGCCTCGAGCAGCTCGGGGGTGATCTGCGCCGACACTTCCCGCAGCAGCATTTCGGTGAACAGCCCGCCGCTCATGCCGATGCGCCGGTGGATGCGCCAGACCGACAGCTCGATCCCCGCCGCGTGCAACGCCTGCTGCCAGGCGAGCACATGCTGATACACGCTGTCGACCAGCGTGCCGTCGAGGTCGAACAGAAAGCTCACGGTGTGGCGGTGCAAGGGCGGTACTCCGTGTAGGGGTCGCGGAGCCGATTATCCGCGAGCCGGCGGCGCGGCGGCAACGGCGCCGCGGCGCAGCTCAGAGCTCAGCGGCCGCGGGAGTCTGCTCGGCCGGCTTCTCGGGGCGCTCGGTCAGCGTCGCCTCGGTCAGCAGCAGCACGCTCGCCACCGAGACGGCGTTCTCGAGCGCCGTGCGCACGACCTTCACCGGGTCGACGATGCCGGCCTCGAACAGGTCGACGAAGCGCTTGGCGGCGGCATCGAAGCCGATGTTGCCGGTGCCGCTGAGCATCCGGTCGACCACCACGCCGCCGTCGGCCGCGGAGTTCTCCGCGATCTGACGGGTGGGCGCCTCGAGCGCGCGGCGCAGGATCTGCGCGCCGGTGCGCTCATCGCCGCTGCACCCGGACTCCGCGGCGAGCACCGCGGCGCTCACCCGCAGCAGCGCGAGTCCCCCGCCGGGCACGATGCCCTCGGCGACTGCCGCCTTGGTCGAGCTGATCGCATCATCGAGCGCCTCCTTGCGCGATTTCATCTCCGATTCCGACGGTGCCCCGACGCGGATCACGGCCACGCCGCCGGCGAGCTTGGCGAGGCGCTCCTTGAGCTTGTCGCGGTCGTAGTCGCTGGTCGCATCCTCGATTTCCTTGCGCAGCATGCGGATGCGCGCCTCGATGCGCTGCCTCTCGCCCGCCCCGCCGATGAGCGTGGTGGTGTCCTTGTCGATGACGATGCGCCGCGCGCGGCCGAGTTGAGCGAGCGCGACGTCCTCGAGCTTCAGGCCGAGTTCCTCCGAGACCACCTCCCCACCGGTGAGCGTGGCGATGTCCTGCAGCAGCGCCTTGCGGCGCTCGCCGAAGCCGGGCGCCTTGACCGCGCAGCTCCTGAGTACCCCGCGCACCTGATTGACGATGAGCGTGGCGAGCGCCTCGCCCTCGATCTCCTCGGCGATGAACAGGATGGGGCGGGCCGCCTTGGCCACCTGCTCGAGCAGCGTGAGCACGTCCTTCAGGACGGCGAGCTTGCGGTCGCACATCAGGATGTAGGCGTCCTCGAGCACCGACTCCATGCTGGTCGGATCGGTCACGAAATACGGCGAGAGATAACCGCGGTCAAACTGCAGCCCCTCGAGCACCTCGAGGGCGGTCTCGGTGGTCTTGGATTCCTCCACGGTGATCACGCCGTCGCCGCCGACTTTCTCCATCGCGTCGGCCACCAGTTCGCCGATGGCCGCATCGTTGTGCGCGGAGATGGTCGCCACCTGGACGCGCTCCTTGCGGCTCTCGACGGGCTTGGCCATGGCCTTCAGCGCGCGCACGGCCGCGGCGAGCGCGAGATCCAGGCCCCGCTTCAGGTCGACGGCGCTCGCGCCGGCGGCGACATTGCGCACGCCGTCGGCGTAGATCGCCTGCGCGAGCAGCGTCGCGGTGCTGGTGCCGTCGCCGACCAGCTCGCCGGTCTTCTCCGCCGCCTGGCGCAGCATCTGCGCGCCGAGGTTCTCCTCCGGATCCTCCAGCTCCATCTCCTTCGCGATCGTCACCCCATCGTTGCACACCACCGGCGCGCCCCATTTTTT